>NZ_SCFM01000025.1 GCF_004138295.1 Ectobacillus funiculus | reverse complement strand
AAATTATCAGGATTTATTGGCAGATCCTGAAATTGATGCGGTATTTATTTGCTCTCCAACAAGCACACATGCACAAATTATTCAGGAGGCAGCACGTGCGAAGAAGCATATTTTCTGTGAAAAGCCGGTCAGCTTCTCTGCAGAGCAGACAATCGAAGCGCTGCGTGTAGTAGAAGAAGAGGGCGTACAATTACAGGTTGGCTTTAACCGTCGTTTTGATCCGAATTTTAAAAAGGTACGAGACCTTGTGCAGCAGGGGGAAATTGGACAGCCTCATATTCTGAAAATCACATCTAGAGACCCGCAGCCACCAAGCGTTGATTACATTCTTACTTCAGGCGGTCTGTTCATGGATATGATGATTCATGATTTTGATATGGCACGTTATGTAATGAATAGTGAAGTAGTGGAAGTGTCTGCTCAGGGAGCGGTTTTAGTTGATCCTGCGATTGGCGAAGCAGGAGATATCGATACTGCTATTGTTACTTTGAAATTTGCAAATGGGGCAATTGGAGTGATTGATAATAGCCGTCAAGCTGTATATGGATATGATCAGCGTGTGGAAGTATTTGGGGCAAAAGGAGCAGCAACAGCCGATAACTGCCGCCCAACAACGGTAGAAGTATCTACAGTGGAAGGCGTGGTAAGGGACAAGCCATTATATTTCTTCCTTGAGCGCTATACACAAGCATATATCGAGGAAGTTACACAATTTGCAAAGACGATCCTAGCAGGTGAAAAGGTGCTTTGCACTGGTAATGATGGCTTGCAGGCAGAGAGAATCGCAAAGGCCGCAAAGGAATCCTTCTTAGCAGGACGCCCTGTCAAGATTGAACACGAAACAGTAACGGCACAGTAAATAAGAGAGGGAATAGATATGTTTAAAGAAAATACAATCAGACTAGCAATCGCACCAATTGCGTGGACAAATGATGATCTTCCAGAGCTTGGCGGCGAGAATACATTTGAGCAGTGCGTAAGTGAAATGGCATTAGCTGGATTCACTGGCAGTGAAGTAGGAAATAAGTATCCTCGTGATACGGAGGTACTGAAAAAGGCATTATCGCTTCGGGGATTGCAAATCGCAAGCGCTTGGTTTAGCGCATTTTTGACAACAAAACCTCTAGAGGAAACGGTAGAGGCATTCATTGAGCACCGTGATTTCTTACATATGATGGGTGCGAAGGTCATTGTTGTATCGGAGCAAGGAAAAAGTGTGCAAGGTCAAGCGGTACCTGTTTACAAAGCAAAGCCTGTCTTTACGGAAGAAGAGTGGAAGCTATTAGTAGCTGGCTTGCATCGTCTTGGTGAGCTGGCCGCGGAGAGGGATATGGCGATTGTATTCCACCATCATATGGGAACAGGGATTCAAACAACAGCAGAAATTGATAAGCTCATGGAGCTAACAGATCCAAATTTAGTTTCTTTATTGTTTGATACAGGACATCTTGTATTCTCAGGTGAGGATCCAATTCATGTACTGAAAAAGCACCTGCCTCGCATTAAGCATGTGCATTTAAAAGACATTCGCCCAGAAGTGGTGGCTCGTGTGAAGGAAGGGGATTTAAGCTTTTTGCAGGCAGTAAAGGCAGGTGCCTTCACTGTTCCAGGTGATGGCTCCATTGAATTTGACGAGGTATTTACAACACTTGCGGCGTCTGATTATACAGGCTGGTTTGTTGTTGAGGCTGAGCAAGATCCGGCATTAGCGAATCCGTTTGAATATGCGGTGAAGGCCCGCCGTTATATTAATGAAAAAACAGGGCTGTAATTATAGTCCTGTACGATAACATAATAATCCATGGACTGACCGTATGATGGAAGAAGAGCATAAATGGTTATTAGGGCTGCATGCGAAGGTTTGGTCTGAGAAGAAATAGTGACAGGAGAAAAATCCCGATGAACCCCCAACCTCATCGGGATTTTTTACACTTTAAGAAAGTATAAATTTCTAGCTGGAGGACAATTCGACGTAGTGAGAAATTTTAGGAACTACGCCTCTGTCTTCGCACGGGGGCAGGGCTCGCCAATCGGCGAGTTTTCTTTAATGATCATTTTCGTAAATTTCACTTAAATTTTCAGTGAGAACCGTATAAAACTGCTGTGGTTTATCTGGCCGGAGGTGCACCTTTGTTACAGTTTTTGTGAAACCATACAATAGCTGAGCTGTTTGCGGCGTATGAAAGGTAATTTCAAAGGCCGGCTGCTCTTTCATAAAATCAACGAGCACCGCATCGAATATCTCCTTTTCCGGTCCTTCATAGGCATGGATGCTTTTTATATCCTGCAAAGAAACCTTGAGTCTCTTCATCACCCCAACCTGTAAATAAAGATGGTTATCCGTTAGTATAAAGGGGGCTAATCGCAGCGCTTGTATTTCTGCTAAAAATAGAAGAAGCGTATACAAATTGAGAATAAGCGCGACAAGGGCAACAATCGGGTTCCAGCTGTGAAGCAGAAAATGAAAACCGACTGATTCAATGATGAGAGCGTGAATAAGCATCACATAAAAAGCGATAGCACTTGTTTTTTTATGGTATGTAAACACAGACATTGTGTTTATATGAGGAGCACGCTTTCGCCACGAAAACAGGCCGTAGTAAAAAATAGCAGCTTCTGTACAGTATTAGTATAAAAGTCGTGTAGTTATGATGTCAGGACTTCTTGGCAGAGGAGAAAGTATCGAACTGGATTACGTAGAAAGAATACCGTATTCTAGGAATAGAATACGGTATTCTTTCTAAAAAACCTACCCTTATCGATAATTAATAAACTGCAATTCAACCGGCACATCCGCTTCACGAACAGCTGCGATAACTGCTTGTAAATCGTCGCGGCTTTTGCCTGTGACACGAAGCTGGTCATCTTGGATTTGGCTTTTCACCTTTAGCTTTAAGTTTTTAATAATCGTATTGAGAACCTTTGCTGTGTCTTTGTCAATGCCTTGCTTGAGATTAACGTATTGACGAACTGTACCACCGGATGCATTTTCAATCTTGCCATAGTCTAAGTTTTTAATCGGAACGCCTCGTTTTACGAGCTTACTTAAGAGAACATCTGTTAATTGACTTAACTTGTATTCATCGTCGGATGTCAGAACGAGAGATTCCTTTTCGAGCTTGATGTCGCTCTTGCTTCCTTTGAAGTCATAGCGCGTTTGAATTTCCTTCAATGCGAGGTTAATGGCATTTGTAACCTCTGGTAATTCGACCTTTGAGACAATATCAAAAGAGCTTTCCTTTGACATAAATAATCCCTCCAAACTATATGTATATGCTATATTATAAGGAAAATGGGCGGATTGGACAAATGATAGAAAAAAACGTGGTATAATGGGGCTTTGTTTGGCAAACTAATACATAGCATATTTTTATTATAGAAGGGATTTGTAAGTATGATGCTGCAAGCAGGAGTAATAGAACAGGTCGAGGTTTTGCGCGAGACAGAAATTGGATATATGGTAGGTAATGAGCAAGAGGAAGTATTTTTGCATAAAAATGAAGTTGCTGGTGAGATTGCGGAGGGCGACGAGCTTGATGTGTTTTTATATCATGATCATAAAGGACGCTTAACGGCAACGATGAAGACACCGCTCATTACAACGGAGGATTTTGGCTGGGTAGAGGTTGTGAAAGTATCCCAGGGTATGGGTGTATTTGTTGATATTGGCGTTTCAAAGGATATTTTAATTCCCGGTGATGAGTTTTCTGGTTTTTTCGGTGTTTGGCCGCAGGAGGGAGACGAATTGTATTGTCGTCTTAAACTGACGGGACGAGATCGTTTAATTGCCCTGCCTGCGCAGGATGAGGATCTGAAGGAATTGGCGGTTGCTGCTACGCAGTCGATGTTTAACAAAAATGTAAGTGCCCGCGTGTATCGTGCCATTCGTACAGGTTCATTCATTCTAACGGATGAGCATTTCTTAGGATTTATCCATCAATCAGAACGCAAACAAGAGCCCCGCATCGGTGAGCGCGTAACGGGCCGCATCATTGCAGTAAAAGACGATGGGACTGTTAACGTATCTCTTCTGCCTCGCAAACAGGAGGGGATGGATGAGGATGCACAGGCTTTATATGAATATATGGAAGGCCGCGGCGGTGCGATGCCATTTAGCGACCAAAGTGCGCCAGAGGATATTAAGGAGCGTTTCCAAATGAGTAAAGGAGCATTTAAGAGGGCGCTTGGGAAGCTCATGAAGGAAGGCAAAGTCTATCAGGAGGAAGGATGGACATATTTTAAGAGGGATTAGTAAAAAGAACAGCACTGATGGATGGTGCTGTTTTTTGTTTCATTGTAAGAAAGTAGACATTTCCAGCGAGAAGCGAATGCGACGTAGTCGGAAATTTTAGGAATACAGTACAAGTATAGCCACGCCTCTCTCTTCGTCACCCCGAAAAGTTAGATTTTCTTATCTTGTAAAAACAAGACCGGGAAATTTCCCGGTCTTAGCGATGGTCAGTTTTCTTTGAGTAGTCATGTTTACCTGCTTGATAATTCTCTTGTACCTGCATATTTTTTTGCATATGCTTTGCATTGTTGTCATGCGCTTTTTTGTCATTATCGCTAGTTTTTGGCATCCTATATCCCTCCTTAGCTGTTTCTACGTTTATCATTTCCGTTTCCGTTAAGACTATGTACAAGGAACAAGCAGGAAGGAGCATACATGTGAAGCTCAAGATGAGTTCCATTGAAATAGGTAAGAAAACGTTTGTGATTATCTTTGGTGCACTGTTAAATGCAATTGGGATGAATTTATTTTTAATCCCGGCGAATGTATATGCAAGCGGCTTTGTCGGAGTAGCACAGCTTCTCTCTGGTATAGTAAGCAAATTTACACCCATTGTCCTTTCAACAGGTATGCTGTATATTGTGTTCAACATTCCGATTGTTATATTGGGCTGGCGAAAAATCGGGAAATCATTTACACTGTTTAGCTTTGTTAGTATTGCCTTTATGACATTGTTTTTAGAAATGGTCCCTGTTCTCACACTGTCTCATGATATTATGCTAAATGCTGTGTTCGGCGGTGTGATTCTTGCGATTGGTTCTGGACTTACCCTGAAGTGGGGAGCTTCGACCGGCGGGATGGATATTATTGTCATGATTCTGTCGCGCGTGAAGGAGCGGCCGCTTGGAACATACTTTTTCACGTTGAACTCGCTTATTATTCTAACGGCAGGCGCAGTGTATGGGTGGGAGAAGGCGCTGTATACTCTTGTAGGGCTATATGCGTCATCGCGTGTAATTGATATGATTCATACACGCCACGTGAAGCTGACTGTGTTTATTGTAACGAAAAATGGTGCCGCATTGCGCAAGGCTATTCAATCTTGTCTTGTACGAGGCATTACAACGCTGCCGGCGACAGGGGCATTTACAAATGAGCAAAAAGAGATGCTGATGATTGTGATTACACGTTATGAGTTGTATGCGATCGAGCGTATCATCAATGAGGTTGATCCAAAGGCGTTTGCAAATGTTGTTCATACGGAAAGTGTATTAGGTTTGTTTCGCAAGGAATGAACCTTCCCCACCTACCACTGGAATTCCAGTAAAAGAAAAGCGAATCTGATTCATTTTGCTTGATGCAAGAAAGAAGGAAAAAAGAAAGGAGAACCCGAAATCGGGTTCTCCCGTTACATTTAGGACATATTTTGCAACTGCTCCTGCATCTCGCGCAGTTGTGCCTTTTCGGCAGTGGAAGAGTGCGTATAAGCGGAGGTTAAAGCATTTTTTGCTTTTTCCACCATTTCATGCTGTCCGCTGCCAGTTGTGTTTAAGGCAAGGGATACTGCTTCTCTCGCTTGCTGAAACAACAGATTGCCCATTGTTATACACCTCCGAGAGTCGAGTTAGCCCGCTCTTTTCGAGCCTCTGCTTCGGCTAATGTAGACCGATAAGGGAATTGTTCATCATGTTTAGAAACCGTATCTGAACCTTGCTGAATAAAACGTTTGGACTTATTGCGCTTACCCATCGTCTATTCCCCCTTTTGAATTAGCAGAAAAGCTGTGACACGTGCTGTGTCCTTTATAGTATGTACATTGCGCTTCGGGCTATGAATGGAAACGACTTACAAGCCTAAATATTCCTCCAAGAAGACAGCGATACCATCCTCTTCATTTGTTAACGTCACGTGATTTGATAACGACTTCAGCTCTGGAATCGCATTGCCCATTGCCACGCCGTTTCCGGCAAATTCAATCATTTCAAAGTCATTGTCTTCATCACCAAAGGCGATAATACGCTCCGCTCCAATGCAGTAGTAATCGGCTACTCTCTTTAAGCCAATTGCTTTATTGAGGCCGCTTCGAACAATTTCGATAATATGCCAGGGTGCTGCCCACTTGCGATGATCAATGACTTCTGCGTGAACATCTGTTAAATGCTTCTGAATGTTTTCCACCTCTTGTTCATTCGCATCAATTAGCAAGCACGTTGGCTCTTTTGTTAAAATATGAAGCAAGTCTCCCGTATATATCTTTGGGGAGCCGAACTGGAAAATATGCTGCACGCCTTCATCGAGGTAGTGTGTATATACATCGTCTATAACCTCGGCATACATATTTTTTACACCAAATGCTGCACACGCTTGTATGATTTCCTGGGCTGTTGAGAGCTCAAGAGGTGAGTGATATGTGCCCCATGAGGGATTTAGTGGATGATGGACGTAGGCACCGTTAAAGTTGATGATTGGAGTATCGAGATTTAGTTCCTGATAATACAGATTGCTTGCCCGATACGGACGGCCTGTGGAAATGACGACAAGATGGCCGTGCTCCCGTGCTTTTTGGAGAGTGGCTTTATTACGCTCAGAAATTTTTTTGTCATCGTTTAATAACGTACCATCTAAATCGATTGCAATTAAATGTTGATTTCGCATAGGCTCACCTTTTTAGGAGTAGTTGTGTTCTTCCATTTTAATCCTTTTTCTCTTTTTCTGTCTACTATTTCCACACGCCAAGAGGATCTTCAAATTTTTGGAAATTGTGTAAAGGTTGTGAAAGGGGCTACAATAGGAGAGAAAAGCTTGTATAATGACATTGTAATCTTCTCGTATAAATTGTTAACTCTCCTTTGTTTACTGACCGGATAGGGTCAGTTTTTTATGTTTTAGGAAAAGTATGCGTGCAACTTCGCCTAACCGTTCGTCAATTGGCGAGTTTCTTTTATCAAATGTATGCTCTAAATCATTATTGTATGAAAGTCTTTTTCGGAAAGCAGACCTAAGAGGCGGGAGAGTTCAATTCCTAAACATAACAGAAAGAAACTCTTATCTTCGGGCACAATAATGATGTAATGACTTTTTCTTTTGAAAGGAGTAGTGCATCATGGGTCAAAGTCACCGTTTTCGAGCAGGACAAAAGGCGCCAAATAACGGAGTTTATATTGAAATCGGGGAAACAGGCAACGGCAGCGGCATTCAGGATCCGAAACAGATCAAGCTGAAAGCTGGAGATCGTTTTCCTGAAAATACAAATGATGACCGTCAATGGACATACGCGCCTAAAACACGCTAACATTTTACCAAAAAACCATCTTCCATTGCGGGAGATGGTTTTTTGGGGATTATACATAACTCTGTTTAAGTCATTTGCTTTTACTTTATAAAATCATGAATTTTTCCTATAATAAAAATAAAGGTCAAAATAAGTCAAAGAAGTGAGGGGATAGAAATGGATTTGAATAAAATGACGCAAAAAATGCAGGAAGCTGTGCTACGGGCACAATCTATTGCAGTTGAACGTTCTCATCAGGAAGTAGATATCGTTCACGTACTCGCAGCATTGCTGGAGCAGGAGGATGGTTTAACGGCAAGGGTTATGCAAAAGCTTGGTGTTTCTATAGAACAGTTTCAACAAGAAGTGCAGCAGCTCTTAGAACGAAAACCTCGTGTGACAGGAAGCGGAGCAGAGGCTGGAAAGGTATATATTACACAAGGGCTTCAGCGGTTGTTTGTACGTGCGGAGGAGGAAGTAAAGCGGCTGCGAGACGATTATATGTCTGTAGAGCATATTTTGCTTGTGATGAGCGATGAAAAGGAATCGACAGCAATTGGACAGCTTTTCACAAGATTTCAATTAAAACGGGAACGATTGCTGCGTACATTGATGGATATAAGGGGGAATCAACGCGTGACAAGTCAAAATCCGGAAGCGACATATGAAGCATTGGAAAAATACGGTCGAGATCTTGTGGCACAGGCGCGTCTTGGTAAAATGGATCCGGTGATTGGACGAGATAGTGAAATTCGCCGTGTGATCCGCATCTTATCACGCAAAACGAAAAATAATCCAGTTTTAATTGGAGAGCCGGGAGTCGGAAAAACAGCAATAGCCGAAGGACTAGCGCAGCGTATTGTGCGTAAGGATGTACCAGAAGGACTAAAGGATAAAATTGTTTTTGCGCTTGATATGAGCGCTCTTGTAGCAGGGGCAAAGTTTCGCGGTGAATTCGAGGAGCGTCTGCAGGCGGTATTAAATGAGGTTAAGAAAAGCGAAGGACGTATTTTGTTGTTTATTGATGAACTGCATACGATTGTTGGAGCGGGTAAGGCAGAGGGGGCGATGGATGCGGGTAATATGCTAAAGCCGATGTTAGCGCGAGGCGAGTTACATTGCATCGGTGCAACAACGCTTGATGAATATCGAAAATATATTGAGAAGGATCCAGCACTCGAGCGCCGTTTTCAACAGGTGCTTGTCGAAGAGCCGACTGTCACGGATACCGTTTCGATTTTGCGCGGTTTAAAGGAGCGGTTTGAAATTCATCATGGTGTGAATATTCACGATCGTGCTCTTGTTGCCGCGGCTGTACTATCTGATCGTTATATTTCCGATCGTTTTTTGCCAGATAAAGCAATTGATTTGGTGGACGAAGCATGTGCAACCATTCGAACGGAAATTGATTCGCTGCCAACGGAGCTAGATGAAGTTATGCGGCGCATGATGCAGCTTGAAATTGAAGAGGCTGCGCTGCTAAAAGAAACAGATGAACGAAGCAAGGAGCGTTTGGAAACTTTGCGTCGTGAGCTTGCTGATTTAAAGGAGCAAACAACTGTGATGCGTGCGCAGTGGCAGCAGGAAAAGGATGAAATTCAGCGTGTTCGCAGCCTGCGTGAGCAGCTAGAACGGTTGCGTCATGAGCTCGAGGAGGCGGAAGGAAGCTATGATTTAAATAAGGCTGCGGAGCTTCGGCACGGTCGTATTCCAGCGCTCGAGCGCACCTTAAAAGAAGCAGAGGAGAAGGAAAACAAACAGGAAAATCGCTTGCTGCGCGAGGAAGTGACAGAAGAAGAAATCGCAGCGATTGTCTCGCGTTGGACAGGAATCCCGGTTACAAAACTTGTGGAAGGGGAACGAGAAAAATTGCTTCGTCTGACAGATATTTTGGCAGAGCGTGTTATCGGACAAGAGGAAGCAGTGCAGCTTGTTTCTGATGCGGTGCTGCGTGCTCGAGCCGGCATCCAAGATCCAAACCGACCGATTGGTTCATTCTTGTTTCTCGGACCGACAGGCGTTGGAAAAACAGAGCTCGCAAAGACGCTTGCACAAGCGTTATTTGATAGCGAAGAGCAGATTATCCGTATCGACATGTCTGAGTATATGGAAAAACATGCTGTTTCTCGTTTAATTGGAGCACCTCCTGGGTATGTTGGTTACGAGGAAGGCGGACAGCTAACAGAGGCGGTGCGTCGCAAGCCATATTCTGTCATTTTACTTGATGAAATTGAAAAGGCACATCCTGAAGTATTTAACGTGCTTCTGCAGGTACTCGATGATGGGCGCATTACAGATTCACAAGGACGAACGGTGGATTTTAAAAATACGGTTATTATTATGACGTCGAATATCGGCTCGCATATTCTGCTTGAGGATGTGCAGGAAGAAGGGGCAATCGGTGAGGGGACGAGAGAACGGGTGATGAGCCTGCTTCGCAATCACTTTAGGCCAGAGTTCGTCAACCGCATTGATGAAGTCATTTTATTTAAGCCGCTCACCACGAGGGAAATGACAAAAATTGTTGATAAAATGAGCGTGGAATTGCAAAGAAGGCTTTCAGATCGTGATATTGAACTGCAGCTAACAGAAGGCGCGAAGGCGTTTATCGCAGCAGCGGGCTTTGATCCATTGTATGGGGCGCGGCCGCTGAAGCGCTATATGCAACGTCAAATTGAAACCAAACTGGCAAGAGAGCTCATTGCAGGTCACATTCAAGATCATAGTACGGTTATCGTCGACGAACAATCGGGAGAGCTTGTATTAAAGACTATATAAGAAAAACGAACACGGTCTGCTCTGCTCCCGAAGCGGGCAGTGTCCCCATAAAAAGTTATACTTTCTTACCTCGTAAAAAAGCCTGTCCAGATGTATCGAAATACATCTGGACAGGCTTTGCTGTCTGTTTAGAAGAAAAGGTGACTCGACAGATCGAGTTCCCTTTTCCTACATCAATGATGCTGTCCAGCAGGCTCATTTGGAAGAATTGCGGAAATGATAAAAATCAAAACAGTCACGACAACAGACATGATAGTTGCTTGTCCTGAGTCATATGTACTGCCTGTCATAGAGCTGATTATGTAGCTCATCATTTGCATAAGCAGGAACGACCAAATAAACGTCCAAAGTAAACGCATTCCTTTCACACTCCTATTCGTTCTTCATTCAATCAATTCTTATTCTAACACAAATTGATATAGAAAATAGAAAATATTTTTACACCTTTTGCAAGGCAAATTCTCCCTGCACACATACATTATAAAAAAGAAACATTTACAATGGCATTTTAAGGCGGGAGAACAATGGAGATCAGGGAGCGTTTCTTTTTTCTAGAACAAGAGCCGTGCGTCATTCATCTTCCGGAAAAGCCGAATGGATTTGGAGTGCTTATACTGGGGGATTATAATCACTTTGTTGAGAGTGGTACAAGTTTATGGATGCAGCATGTTGGGAAGGCGCATCTCTTGGAGGAGTTGCGCAACGAGGGGTACACCGTGTTTACTTCCAACTTGTACGGTCGACATTGGGGGAATGACAAAGCAGTGCGACTGGCAAAGCGCTTATATCATGTTGTGATGAAAAAGGAAATTTTGAATGAAAGAATTCATATTATAGCAGAAGGAATGGGCGCTCTTGTTGCGCTTGACATGATGGCCACAATGCCGGAATCTATCCGTTCGGCTGTGATGCTGCACCCTTGTCTCGACTTACCGAGACATTTGGAGTTGGAGCGTGAGCATAAGTTTTTTTATAAACGACTGCTGCGCGAGCTCATAGCAGCATATGAGGTGTGTGAGGAGGATTTACCAGCGATGATTCGCTCCAAAACGTTCCGGAGCTTTTCCTCGCATGTACCGGTAAGAATGTTTGTTCCAACGAGTGAGCGGAAGGAGCGAAAGATAATTGTGCGGGAATATGAGCAGCTTCAATTTCAGTCTGGGTCCCCCATCTCGCTTTCGTTCCATGTGCAGGATGCTAAGTATAAAGTCGTTCGTCCAATCCTTCAAGCATTTCATACACATGAAGCAGATTTATGAAGAGAACTCGCCGACTGGCGAGCCGTTAGGCGAAGACAGAGGCGTAGTTGCCCTTATACTTTGTTCCTAAAATTTCCGACTACGTCGAATGAACTTCTAGCTGGAAATTTATACTTTTTTACAGTGTAAAGAATACCCATTACTTGGCCAGCCTTTGATAAAGGAGGTAAGAAGATGAAGAGGGCAGTTGTAGTAGGAGCACTGTCGTTTGTCGGATATCATCTCGTACAAAAGCTGCTTTTGGAGGGGACGGAGGTGATTGCTCTTGATATTGAAAGCTTGCTTGAGCTATCACCACTGAATGAAGAAAAACTGCTGCTGATTGGCAGACATGCGAATTTTTCATACGATTCTATCGAAAGTGGCGAAACTTGGAGGGAGGCGTGTGAGCAGGCACCGGATATTGTTTATTTCTGCTTATGTGAGCCAAACCAGATGATAGAATTTCCTGAGCAATCCCTTGTACAGCGTACATTAGATGAAGCAATTTCCTTCTGTAGAAAGCATGAGAAACAACTTGTGATGTTATCATCCCTAAACGCTTCCGTTGCTTCAGCAGATATAGAGAAATCATCTGGAACAGCAAATGGTGCATGGTTTTATACATTGGAAAAGAAGCTGGAGAAGCTTGCACCATCCTTCGCTGTTTTGCGTGTCCCGACTGTATATGGTCCGTGGCAGCCGTCTTTTATGATCTACCATCAATTGATTATATCGAAGGAAGCAAATGTTGAAGTGCAGGAAAATAGTAATGATGCTGTTTATGTAGAGGATGTAGCCCAATGCTTATATCGTTTTGGCGCCGAGCGTATTTCTGGAACGTACTATATTGAAAGTGAAGAAGCTGGACAGTGGAAAAAGGGGATTGAGCTTCTTTGTGGCAATGGAAACATCGGGACAGTAGAAAGTAAATCGCAATTGAAAATAGGAACACGCTATTTGTACCGTCCAAGTTGTTCTTTGCAGGAAGGACTCGAGCAGCAGATTTTGCATGTAAATAAGTATAAACAGTTATATAAGGATATGAAATAGCACATCTATTGAATTTTCTTCCTTTTTACCGATATAATAGAGAAAACTCGCTAATTGGCAAGCTGTTAGGCAAAAACAGAAGCGTAGTTACATTTACATTTTATCCCTAAAATTTCCTGCTGCGTCGAGTTAGCTTCTAGCTGGAAATTGACACTTTCTGAAAGGGTGAAAGGGATAAGTTTGAGGCTGAAAGGAAGAAAGAACATGGATCAAGGACGTAATATGCAATTTTTACAAATGGCGATGCAATATTTGCCGGAAGCTAAGGGAATGCTTGAGTCAAGCGGGGTAGAACTTGATTTGGCAAAAGCTCAGCCTGTGCTTGAGCTGCTCATGAAGGTTATGAATGATGCGTATGAGCTTGGCAGACAAGAGGCCCTAGCGGAAAAGGGAGAATAAAGTCGGTGGGATACCGGCTTTTTTCTATCTCCTCATAGTGGACAAACAAATCATCATACATTAAAATTAGTACCAAGTCTTAATAATTGATATAAAGTGGGGGATTAGCATGAATGCAGGAATTTTAGGAATCGGCAGCTATGTTCCAGAACGAATTGTAACAAACTATGATTTGGAACAAATGATGGATACGTCCGATGAGTGGATCCGCACACGAACTGGCATTGAAGAGCGACGTATTGCTTCTGATGATGTAGATACATCGCATATGGCAGCAGAAGCTGCGAAGCAAGCATTAGAGGATGCGGGAATTGCTGCGGAACAATTAGATTTGATTTTAGTAGCAACGGTTACTCCGGATTATGCATTTCCTTCTGTTGCTTGCATGGTACAAGACCAAATTGGAGCAAAGCATGCAGCAGCAATGGATATTAGTGCAGCCTGCGCTGGCTTTATGTACGGAATGATTACGGCACAGCAATTTATCCAAACTGGCGCTTATAAATATGTACTTATAATCGGAAGCGAAAAGCTTTCAAAGATTGTCGATTGGAATGACCGAAATACAGCTGTGTTATTTGGGGATGGAGCAGGAGCAGCGATTATGGGTCCTGTTTCGGAAGGAAGAGGTGTTCTATCGTTTGAACTAGGGGCAGATGGCAGTGGAGGAATGCACCTGTACCAAGGCGAACATATTACGATGAATGGCAGAGAAGTCTTTAAATTTGCTGTGCGTCAAATGGGAGATTCAAGCCTGCGCGTGCTTGAAAAAGCGGGACTAACGAAGGAAGATGTTAATTTTCTCGTTCCGCATCAGGCAAATATTCGCATTATGGAATCATCTCGTCAGCGTTTAAATCTGCCGGAGGAGAAAATGAGCACAACGATTCGAAAATTTGGCAATACATCATCATCATCTATTCCGCTTGCCCTTGTGGAGGAGCGTACGAATGGACGCATTAAAGACGACGATCTCATTGTGCTAGTTGGATTTGGCGGCGGTTTAACGTGGGGTGCGGTAGCGCTTCGTTGGGGCAGATAATTACGAAGAAGGAGTGTCATAGCAATGGAAAAAAAGCGTGTTGTAATTACAGGATTAGGCGCTATAACGCCAGTAGGAAATGATGTTGAAACTGCATGGACAAACGTAATAAACGGCGTATCGGGAATCGGTCGTCTTACACGCTTAGATCCCGATTTGTTTCCGGCAAAGGTGGCAGCGGAACTCAAGGATTTTGAGGTAGAGCAGTACATTGATAAAAAAGATGCTCGCAGAATGGATCGTTTTACGCAATATGCAGTAGTAGCTGCAAAAATGGCTGTAGAGGATGCAAATTTAACGATTAATGACGAGAATGCGCCGCGTATTGGTGTCTGGGTTGGATCGGGTATTGGCGGAATGGAAACATACGAAGATCAGTATAGAACATTGTTGGAGAAAGGACCTCGTCGCGTAAGTCCGTTTTTTGTTCCTATGATGATTCCCGATATGGCAGCTGGACAAGTATCGATTGCAACAGGGGCAAAAGGAATCAACTCCTGCTCTGTCACAGCTTGTGCCTCCGGTGCAAACTCGATTGGCGATGCCTTTAAGGTGATTCAGCGCGGTGACGCAGATGCAATGATTACAGGAGGAACAGAAGCCCCTCTTACAAGCATTTCCTTTGCAGGCTTTAGCTCGGCAAAAGCATTGTCATTTGATGAGAATCCGGCTACAGCTTGTCGTCCATTTGATAAAAATCGCAGTGGTTTTGTCATGGGCGAGGGTGCCGGAATTTTAATTTTAGAAAGCTTAGAGCACGCTTTGCAGCGCGGTGCGAGAATTTATGCCGAAATTGTTGGCTACGGTGCAGCTGGCGATGCGTTCCATATTACGCTTCCAGCGCCTGGCGGAGAAGGCAGTGTTCGGGCAATGCGCCAAGCATTATCAGATGCGGGCATTCAGCCAGATGATGTGGACTATATTAATGCGCATGGAACGAGCACAGAAGCAAATGAAAAGTATGAAACAATGGCAATTAAAGAAGTGTTCGGTAACCATGCATACAAAGTAGCAGTGAGCTCTACAAAATCGATGACGGGGCATTTGCTTGGCGCAGCTGGAGCTGTGGAGGCAATCTTCTCAGTGCGTACGATTACGGACGGCATTATTCCGCCAACGATTAACTACGAAACGCCAGATCCAGATTGCGACCTTGACTATGTGCCAAATACAGCACGTAAGCAAGAAGTACGCACGGTCCTAAGCAACTCCTTAGGGTTTGGCGGTCATAACGCAGCACTTGTTTTCAAAAAGTATGAAGCGTAAAGAAAACTAGCCGGCTGGCAAGCCCTGCTCTTGGGCGAAGACAGAGGCGTAGTTACACTTATACTTTATTTTTAAAAGGTGAGAAAGCTCCATGGAGCTGGACAAAAAACACGCAGAGGTTATCCTCTGCGTGTTTTTTTACAGCTTAATCAAGCGCTGCAAGCCTTCGTTTCGCTCTTCTTGTTCTTCCCTTGATACTAGATCGTACTTTTTCAAAAGATGAAATAGCTCATTTAATACGGCCTGTGGCTGCTCGTCTTGTAAAAAGCGCTGTACATCCGCAAATAAAAGTGCAGGTAAAAAGCTTTGCTGACTTTCAAGCTTATTACGTACATCCTCCAATGAATGATCAAGATTACATGCTCCCATTTGTATCACCTCTTGCTTAGTCATTATATGTATCTACTAGGTAACCGTAGCATTCAATAGAGGGAAAATCAACGCCTCTGTGAGGAAACTCCCCTCATGCTTTTTCATAATATAGGTGAAAAAGGGTGCATGTTATGGGAGTGATTGCGACAGACCTATGGCTGCTTGCGCATTATGAAGAGCCGGAGGAAATATGTAAAAATCTAAAGGAATATATACCATTGCCGCCGCGCTATATATATCGTTATCTTGTTTCACGCGGCATGTATCGTCCTATGCGCGGCGGCAAGGAGGATGTTGAAAAGCTTCAGCAGCAAAATGTGTGGGGAGAAATTGAGAAAGAGCTGGAGCAGCTGCGCCATTGGCTAAACGGCCCGGATATTCCTATTTTTATTTTTCCATCGGATGTGTATAACAGGCGTGTACAACGAGAGTACGATGGAAAAAGTGGTCTTGCTCTTCGAAAATGCTTATTTCTATTTGTTTCGCCGCACAATACGATAGAAGAGTTACAAGCGGTATTAACGCATGAATATCATCATATATGCAGGTTGGCTACCATCCAAAAAAAAGAAGAGGATTACACGCTCTTAGATACAATGATACTAGAAGGTTTAGCAGAAGCAGCTGTGGCTGAGCGCTATTCCAAGGCCTATCATGCACCATGGACACGGTATTATACGAAACAGGAGGCAGTCCAGTTTTGGCATAGGTATGTCAACGACAAAATAACTGTCTATCGAGGAACGGCCGAGCATGAAGAGCTGTTGAACGGGCTGAGGCTATACCCAGACATGCTTGGTTATGCAGTTGGTTTCCATCTTGTGCAAGATTGTATTGCACACAAAAAATTAACAACAAAGCAGCTGCTAACGATGGACGCAAAAGAAATTTTGCAGGAGGCTCGTTCCTTTTCAATATGAACGTCTCTAGAACATAGAGGCGTTTTTGTGCGTGTGGAACACATGATAGTTTGTTGCTAGAACGACATTGATACACGTAAACTAGACATATTATCAGCAGAACAGGCAAGAACCCGCTTCCTTCCTTGTGGTATTTAGCATTTTTTGTCATAAGATGAGTAACGAAAAGAAACAAGCTTAGAATGAAACAGAAAAGAAATGCAGAATTTATAAACTATGTATTGAATATCTTTCCTAAACTGGAATAAATTCTTGTTCTCATGACCATAATGGTATCAACAAACAGTTGTGAAGTGAGGGGTAAGAAATGTTATATCTGCATGATGTATGGGTAAATTGGTTTGAGGGTGAAGAAAACGGCTATAATGTTTGTCCTTTCTATGAGTGGCGCAAAGACGACACGATCGAATTGTTGGATCAGGTTCCTTTATTGAAGGTAGATTCCGCCTTGTATCATTACATCGAAAATGAACTACTCGAGCTTCCGTCCAAACTGTTAGAAGACGTACATCAGAAAGCGTATATTCGAAAAAATCACGAGCGCACGCAGCTAGACTATTGCTTCGTTGTTTCTGACGGCAACTGCATTCTCGCGGTAGATACAATCGGTTACAATATACCAATCCGCAAAAGCAGACTTATTCCTCGACAAGAACAAATGGTATATGACATGATTGCGAATGCACAAACGGAATCCTATTCCTTCAATTCAGCGACCGTAAAGAAGGAGCACCACATTTTGTCTCCGTCACCGTATATGATGAGCGGACTGACTCGAAAAGAGAGACAATTAAAGCAATTGTTATTTATGGCATTAGATCAGCTATATGCAACAAGAAACCCAGCAGAAATTCGTTATTGGTATACAGAATGGGAGCCAACAGCGTATCAAGATGTGCAGCATATGTCCTTTGAAGAAGTATGGGGACGTCTGTTTGAAGAAGCGCAGCGCGGCTGGAGCGAGAAGCATGAACAGCTTTGCGCGCGCCTTGTAAAAGGACAACCATTTTTCGAAAAGCTATGGGAAATGGAAAAAGAGCCGAAAGTCAACTAGAAAAGCAAAAATAAAAATCCTCCGAAACAAACCTAATATGTTTCGGAGGATTTTTATATTACTGTAGGAAAGTATAAATTTCCAGCTGGAAATCAATTCGACGTAGTCGGAAATTTTAGGAATACAGTATAAGTAGGGCTACGCCTCTGTCTTCGCCCAAAGACAGGGCTCGCCAATCAGTGAGTTTTCTTTCTTTGCAAGGTAAGAAAGTGTAACTTTTCGGGGTGGTGTCTAGCTCCTAAGGCTCAAAATGGCAGACTCCAGGCTGAACCTCCGCAAAAGGCAAAAAGCGCCTTTTACTCCGGCCCACCCCTACGCTGCTATAAAAGGCGGGCCTTGTCCGCTTTTCTTATGGAGCAGGAATGGTTTTACTCTGTTGTCCCATACTAAGAAAAAGGAAAAGAGGTGAGACAATATGGGAGATTGGAATAAGCAAGCGGCACCAAATAATAATGCGGCTGCCGGACAAATCAAGTTCGCAGCAAAGCGCCGTGAGGACCAAGAATTTTCCGAAGAGCTATCTGATGCGGGTGAACGCGATGCCTTGATTAAATCTATGCAAGAACTAAAAAAGAAGAAATAAAAAGCGAACTGCCTCCAAAAGTTAGACATGAATGTTAGGCAGCTTTCTGGGTATGAGTCCGGTTCAATATTGGACTTATGCCCTTTAATTTTTTCTTAATTTGTTTGCGATTGTAATAGTGAATGTAGTTCTCCAATTCTTATCTGAAATGCTCCACGCTTTCAAATCCTCTAAGGTACAGTAACTCATTCTTTAATAGGCTAAAGAAATTCTTTATGCCCCCATTGGCTACAAAATTGAGGTGCAATTCAAAGATAATTGGTATTTTTTGTTGAAAAAAATACCAATTATCTTTATACTTTAACTGCTGCCTAATTTAACTATTGAATTATCTTGTACTTCAATAAAAAGGAGCAGACTCCATGGATGAGAAAACTTGAGCGCTTAATACGACGATATGAAGTAATTTTCATTTTCGCAACTTGCAAAATAAAGGGTCCTTCTATCTGAACAGCTTAAGGTAGACATCACTTCGAAACAATTTCTCAAATTCCTTATATTAAGAAATAATATTTTTTGTGATTCTAGTCTGTTGTCAGAATGGAATAATGTAAATCACAGTGTAAAGACTGTAATGGTTGACTGCCTCGTCGCAAAAGGATATGTAACTCGTACGGTCGGCCTGTGGGATCGGTACGTTATCCTATTGTGAACGACAGAGAAGGAGGAACCGATATTGGCAACGGATAGAAAAATGCGTGCCGGTTCGTACGTTTCTACTTAGAGGAATTGGAAGCTTGATTTTACTGTAAGAAAGTATCAATTTCCAGCTAGAAGCGAATTCGACGTAGTCAGAAACTTTAAGAATATAGTATAAGTGCAACTACGAGAAACTTTGGATAATTATTAACTCGAGAGAAGGGAAATAACACTATGCAGGCTTTATTGAAAATGCGCTGGGTGTTTCTTGCTTTATGGACTGTGTTATTAACGGTTCTCCTGATGTTTGCGCCAGATATGGAACAGCTTGTCCGCGATAAAGGAAACATTACTATCCCGAATAAGTATTCCTCCATGATCGCAAATGAGATTTTAGACCGTCATCATGCAGAGGGTGCTGATACAGTTTCGGCAGTTCTCATTTTTCATGATAAAAAGGGGATCGGCGCAAGTAAGGAGAAAGAAGTCGATACAGTATTGAATGCATTACAAAATAAACAAAAACAGCTTGGTATCGCCAAAATAACTACATATCGAGATGGGGAACAGGTTCGCCAGCAGCTCGTTTCTAAAGATAAGAAAACGATTATTACCTCGATAGAGATAGATCGAAAAGGGCGCAGCATTGCTGAAATTCGTGATGACCTAGAAAAGGCCGTCGGAAACCCCAAGATTGATCACTATTTCACAGGAGGACACTTTATCGAAGAGGATGTTATGGTTAGCTCCCAAAATGGCTTACACAAAGCAGAGATTATTACGATAATATTTATCTTGTTCGTGCTAGTGCTTGTATTTCGTTCGATTGTGACACCGCTTATTCCTCTTTTGACAGTAGGCGTATCTTATGTAGCAAGTGCGGCCATTGTGGCATATTTAGTAAATTGGTTCAATTTCCCGATTTCCACTTTTACGCAAATATTCATGGTAGCAGCCCTGTTTGGAATTGGAACGGATTACTGTATTTTGTTGCTCAGCCGTTTTAAGGAGGAGCTGCCGAAGCATGAAACAGTGACTGAGGCAATCATTAAAACGTATCAAACTGCCGGAAGAACCGTTTTATTCAGCGCATTGGCTGTTTTAATTGGCTTTGTATCTATCGCACTATCAAAATTTTCTTTATATCAATCTGCAACAGGCGTTGCAATTGGTATTGTTGTCCTGCTCGTTGCGCTCGTGACAATTGTTCCATCATTTATGTATACATTGGGACCGCGCTTATTCTGGCCAGTAAAATCCGCAAGCGGCCATAGTGAAAGTAAAATATGGGGGGCATTTGGGAATTTTTCGATCCGTAAGCCGCTCCACGCCTTATTGCTTGTTATAGTTATTGTTGTGCCTTTAGTGGTTAGCTATGATGGAAGGCTTTCTTTTAACTCATTGAATGAAATCGGAGAAGGGTATGGCTCTGTAAAAGGTTTCAACACGATTGCAGATAGCTTCGGACCCGGCAAAGTCATGCCTGTACAAGTCATTGTCGAGGGCAAGGAAAAACTTGATTCAGAAGAAGCATTGACGACAATTGAAAAAGTTAGCCGCGAGATCATGAAACTTTCTTCTGTGGAAAAAGTCCGAAGTGCCACACGTCCGCTTGGCGATCCAGTGGAAAATTTCTACGTGGCGGATCAGGCGAAAACGTTGAATGATGGGATCGGGAAAGGAACAGAGAGCTTAAATCAAATTAAAGATGGTTTGGTGGAAGCAAAAAGCTCTCTTGCAGCATCGACACCACAGTTGAATTCTGCGGCAGGAGGTGTAAATCAGCTTATTAGCGGGACAAGGCAATTGCAAAATGGTGTAGGACAGATTCAAACCGCATTAAGCCAAATAGAGAATGGGATGCGCAAAGGCTCTATAGGAGTAAGTGAAATAAAGCACAATCTTGCACTGCTGCGTCAGCAGGTAGAAAAGTCCCAATCAGAGACGAAGCAGCAAGTTGAAGAGTTTCAAAAGCTGGCGAATGCCCTTCGGCAATTAGGAAGTACATACAATGAAATTTATGAGATGTTAGATCAAGCCGCAATTAATTTGAATGTAGAGCAATTGCAGGTAATGTTTGCAGCCCTCGAACAAAATTATGAGGATTTAGGGAAGGACCCGACATATCAAGATTTAAAGAAACAAGTGTTGGGCTCAGCTGTTGGAATCAAAGATGTGGTGAAGCAGTTGAACGAAGAGATCAACACTATTGTTGCCCAAGTAAACGATAGTGAACGAATAATTTCATCTGCAATTGCTCAACAAGAGCAGCTTGCACAGGCTTTGCAAAAGCTTGAAGAAGGAGCAGCAAAGCTTGAGAGCGGAAATGCAGAGTTAGTGAACGCCCAAAACAAAGTCATTGGAAAATTGCCGGAGGTCTCGAGCGGTCTCGCGCAACTGGAAAATGGACAGAGTCAGCTCAAAGATGGCTTTGCGTCAGTCAATGAAAAGCTTGCCCTTCTTCAAAGCGGTCTCGGTCAAAGTACAGATGGACTAGGACAGATTTCAAACGGATTACATTCTGCACAAAGCTACCTAGGCGGCTTAGCGCAAGCGCCTGATAAAGAAATGGCGGGCTTCTATATTCCAAGCGAAGCGCTCGAAAGTGGAGACCTTCAGCAGGTTTTCGATAATTACTTATCCAAGGATAAAGAAGTCGCAAAGTTTGATGTGGTATTAAAATATAACCCGTATTCAGCTGAAGCACAGAACGCAACAAAGGATATCCAAGCGGTGGTAAAGCGTACGCTGGCAGATACGGATTTAAAGGATGCAGAAGTTGGGGTTTCCGGTGTATCAGCCAGCGCTGCTGATATGTTGGCTGCATCCAACAGTGACTACAAGCAAACAGTTATTTACATGCTGATTGGTATCACACTTATTCTGATTGTATTGCTTCGCTCTATCGTAATGCCATTGTACCTCATCGTATCGCTCACGCTTTGCTTCTTCAGCTCCCTGGCGATTAACGAGGTTATCTTCGTGAACATTCTTGGCTATGACGGCATTAACTGGACAATGCCATTCTTTGGCTTCGTGCTTCTGATGGCTCTTGGTGTAGATTATAGCATTTTCCTTATGGACCGCTTCAACGAGTATAAAGGAACTTCGGTAAATGAAGCGATTCTACTTGCGATGCGCAACATGGGACCGGTTATCTTCTCCGCGGTTATTATTTTGGGAGGTACGTTTGCGGCTCTGTATCCGTCGGGTGTATTATCCTTAATGCAAATCGCGACAATCGTGCTTTCAGGCTTGCTGCTGTATGTATTTGTCTTTCTGCCGTTCTTCGTGCCGGTTATGGTGAAGTTGTTTGGCAAGGCAAATTGGTTCCCGTTTGAACGGAATTTAAACAGAGAAGAAAGCAAGCGCGATATACGTATGTAAGAAAAGCGAACAAGGCAAGCCTTTTGCGGAGGTTCAGCCCGGAGCCTGCCATTGTGGGCCTTGGGAGCTAGACATCACCCCGAAAAGTTATACTTTTTTACAATGTAAGAAAAGGCACGTCAGAAATGACTGTGCCTTTTCATGTTATTTAGTTTTCTTCGTATTGTTTTCTTACTATCGTCTTTTACGGCTTAAGCCCATCGCGTTTTCCACTTTTCGAAGCTGCTTCATGGCAACCTTGTTTGCTTTCTCAGCACCGCGATCTAAAATTTCGTCAAGCTCAGGAGAACCAATCAGCTCATGATAGCGCTCTTGGATTGGTTTTATAGCATCCACGACAACTTGCGCTAAGTCACCTTTAAAATCGCCGTAGCCTTTTCCTGCGTATTGCGCCTCCAACTCCTCAATTGTTTTGCCGGAGAACGAGGAATAAATAGTAAGCAGGTTGGAAATGCCTGGTTTTTGTTCTTTATCGTATTTTACGATACCTTCAGAATCAGTAACAGCGCTTTTAATCTTTTTCTCGATGGCTTTCGGGTCATCAAGAAGACTCACCATTGATTTTTGATTTGGATCAGATTTACTCATTTTCTTCGTCGGTTCTGTTAAAGACATGACGCGGGCGCCAACCTTTGGAATGCGAATTTCTGGGATGGTAAATACTTCACGGTAACGGTTATTAAAGCGCTCTGCTAAATCACGAGTTAGCTCAATATGCTGTTTTTGGTCATCGCCGACAGGTACGATTTCTGTATTGTATAGCAGAATATCAGCTGCCATTAACGGTGGGTAAGTAAGCAGACCAGCTGAGACAGCATCCTTGCCCTTTGATTTATCTTTAAACTGTGTCATACGCTCCAATTCACCAATATAGGCGATACACTGCATAATCCAGCCAAGCTGCCCGTGCGCTGGTACCTCTGATTGCACAAATAATGTAGATTTCTCTGGATCAATTCCACATGCTACATATAAAGCAGCAAGACTGCGGATGTTTTTGCGAAGCTCTACCGAATCCTGTGGAACCGTAATCGCGTGTTGATTGACAATACAAAAATAACAATCATGTTCATTTTGCAGCTCCACAAATTGCTTCATAGCGCCTAAGTAATTGCCGATTGTAATCGTGCCGCTTGGTTGAATACCTGAAAAAATAACTGACATGTTGCAATTCCTCCCTATGTCCTAAATTTCATTTGAATTTAAGAAAGTATAAGTTTCAGGGCATTGTCTAGCTTGGCTTGCTTACTTTGGGGAATTTCCTCTCTATCAGTAAGCAGCCGATTCTGCCTTTTTAATTAGGAAATAAAGAAAACTCGCTGATTGGCAAGCCCTGCTTCCCGGACGAAGGCAGAGGCGTAGTTGCCCTTATACTGTATTCCTGCAATTCCCCACTACGTCGAATGAACTTCCAGCCGGGAATTTATATTTTCTTACAGTGTAAAGAAAACTCACCGACTAGCGAGCCCCGCCCTTGGGCGAAGACAGAGGTGTAGTTGCCTTATACTGTATTCCGAAAATTTCCGACTACGTTGAATTCACTTCCAGCGGGAAATTTATATTTTCCTACAGTGCAAAAAAGGCCCATTCGTCCCTAACAAACATAGGGACGAATGGACCGTGGTGCCACCCTAATTATTTTGCAAACGCAAAATCACTTAAATCCGGTAACGCCGGACGAAACGCCGAAGCCTACTTCAAGTTCGGTTCGGTGCTCAAAAGCCCATTCCATACCGCATCATTACTTGTTCGCACCAACCACAAGCTCTCTGAAATGACCTCAATATGTACTCTTCTTTCTCATCGCAAGACTATAAGATTCTCTATTTATTATAGCAAATATCCAATACGATGCAAGCTACACTAATACAGCAAAGCTAATTCCTATAGATAAAACGGCAAGAATCAAACCTGTAATAAGGAAAGGGTATGTGAGACGAAAGGAATAGGTTCGGTATAAAAGCTCTCGATCTGCTCTGGGGTGTTCTTCCTCTAAAAGAGCTGCTTCCTTTGCATGCGCAATCCAAAACATTTTACGGAACGCGTATCTTGTAATGTTAAACCATCCGCGTTCAAGCAGGAAAAGAAATCCCCCGATGACGCTGAAGGGAAGGGCGATATAAAACAGGCTGTTTACAAAAGGCAATAAAAAGGAGTGTTGGTGTTGAAGCAACGCGACTATACATGAAATGCCAACAGACACTCCTATTATAACACTTGTCGAAGCTATCATTCGGTTCAAAAGTGTTCCCTCCGAGCATTCTAAAAAATATTCATACTATTATATTGTACAAATAGTAACTCTTCCCATACGAAGATTAGTGAATATTTTTGTGTATTGTTTGTTCTGCATTGAATAGAGAAATACTAGAAAATAACAAGATTTTCTTTAAGGCAAGGAATTTCGTAAAGATATGGAGGTGCTGGTGTGGGACGTTATATATTTCAACGTTTCGTTTACATGCTCATTACTTTGTTTTTAATTACAACCTTTACGTTTTTCTTAATGAAGCTGCTGCCGGGTTCTCCGCTCCAGAATCAGGAAAAGCTGTCTAAGCAGCAGCAGGAAATCATCTTAGAAAAATATGGACTCAATGAACCTGTACCGGTGCAATATGTGCGTTATATGACGAATCTAATGCAAGGCGATTTAGGTATATCTTTTAAATATGATAATCGACCGGTAACAGATTTGATCGGTGCTCGAATTATTCCATCCGCACAGCTAGGATTGCAAGCTTTAGTGCTCGGTACATTAATGGGTTTGCTGCTCGGTATTTTGGCTGCACTGCGCAGCAGTACGAGTGTTGACTACGGCGCAACCGTTATTTCCGTACTAGGAATTTCTGTTCCCTCATTCGTATTCGCTGCACTGTTGCAATATTATATTGGGGTTAAGCTCGGTTGGCTTCCAGTTGCGTTTTGGAAGGGATTTGAATTTACAATTTTACCGACGATTGCTCTTTCTGTGTTTGTAACAGCGAATGTAGCCCGTTTTACGCGCACAGAGTTAATAGAGGTTATGAATTCGGATTATATTTTAACCGCAAAGGCTAAGGGGATTAGTCAGTTGGCGATTGTGGTAAAGCATGCGCTGCGCAACGCTCTAATACCGGTTATTACGATTTTAGGACCCATGATGGTGAACTTGATGACAGGTACGCTTGTAATCGAAAAGATTTTTGCAGTTCCTGGATTAGGGGAGCAGTTTGTGAATTCGATTGTATTGAATGATTATACAGTTATTATGGGGACAACGATCTTTTATAGTATATTGTTTGTTTTTGTTATTTTTATTGTGGATCTATTGTATGGGGTAATTGATCCGCGTATCCGTTTGGCGGGAGGGGAGCACTGATGGATATAAAAAACCTGTCTCTGGACTTGTTTCAGCCCGCGGACAGAAGCGTAATTGATAATGAAAGTATTGCTCGTCCCAGCTTAACATTTTGGCAGGATGCAAGACGTGGTTTAATAAAAAATAGAGGTGCTATTTTTGGATTGATTATCATCGCTATTGTTGTCTTTTTTGCAGTGTTTGGACCTGCGATGAGCAAGTATTCATATAAGGATCAAGACTTGGGACGCGCGAAGCTTCCTCCCAGAATCGAAGTATTGAAGTTTATCCCTTGGTTTGACGGTAAGGACTTTAACGAAGTAGACCAGTATAAAAAGCGCAGCATAAAAGAGGACTTTTGGTTCGGTACAGATGACCTTGGTCGTGATCTTTGGACGAGAACATGGGAGGGGACACGTGTTTCCCTTTACATTGGGTTATTAGCGGCAGTCATCGATATGCTGATTGGTGTAACATATGGCGGGATTTCTGGCTTCTATGGCGGCAGAGTTGATACGATCATGCAGCGTTTCGTCGAAGTATTAAACGGAATTCCGTATTTAATCATTGTGATTTTGTTCGTGATTATTTTAGGTTCCGGCATTGTTCCATTAACACTTGCCATGGTTGTAACGGGATGGATTAACATGTCCCGTATTGTACGCGGTCAAGTGCTCAAGCTGAAGAATCAAGAATATGTACTAGCATCCCGTACATTAGGTGCAACAAACGGCAAGTTAATTGCGAGACACTTGATTCCTAATGTAATGGGCTCCATTATCGTTATGGCGATGTTTACAATTCCGAGCGCAATTTTTACAGAGGCATTTCTTAGCTTCATTGGTCTTGGAATTCGTCCGCCTCTTGCATCCTTGGGCTCTCTTGTAAGCGACGGATATAAGTCCATCCAAACGTATCCGCATACGATGTTTATTCCGGCAGTTATAATTAGTTTGCTTATTTTAAGCTTTAATCTATTGGCAGATGGGTTGCGCGAAGCACTAGATCCAAAAATGCGTAAGTAATTAAGAAAAGCGTAGGGGTGGGCCGGAGTAAAAGGCGCTTTTTGCCTTTTGCGGAGGTTCAGCCCGGAGTCTGCCATTTTGGGCCTTGGGAGCTAGACATCCCCCGAAAAGTTAGACTTTCTTGCAGTGCAAGAAAAGCGGACACGGCCCAATTTCCTAAGGAAACAAACCAATATATGCTTTTCTGAAAAGAAAGGAGAAAATATAATGGGAAAATTACTTGAAGTAAAGGATTTATATGTCTCCTTCGATACGCATGGGGGCGAGGTTCATGCGGTTCGCGGAGTCAACTTCGAATTGGAAAAGGGAGAAACCTTAGCGATTGTAGGGGAGTCGGGATCTGGTAAATCTGTTACCTCCAAGGCTTTAATGGGGTTAATTCCTAATCCTCCAGGGCGTATTAAAAATGGAGCGATTTTATTTGATGGCCGTGATTTAACAAAGCTGGCTGAGCAGGACATGCAAGGCATTCGCGGAAAAGAGGTTGCAATGATCTTTCAGGATCCGATGACATCCTTAAACCCGACGATGACAGTAGGCAATCAGATTATGGAAGGCTTACGCAAGCATCAAAAGATGAATAAGGGGGACGCTCATGCAAGAGCGAAGGAGTTGCTTGCTCTTGTAGGAATCCCCGATCCGGATGTACGTGTGAATCAATACCCGCATCAGTTTTCTGGAGGGATGAGACAGCGTGTTGTCATCGCAATGGCGCTTGCGTGTAATCCTAGACTGTTAATTGCGGATGAACCGACGACAGCGCTTGATGTAACAATTCAAGCTCAAATTTTAGAGCTAATGAAGGATATCCAGAAAAAAACAGATGCTGGAATTATTTTCATCACTCACGATCTTGGTGTTGTAGCGAATGTAGCAGATCGTGTGGCTGTTATGTACGCAGGAAAGATTGTAGAGGTAGGCACTGTTGATGAAATCTTCTACGATCCGAAGCATCCTTATACCTGGGGACTGCTTGCATCGATGCCTAGTCCAGATGGTACTGATGAGGAGTTATATGCGATTCCAGGAACGCCTCCGGACTTGATTAAACCGCCAAAGGGTGACGCATTTGCGGCGCGTAATCCGCATGCAATGAAAATTGACTTCGAAATAGAGCCCCCTATGTTTCAGGTGAGTAATACGCATTATGCCGCAACATGGCTGCTTCATCCGAATGCTCCCAAAATAGAAGCTCCGGAGATGATTCAAAACCGTATTCGTCAGATGAAAGCAGGTAACCGAAATGGATAATAAGCGTGAAAAGATAATTGAAGTAAAAAACGTCAAGCAATATTTTAAAACGAACGGCGCTGTTATAAAGGCAATCGATGATGTTACGTTTCATATTTATAAAGGTGAAACATTTGGACTTGTAGGAGAATCTGGTTCTGGTAAATCTACTACGGGTCGAACCATCATCCGTTTATATGACGCAACAGAAGGTGAGGTTTTGTTTAAAGGCGAGAATGTGCATGGCAAGAAATCAAGAGCGGACCTGAAACGGTTTAACCGCAGGATGCAGATGATTTTCCAGGACCCGTACGCATCCTTGAATCCGCGGATGACAGTAGCTGATATTATCGCAGAAGGCATTGATATTCACGGTCTAGCAACATCGAGGGAAGATCGTATGAAGCGCGTATATGAGCTGCTAGAAACGGTAGGATTGAACCGTGAGCATGCGAACCGCTATCCGCATGAATTCTCAGGCGGTCAACGACAGCGGATTGGCATTGCCCGTGCTTTAGCGGTGGAACCAGAATTTATTATTGCAGATGAGCCAATTTCGGCGCTTGATGTTTCGATTCAAGCTCAAGTTGTCAATCTATTGAAAAAGCTGCAAAAGGAAAGGGAGTTAACCTATTTATTTATCGCTCACGATTTGTCTATGGTGAAATATATTAGTGATCGCATTGGGGTTATGTATCACGGTAAAATTGTGGAACTTGCGGAAAGTGAAGAATTATATAAAAGCCCGGTTCATCCTTATACACAATCGCTTTTATCTGCTATTCCGCTTCCAGATCCGGACTATGAGCGCAACCGCAAACGTGTTGTATATGATCCGGCGCAGCATAATTATGGAAGTGAAGAACCGAGTATGAGAGAGATTTGCCCCAATCACTGGGTGCTATGCTCAGAAGCGGAGTATAGAAAATATCAAGAGATACATAGCTAATAGAAAAGGAAGCCCTTAGTCAGAGGACTTCCTTTTCCAGCAATATTATCGTATCCCCATAGAATTTATACGTTTATAAAAAGGTATTGGTTGGTAAAATATAGAATTTTAATAATAGTAAGTTTTTCCTTTTTGTGTGACAACATTTAAAAAGCAGATCACGTGAAGCCTTATAGGATTGCTATCCAATGAATGAAAGAGGCTTTACAACGATCTAATAGGTGCGTTTTCGGTAAATTCCTTTTCCTCCAACAGCATTCCAACCTGTTTGTGTTTTTGCGGATTGGTCAACGAACTCGCGACGTTTTCTGCCGCCGAATACTTTTTCGCCAATTCCGTTTGTGATGACGCCAATCATGGCTGTAATACCGATAATAAGGACAGCTACAATGGCTAAGTCAAAGAAGTATGCTATCATCTTCATTCCCCCTTGCTTGAATGTAATCCCTTTCTTCTATTGTAGTCGAAATGAGGAGCGAAGGGAAGAAATGTTAAGGGGAAACTGCTAACGGTTCACCATTTAAACACCAGCAAGTTTTGCAGTGGGAACTTTTCTGGAAAATGAGTTAAAAAATGCAGATCTGCACGGGTATTTGTGACAAATGATTACAAAAAATTCATATTGCTACTCATTTGTATAGTTTTTGTATAAGTTATTTTCGTTTTTTTAAAAGAATTTCATGTGTATTTCTGTGGCTATGTATTGTATAATGTGTATAGAGTTGCTTATTTAAAGTAATTGTTATTTGAAAACGAGTCTCAGTTCAGGATACTGATTTTAGGTAAAAGATTTAAAAACTGTACTCATCTTAGGGAGAGTGAGTAAATGATGGTAACTTTGTATAGTTCGCCAAGCTGCACATCTTGCAGAAAAGCAAAGCTATGGTTAGAGGAAAATCATATTCCATATCGTGAGCGGAATATTTTTTCTGAGCCTCTCACAATTGAAGAAATTAAAGAGATTCTTCGCATGACAGAGAGTGGAACAGATGAGATTATTTCTACACGTTCTAAGATTTTTCAGGAATTAAACATTCAGGTAGAATCATTACCGCTTCAAGATTTATATAAAATTATTCGTGATTACCCAGGCATTTTACGCCGTCCAATCATTATTGATGAAAAGAGATTACAGGTCGGCTATAACGAGGATGAAATTCGTCGTTTCTTGCCTCGTACGGTAAGAACGTTTCAATTGCGTGAGGCTCAAAAGCTTGTGAATTAACCAACATAAAAAGTCGCTTGTCAATCGACAAGCGACTTTTTATGTTGGTGAAAAAGAGACTGTTAAAGCAGTGTCAGCAAGCTGAGAGACGTAGTTTCACTCCTGTGGCGGAAGACCTACTGTTTGTTGTGAAGACATTTGCTTTTGTGCTTCGACAACAGGATTACCTTTATGTAACTCTTGATCCTGTTTCTTCTGCATATGCCCCGTTCCAATGCTATGTTCTCCGCTCCATGATGCCTTAGATTGTACCTTTGATTTCATTGTTGCTGAGTCATTTGCCGTAAAATCTGTCAATTGAATAGCTCCTCTCATTTTATATTCATGCCTTAGGTTACCCAGGAGAATCACTTATTATATGGCGAGGTACTGAGAAATTCCATTTTAAATAAACTAATGTGAATGAGAAATAATGTTTAATTTCTTGTTTCACAGAAAGTTATGTATTTCAAAAGAAGGAAGATAATATAAACATTAATTCCTTTTTAGGGTGAAAACGTATGAATATTGACAGATGGATTTTAATAGGCTTTTCGTTTTTATGCATTATTGCAATCTGCCGTTTTCGGCAGTTTTGCTAAAATATTATGAAGCGACCACTGACAGTCTCCAAATAGGGCTGTTTTTACTTTTAAAGTATAGTTCTTCAATTTTTATAGAGAAGGCTATTTTTGTTATTTTGCAAACAAAAAGCTCCTGCTATTGAGACAGGGGCCTGGCGTTCACAGGAGCTTTTTAATAGTTTTTTATTACCAACCGTATCCGTGACCACACCAACAAGCTGCGCCAACGATAATTAATAAGATAAACAATACAACAATTAAAGCGAAGCTATTACCATGAGCATATCCACTCATATATTTATTCCTCCTTCACAATGAATATATTGAGAACAATGTAATGAAGTATCATTACAACCAGATAGAGCAGTGAATAATGTATCCTATGTTTTTTGGTAATTATTGAGCTAGGTCACACTGTAAATAGGCTTCTTAGGTTTAGTGTATAAAACTTTGTGTACATAATAGCAACTATTATTAGGTTATGTGTAACAGGCATTTTCTATAATAAACGCTAACACCAAACTACTATTCTATAGGGGGTGGTTTGAGCGGGAATACTTGTTGTGGCAGGTCCGTAGATAACAATTAGATTTCGGTTCGTAAGGCTTCTTGAAAAGGGTTGCCCATTTGTTAATACTATTTGGGTATAGGGGGATAAATTTAATCGTAATTGTCCATCACTGCTCTCCAGCTGACTATTAAAATAATCTACTTTTACATTCTGATAAGGGCTATCTTTCACCATTACAAGTGCTCGATATTGTGGTGGGTATATAAGAGGAACAGGTGCATTCCCATCATAATATCCAGTTACTCTATCTCCTACTGCCACCATTACATGGTCTACAAAGTAAGTGGTGGGTGAAACCACGAAATTTACTATTGTTCCCGACCCGTCTTCTACAGAAATTAATTTATAACAACCTTCTCCTTCGCCATTTTGCCCCATAACAAAATCACTAATCATGGTGACAGTCCCATGAAAGGAATAAAATTTTATCATTTTCATACCTCCATTGCTTTAAGGCGAGTGTGGACCGATTATCCCCCAAAAACAGTAGGTAATTACTTTGTGTACAATATGTAGCTGAAAACCTATATGACTGTGCAGGTGCCCATAAATGTTATGAAAATCTTGTATATAGTGAGAGTAAGGGCTCATACGAACAAAAAAGACCCTGATTTCCACTTTAGAGTAGAGAAAGAAGTCAGGGTTTTATTTTTCATAAGTTTTATTATTTTTTAACAGATTTTCCGGAAAGAAGTCCCCCTCCTCAAGGAGTGAGAAGGGCGTAGCCCAATGAGTAGGTGGGGGATGAATTTCCGGTAGGTGTAAGCCTACAAGACCGAGAATTGCCAGTTGTTATTATGACAAATCAGCTCCAAGTGGTTGAAGCTCACCTGTTTATACGTTTTATCTGGAACCGTAACATAATCTCCTTGTATGTTTTTTACATAACAAGTCTGTCCACTAAATCCACTAATCCAGCCAACTTGTCCAAACACACGAACTTTATCATTCAAATGCCATGAACTGACTGATTTTGTGTTCTTTTCATTCCGTTTGGATTGTGTATTTTTTTCTTTTCTGCCTTTTCTAGCGGTTGCTTCATGTAAAGAGCGTATTTTCTTCCTAAATTGTTTGATATACAGAACGTGAGCCGTATTTTCTTTGATGTTGGTGATCCCTGTAGTGGCAATGGCATCATTGTAATGTGTTTTTTCGAGTTGCAGTTCTTTTCTTCTTGGTGTAGTCATGCTCCCATATGTCATGTGAGCATCAGGGTACGTATCAAATACTCTTCTACGAAAGATGTTCATAAAGGGTCCTTCTTTGTAGCGTTTGGTTTTCTTCTTTTCAACCATCCACTTCCAAAGGATGTTCCCTTTCTGGTGGTTTTCATGGGTATGGCAATTTGTGCAAACCGTAATCAACTAGGCTTTTTCAAGCCCCCACTTTCGACCAACGGAAGTCCCTTTGTGGGAAAAACGTGTTAACGTTTAAGTGGTGGTAGTTGACGTATTCTCCATTTTAAACTGATTGCGGAACTCGGAAGGATAGCAGCCGACGAATTCTGTGAAAAGCTTAGTAAAGTGGCGGGTGCTATAATACCCAACTGCTTCTGCAACTTGTTGAACCTGCATAGTATCGTTTAATAATAACTCCTTTGCTTTCAGAATACGTGTCTTCATAATGTATTTTGTAAATGTAATACCTGTTTTTTTATGGAAAAGAGTGCTTAAATAATTAGGCGTTACATTTAGCTGTTCTGCAATCTGGCCAACACCAATATTGTTCATATAATTTTGATCGATAAATGCAATAGCTTGATCTACAAGGTCTGTTTGACGATTTTCATTTTTTTGGTTTTGGGCAAGCAGCTGACTGCCGTGATGTTGGAGCTTTTGAATCCAGGTATTCACGTCTTCTTCTGCTTGGAGTGAGCAGCCAAGCGCATAATGAAGAAAAAGGCAAATTTGTGCTTTGCTTTGTTTGCTCAGCTTTGCATTTAGAAGTGCCTTTTCGAAATCAGTTACTGTCTTCATATAGTTGAGATAGATTTCCGCTTTATAGTAGTCAGACAGTTGAATGAGAATGCAGCTCAGTTCAGTTATATGTGAGTCTGTCTGATAAGCGGATAGCTGCTCAATACCCCACTTTTTATGAATTCCTCCGATAGTTCGAAGGGCAGATAAATCTAGTATTTTGTTTATTTGCTGCTGAAAATCTTCAAATGAGGAGCAGTCGGCACTTTGGATGGCTGTAATGGCCGCATTTTCATTAGAGAAATGGATGATCATCTCATTAATCTCACCAAAATACTCTTGGATTTTTGTTTTTCCTGCTGTTTGTTTCGTATATTTCCAACAGCCAACGGTAAATACCTCTCCTGTAGGGCGTGTATAAATCGCTATTTTTGCGTCTCCTCCGATGTGTCTGTAAGCACACTGTCTTAAAGCTAGAGAGAATTGTAAGAGTATGTCTGCTTTTTGCTTTTCCTCTAGGTGACTATCTATAAAGAAAGTAGCACAAAGAAAAGCGGTGTCCATGAGTGTGTCTTGATTATTTGTATCTTCAATGGAGCTTAGCCCGTGGGCGAGAGCTATCATTTGATTCTCAAACTGTGAGTTACGAAATAATTTGTGTTTTTCATGTTTTTTCAGCCATCCTTGCAGGGCTTCTTCCAATTCTTCAGGGCTTACAGGCTTTAATAAGTAGTTGTCAGCTCCAAGGCGAATGGCTTCACGTGCATAGTTGAATTCGGAAAAACCGGTCAGAATAATCCAGCTCGTTTGGGGCGAGAGCTTTTTACCGCTCTCAATCGCTCCTAGGCCGTTTAGCTTTGGCATTTGGATGTCAATGAACACGAGATCAGGCTCATACTCCTGCACTAATGCAAGGGTTTCTTCACCATTAGCTGCTTCTCCGACGATAGATACGGGAAGTTCTAATTCCTCTAGCATGCTTCGAAGACTGGCTCTTACTAGACTTTCATCATCCGCAATCACAACTCTCATATGGTCACTTCCTTTTTTGGGATTTGAATTACAACAGCTGTTCCTTGTCCAACTTGACTGTGGATTGTAAAGGTAGAGCCGGGATAGGCCATCTTTAGTCGCACTTGAATGTTAGAAAGACCCACACTTATTTTTTCTTTCTTTTTTGTCATATCAAACCCAGCTCCATCGTCTTTAACAGAAATGCATAAAAATGCTTGACCATCTTGCTCTTCTAGGTGAGCAGAGATATGAATGGAACACGGGTGCTCTGATGCTTCCAAGCCATGGATAATCGCATTCTCAACGAGAGGCTGTAGAAGTAATTTCGGTATTTTATAGTTAGAAACAGTATCATCCAAATGGATATGAGTTGTCATCCGCTCTTGGAAGCGCATTCCCTGAAGATGACAATATTTTTCTAAGAACTTGAACTCCTCACCAAGGGTTGACCAATCAGCCTGATCTAAAGTATACCGCAGCATGGAGCTTAATGATAAAATTGCTTTTTCTAATGTTTTACGATCTCCCAGCCGGTTCAACCCAATAAATCCATTTAAGGTATTATACAGAAAATGGGGTTGAATTTGTGATTGCAGAGCACGATATTCAGCATTTCGTTGATTGAGAACCGCGCGATATTCTCTGTCAATCAAGTCGTTCACCTTTGAAATCATTGTATTGAATGCATTCCCAAGCAGGGCAATTTCATCTTGCCCGTGGGTTTGCAGACGTACATCAAAATGACCACGCTCTACTTGCTTCATGACTCGAACCATTTCCTGAAAAGGACGGAGAATCCAACGTGACAGCACAAAGAAAAGAAAGAAAGTAATGCAAACTCCGCTTACGGCAAATAAAATACCGATGGTGAACATCCAATGAACTTTAGCGGCAATTTCTGACTTTGACAGCAAAACAACCAACTTCCAATTGGAAGGCTGTATAACCTTAGAAACGACAACATAGGAGTCACGGCCATCTTTTACAACCTCAGGCTCGTCTTGAATTTGCTCACGCAATGATGCTGATAGAGTTTTACTGGAAAAAAATAAATCCCCACGGTCATCCATAATCGTGATAATGGAGCTTTTATTGTTTAAATCTATGCCTTTAATTATTTTTTCAAAGGCTCTCATATCAGCATCAGCCATTATTACAGCTAAAGGGCGTTGTGTCTCCGGATCCTTAATAAGCCGAGCCACAGAAAATACTTGAACTGGTTTGGAGTTCGTGATGTAATCCTGGACATGTGTTGGAATGAATGTAACCTTGCCATTGTTGGCTTTTGCCCGGTTATACCAATCCTGCTCCGTATAAGGGTAGTCAGCAACCTCGGTTCCACTGTTTCGCGAATGGACAAAGGAAGAACCGTTTCGTGTTGTAATGATCATAGAAAGAATGTCTTCTCTTGTAAATTGTAAATATTTTGGAAGAGATTCATAGAGAGCACGGTTTACCATGAGCTGCGTATAGGGTTCCGCTGTTTCATATTGATTACTGGCTACCTGCTGCAGAGCAAACATAATATTCTCGTTCAGGTAAGGAATAATCGTAATGCGTGATAGGTCATCCAGGTAAGTATTAATATTATTGCTTAAAGATGCCAATGTGCTTTCAGTCAGCTTCTCTGTTTCCTTTGAAATCAAATATTGGTAATAATAAGGCATGATGATGGAAATGATAAGAACAGGAATTACAATAATGATTAAGTAGAATGTAGATAGCTTAAATCGTAACGAGTAAGCGAGTTTCATAGTTGCTGCTGCACCTTCCTATTACCAGTTTGGTTGTATCTATGCCGTCTAAATGCGTAAATGTGATAAAGCGCTTTCGTTAATAAGTTTAGCAGAATAGCATTAATGGTAACAATTCTTTGTAAATATTTACATTGAAATAGAATTTAATTTCTCCATCATATAAACATATATTGGGAAGAATAGCAAGAGCATCGGAGGAAAGGATGAAAAAGGAAGAGTGGAGAAAAGAGCGCTTTCATTGTAGTTTTACGTCACATGAAAACGTGTTCAAAGGTGATAGAATACAGATAAGCAAGAGATAACGGATGGAATGAACGCAGCATTTACGGTAGCATAGGGGGATGTAAAGAGAAAAAGTTACAGTTAGTGAAACGTTCCTTATCAGACGTTATGGCTTAAACATATTAAGGGGGATTCATATGAAGAAGAAGGTTGCTACTACTCTCGTAACAATGTTATCTGCAGTTACACTCTTTGGCTGCTCAAGCGGAGAAAAATCATCCACCGAGGCGAAAGGTGATCAGGTGAAATTGACCGTTTTCAGTTCAGCAAGTGAGCAGGAAACAAAAAACGCAATGACAAAAATAACAGAGAGCTTTGAAAAGGAAAACCCAAGCATTGATGTAGAGCTTCAATTTCCAGGCCAGGATTATGAAAATATGATGAAGGTTAAAATGGCAGCAAATGATTTACCAGATGTGTTCGACACGCATGGCTGGTCTAAAATCCGCTACGGTAAGTATTTAGCTGATTTAAAGGATCAGGAGTGGGCATCTCAATTGACGGATTCAATAAAACCGGTTATTACTGATGAACAAGGAAAAGTTTATGCTTTACCGTTAAATGAAGCGAAGGATGGCATCACTTATAACGCGGAAATCTTAGAAAAATACGGAATATCAGTACCTAAAACAATGGACGAACTCATCGCAGCTGGTGAGAAAATTAAAAAAGAAAGTAACGGAAAAGTTACACCGTTTTTCTTCTCCGGAATCGATTCATCAACAATTGGACAATTCTTTGATTACTTTGCAACACCTTTATTGATTAGTCCAGAAAAGAACTACGCGGATGCTCTATTAGATGGCAAGTTTGATTGGTCCGGATGGACAGCTCTTCCTGAAAAGCTTAAGGAAATGAATGACAAAGGTTTAATTAACAAAGACGTCCTTACGGCAAAACGAAGCGATATACCTCAAATGTTTGCTAACGGAGAAGTGGCCTTTCTATTTGATGGACCTCAATCTGTCACACAAGCTAAGGAAATGAATCCGAAGGTGAAAGTTGGATATATGCCGGTACCAGCAATGGTTGCAGGCGATGAACCAGCGTTCTCAGGCGGAGAAAGATATACGATGGCTGTATGGAAGGATTCCAAGCATGTTAAAGAAGCTAAAAAGCTATTAGCGTACTTTGCTAAGACTGAAAACTTAAAAACAATGGCAGAAACTACAGGCTTACCTGCAGGCATCAAGGGTGTTAATGAGGATTTAGGCGATTTGACAAAATATTATCAAGAGTATGCTTCCACACGTGTATTCCCTTACTTTGACCGTGTATATCTGCCAAACGGTATGTGGGATGTTCTTTGCACACAAGGACAAGAACTACTTGCAGGATCGATTACGCCTAAGCAATTCTCTGAAAAAATGGAGAAAGAAGTGGAACGTTTACGCAGCCAGCAGCAAAAATAAAGAAAACTCGCCGATTGGCAAGCCCTACTTATACTGTATTCCTAAAATTTCCGACTACGTCGAATTCGCTTCTCGCTGGAAATTTATGCTTTCTTACAGTGTAAAGGAAGTCTTCATCCTGCTGATAGGATATAGAATAAAAAATTGTGAGGGTTGCTTAGATGGGTAACCCTCACATTAAAAATAGGAGTGTGGGAGAAGTGGAGGAAAAAATTGCTGTTAGAGAACGTTATATACAGCCAAAGGCAAAGAGGAAAAGCTCATTTGCCAAAATGTTTAAGGGAAGCTCCCCTTTCTGGTTAAATTTGATGTATTTACCAGCCTTGCTTTTGTTTTGTGTCTTCATTTTTTACCCTTTCATAAATGGGCTTAAAATTTCTTTTACAAACTGGGATGGTTATTCGCAAACCTTCAGTTGGGTAGGGTGGGAGAACTATCAAAGAATGTTTTCTGATCCTAATATTTTAACAGTTATTAAGAATACGCTCATTTATGGGGTCGGAAGTACATTGTTCCAAAATGTGTGCGGTTTATTGTATGCGCTTTTATTAAATCAAAGTATTAAATTCAGAGGAATTGTACGGACGATTGTATATTTGCCAGTTATTATCAGTCCTCTTATTATGGGATTCATTTGGTACTTTTTCTTTCAATTCAAAGGTGGAGCATTGAATGATATTGTTTTGCTATTCCAAGATGAACCTCTCAACCTACTAGCAGATCCTAAGCTGAATGTTTGGATTTTAACATTTGTAAACACATTCCAGTATATGGGGATTGCAATGGTTATTTATCTAGCTGGTTTGCAATCGATTCCAAGTGATTATTATGAAGCAGCTGAACTAGATGGCGCTTCTAAGTTTGGACAGTTCTGGAATGTTACCCTTCCGTTATTAATGCCATCGATTACGATTAACGTTGTTTTGAACTTAATTGGCGGTTTGAAGCTATTTGATGTCATTGTGGCGTTAACAAATGGAGGTCCGGGATATGCATCACAATCATTATCGACAATGATGTATAAAATTTATTTTGCCAGTCAGGATGCTGGCTATGCTGCATCACTAGGGAATCTGATGTTTGTACTTATTTCCGTCATTAGCATGTCAGCATTAGTTTATTTAAGAAAAAAGGAGATTGCGTGATGAAGAAAAATAAAACATGGATGCTGCCCCTCATGATTGTAATCAGCATTGCCCATATCATTCCTTTTTATCTATTGCTTACAACCTCGCTAAAGGGAATGGGGGATACAAGCTCAAAATGGCTTCTCCCTTCTTCGTGGTCTGTCGATAATTTTAAAGAAGTTTGGGAACAAGCGCATCTGCAGTCAGCTCTTTTCAATAATGTCATTATCACAGCGGTTTCTGTAGTCCTTGTCATTATTCTAGGATCATTTGCGGCCTATCCGTTAGCAAGATACAAAACTCGTTTGAATAAAAGCATGTATTTGATCTTTATTTCAGCGCTCATTGTACCGCCGCTTACTATTTTAGTACCGCTTTACAAGTTTATCGTTGACATTGGGGGAATGAACTCGTACTGGGCGATTATCCTCCTGCACGTAACCTTCAATTTACCAATGACAATCTTCTTATTTACTGGATTTATTAGCACGATTCCACAGGAGCTGGATGAGGCAGCGATGATGGATGGAATGAGCCGATTCGGGCTATTCTTCCGAATTATTATGCCGCTTTTAAAACCAGTTACGGCAACGGTAACTATTTTGACAGGGGTTAATGTTTGGAATGACTACCAATTCTCCGTCTTTTTCCTGCAAAGCACAGAGGCAAAGACGGTTACAGTTTCCCTAGCGGCGTTCTTCTCTCAATATACGAACAATGTTGGCTGGGTGGCTTCAGGGTCACTTCTAGCAGCGCTGCCAATTATCGTTTTATACTTGTTCCTGCAAAAGTATTTCATTAGCGGTTTATCGTCTGGAGCGGTAAAAGGATAATATGCGGCTGTCCAATTAAATGGGTGAGAATTGTAAATTCGCTTGGTATCTGCTAAGTTTTGCAGGATACCAAGCGAAGATATTTCAATTCGGCTATACGTTTCTACAGTGCAAAAAATCATGAAGGTAGGAATAGCAAGTGAGTATATTTATTAATGAACAAGAAAAGACGTTTCACTTAACGAATGATAAAATTAGTTACATTTTCCGTGTTATGGAAAATAAGCAGTTAGAACATATTTATTATGGAAGTAAAATCGTTTTTTCTGATTCTGTTAGTCGCTTAGTTGAAAGAAGTTTCCGTCCTGTATCTGTTGTCGAGTTTGATAATGACTTAACTACTTGTTTGGATAGCATTAAACAAGAATTTCCATCAAGTGGTGGCGGCGATTTCAGAGAAGCTGCTATTGATGTCACTTTTGAGAATGGTTCTCATATATTAGAGCTAGAATATAATTCGTATAAAACAGCTAAGGGAAAAACAAAGCTTCCTGGTATGCCAGCAACTTTTGCCAATCAAGATGAGTGCGAAACGTTAACTATCTTTATGAAGGATGAATTGTCAGGTTTGGAAGTAGAATTGAACTATACGATATTCAATACTCTTCCTGTTATTACAAGATCGGTACGCCTGCACAACAATGGTAATGAAAATATTACAATTGAACGATTATTAAGCGCCAGTGTGGATATTCCGGATCAAAAATATGATGTCATTCACCTATCTGGCTTATGGGGCAGGGAAAGACATTTTTATCGTTCTCCAGCTGAACCAGGAGTTAAAGCAGTATATTCAACTCGCGGGGCAAGCAGCCACCACCATAATCCTTTTATTGCGTTGGCGCATCCAGAAGCTACAGAAAATCATGGCAATGTATATAGTATGAACTTAGTGTACAGTGGGAACTTTCTAGCTCAAGTGGATGTGGATAACTACTATGTCAATCGTTTAATGATTGGTATCCATCCAAACCGCTTCCAATGGAAATTAAAACCACATGGTGAGTTTTATTCCCCAGAAGCAGTGCTTGTATTTTCAGATAAAGGTTTGAATGGTATGAGTCACGCTTATCACGATTTATATAACAATCATTTAATTAATCCTAAGTGGGCACATAAAGCTCGTCCTGTGGTCATGAATAACTGGGAAGGAACCTACTTAGATTTTACGGAAGACAAAATCATCAGTATTGCGGAAACAGCGAGTGAGTTAGGTGTGGAATTATTTGTATTAGATGATGGCTGGTTTGGAAAGCGTGATTTAGATAATTCATCATTAGGTGACTGGTATGTGAATAAAGAAAAGCTTCCCAACGGAATTGATGGTTTAGCGAAGAAGGTAAACGATTTAGGAATGGAGTTTGGCCTGTGGTTCGAACCAGAAATGTCTAACAGTGACTCTCATATAATGAAGGAACACCCTGAATGGATTATCGGGACACCAGGGCGTTTTAGAAAACCGGCTCGCTTTCAATATGTACTGGATTATGGTAATCCAGAAGTGGTAGAACATATTTTTGAAATGATGGATGACATCTTAAGTAATGCGAACATTTCTTATGTTAAATGGGATATGAACCGGAATATTTCTGAAGCATATTCAGCTTATTTAGATTCAAAATCACAAGGGGAGTTAATGCATCGTTATATCTTAGGCGTCTACACTTTATATGATAAATTACTGGAAAGGCACCCTAATTTACTAATTGAATCTTGTGCATCAGGCGGCGGACGATTTGATCCCGGAATGCTTTATTATGCTCCACAAACATGGACAAGTGATGATAGTGATGCAATCGAACGCCTGAAAATTCAATACGGCACCTCAATGGTTTATCCGGTTAGTTCTATAGGAGCACATGTATCTGCTGTTCCTAACCATCAAGTTGGACGAATTACTCCACTTGATACTCGTGCAAATGTAGCGTTTTTTGGTGTATTTGGATATGAATTAGATCCAAATAAATTAACAGAGGAAGAAATGCAAGAAATCAAAGAACAAATTAAATACTACAAAAGAAATCGTGAACTATTATTATTTGGAGAGTTTACCCGTTTAGCTAGTCCTTTTGAAGAAAACGAAACCATGTGGATGGTAAAAACAAAAGATAAAGAACAGGCAATCGTAGCATGGTTCCAAGTGCTGTCTATTCCCAATGATGGCTACCGAAGAGTAAGGGTTCCAGGATTAGATCCTAGTGCTCTATATGAGATTGAAGAAAATGGCTTGCAGTATACAGGCAGTGAGCTAGAAAACATCGGAATTGTATTAACACCGCCAATCAGGGGAGAATTGGGCTTTGATGATACAGCTATTATGAATAAACGAGATTTTGATTCCAAAATATTTACACTTAGAAAAGTGAAATAACGACAAAGGGTGTCCTAAGAGGCTAGCAATGCGCTATCTTCTGGGACACCCTCTCCTTCTTTTGTGCGGATTAAGCCATTATGGATATTTACATGTTCATTCCTTATGTTGTTTCATTCAGTTATGCGCTTTCTTTAGCCTAATTTGATTGGCGATATACCCAACTACCAACACACCGACAACTGCCGCTGCTGGAATTCCCGTCTGCAGAAAGATGTTTTCCTCAAGGAAGCTGGCTAGTCTTTCTTCATGGGTTGCCATTTTGCCGGCCGTATATGCTAAAATTCCAGAGCCGACATAAACGAGAATAGAGAACTTTTCCATTAGTACTAAAATGAGCTTGCTGCCCCATATAATGATAGGAATGGAAACAATTAATCCTAACACAACAAGAATAATATTTCCGTGTGCAGCACCGGCAACTGCGAGGACATTATCAAACCCCATTACGATATCAGCAAACACAATTGTACGGACGGCTGCCATTAAGGTAGGACTTGCTTGAATCTTGGAGAGATCTTCTCCTTCACCTGTAAGCAGGTTATAGGAGATAAATAGGAGCAAAACAGCGCCAATCAGCTGTAAAAATGGAATCACAAGCAGGTATACGGCAATAATTGTTAATAAAATACGAACAATAATGGCTAAACCTGTGCCGAGGAAGATGGCCTTATTGCGTTGAGTTTCCGGCAAATTACGGCTCGCCAAGGCAATGACAATCGCATTGTCTCCTCCTAAAACAATATCGATGCCTACAATCATAAGGATCGACATAAGAAAGTCAAAATCCATATGTATAGTCCCCCGTTTATTAGTTTTCTGTCTCAGTACTTTTAATCAATATAAGGGACAATGTTACGAACTGTCAAGAAAAGGAAATATTCTAAGTTTGTCGAAGAATTTTATGCTAACCGAGCGGAGAGAAAAGGCGTAGAAATGCTAGAGAAATGTCAAAAACGATTCATAGAAATGGCTAGAGCAGCCTTTTCTGCTTGTTTTTTGTAGGGCAAATGTCTGTTTTTTAAAAAAGCGGTAATTTTATTTCCATTTCGACGCTTCTTATCATAAAATGAGAGTACAAGATTTCCTAGAGGATTTTCCAGCATCGTGATATGATAGTACAAATGCACCATAGTCTAGGGGGGGTCCCTTCATCAAATATGCCAAATAGGAAGGGAGAGAGCAGAATTGGATATTGAAAGAATTAACGATCATACAGTCAAATTTTATATATCATACATCGATATAGAGGAACGCGGCTTTAACCGGGAGGAAATTTGGTATAACCGTGAAAAAAGCGAACAGTTATTCTGGGAGATGATGGACGAAGTACGCGACCAGGATGACTTCTTTGTCGACGGTCCGCTTTGGATCCAGGTACAGGCGCTTGAAAAAGGAATTGAGGTTATTGTAACGAGAGCTCAAATCTCAAAGGATGGTCAAAAGCTTGAGTTACCAATTGGTCTTGATAAAGTGATTGATATTCCGCTTGATGAACGGATCGAATCTCTATTCGAGCAGCAACTTGAGCAGGAAGACTATACGTACTTAAGTCAGGATGGAACATTAGGGTTTCTTGTGAAGTTTCAAGATTTTGAAGATGTCATCTCATTAAGCCATTGTATCGCGCTTGAGGACATTCAAAATGAATTATATGTTTTTGACGGACGATACTATTTATATGTAGAATTTGATGAAGAGTTACACGATGAAGAGGAAATGGATAGCATTTTAAGCATTATTATGGAGTATGGCGAAGAATCTGCTATGACCATTCATCGTGTGCAGGAGTACGGTAAAACCGTAATTTCTGAAAGTTCCCTATCTGTCATCCGCAAAAACTTTTCTTTAAAAGCGTAGGCCGATTTCTTTATACTGAAATCGGCTTTTTCATTGTCGCATATAATAAGCAAAATGGATTGCTTCATCAGGCGGGAGCTTTTCCGCATAGAGAGTATACTACAGAGACCGGGCAATGAGAAATGTGAACACACTTTAAAGAAAACTCGCCGATTGGCAAGCTTTGCCTTTGGGCGAAGACAGACGCGTAATTGCCCTTATACTGTACTCCTAAAAGAGAAAGTAACGCTAGGAAATCTATCCTTTAGAAAGGGGGCACGATATGAAGAATGTTTTAAAACTTATCTTGTTTTTTATTCTATTATTTGCAGTTTTTCTTACTCTTCGTCTCGTGAATGATGCGACGTTTTATTCAGATTTGATACATAAAAACATTTCAGTATTTGGTGTACTGAGCGTGTTGTTTACCTTGTCGGCTTTTTTTATCGGTTTTGTTATTTTTCTTGAAAATCGACAACCGTCTAAAACGTTGACATGGCTCATTGTTCTCGGTATTTTCCCGGTCTTCGGCTTTTTTGCTTATTTATTATTTGGACAAAATTTTCGCCGGAAACGAATGTTTCAAAAGAAAGCGCTTCTGGATGAACAGGCATTTTTACAATATAAAGAAAACGAGAGGCAACAGCAGTTTTTAGCGGAGCATACGCATCAGGAACTGTTATTTCGCCTTGCGTCGCGTCTTGGTTCACTGAATATTTCCTTCCAGACTGAAACCAAGGTGTTAACAAACGGAGAAGAGACATTTTCTTCTATCAAAGAGGTGCTTGAGAAGGCGCAGCATCATATTCATATGGAGTATTATATCGTTCGTGATGATAAAATCGGAACTGAAATCCAAGAGATTCTTCTTCGTAAACAGGCGGAAGGGGTGAAGGTTCGATTTTTGTATGATGCTGTTGGCAGCTTCCGCCTCTCTAAAGCTTATGTGGGGAAGCTGAGAAGCGGCGGAGTGGAAATGCTTCCGTTCTTCCCAGTTCGTTTCCCTATTTTAAATGACAAGATTAATTATCGAAACCATCGGAAGATTATCGTCGTAGATGGTAAAGAAGGGTTTGTCGGGGGCTTAAACATCGGGGATGAATATTTAGGAAAAGATAAATATTTCGGCTTTTGGCGAGATACTCACTTGTATTTACGCGGCGAGGCAGTTCAAAGTCTGCAGATGATTTTTTTACAGGATTGGTTTTATATGACTGGTGAAGCAGCTCTGGATTCTATCTTGCTTAGTACGGAGCGCATCGAAGGAGAAGGACTTGGAGGTGTGCAGCTTGTGGCAGGGGGACCCGATAGTAAATGGGAGACCATTAAGCATTTGTACTTTGCGATGATTTCTTCAGCGCGTAAGTCCATTTGGATTGCTACACCCTATTTTATTCCAGATGATGATATTCTGGCCGCATTAAAGGTAGCTGCACTGGCCGGGATCGATGTGCGTTTACTCGTACCGAGCAAGCCTGACAAACGAACTGTTTTTTATGCGTCCCGTTCCTATTTTCCAGAGCTTCTTGAGGCAGGGGCAAAGATTTATGAATATGAAAGAGGTTTTTTGCATAGCAAGATCGTAATAGTTGATTTCTCTCTCGCTTCTATTGGCACTGCCAACATGGATATGAGGAGTTTTCATTTGAACTTTGAAATCAATGCATTTTTATATGACACAGCAAGCATTCATAAGCTTGTACAAGACTTTGAAGAAGATTTGACCGTTTCAAAGGAAATTCATATGGATCAGTTTAACAAGAGACGTCTTGTGATGCGTATTGTTGAATCCACATATCGCCTCCTGTCACCGCTGTTATAATCAAAGAAGAAGGACTCTTCGTTTTGTTTATAGAAATTAACAAGCGAAAGGAGTGTGGGTATTTTGTTTGTAGCCTTAAAACAAAACGGAGAACGCCTTAACTTACTGCAGCCTCTTGGCAAGGAGCTGCTGCAGGAGATGCGTGAACGCGAGGTGTTTTTCTGCCCTGTTTGTGAAAGTGAGGTACAGCTGAAGCTGGGCACGAGGAAAAAATATCATTTTGCCCATAAGCGTACGATGGTGTGCAAGCTCGACTTAGAGCCGGAATCAGCATACCATCTCGCCGGAAAAGAAATGCTGTATCATTGGTTTAAGACCCAAGGTTTTTTAACGGAACCTGAAGTATATTTGCCCTCGATTCGCCAGCGTCCTGATTTACTGCTTACTCGTGCTGATGTACAAGCAGCGGTTGAGTTTCAATGCTCCCCTATTCCTACGAAAAGATTTTTGGAACGAACTCATTCGTATTGGCGCGAGGGCTTACGCGTATTATGGATTCTGGGTGGCAACCAGTATAAGCGCTATGCGGCCCACTGGCTTCGGCTTTCTTCTTTTCCTGCTTTATTTGCACAGAATAGAATTCCATATGTTCTCTATTTCTGTCCGGATCATGCTTCATTTTTCAAATGCTCTCCTCTTCTGCCGTTTTCCTCTTCCACATCATTTGCTCATACATTTGTCCATCGTATATCTTCAGCCACCATCTCTTCTATCTTTTCTCCATCCCTCTTTTCCTTTGAACAGCTGGAGCAGCAATGGCTGCAAAAGAAAAAGCGCTGGCGTATGGGCCAGTTTTTACATATGCGCCGCGGCTACGAAGAATTTTTTCAATACATGTATACGAAAGGAATTTCTCCGTCTCGTCTTCCAGCAGAAGCGGGTGTCCCGCTGCCCTCACTCCTTGCGATTCAAACGCCAGCTATCATTTGGCAAAGCCTTATTTTGTTTGATCTTATTGAACCGATGCGAGCAGGAGAGAGCCTCCCCTTTTGGCAAATCGTCCGCTATGTTGAACAGCACAGTGTTATTCAAAGGCGTGTTCTCCCTTATTATCCGTTTTCCTATTTTAAAAGGACGTTAAAGGAATATATGGCTTTTTTGTGCGCCAGCGATCTGATTGAACTTGTGTCAGGGCAAACATATCGAAGAAAGCAGGTAAGTATTGTGCCGCAAACAGAAGGGGAAGCATTTGCGAGAGATGAGGAGGCAATGAAGCATGCGCTCCTTCTTTTCTGAAATGAGCAGTCTGCAACATCAGCCGCCGAAAAACGGATATAATAGAAGCGTGCGGAAGGAATGAAGCAGCTAGAAGAGAATACTTATTACAGGCTCTTAATTAAAAAAGGAGGAATCAACATGGCGGAACAAAAAACAGCAAAGCAATTGCCAGCGCGTAACGAAGTACCTGTAGAATCGACATGGCGTCTCGAGGATATTTTTGCGACGGATGAACAATGGGAGGCTGAATTTCAGGAAATTAAAGAGATGCTTCCAAAGCTTGGCGAGTTTAAAGGGAAGCTTGGCAATTCTGCAAATGATTTGCTTGCAGCTTTTCAATATCAGGATGAAGTGACCATGCGCCTCGGTAAGCTGTATACATACGCTCATATGCGATACGATCAAGATACAACAAACTCCTTCTATCAAGCGTATAACGATCGAGCAAGAAACTTGTATGCACAGGCATCTAGTGAAATGGCTTATATCGTTCCAGAGATTCTTTCAGTTCCAGAAGAGAAAATCCAAGCGTTTTTACAGGAAAATGAAGAGCTAAAGGTGTATTCACATTCGCTTGATGAAATTAACCGCCAGCGTCCGCACGTGTTATCAGAGAGTGAAGAAGCGTTACTAGCGCAAGCATCAGAGGTTTTAGGCTCATCTAGTAACACATTTGGTATGCTAAATAATGCTGATTTGAAATTCCCATCTATCCAGGATGAAAATGGGGAAGAAGTAGAGGTCACGCACGGACGTTACATTCAGTTTTTAGAAAGTGAAGATCAGCGCGTGCGTCGTGATGCTTTTCAGGCGGTATACGACACATATGGTAAATATAAAAATACATTTGCAAGTACATTAAGCGGAGCGGTAAAGAAAAATAACTTCTATGCTCGCGTTCGCAAATATGATTCAGCGCGTCAAGCTGCGCTAAGTAATAATAATATCCCAGAAGCTGTGTACGATCAGCTTGTTAATACTGTAAATGATCACCTGCCTTTGTTGCATAGGTATATTGAGATTCGTAAGCGTGCCCTTGAGCTCGATGAACTTCATATGTACGATTTGTTCACGCCGCTTGTGAAGGAAGCAAAAATAGAGGTTAAGTACGAGGAAGCGCAGGATATTTTGCTAAAGGCGCTTGCGAAGCTTGGTGATGAATATGTATCAATTTTAAAAGAAGCATACGAAAACCGTTGGGTGGATGTACACGAAAACAGAGGGAAACGAAGCGGTGCGTACTCCTCGGGTACATACGGCACGAACCCGTATATTTTAATGAATTGGCAAGATAACGTGAATAACCTCTTCACTCTGGCCCATGAGTTTGGTCATTCTGTACACAGCTATTATACGCGTAAAACACAGCCATACGTATACGGGGATTACTCGATTTTCGTGGCAGAGGTAGCATCTACGTGCAATGAGGCACTGTTGAATGATTATCTGCTTCAAACAACAGAGGACAAGAAAAAGCGTTTATACTTGCTGAACCATTACTTAGAAACTTTCCGCGGCACAGTTTTCCGTCAAACGATGTTTGCGGAGTTTGAGCATGCAATTCATACGAAGGTGCAGGAAGGACATGCACTTACGCCGGATTTACTGACGTCCATGTACTATGATTTAAACAAAAAGTACTTTGGCGATGCGCTTGTGATTGATGAAGAAATCGGCCTAGAATGGTCTCGCATTCCTCACTTCTATTACAATTATTACGTATATCAATACGCAACAGGCTTTAGTGCGGCAACGGCATTATCGAAGAAAATCTTGGAGGAGGGCGAACCAGCTGTTGAGAAATATATTGGCCATTTCTTAAAGGCAGGAAGCTCTGATTACCCAATTGAAGTGCTGAAAAAGGCGGGCGTTGATATGACATCTCCAGCTCCTGTTAAAGAAGCCCTTCAAGTGTTTGAAGAAAAATTAAATGAACTTGAGCAGCTTTTGTTTGAGAAATAAAGAAAACTCGCCGACTGGCAAGCCCTGCACTTGGGCGAAGACAGAGGTGTAAAGGAAGGCGTGATTTTAGACGTCTTCCTTTTCTCATTTAGAAGTGAGAAAGTATAATGCATAACGTATCTTAACTAATAAAGAAACAAAAGTACCTTGCAATGAACAGTAGTGGATGATATATTTTTATCACAGAAGTATTTATCATGGCTTAGTACTATATAATAAATAGTACTGAATAATAATAGATAGGGTGATTTTACATTGAATGTGCAATTTAAAAAAGGTGTTTTGGAATTGTGTGTGCTTGTGCTGTTAGATAAGCAGGATCGTTACGGATATGAATTAGTGCAGAAAATTTCAGATCAAATTGAAATATCTGAAGGCTCTGTATATCCGCTGTTAAGACGATTAACAAAAGAAGAATACTTTACAACGTACTTACAAGAATCGTCAGAAGGCCCTTCGCGTAAATATTACAAGCTAACGGAAAAAGGAAGAACATATCTTCATGAGCTGATTGCAGAATGGAATGAATTTTCGAATGGTGTAAATCAATTAATTAAAGAAGGTGGCTATGATGAATAAGGAACAATTTCTAAAGCAATTAGAGGGAAATTTAAAAGGAATTTCTACAGAGGAACGGCAGGATATTTTGCAAGATTACGAAGAGTACTTCGCTATAGGGAGAGAAGAGGGGAAAACAGAAGAAGAAATGACAGCTTCCCTCGGTTCTCCAAGTCAAATCGCTAGAGAGTTATCTGCTTCTCACCATCTTGAGAAGGTAGAAACAAGTACGACCGCAGGAAATATTATGCGCGCTGTATGGGCTGTTATTGGATTAGGCTTTTTCAACTTTGTTATCGTGATGGGGCCATTTATTGCTTTAGTCGGCGTCATGTTTTCCGGTTGGGCAGTAGGTGCGGCATTTGTTCTCTCACCGCTGCTTGTTCTGGTGAATGCAGTCATTACTCCAGAAACCTTTGAATTTTTTGATCTGTTCGTATCCTGTGCGCTTTGCGGAATCGGGTTGTTTATTGCAATTGGTATGTTTTTTGCAACAAAGGCTGTAACGAGCGGGTTTGTACGTTATTTAAAATTTAACATGGCACTTGTGAAGGGTGGGCTAAAACGTGAGTAATATAAAAAAATTGTCTCTCCTTGCACTAGCATTTTTGTTGGTTGGTGTAATAGGAGCTTTTATAACATTCGGTTCGCTAGAGAAGCAATCTTCTATTTCAGAAGAAAAAGTGATTGATAATCCTAACATTACCGCGGTACAGGTAGAAGCGGGTAATGCAGCCATCGAAATCCTCCCAACAACAGATGCGGCGGCTACAGTTTCGTTGTCAGGCACGGGAAATGATCATATGAAACAGAGGTTTTCTGCTGAGGTAGAAGGAACGACCCTTGCTGTTAAATTAGAAAGCCAGAAGCTCAAGCTTTTTAATTTTGATTTTCGCTTCAAGCCGCTAACGGTAAAAGTACTTTTACCTGAAAAGGTATATGAATCGCTGCAAATTGACAGCAATAATGGACGCGTGAAAGTAGAGAAAGTGAATGCTAACAACGTAAAGGCAGAGCTGAACAACGGAATGATTACATTAAAGCATATTGGGGCCAATGCTGTTGATGTAGAATCAGATAATGGAAAAATCCAATTAGAGTATGTGGAGGGAACCATTAAAGGGAAAACGTCAAATGGAAGGATTTTTGTTGTCACAAAGGACTTAGAACGGACGATGCAGCTTGGCAGCAACAATGGAAGCATCGAGATTCAAACAGAGAAGGATCCTGTGGATGTGGCGTTTGATGTGCATGTAGATAATGGGCATATTGATATCCTTGACAAATACGAGGGTAATGCAGTGATTGGCAAAGGCACACATGTAATTAAACTAACAACAAATAATGGGAGAATTACAGTGACAAAGTAAGAGTAGCTAAAGCAATTTTCGGTTAAGCTAGTAAAAAATCAAAGTCAGAGCAGATGTGGGAGCTTTCTAGACCACATCTGTTTTTTTGCGTTAAGAACGTATAAATTTCTAGCTGGAAGACCATTCGACGTAGCGAGAAGTTTTAGGAATAAAGTATAAGGGCAACTACGCTTCTGTCTTCGCCTAACGGCTCGCCAGTTGGCGATTTTACATATGTAAGAAAACTTTGCTATTGATGGAATGACATGCAGGAAGATTGAAGGCGTTTTCTGGATATTAAGTTAGATTTTATAACATTATTTTATCCGAAATCAAAGAAAGGTTGTTAGATTTACTTACTAAATTAAGAGCGGTACGAGATATCTTTCATATAATGAAATTATATTACATTTCTCCGATAGTAAAATCAGGATGTTCTGTTTGAGAAGGAGCGGCAGAACGGAAGTGTGTTAAGAGGGATTAGGTATATTTATGTTTGAACTTTCACAAAGTAGGGGGCGAAAGAATTGAAGGCTGTAGCTATTATACTGCAAATAGGGCTGTTATCCATTTTTTATATACTAGGGTCTGGGATTCAACAAGCTCTTCACCTTGCGATTCCAGGCAGCCTAATCGGGATGTTCCTATTGCTTGTACTGTTGTCGGTAAAGATTTTGCCATTGCGTTGGTTTGAGTTAGGGGGAGAAAAGCTTGTGGCAATTATGCCATTTCTATTGCTTCCGTCTACGGTTGGGTTAATGCAATACGGCTCCTTTCTTATACAAAAAGGAGGCAGCTTATTAGTCACCGCAATGATCAGTACGCTGCTAATTATTATTGTTGCGGGACATACTGGACAATACCTCGCGAAGAGAAGGGAGAAGGATGTATCTTGAATATATTGTATGCGCTTGGCTGGATCATTTTTACGATTGTGCTATATAGGGTAAGCAAGCAACTATATAAGTGGGTTCCTACTCCTTTTACAATGCCGGTGCTCACTGCGACCGCCCTCATCATTGCATGTCTGCTCATATTTCATATCCCCTATGAAGCATATATGAAGAATGGAGGGGATTGGATTACAAAGCTTCTTGGGCCAGGTATCGTTGCTTTTGCGATTCCGTTGTATAAACAACGGCGTGTCTTAAAGAAATACGTAGTACCGATTAGCGGTGGAGTGATTGTAGGGACGGTTGTAGCTATTAGCAGTGAGGCGGTCATCGCGCGTATGTTTGGAACAGATAGCAGCCTGATTCTCACTGCGTTGCCTAAATCGGTAACGATGCCAGTTGCGATGAGTGTATCGGAGCAAATCGGCGGCATTCCATCCTTAACAGCAGCATTCGTAATGATAGCAGGGATAACGGGAATGATGATGGGGCCGCCCCTGTTAAAATGGAGTGGCGTAACGAACTTTATCGGAAAAGGAATTGGTGTAGGTTGTTCATCCCATATTATGGGTGTCGCGCAATCAATGAAAAGCGATGAACGAGAAGGAGTTGTCGGCTCAGTAACAATGACACTGACTGCCGTTTTAACTTGTTTGCTTGGGCCTTTGTTGGCTGGTGTATTTGTTTGAATTCCCCTCCCTATGCTTCACGAAATTGAAGCAGGGGGTACTCTTTCTGCAAAATCTGATAGAACGTAAAAAATGCCCTCCAGCAGGTGATTTGGAGGGCATTTTTTACTGTAGGAGAATTTGAGGAATACAGTATAAGGGCAACTACACCTCCGTCTTCGCCCAAGGGCAGGGCTCGCCAATCGGCGAGTTCTTTATATGATCTTTGTTTAAAGGGAATACTAAAGTTGTTAAAGTACGACTAGATTGCTTGAGTTTTTTAGAAAACATGTTATAATTTAAATATAATTATTAAATGATAATTATTATAATTAAAGAAAAGGTGGGAGATTATATGAGTACTAAAGTAGATATAAATGTAGTGAATGAGCTGAACAAGCAAGTGGCTAACTGGAATGTGTTGTATGTAAAGCTGCATAATTTTCATTGGTACGTGAAAGGACCACAATTCTTTACGCTGCATACAAAGTTTGAAGAATTATATACAGAAGCTGCTAACTATATTGATGAGTTAGCTGAGCGTATTTTAGCTCTAAAGGGACAACCTCTTGCAACGATGAAGGAATACTTAGAAGTTTCTACTATTGAAGAAAGTACAAGCAATGAAACGGCGGAAGAAATGGTCCAAATTCTTGTCAATGACTATTCTACGGTAATTTCCGAGTTGAAAGAAGGAATGAATATTGCAGCGGAAGCGGGAGATGAAACAACCGCGGACATGTTTTTAGCAATTCATACTGTATTGGAAAAGCATGTTTGGATGCTAAGTGCCTTTTCAAAATAACCGCAACAAACCCGTCAAGCAGAGCTTGACGGGTTTGTTGCATTTTATACTTTAAGAAAGTCTAAATTTCTAACCGGGAGGCCATTCGACGTGGCGAGAAATTTTAGGAATAAAGTATAAGTAGGGCTACGCCTCTGTCTTCGCCCAAGTCGTGCTTTTTCTAAGGCTTAAAGCCTTTAAATCTTTTGCGTTCGTTAATAAGGAGAACCAAGAACAGAATAGCTCCGAACAAGAGTGGGATAGATAAAACAAGGGGAAATGTCTTCAATAACGATAAAATATAGAGAGAAAATGTTATAAGTAAAAATGCTATACTTCCAAAGAACTTATATTTACCCAATGTTCTTTTCCACCCCCTTTCCGCCTACACTGTAAAAAAGTATAAATTCCTAGCTAGAAGTGAATTCGACATATCTGGAAATTTTAGGAGTACAGTGTGAGTGCAACTACCTCTCTGTCTTCGCCCAAGAGCAGGGCTCGCCAGTCGGCAAATTTTCTTTAATCAAGTATATTCAAAGCGAAAAGGATTTAGAATGTGGCATTTTTAACGGGATTATAAGTGTAGAATATTGTCAAAGAGAGTCGGATGGCGCGGTTTAGAATGTGACGTTTTTGTGAAATAACAACTAAAAATGTTGTCAAAGAGAGTCGAATGTTGTAGTATAATAACTGTGAACGAATTCACAACAAACATATACCCCTTTGTTTGAACGTGAAAATTTCTCCCATCCCCTTTAATATTTTTATAAGCCGTAAAAGAAAGGACCCGACTATGCCGGGTCCTTTTCTTTTACATTGTATCGCCAATATACTTCTTTTTCTGATATCGTTTGGATGGCTTTTCCTGTTAAGAGAAGCTGTCTCATTTCGCGCATTGCTTCTGATAGCGACCGATTATAAATAACAGCCATTTCATCCGCAAATGTAAAAGCATATTGTTGTAAAAACTTTTCTAAAGAAGGCAACGGTTCTGGAATTAAGTCTTCATGTACAAGCTCCTGTAAGACTTGCACGTATACATCGTAAGGATACATGCCAGATAGCTTTAAACCCTCTTGTTCAGAATTGGAATGAAAGAATATAAGAGAAGGGATTTCTGTCACATACATTTCATTTGTAAACTTTAAATCACATTGAAATGCCTTTGTTGCACTCATAGAACATAAATCATGTTTAAACTCTTCCATATCAATTCCACTTTTTTCTGCACAAACGAGCAATAGCTCTTTATTTGGATGTGCTTCTCTTTGTAAAAACACCGATTCCTGCAATGTGCGGAGAAATTTCATGCCCGCTCTTCTTCCTTGCAGCTCTGCTGCTTTAATGGCAATGGAAGTCATGTATGGTGAGGAGGAGGAATGGCGCTTATTTAATTTACCATCACAGGAAAGACCATGAAGGCTTGATGTATTCTCCCACACAAATCGAATATGAGCAGGTTTATTCCATTTGTGTGCTGGAGAAATAGCAGCTGCTTCCTCCTTCCCAGTTAAGATATGCCGGATTGTAAAATAGTTGCCGTACTCCAGCCATAGCTTCATAATTAGCGGTTCAATTGACCAGCAGTCCATGCAAAGTGGATCAATAAATAAAAAGGCCTCCACCGGCTTTTTCCCACATTTGTGGGAGGTTGCGGGGTTTGCTGCATCAAATTTCATTTTGTTCATTATGCCTCACCTGTTTCATCTGGTGTGTTAATCATATGGTTTGCTGTTAAAGTCAGGCGTTCAAAGACAAAATCACGAATGGGACCATGTATTCCTGTATCATTCATTGCTCTTTCCATACAAGCAAGCCATGCCTTTGCGCGTTTCGGCGTGATTGGAAACGGTAGATGCCGCGCACGCAGCATGGGGTGACCATGCTCCTCTGTATATAAACTTGGTCCACCTAAATATTGCGTTAAAAATTGCTTTTGCTTTCGCGCGGTTTCTGTCAAGTCATTCGGAAAAATGGGAGATAAATCCGGATGACGGCTTACATAAGAATAAAATGTATCAACCAACGCTGTGATCCCCTTTTCGCCGCCGATTGCTTCAAATGGTGAGATATGATTTCCGTTCATACAGCTCTGCTCCTTTCCCCGTAAAAGTATATTTATTGTAGCAATCTCCTTATGATAAGAGCAAATAATGCGAATTGTAATAAAATTTTTTAATCATTTTAAGAAAGTATAAATTTCCGGCTAGGAGTGAATTCGACGTAGTCGAAAATTTTAGGAATGCAGTATAAGGGCAACTACGCCTCTGTCTTCGCCTAAAGGCAGGGCTCGCCAGTCGGCGAGTTTTCTTTATCTACAGCATTTATTATCATTTGTTTAAAATAGGCTATTGATGTATTCTGCTTGTCCACACCAATGGAAGGCAAGTTGCATCTCCTAGTAGTAAGGAGGTGAAAACTGGTTGTTTCTAATTACTAAAAAATGGGTTATTATCAAAAAAATGTATTGAGGTTTTGTGCTTACAGGATGTATAACTAAGGATCCCGTTTAACTGGAACAATGTTATGGTTGTCTTTACAGAGACAGGTGACACCTATTGTTTGAGCGAAAGCAGTCCCCTAGCGTGAGAATCCTGTGAGGTACACGTTTCCGAAAGGAGATGCCAAACTTCAATGTTTGATTGTAACTTTTAGTAAGTTTTGTGAACCAGGTGAGAGGATGCCGTCTGATTTACTAGTAATATGCTACGAAAATGATATTTCGTTTCAAACATTAACCCCGTCACGCTGTGAAGAACTTCTGGAAAAAGGGATGATTTGGAATGATCCAACAACAGACCCTGTTTCAGAAGCTGAACCTATTATTATGTTTTTCCCATTTTCGTTTCCACCAGATCCAATATTTCAATTTATACCGCTTCTTATTTTTATCCTTCGTGATAAAGCCCCTTTTGTGTTTCAGGCTTTCATCAGACCAGGGAGACAAATACCATAAAGAGCTCAGCAGGCTTTACTTCGAGGAAGAAGTAGGGCTTTTTTTTACCCTTTCAGAAAATATAATTTGCTTTGTTGTCTAGCTCTCACAGCCTCTTCCCATCTTTCTACGCGAATGGAAAAAGGTACTGTTATACACTGAAGCTTAGGAATAGGCTCTATTCGGGATTGCATCCACATCTGCAGTAGCATAGCCCTTTGCTAGTTTATTGCGATATGTTTTGTTTTGCAAGAAAAAAGCGTTGCACCTTATTTTTTGTTGGGCGAACAGGGATATTGTATTGTGCTAATAAATGCAGGAAGCTTTTCTTTCCTGTCTCTTCAGTTTGCACTTCATACTCTAATTCATAATCATCATGATGAAAGTAGAAACTATGGTCAAAGACGAGAGTTCCGTTTTCGTATAGCATCTCTGCCCGTTGCGTTGTTAGGCTGCCATAATACTGGAGCTGCTCGACCGGAATGTCAAGAAGAAGAAGTTGATCATACACAGCTCCTGGAATCATAGTACCTGTTTCCATCATCCACTCCGCTTCCTGCTTTGTCACGGTTTGGTGTGTTTCCAGCAACCCAGTTACTGCCGGCTGCTTTAAGGTGATTGTGTATGCTCCATTTTTTTCACGAATGCGCAGTGCAGAGCTTTTTTCCTTTAAAGAAAATGAAGAGGTTTCAAAATAATGATTTACCTGTTCTATGAAGGTTGTTATCGCAAACGACTCACATAGTCGGTGAAATTCCTCCTTTGTTAACATGTTTTTAAATTCAATTTCAATTTCTTGCGACATAGTTGGTAGCTCCTTTCCTTATGTTTCTGGCTCTATTATCCCTTTTTAAGAATTTTGATTCAATGTTTTATTTGTTCAGGCGTCGGTTGTGTTACAATAAACATGATTCTAAAGGAGTTACATACTGTGTTGGAGGAATTCAAAGATGCAAAAGAAGATTGACATAAAGAGCGTCGAACAACAAAAACAGGCTCTTATTTTTTATGCAGAAAATACAACTATAAACGCGGAAGAGTTACAGCCAAGAGAACATGTTCTAGTAGATTCTGATCTGTTTGCTTTTTTATATATTTTAGAAAATGAACAAGAATATGTATATGTAAGTATTCCTCATACGCTGTGGCCGGATTTAAAGCAAGGGCTTGACGCGAATCAGGAGGCGGTTGCTGTTATTAATGGGGTGCAAGTGCCGCTTACACAGCTGAAGGAAGAGATTGGATACCTTGTTCAAAACATTGAAGGAAACGCCAATTACGGAGAGGAATTGGTAAAAAGGGTCGAAGAGGTCTTTTTATTATAGATGTTGGACGGTGGTCAAATTGAATCGGAACTGGGAAGAATTTTTGGCGCCTTATCAACAGGCTGTAGGGGAATTGAAAGTAAAGCTAAGGGGGATGCGCTCGCAATTTGAAATGCTTTCCGAGCACTCTCTTATTGAATTTGTTACCGGCAGGGTAAAATCAGTTGCCAGCATTATCGATAAATCCATTAAAAGGAGTATTCCATTGGATAGGCTGGAAGAGGAAATGCAGGATATCGCCGGGCTCCGTATGATGTGTCAGTTTGTTGATGACATTAAACCGGTTGTTGAACTGCTTCGCAAACGCAATGATTTTGAGATTGTGGAGGAACGTGATTATGTGACGCAGGTCAAGGCCAGCGGTTATCGTTCTTACCATGTTGTTATCCGTTATCCTGTTCAAACGATTCGCGGTGAAAAAAAGGTACTTGTTGAGTTGCAAATTCGTACGTTAGCAATGAATTTTTGGGCAACAATCGAGCATTCTTTAAACTATAAATACCGCGGACGTTTTCCAAAGGATATACAGCTGCGTTTGCAGCATGCAGCGGAGGCCGCATCTCGGCTTGATGAAGAGATGTCCTCCATCCGTGATGAAATTCAGGAAGCACACAAGGTGTTTTCGCGAAAGCAAGAATCAGAATAATTTTTTGAAGGGTGTTGTGTTGACCGATGAACTTTGCAATCATGTCAAAGGGAGACCAAGCATCGAATTTACTTATGAATACGATGCGCGAATATTTGCAGGACTTTGAGTTTGTCAATGATGAGCAGGAGCCAGAGATTGTTATCTCTGTTGGAGGGGATGGTACGCTGCTTCAAGCCTTTCACCGCTATTCTCATCGCCTTGAGAATACTGCGTTTGTTGGTGTGCATACAGGGCATCTTGGCTTTTATGCCGATTGGCTGCCGAACGAAGTGGAAAAGCTAGTAATTGCGATTGCGAAAACGCCGTTTCAAGTCGTAGAATATCCGCTTCTAGAGGTGATTATCCGCTACTTAGATGGCAGCAAAGAGTCGCAGTATTTAGCGTTAAATGAGGTAACCGTAAAAAGCAGTGAAGGGACATTTGTCATTGATGTGGAAATCCGGGGCGAATACTTTGAAACTTTCCGAGGTGACGGACTTTGTATTTCTACTCCTTCTGGAAGCACGGCCTACAATAAGGCTCTTGGTGGCGCTATTATTCATCCGTCTCTTGAAGCGATACAGCTCACGGAGATGGCATCGATTAACAACCGTGTTTTTCGGACAGTCGGCTCACCGCTCGTATTACCAAAGCATCATACATGTGTTTTAAAGCCGGTAACAGACATGGACTTGCGAATTACAATTGATCATTTGACACTCTCTCATCAAGATGTGAAATCCATTCAATGCCGTGTTGCCAATCAAAAGGTACGCTTCGTGCGCTTTAGGCCATTTCCTTTTTGGAAACGGGTGCGCGATTCATTTGTTGCTGATAGGTAGAGAGGGTTATGCCACTTGACTATACTAAAATGGACCATCACATCAAAGAAAGAAGGAATGCTAGTCCGTGAGTATTTGCGAGAAAAGGGCATTTCAAAGGCAGCGCTGACGGATATCAAGTTTCGTGGCGGAGCGATTCAAATCAATGGCCAGCATGCAACTGTTCGTCATATACTTAAGGCAGGAGAAGAACTTGTCATCTCGTTTCCTCCCGAAGAGAGAGGAAAAGGGATGATAAGCGAAAATATCCCGCTTGACATTATATATGAAGATGAACATGTTATAGTTATCAATAAGCGTCCCTATATGGCAACCATTCCGTCACGGGAGCATCCGAGTGGAACGGTTGCTAATGCTTTGCTGCATTATTATGATCAGCAGCAGCTTCCGAATACGGTTCACGTCGTTACTCGGCTCGATCGTGATACATCCGGACTGATGCTTGTTGCAAAAAATCGCTTTATTCACCATCTGCTTTCGCAGCAGCATCAACAAAAAGCTGTGCACCGTACATATGAGGCGCTTGTACATGGCGTTATGGAACAGGAAACCGGAACGATTGACGCGCCGATCGCGAGAAAAGAAGAAAGTATTATTGAACGGATTGTCCATGAGAGTGGCCAACGTGCTGTTACGCACTTTCGAGTTGTGAACAAATACGGTAATATAACACATGTTGCCTTAGAGCTTGAAACAGGAAGGACCCATCAAATTCGGGTTCATATGGCACATCTCGGTCATCCGCTTCTTGGAGACGATTTGTACGGAGGCAGAAGAGATAGAATAGATAGACAAGCGCTTCATAGCAAAATGCTAACGTTTTATCATCCTATCGTGGAAAAAATGATGACATTTATCGCACCGCTGCCAGATGATATGGAGCAGGTATTAAAAGATCATCCTGACAGTAATATGATCCCCTTATAGTAGACAGGAAAAAGGAAGCCCCTTAATCTATCTACTATGGAGGGGATTTTCTTATGGGAGAAATCAACAAAACATATGATCAAGCATTTAAGAAACAAGTCGAGTCCGTTTTTTCAGTCGAAGCTTCTGAATTTCTCGGTTACAAATGGCATGGAAGATGGAACAGATACAGTACTCATTTCAGGATAGCGCAGCGCTGTCAGCCTGCCGCCGAAGACTGCACCTGTATCGATATTGGCGGTTTTGTTTACGAAACGCGGCTCTCGAACTGGTGTGTGGCCATATATAATCCAGGCATCTCCTGTATAACGCTGCGCCCAGTCACGCCGCACTGGTGAGCCGTCGGGGTGCTTTTCCCCTGTAATATCCCCGTATAGAACAAATGTCTCTACCTTTTTTCCTTCTCTTCCGATGTAATCTTGCCGAATGCCGGCATGACATGTGACGAGCTTTCCCTCATCTAACACATGATATAACGGGGAGGACTCATACAAATCGATAAACTTTTTTTGAATTGTTTTTTGCTCGCGCCGCCCTAGCGCTTCATATTCTGCTACTGTTGTTTCTAAACCATGGGTTTGTTGAACTTTGCGGCCAATAAAGAAACGATACAGTTTATTGCAATGGTTTCCCGGTGAATAATACGCTTGCTTTTGATGTATCACAAGTTCCCACACAAGCGCTGCTGTTTCTAATGATTTTGGACCTCTATCTGTTAAATCTCCAACAAAGACGAGTTTTCTTCCATGAGGATGGATAGGGATACCACTTTCCCAATCATAGCCAAGCTGCTCTGTTAGCGTGATAAACTCTTCATAACAGCCATGAATATCTCCAATTACATCGTACATATCTCACACCCACTTTTTTCCTTCTATTGTACAAAGAAAAAGCCTGTCCTGCAAAAAGGACAGACTTAATCAAACATATATTTCCTTGTCCGAGAGCGAACATTTAAAATAAAGCCAATCGCAATCATATACGTCAAAAGGGAACTGCCTCCGTAGCTCATAAAAGGCAGCGTAATGCCGGTAATAGGAAGCAGGCCGATTGTCATCCCGATGTTTTGGAACACCTGAAATGTGAACATCCCAATCGTTCCTGCGCATAAATAGCTGCCAAACGGTTCATTGCTTTCAAGTGCGATATGGATCATACGGTAAATGAGCAGGAAAAACAGTGAAATGACGACGCTGCCCCCAAAAAATCCATATTGCTCGGCAATATTCGTGAAAATAAAGTCTGTATGAGGCTCCGGGAAGTACACCTCTCCACCTTGATAGCCTTTCCCATATAATTCGCCTGAACCGGTAGCTAAGATGGCTTGCCGCAGCTGATAGCCTTGTCGTTCATATTCGTATGGAGCGAGCCAGCCATAAAAGCGGTCAAGCTGATATTCCCTTAGAATATGCTCTTTAAAGAACGCAGTATGCGCAAAATAAATGTACACAAGAATAGAGCCAGCACCAACGGTAATGCCGGTCAATCCTAGAATAAAGCGCCAGCGAATGCCAGAGACGACAATAATTGCAACAATAATGGATGTCATTACCATCGTATTCCCTAAATCGGGCTCTTTTGCAATCAGCAGCAGCGGCGGGAGACTTGCACCAAAGATCTTGCCGAGAAGTTTTAAATCCTCCTCCGGTGTTGGATTTGGATACATCTCTTTATGATTCGTAAGTATCCGGCTTAGTACAAGAATCATGAAAAGCTTCATAAGCTCAGACGGCTGGAAGTTCCCAAGACCAGCTGGAAGGGTATACCAAGCGGTTGCCCCCTTAATCGTTTGTGAACCTGGTACTTTAAATTCCAGACCGAGCAAAAGAATCATCGCAAAACCGTATAAATACCAAGAAATTTGCTTATATCGGTCAAAATCGATAATCATTGTAACGCCAATTGCAATAACGCCAATTACGTACCATTGAATTTGCTTTGCTACGAAATTTACATTTTGCAGTGATGGCGGCAATGAAGGCTGTGCGCTTTTGATGGCAAGACAGCTAACCGCTGCAATCAAAAGTAAAATCGTAATTAATCCATAGTCTATCTGATATCCCCGTGCATTGTCTTTTTCCATATGATAATCCCTTCTATGTCTGAAAATCAGAAAGTATAGCTTTCAAAGCTGTGTGCGTCTTTCTTTTTGAAAATTAGACGCTATTACCATCTTATCGAATTTTAACGAGTTTGCAAATATATTGTTTTTTCCACAAACAGGATTATATTAAGAAAAGAAGAAGGGAAAGACTGGAGAGAAGGAGAAAAAGTTTAGTAGACATCGTTTTCATCTGAAATAAAGTATGCTACAATAAAAATAGTATCAGGTACTAATAACTAGTGTTAGTTTATTATACAAATTTAGGAGGACAAAAATATGGAGCTTCTTAACGTAAAAGGAAAAAATATCGTAGTAATGGGCGTAGCCAACCAACGCAGCATCGCATGGGGCATTGCGCGTTCCTTGCATAATGCGGGAGCAAACTTAATTTTTACATACGCAGGCGAGCGTCTTGGTCAAAGCGTTCGTGATTTAGCAGCAACATTAGAAGGACAAAACGCTATCATCTTACCTTGTGACGTGACAAGCGATGAAGATATCGCGCGCTGCTTTGCTGATATCAAAGAGCAGGTCGGCACAATTCACGGGCTAGCACACTGTATTGCATTTGCAAATAAAGAAGACTTAAAAGGCGGTTATGTAGATACATCCCGTGACGGCTTTGCGCTTTCACTAGATATTAGCGCATACTCCTTAACGGCAGTAGCAAAGGTAGCACAGGAGCTTATGACAGAAGGCGGCAGCATCGTTACATTAACGTATCTTGGCGGCGAGCGCGTTGTGAAAAACTACAACTTAATGGGTGTAGCAAAAGCAGCGCTTGATGCAAGCGTAAGATATTTATCAAACGATTTAGGAGCGCAGGGCATTCGCGTGAACTCTATTTCTGCTGGACCGATTCGGACCTTGTCTGCAAAAGGAATCGGCGAGTTCAACAGCATCCTGAAGGAGATCGAAGAGAAGGCACCGCTTCGCCGCAATGTAACGCAGGAGGAAGTTGGGGATACTGCGTTGTTCTTAATGAGTGATTTATCTCGTGGTATTACGGGCGAGAATATTCACGTGGATGCGGGGTATCATGTTTTAGGTTAATTACAGTTATATTGTAATAAGAGAGCAACTGGTTTAAAAACTAGTTGCTTTTTTGTACTGTAAGAAAGTATAAATTTCCAGCTAGAAACGATACAGTATAAGTGCCGCTAGGCCTCTGTCTTCGCCAAGGGAAGGGCTTGCTAGTCGGCGAGTTTCCTTTAGTATATAAATTTCTAGCTGGAGGCTATGCGACGTAGTGAGAAATTTTAGAGAGAGTTTAAGGCGCTTTTTGTTTGCAGAGTTAGGTATTTACTAATTCCTTTGCTTTTTGGAGAATTTCATCTCGGTTTGCCAAAAGGTTTTTAAGCAGCTGAAGAATGCTATCACTGTTTATAGGTTCTACAACCCAACCTCCGCCATGTTTTTTAATTGCTTCAGCAGGGGCCCCTAAGTTAAATGCTATGACTGGATAACCTGATGCCAGGGCCTCGTGGGTTGTATAAGAAAATGTTTCAGGGCATATGGAAGAGATTACAACGATAGACACCTTATGTTTAGCGAGAAGATGAGATATCTCTCCGTTATTATATTGACCTGTCACAATGAACTTTTTATCAGGACTTATAAAATGTTTATGGATGTTAGTTGTACCAATCACCTTAATACAAATGGGGAGCTTTTCCTTATTAATAGCATCTTTTAGCTCATATAGAATAGCGTATCCTTTATTTTGATGAATAGCTCCAATGAAGGCAATATTTAATGGATCTTCCTTTATAAATTGTGGATTGAATGTATAGGAAATCGTAGAAGGAAGAGTAGGTTCATGAACAGTGATGGGGATGGTAGGATAATATTTTTGTATAATTTCTTTTGTGCTATTGCTTGGTGCTATAACTTCTTGAGCATCCGACAAAAAAGATAGAAAAAGGCTCCTCCATTCTTGAATATTTACTTTGTTAATAAGAATATTTCTTCTACTGACACTATTTAAACACTGCTGGCACACCTTTGTATCTGTTTCGTTGTTGCAGTAGACACCTTTACTATTCATTAAATTATAAGATGGGCATGCACAAAAGAAATCCGGGATAAAATACAAATATTTGATTTTTGAATATTGAATTAAATCCATTACTTTAAAGACAGGAAAACCAATCAAATGATTAATGTATATTAAATCAATGCCTAACCTCTTCAACAGATTTTGAAAGGTTTGATGATTGCAGTCTTTCAAATTTAAAATGATAGGAGATGAATTTGCATTATTGAATTCCTCAATATAAATCGAGTTAATCCGAAACTTTAGTATGTAAATTCTAAATTCCTGCTTAATCTTCTCAATATAAAGATTCTGATAATGTTCTGTTCCGCCGCCTATATTATTTAAAACAAACAAAATCCCTTTTCGATGTGAGGCATTTTTAATTGTTATATTATCTGTATTAGATAATACATTGTAGTTAGATTCCTTATTAAATTCCCAGTAACCAAATAGTCCTGGTTCGTTATCTATTGGTGGTTGAGTTATATTGTTTTGAATTTGCTGTTGTGTTCTGGCATAATTCCAAATTCTAATATAGCCAAGCTTTCCCACAAAGAACCCATAAGGATCAAGTCCGCCAAAAACGCCTGATGCCAGGACAGCACTCTTTGCACTTGGTAGTCCAGTTTTTACAAGCTTGCCATTAATATATAAGGATGGGGTTCGGTTATTGTATACTACTGCTACGTGTGTCCAGTTAGAGATGGAAATTGGGTACACCAGAGTAGCTGGTAAATGCCCTGCCGTGTGCTCATAAACAGATATACCATTAGTTCCAATTGAGATTCCTGCACCAGCCTCATCGTAGGTTTCTCCATGTTCTGGACTAATAACATATCTCTGTCCATTTATTCCCGAAGTGCCTTTTTGTGTTTCTGAATCGATCTGGTGTGTTGCCTCGGGCTTAACCCAGAGTTCATAAGTAAAGGAATTTTTGATAGCAGGGAATAACCTTTTAATATATATTCTTTGACTTCCATTAAAATCAAAGTAAGAGATATTTTCCATGTTTTTACACACTCCTTGCATTCAAGGTATAGAAAAAACACAAATATATCATTATATCTAAATTCAAAAGGGTATTTGATTAAAAAAATAGATTAAAAAAATAGATTAAAAAAATAGATTAAAAAAATAATACCTGAGAGGCGATATGTAGGAAGAGGGGAGAAGAAAGGGGAGTAGTATAGCATTGATTGAATTTCTCTGCTCTAACTATAGGTTTATGTTTAGTCGTTCATAATATGCACTTTTTTTCGATTTACTTTACCCCTTTAATCTATATGTCTGCTATCTTTATAGATAATGATTAGCCTTTAGAAAATCTAAGACTTGTAAAGCACATTCTTCTACCGAGTATTGGTTAGAATTAAGAATAACTTCTGGATTTACAGGTTTTTCATAAGGGGAAGATATTCCAGTAAACTCTGTTATTTCACCTTTTCTAGCCTTTTTGTATAAGCCTTTTGGATCTCTCTTCTCACAGTTTTCTAGAGAGCAATCTACATAGATCTCGATGAATTCACCAGGACTCATGCTGTTTCTTATCACCTCACGATCATTGCGGTACGGTGAAATAAACGTTGCTAACACAACAAGACCGGAATCCACAAATAATTTGGCGACTTCCCCGACACGACGAATGTTTTCTTTTCGGTCTTCAGCAGAAAATCCAAGATCTTGATTCAATCCGTTTCGAAGGTTGTCTCCATCAAGAATATAGGTAGAAATACCGAGCTCATATAGTTTATTTTCAACAGCATTGGCAATGGTAGATTTTCCGGAACCTGATAGACCTGTAAACCAAAGAACACAGCTCTTATGTCCGTGTAACTTTTGCCTGTCCTTTTTTGTAACTGTAAACTGATAATGAAATATGTTGTTTTGTTCGTTCAAAAAGATACCTCCTGCAAGTATGAAATAAGTAAAACTTACTAGAATGGTGAGCCCTGCCTTCGGGCGAAGACAGAGGCGGAGTTGCACTTATACTTTATTCCTAAAATTTCTCACCACGTCGAATTGTCTTCTAGCTAGAAATTTATACTTCTTTAAAGTGTAAAGAAAACTTGCCGACTGGCGAGCCCTGCTTTTGGGCGCAGACAGAGGCGTAGTTGTACTTACACTTTGTTCTTAGAATTTCCCACTACGTCGAATTTGCTTCTAGCTGGAAGTTTATACTTTCTTAAAGTACAGGTTAAAATCCCTTGGTGCTCAAGGGATTTTGTTGTGTTTCAGTTCCCGTAACGATCATATGCTGTATTCGCTCTTGTGCAACTAGACATCATATTAGTCAGAATAAGCAGCCGCGTTAAAGCTTTCAGGGCCAGTACGGGTTGGTGCGATTGGAACTCCTCCTGGTATGCTAATGAACGCTTGATAAACCAACAAACCAGGGTTAGGTGGTGTATAGTCAGATCCAGTTACAGTGAAAATTTTTCTAGAGGCAACTCCTAACACTCCTGCAGCCTCTGTTGTTTCTATAGCTGTATAAACAAGAACACGCCCTGGATCTGATGCTCTGCCTCTGTAAATGTCAATTCTTACAGGGACCGCTGCACTGGCTAAAGAGCTAAGAGCAACGGATGCAGTGAATTGAATACGAAGAGTTGGACCTGCACCTGCCGTGTTTAGTCCCAGTTCTGCAAAAAGGGCCGGCGTAGAGGAAAGCGGAATCGAAAGCCCGCCACTATAACTGATATTTTGCGAAGTACGTGCGTCTAAAAATTTACTCATAATGATATCACCTCTTTTCTAACAAGCTAATCTATCATATGAATATGAGAGGTTTTATGTGTGGACAAGTAACCTATTGAAAAGAATCTATATTGTAAATTTTTAATGAGTTATAAAAAGCGCTAGATTTCTAGCGCTTTTTGTTATCTCCTGCATATTCAAATGACCAATATTCCATAAATTTCTTTAGAGGGTATATGGATAAAGGATGAAAGTTTTGTATCGATGTCATGAACATAAATCCCGCAATCTAGTAATAGATTAGTATGCTCCTCTAATAAAATTTCTAAATGTCTACTTTCACTCTGGCCAATAAACATCATCTGATTCTTAATTGCTAAACCGCGTGTATATCCAAGGCCCTTAAAAATAACGTCCTCATTTCTTTTGACCAGCAATTTACTTGAAACGCAATAATACAGTTGATCACCATAAAGCAGTACACTATGAGGTTGAAATAATTTATCGTGACAGATTTTTGAAATCTTTCTTTCTTGTAAAGAATATTCTAAAATTACACCTTGCTGGATGGTTTTCTGGGGGGAATAACTTACGAAGGAAAGGAAATTTTTCTTTAGAGGATATGAAAACATTGATACATATAGCTTGTCATTTGCCATAAATAAATCGTTGACGTGGCAAACATCCTCATTTTCAGGTGAAAATGTAATTTCATCAATTCTTTCCATACTGTTTTGCAAGTCGTAAATGCCAATTGAGTTGGTTTTTGTTTCAACAATATAAGCTTTGTCATTGTCTATTGCTACACCGTGTAAATCTAATTCTTTAGGTAATGCTTTACGTTTTATAATGTTCAGGTTTTCATCCAAAATTAAAATTCCATCCGTATTTGAAATTATTACAAAAGAACTGCCGTACTTTGCGACCCCTCTGCACTCTATGTTTAAAATCTTTTTTAATTCATATTGTTGATCTTTAAATTGGATTAAATAAAGACCACCGTTTTCATTACAACATGTAATTAATAATTTACAATTATCTATAGGTATCATGTAGCGTTGCACCTTCCCTTTTTTTAAAATAATACTTATTAGTATAGTATGATTTTTTGTTTTTATGGTACGGACAAGCCGTAGAGGGGACCAGTGAATTTTATAGTGCCTGGAATATAACTGTAGACTTGGATGTAGAGAAATTTTCATAAAGGGATGAGCTACAAACAATACCCTAAGGGATTAAGCTAAGGCGCAGCAGTGAGAATCAATTAAAAGTCAAAAAGGAGTAAAACAAAAGGAAAACGTTAGCTGATTTAATAGATAAGTCAAAAAGTAAATATTTGGCTCTTTTACCCTCCTTCTTGTACCAATAAAATCACATGGTTATTAGTTCCTCCTATCGAATCCTAATCCTGTTTTATTACGTTCATCTCTAATCATATTTAGTAAAACATTATAATATTTTTGTTGAATCATTCTAGCCTCCCTATTGATAGCATTTATATGTTTTCGGGTTCCCATTTCCTCGTGTACACGATAAAAAACAAGGGGTTCATTTAAATATTGAAAATCATAGTGTTGTGCAATTCGAATCCACAAATCGTAATCATGTGCATATCGAAAGGTTTCATCAAATAGACCAGATTTAGAAAACACATCCATGTTCAACAAGACAGAACAGCCATTGATAAAACAACCTTGCAGAAAATGGTTTAAAAATAATGCCCTATTGGAATAAGAAACTCCTATTGCCCGACTGGTTGGTTTACTTTGAGAATCGATAAAAATTACGGGAGAATATACAGCGTTCGTTTGCTGTTCTAACATAAAACGCAATTGCTTTGCAATTTTTTCTGGATGGTATATGTCATCAGAACTAAGCCAAGAAAAATAGTTTCCTGTTGCATTCTTGATCCCAAGGTTTAAGGCCGTTGCCGTTCCACCATTTTCTTTTTCAATGTATTTTATTTTCTCAAGATATTTTTTAACCTTATGTGTGAATTGAGTTGAACCATCATTAACCAAGATTACTTCAATATTAGGGTACGTTTGTTGTAGTGCACTTTCGATAGCCTGATCCACATACGGACAGTTGTAAAACGGAATAATAATCGATACTTTTTCCATATGCTTTTTCCCAGCCCTTCAATTCATGTTTTTCGTTCCGCTGTAGGAAGGAGTAAATTTCCAGATAGAGGCGAATTCGACGCATGATAATTCGCATTAATTAAGATATGTAATAAGCTTTTTAAATGGCATGGGCATATATTTAAAATCTGCTACAAAACTTTTATGAATTTGAGGGTATCTTAGACATAATTCCGCTATACAACATACATATACTTATAGATGTTTCAAAATTACTTAAATATAGCTGGTTTTTATTAGGCTTTATAACCATTGAAGGTAAATTCGGAAAAGTTTTAGGATGGATGTGTATCGGCAAAAAATCCTAAAACGCAAATGCAGTCAAAGTTGAGGAGGAATTTAATTATGTTACACAATGTTTTTCTTACATTCGAAGGTAATGGCATTGTAACAACGCATAAGCAATTATTTGCAAGTGTTCAAAATACATTTACCATAGAATTCTGGGTAAAGCCAGAAGCTGCTCATAGAATTAATACAGAGTCTACAAGAGGTGTTTCAGGAACAAAGGGGCAGCGCTTTGTAATTACACCGATGCATGGTGCATACGGGGATGGCGATCCTTCACGAGCAGGTGTTGGAGTATCTGTAGGAATAAATGGTATTTCTGTATATGAACATACAACAGATCATTTACCTGCAACTTTAGTGCTTGAAACTTCACTAAGTGATTGGACACATATTGCAGTTGTATATGATAACAAAACACCAACTTTGTATATAAACGGGGAATTTGCTAAAAAAGGATTAACCAGTTCAAAAAGAATCGTAGTTCCTTCAGGGGTTTTTGGAGGAGTGAGTCCTTATGGGTTTTATGTTGGCGGTCTTGAAGAAATACGAATTTGGAGTACCGCAAGAACACAAGCTGAAATTCAGCAAAATATGAGTAGGGAACTTACTGGTAAAGAAGCAGGTCTCTTTGGCTATTGGAGATTGGATGAAGGAGCTGGAGCAACTGCGCATGATTTAACTGTAAATGGTAATGACGGTGTTATTACAGGAGCAAACTGGAATACATCTCAAGGGGAAATTTTATCAGACAAGAGTATGACGGTTTTATTTACGTTTTTTGTTCCAAGTGGCGGGATTGAAACATTAAATAGGCAACGCCTGTATGCCTTAAACCAAGCAGGAATCAGCTGTCATTTTTTATATACGCAGGAGGGAACAGGTCTGCAAAATAAAGTTAACGCTCCCATTTTTATAACGAACAATCATCAAGAGATTATAGAGATTATCAAGAAGGAGAATTATGATGCTATTGTAGTAAGTTCTGATCTTCTTTTATTAAAGAAAATAAAGGAAAGTGGTTATACAGGCTCACTCATTTATGAAGTTCAAGGTTTAGGGTTTAATAAGGAATATGCTGAACAATTTGTAACCGACCATGCCTATCCTATTCTTCAAAGTGATTGTGACGCTATTTTATACCCTAAAACGCCACACCTTATTTCAGTATTTGAAAAATATTTCCCTGCTAAGAAGAAGTTTTGTTTTCATAATTGCTTTAATACAACAGAATTCCAATATCAGGTGCATCCTAAAGAGAAGAAGCCTATTATTGGCTGGGTAGGAAGGATAGAAGAAAACAAAAATTGGAAAGACTTTCTTTTAATTGGAGCCGAATTAATAAAAAGAAGTCCTTCAATCCAGCTTTGGATGTTTGAGGATAATACATTAGGAGAAAAATCTGAAAGAATTGCTTTTGAACACAGAATTAATGAACTAAACTTAAGCAAAAACCTTACCATTTATGCCAATCAACCGCATCATAAAATGGCTGAATATTTCTCTATCATTGGGGATTCAGGCGGTTTTTTATGTTCTACTTCTAAAGTAGAAGGTTTCGGATATGCGGTGCTTGAAGCAATGATTTGCAGATGTCCTGTCCTATCGACGGATTCAGATGGTGTACGAAGCTTTATTATCCACAATGAAACCGGGAAATTTTTTGAATTAGGCAATATTAATCAAGCAGTAGAAGAAGCAAGAAACTTAATGGCGAATATTTGGTTAAGAGAAAAAATTAGAAAACAAGGTGTTGCACACATTAAAGAACATTTTTCTCCAGAAAAATACGCAGAAAACTTTTTAAATATGATTTATAGTTTAAAAGGTGAAAATTAACAAGTTTTTGCTAGACAATCTTGTTTTTTGATCGGTGAAAAATTTATATTGTTTTGGAGCCATCCTTAAAGAAAACTCGTCGATTGGCGATCCCTGCCTTTGAGCGAAGACAGAGGCGTAGTTGCACTTGTACTGTATTCCTAAAATTTCCGACTACGTCGAGCTGGCTTTCATCTGGAAATTTACAACTTATTACAGTGCAAGAAAAGTTCAACTTAAAACTCGGTTCAACCCGCTTATAATAAATATCCCTTTAAGGGCGATCATTGATTCATGAATGTCCTTAAAGGGATACATTTTGTTGTTTTCTTACCAGTCATTACTGTCCTCGTAACCAAGCTCAATGAGGAAGTCACCCGTTGCTTTCTTGAAATTCTCTTTATTTTCCTCTGTAAATTCATCACGCCAGTTTCCGATTTTCCCTTTACGAAACGTCCATGATTTTGCTGGGTTGATATTTTGTTTCATTAAATGTAACAGTTGAAACTTATCCGTTTTTAGCTCGTTCAGGTCTTCCCATAAATAGTCAACTATGCTAAGTAGTGCCTTATCCTTAGACGTCTCGTTATCAATTAAGTCCTCATAACGTAGACTGCACACCGTGAAATCCTTTCTCCATTCATATATCTTATGGAACTCCTCGTAAATTCCTGGATAATACGGTATTCCCCATGCGTTGTTTTTTTCTTCTCCAATAAAATCGATACCCAAAATGATCGCATTTAATTGTTCTTCAAAGGTTAATAAACGCTGTTGGAAAACGGGGAATAATGGATGTTGATGCAGTTTATTATTAATAAAATGCACTAGTGAAACAGCTACGTCCCGCAAATCACGATAAATGAAAACCTGCTTAACTGAGTGGGCTTTTAGTTCTTGAGAAAATGAAACGGTAAAAGGAATATGACCACTTACTACCTGACCCGGTTTGATTTTTAAAACTTCCCTAAAATGTTCGCCATCATAAGAGATACTTTGCTCATTAAAAACCCCTGGGATTCCTTTAATAATTTGCATCAACAGATTAGTACCGCTTTTCGGTACTGAATTAACTAATATTTTAGGCAAAGGGTTTCACCTCTACTTCCAAATTATGTTGAGCTTTGAAAACTAATTCTTGTTATCTCTTTCTTACTGTCCCGTTTGATGGCCTCTCTGCTGTAAGATTTCCCATAATCGTTTAGTTAAATAAAGGTTACCCATAATTGGTTCGTCTTCTGACAGTTCGATACGAGCTGCAAGATGACCATTATTATTCTCAATCGTTGCAATAATCGTTTTCTCTAAGTTTTGCTGGATAAATTGTTCGTGAAAAAGTACGAGGTTCTGCAGCACAAATTGATTTGAAGGGAATACTCCTTCCCCATAAATTAAGGTAAAGAGTGTGTCGGCATCTTTCATTCCTGTAAGGATAGCATCCTTTTTACTTGCTCCAGGCAGTTCTATAAATTTAACTCTTGGATCAGAGATATGCTGCATTACGTTAATTCCGGCTCGATCGAAACTCGTATCAATAATAACCAATTTATAATTACTAAACGATTGCTCTAACAGCTCTTCTAGCTTGTTGACCGTTTTTTCTGAACCGTCTTGAACGGGGTATATTACGGTTAATTTAAAGGGGATTGCCCTTCGGCTTCTGGCCTGATGCTTTGCAAGATTAAAAGCGTAGCGCCATCTTTGATGCTGAGATTTTGAGTTTCTTAGCTGAGCGGAGATGCTTAATGGGGAATTCGTACGATACTCCATCAATATGTCAGGCACAAAAACAATCTCACAATGCTCTGTTATCCGAAGCCAGTAGTCATAATCTTCAACAGGTTCCAATTTGTATCCGTCAATCATTGCAGCGAATTGTTTTTTATACATAAACGATACGCCTATAAAACATACGTCAAGAAGATTTTCTTTTGGTTGGTCTTGATAGTTATAAAATTCCTTATATTGAGGCTCTGTTAAAGGTACTCGATTGTGGTCAACGTGTGTAAAGCGACTAAAGGATAATCCAATCTCACTTGAGGACTTCTCCAGCGCTTCCCTTAATTTTTCTATAAATGTTATATAATAGATGTTATCGCTGGAAACCCATGTCAAATATTTAACCTCTTCAATTTCCATTAAATAATCGAATCCTATATTTAATGTTTTTGCTACGCCTTCGTTTTTTTCTTTAAGAATAAGATGAACACGATCATCTCCCTTTGTGACATTTTTAATAACGTCAACTGTATCAGGAGGAGCACCGTCTGACACAATCACAAAATAATAGTTTCTATAGCTTTGTTCGAGAACTGATCGCAATGCTAATTCTAAGTAAGCTGGATCTTGCTTATAAACAGGCATGACTATTCCTACATCTCTCATTTACATCCGCCTCACAATTTGATTATAATTCGGTATGTTTAACTCATACCGGTTTGTTTTTGCGATAAAAGTTAAGAATATCCATTAAAGACGATTCTAATGGAATAGTTGGTTTCCAACCTAAATTCATAAGTTTTAAAGGTGTGATTTTAACCTGTTGTTCTACCTGATTGATCAGTTGGGATTTTGTCTTAAAGTCGATAGTTGTTAAAGCTTTGAACTCATGTATGATATCCCCTAACGAGCGGCTTTCTCCTGAAGCAATTTCATATACTTCTCCACGTTTTCCTTTTGTTAAAAGGATTTCATAAGCACTCACAGCATCTCTTACATCTATAAAATCACGCTGGACATTTAGGTTATTAACTTCAAGAACTTTTTCTATCTTATTGTCTTCCATGTCTACAATTTTTCTTGCAAAAATAGAACAAACCCCATTTGAAAGTCCCGGACCTATTAAATTCGAAGGTTTAGCTATTACAATATGCATGTCGTATAAAGCCGCCCATGCTTGTGCGATCAGAACTTGGAGAGTTTTGCTTAGGCTATAAGGGTGGGTAAGAGTAGAGAGATTTGTGGGATCGAATTGCAGTGCCGAACCGACTACAACGATTTTACAAGCTGCATTTTCCTGACGAAGAGTTTCGATTAAATATGCAGTAGACATGGAATTGCTCTGCAGGGAAGCAACGGGATCTTTCCAGGATTGACCAACATGATTCTGCCCTGCCAAATGGAGGAGATATTGAGGTTTGGTCTTTTTAATTAAATCCCTCACAGCGATACGATCTGTGAGGTCACAATGTTCTACTTGGATTTGATCATTCCGAAATGTATTATGTCTAGTGACTGCCGTTATCTCAAATCCTGCTTGCAAAAAGTGGTTGCAGGCATGCTGGCCTGTAAAACCGCTCGCTCCTGTTATTAACAACCTATTTGATTGATTCATTAGTTTTTCATCCAATCTCTCAGTTCCAACAGCATCTCCTGATAACTTGGGACCGGATAGTGAAAATCCGTTCTTGTATTTTTAATGGTACGATCCAATACAATAGCGTCATCTGGAATAATTTCAACATCTTTTTTTTCATACACTTCTTGAAACAATTTGAGCAGCATAAACTTTGATATTTTTGTCTCCGAACCTAAATGGTACAATCCAGTAACATTATTTTTGATCATTTCTTCGATTGCTTTAGCTAATTCAAGGGTAGTTACACCATTCCATAATACGTTTTCGTAACCCTTAATTTTCCCCCTCTGCTTCATGAACCATAGAAATAAACCGATTCCATTTTCTTTTAGTTCCGGTCCGATAATAGATGTGCGGATCGTTAAATGCTTGTCACTGATGATTTCTCCTATTTGTTTGGATTGCGCATAAATGGAAGTTCCATCAGTAAAATCAGTTTCTGTATAATCACCTTTTTCTCCCGAGAAAACACAGTCCGTACTAATTTGAATCAGTTTTCCTTGATAGCGTTCCGTTAATTTAGCTAATTGATGGGGGAGTAAGCTATTCACTTGAAATGCTACTGTAGGATTATGACTGGCATGTTCATTTAGGATTCCTACACAATTGATTGTAATATCTGGCTTCAAGGTATTAATAAGTTCTTCCAAGCTTTTGGAATGAGTTACATCCAGATAAATACTATTAGGATCATTTCGATCTCTTGATGTATAGAATACTTGATACTGTGGCTTTTTTAGAAAGTAAGCTGCTATCACATGTCCAGCCATTCCTTGTCCGCCAAGGATTAGTATTTTCATCTAAATGAACCCGCCCTTCTGGAGCATTTCTTTAATTTCATCCTTGCTCATCAATCCTTTACTGGAATTGTAGTTGAGCAGATTAACAGGTTGATATTGCGCGTAATGCTCTTTTAATCCTTTAATGTGAATGGAAGGAAGGATGACGTAATATTCGTCGTTATAAGATATTGTGTTGATCGATTCATACTCTGAAAAGAGCAACTCATGAATTTTTTCTCCAGGCCGAACTCCAAGTATTTCCATACCTACATTTTCCTTACCAGAGGCTTCAATTAAAACAGAGGCAAGATCAGTGATTTTGCATGTAGGCATTTTCATTACGAATATCTCTCCGCCAATGCTTTCAAAAGTAGCTTTAAATACTAGTTTAATAGCATCCTCGATTGTCAAAAAGAAACGTGTCATGTTTATATCGGTAATGCCAACCTTGCCTTTTTCTTCAATCTGTTTCTTAAATACATGAATTACGCTGCCATTCGTTCCTAAGACATTTCCTCCACGTACGCATACAAACCTTGTGTCTATGTCTAATGTATTCGCGTGGATGATAAGCCGTTCTCCCATTGTTTTTGTCAATCCGTAAAAGTTGGAGGGACTTGAAGCTTTATCGGTTGAAATGTAAACGACTCTGCGAACTTTACACTGGATAGCTGCATCTACCACATTCTGAGTTCCAATGACGTTTGTTTTTAATGCTTCAATCGGTTGGTCTTCACAAACTGGAACATGTTTTAAAGCCGCCAGGTGAAACACATAATCAACGCCAGTACATGCTTCAATTAAGGTATCTTTCTCCTTAATATCTCCAATAAGAAAATGTAATTTAGGATTATTGTCAAATTCTTGCTTCATCGAAAATTGCACAGATTCATTTCGTGAAAAAATCCGAATTTCCTTCGGATCATATTTTAATAGCTGTCTAACTAATTCATGCCCCCACGAACCTGTACCGCCTGTCACCAAAATTGTCTGATTATTAAACAATCTTCAGACCTCCTAATAATATTTTAATAACTTTATCTGAAACGTTTGTATGATCGTATCCATCAGGATAGGACCAGGTTTTTGGCTGATTTACCATAACATGAACGCAATTTACTATTTGGTTGGCGTCTATTCCTGATAACATATTGCTTCCGCATTCGATTGTTTCAGGTCTTTCCGTTGTTTTGCGAATTGTTACAGTAGGAACGTGAAACAAACAGCATTCTTCCTGAACTGTTCCACTATCTGTTAAAACACAAACAGCATTTTTTTCAAGTTTGACAAAATCAAAGAAGCTAAACGGCTCATGAAACTCAACCAATGGATGAACCTCTAATGTTGGAATGTTCTTTATGCGGGATTTAGTACGGGGATGTATACTGCATATCACTCTTTTTTTGTAGGCTTCAGCAACCATGTTAATTCCCTTTACAATCTCCAGTAAACGATCTTCATGGTCAACATTTTCGGCACGATGGGCTGTAACCAAAAAGTAGTCGCCTTTTTCTAATGTTAGCTTTCCAAGGATATCACTTTGTTCAATCTCACTTTTGTAATGCTCTAACACCTCATAAATGGGATTGCCAGATACAATAATCCGATTTCGGGGAATCCCTTCATGGATTAAATTCTCTTTGCTTTGGGGAGTATAGGGCAGATTAAAACTTGAAATTGCATCAATAATACGGCGATTTTTTTCCTCCGGTACTTCAAGATCAAAACATCGATTTCCAGCTTCCATATGGATAACAGGAATTCCCATTCTTTCAGCTAAAATGGCGCTTAACCCGCTGTTTGTATCTCCTAATACTAATACTTTATCGGGTTTTTCCCTTAAAAAAATGGTTTCTAAGCTTTTATACATTGTTGATAATTGTTCACCAAGGGATTGCTGTCGATCCAACAATACATAGTCAGGGTCTCTAACCTTTAATTGTTGGAAGAATATATCACTTAATGATGCGGTGAAATTTTGCCCTGTATGCACTAAAATGTGTTGTTCAGCATGAGTATCTAGCTTGTTTATAATGAGACTTAAGCGGATAATTTCAGGTCTCGTCCCTAGAATCGTCATCACTTTCACTGTTTACACCTCTTACTTAAATATAGTTTGTCTTTATTTCTATTTCTATTTCCAAGCAAGTCTCCTCTACTTATTACAGTATGCCTTTACCTCTTTTTTGCCATAGGCTACTCTATTAACTTTATCCATAAAATCGCTCATTCTTAATAAAGCGATTTTAACATGTTAACACACTTACGGACTAGTATATCGTTTCTATGCTGACCTTGGATAAGGAAAGGGGAAGTGATGGAAATGAAACAATTGATCACAACGAAGACTCATAGTTGGACGGTAAACCCATGAGTTCATAAGTGAACTATTAAACAGGCTCATATAATGAAGTGAGTAGTCGTCATTTAGCTCATCTCCAAAGTGCAGCTATATCCATTTATGTATCCGTGCCTAGTAAATTTATCTGTTTTGTTGGAAGCCGCTGTAAAGGTGATGGTATGGAAACGAGCAGTAATAACAGGTACGAACGGAACTTTGGGCAGACTCATCAAGAAGAGATAGAGCCTGCCCAAAGTTAAGGGGTTTATAATCCGTCCTTTTGAATAATATCCATCATTGTCTCAACTCTATGGAGAAACGTATGCTTCTCTATGACTACTCTTCGAGCCCTTTGGGCGATTATCCGTCTTTGTTCTTCATTATCCATATAGAAAACTATTTTCCGTAAGCAATCTTCATAGTCTTGGTAGGATACCATTTCTTCTTCAGTAAAGAAAGAACGAAGATCAGGTTTTTCCTCTATTAATTGAAATGCCTCACATGCTGCAACATCAAATGTTCGGTTATTAATACTTTCGTTAACAACTCCAAGTGTATTTTGATTATGCAAGAAATTGTGACTTCGATGAGGATTTAAGACAATGCTGGCTCCGTTGTAGTAATAAACAACTTCCTGTGGCTTAATCCAAGTGTCTTTTATCGTAACTCTTGGGTTATTTCTCCATACTCTTTGCAGTGCATTATACCAAGCTGTTCCAATAAGTGTGATTTGATAGTTAGTATTTTCTAAAAGAAAATGGATAAGATCCACCCTTGTAGGGTATGGGTATCCTACAAAAAGCAAATCACTTTTGTATATATTCCCCGCAGGCAGAGGTTTAAAAACAGTAGGATTTGTTCCTAATGGTAAATGATAAGCATTTAGATGAACGGGTTGGTAGTGCCGTAAAGCTCCACTATCAATTGTAAAAACATAATCAAAGTTATTAATAAGCTTCATCGTCTTATCCATGTAAAAAGGATCTTCAGTCATCCAGCATACTAAGCTAATACCATGTTCTTTTAAGAACTGAATAGTTTGTATAGGAAGATGGTCGCCTGTCAATGTCAGGGCGACCTTTGGTTGAAAAGTGGTAACGATAGACTTTAGCTTCTCCATGCGTTCTAATGGATGAAAGTGAACCCATTCATAACGATTGCTGCTTAATTCATCCTTAATGCTTTGATTCAGATAATCGTAAATACCTGAGTAGCCAGAAGAGATGTATAGTAGTTTCAACCTCAATCCATTAATCAGAATAATCACTTCCTCTCCTACGCAGGAGTTATGCTCATAAGCTCGTCACAGCGAAGAACCATAGGAGCCGTAAAACCGCCACTTCCAGTGATCGGATTCACGATTTCTACTGTAACGTGGAGTTTCACTGGATTGAATTGTATAAATATAGCGATAAAATCATTAGTGGTTGTTACAACCCTTACAAGATCTCCCGGTAGGAATATATCGCTTCCTGTACATGCCATAGAAATATCCCCCCTTATTAATTAAATTAGTATTGAAAGACTAACAATATACTATATGTTAGTAGCTACACATCGGTGCAGAAGAGAATCTAGTTAAAAACCTTCTTTTTATTAAAACGAGAGCGTCGCAAAACTCATTTTCATGCAAAAATTGTACATAAAAACGTCTGTTTCCTAATACCCTATGATAGACTCTAATTAACCATAGGAATGAAGATAGACTATCATGATGGTGACCCAATTAATATATAACGTGAGCATAAATAAGGTGCTTGTTTAGTATGAATTGTAAACCATATAAACGTGTGGGGAGGAGATTCCCCTCACGTTTGTTGTTTAGGAACTAAGCGACTTTTGTTACGCTTAATGAAGCGAGCTGAATGCGCTCAACTCCTGCACCAGTAGAGTTATTAGTTACTATGACGGAAAAAGTTGTAGGCCCAGCTACCTGTACAATAACAGTCTTATTTAATTGGTCGACCAAAGTTGGGGCAGTAACACCTGAAAACTCTCCAGCCCTTCTAGCTGTTGAAGCAGTTAGATTAGTAATACCATCAGTAGTTATTCCCACACCGAAGTCATAGTTTCCAGGCCCGTCAAAGGTCAAAGTTATATCATATTGAACTCGATATACTCCCGCTTCCAAAACAGTTATTCCTGCACCTGTGGAAGTTGCTTCACTCAAAAGTAGGGGGTTAGCAAAAGGTACTATAGTCCGGGTACCACGAGGCAATGGTAGATCAGCGTCAGCAAATACAAATGCATGCATAGGCACTTGTGGTGGAAAATTAGGTGGAAAAGCTCTGCATTCGAAAGAATCAGACAATTTGTTCACTCCTTTTTAATTTCTTCTGTATATTAAATGAATTGTCCTGTTTAATTGATATAGACAAGTCCCTATTTTTGGAAAAATGGGAACTTGTCTAAAAAATGAAGAAAGGGCATTGGATCAGTCTTGAGGAGAGACGGATGAGGCATAATGATGGAAGGCTTCATAAGAAAAGAAGAGAAAGATAGTATTCGTATATAACGTGATAATGTGTTAACGGAGTAATTTCTAAGTGGCATTGTTCATTTGCTAGGATAGATACTATATACATTCTATTTAATTTCTCGACATAACTACCTTTTAAATTGCTATGTTTATTGGATTAGGGCTTGTAAGAAAATTAAGTAAGACTTATATAAATTATAAGATGATATAAGCTACATAACAGGGTCAAGAAAATTAATAAGCAAATTTCCAAAATTTATGAATATAATGCTAGTATAACGGATTCATGGGAATGGAGGTACTGGCAATGGAGCGCAAGCAAAAAAGGCAAGTGAGCGATTTACCCTTACTATATATTGCGCAACCAGATTTTAAAGCCGTGAAGCATCAAATGCAGCAAACCTTCGTCGTCAAAAAAGATGTAAAAGAAAACGAAAATCATATAAAACAACAAATCGATGAAACATTAGCAATCAATGAAAAAGAAGCTTCAATTGAGCCTCAGGATCCGGTAGCGATTCACAAAGGTGCAGTTCAGGAGCAAACAGAAGCAGCTCAAGAAAGTACAATGGAATCTCAAGAAGAGATGATTCACGGAATTGCAGTCGAGTATCAGGAGACAGAAGCAGTTTACCAAGCTGTCGTTGGGGAGCAAGAGCAAGCAGAAGAAGCTCAAGAAGGTACAATGGAACCTCAAGAAGAGGAGATTCGCGGAATTACAGTCGAGTATCAAGAGACAGAAGCAGCTCACCAAGCTGTCGTTGAGGAGCAAGAGCAAGCAGAAGGAGCTCAAGAAGGTACAATGGAATCTCAAGAAGAGGAGATTCGCGGAATTACAGTCGAGTATCAGGAGACAGAAGCAGCTCACCAAGTTGTCGTTGAGGAGCAAGAGCAAGCAGAAGGAGCTCAAGAGGAGTCAGCAGCGATTCACAACGATGTAGCTGAAGATAAAGAAACTAAGATGGAATCCGAGGAAGAAGCAGAAGCAATCCATGAGAATGCAGTGAAGGTAGAAGGACATGCAGAAGAAGAACAGGAGATTATAAATGAACCAGAAATGAACCATGAAGAGCCAGTAAAAAATAAATGGCAAGCCATGTCTTTTAGGGAGATGAATAATGAGGAAAAAATCGATTATTTATTAAATCGGCCCCATTACATTCCGGAAATAAGATGTTATATACGAACAAAACAGTCCTCCTATATAGGCTATATTAAATCCTATGAAGGTGGGATAATCAAAATTAAAGCTCCAGCAAAGTTAAAAGACGTAATGGTTGATATTAAAGATATTCTATCCATCCAAATGATTGGGACGTAAATATGTAAAAGGTGGTAGTAGCCTACCACCTCATGTTTTTTGAGTTTACATTCATTTATACACCAGGAATATTTACATCTGGTAAGCATTGGACAGAACTGAAGTACTCTAAATCAACTGTAATACAAGAGCTTGTAGCAACTAGGGTGCCTACTTGTGGCACTGTCGGTGTAGGTTCGCCCGGCACTGCTGTTGGCCCGAATACGTCCATGAATGTAACGGTATTCCCAAGAGGAGCAGCAGAACCTCTTTTTACAGTTAGTGGTCGTAGTACTGCGCAGGAGCTATCTACACTTTCTACCCGGAAGATTTCAGTAGATCCGCTAATAAATGTACCTACTGGGCCCGGTCCTGGTAAAAAGAAATTTGCGGTAAAGTTGTCGCAGCATCCTTTTGGTTTGATAACAACAGGGCGAGTGTTTGCTACCGGCATGGCAGGGTTTGCTCCAAGGAAAGGCATTTCGCAGGATGTAGCACATCCAGAAGTAGTAGGGCCTGTTGCACAATCTTGTAGTTCAGCAATAAATTTTAGTATATCAGCTACGCAGTTGGAGTCGTATTCATGATTGTTTTTATCATTGCAACTCATTGATTTCACTCCTTATAATTGAGTTTTGGTTTACAGTAATAAGATATTGATTTGGAGTACGTTCGGTTACTGCATGAACGTTGATTTTTTAGAAATGGGCATACGGTGGAAGAGGTGGGAGGATGCTTTTAAACAATTGGTTTTTGCTTGTTTTGCTTTCATTTGCTTCGTTTCGATTAACGAGATTAATTGTTTACGATAAAATTACAAAATTTCTGCGGGCCCCTTTTATTGAGGAATTGGAAGTGCCAGAGGAAGATGGCTCTCTGGTTACATATACGAAAATAAAAGGAAGCGGCTTGCAAAAATGGATTGGGGAGTTGCTGAGCTGTTATTGGTGTACGGGTGTATGGATGACAGCTTTTTTATTGCTTTTGTATTATTGGGCGCCCAAGCTTGCTGAACCACTCGTATTTTTGCTGGCGATTGCTGGTATAGCAGCTGTAATTGAAACAATCGTTGGCAAGCTGATAGACGAATAAAATAGGTGAACTAGAGCCGGGGTGTATTCATATACTGAATAGACTACAACTTAAAAGATGAGGGGGAGATGCTATGAACAACGGTTCTGGTTTCAATCAATGGCAATATTATCAGATGCAACAGCAGGCAATGCAACAGAAGCAAGCGATGCAGCAGCAGGGGTATACAAAGAAAAAAGGCTGCGGCTGTGGTAATAAAAAGAAGATGGTACAAGATGACCAGCAAAATCAACAAGGTCAATAAAGAAAGCAGAGCTGCCGGTCGCTCTGCTTTCTTTATACTGTAAGAACGTATAAATTTCCAGCTAGGCGCGAATTCGACGTAGTCGGAAATTTTAGGAATACAGTATAAGTGCAACTACGCCTCTGTCTTCGCCCAAGAACAGGGCTTGCCAATCGGCGAGTTTTCTTTATCTTTTATAACAACGTTTTAATAAATCTTGACGGGTAAGCAGTCCGGCCGCGTCGCATGCTTGGAACCGATACATACAGCGATTCCTTCGCGCGTGTCATGGCGACGTAGGTGAGCCGGCGTTCCTCCTCAAGCGGAGCGCTGTTTCCTTCACGAAATGATTCCAGTGCAAAGTCATGCGGCAGCGAGCCGTCAACCGCTCCAAGTAAGTACACCTGCTCATACTCCAGCCCTTTTGATCGATGAATGGTCAGAAGCTGCACTGCATTGCCGGGTGCAGCGCTTCGTTTTTTCATATCTGCCGTGATGCGCGTGATATGGTCAGCGTGAGCGAGAAGGGCAAGAATCGTTGTAAATTTCCGCGCAACAACCTTTAAGTCCCGAATATCATCAGAGCCTTTTTCGATTGCGTTTCCTTCATTGCCGCGCTTCTTCACAAAGTCAGCAAATCCCATTTCTTTTTCAATCATTTCGATTGCGGCCAGCGGTGACAAGTTTGTTAGCTTCCGAAACATCGGGGCGATTTTTTGCAGTTTTTTTTGCTGGAACGAGTGAATGTTTTGCACTTTACCGAGTGCGCGGACAAGCGTGCAATCCTCTAAAATGCTCGTTGCCTTTAAGTCCTGCATAACGGCTTGCTTGAGAAAAAGTGCTGTCAGCAAATCGCTCATCGCAATTTCGTCGTCTTCGTTGAGACTTAGTCGCAAATACGCCAATAGACTGCGCACGATGCGTCGTTCGTAAAATGAGTGCGAATCACGATCAATGACAAACGGAATATCCGATTCCGTTAATCGTTCAAAGATTGCACGAGCTGCTGAATTCGTTCGGTACAATACGGCAAAGTCTGATGGCTGTGCGCCATTTGCGAGCCGCTCTTGTATATCTGTTACAATCATTGTTGCTTCTTCTTCCTCATCGTAAGGGAAGAAAAAAGCTGGCTGCGAGGCTGATTGGAATTGCGCCTCCATTTGCTTTTCACGACGATTCTTGTTTAAGGTGATGACTTTATTGGCCGTCGTGACGATGCTGTGGGAGGAGCGGTAATTTTGGTTAAGTGTTACAACAGCTGCATCCGGGTAATCACGGTCGAAATGCAGGATAAACATTGGGTCGCTGCCGCGAAACGCGTACACGGATTGATCATCATCGCCGACAACGCACAAGTTATTTGTATGTTGTGATAGCATACGCATAATCTCGTACTGTACCTTGTTGACGTCCTGATATTCATCAATGAGGAAGTAGCGGAATCGCCCTTGATAGCGCATGAGCAGCGCTTCATTTGTCTTGAGCAGCTCGTAGCAGCCCTGCAGCATGTCGTCAAAATCAAACGTGCCCCGTTCTTTTTTCATCTCTTCATACCGCTTGTACAAATAAAGCGCTTTTTCCTCCCAGTCCGACTTGGGTTTTACAGCATCGTGGTGAGTAAGTGTATTTTTCCAATACCCGATTTGCTGAGCAGCCTGGTCATATGGGAATTCCTTTTCATCTAGGCTAAGCTCCGCGCCAGCTTCCTTTAGCATACGGTCAATCATCCATTCATGCTTGAGAAGACGCTGCGGTGACCAACGCTCTCCATCGTGATGCAGCAGTATTTTATAAAAGATGCTATGGAATGTTCCGACAACGAGTGAATGCACAATAGCAGGAGAGAGACTAGAAAAACGAAGCAAACGGCTCTTCATTTCTTGTGCTGCCTTCGTTGTAAAGGTTACGAGCATAATGGATTTTGGATCAATTTGTTTCTCTTGAATCATATATGCGGTACGCGCTGTTAGCACACGTGTTTTTCCACTGCCTGCACCGGCAAGAATTAAAAGAGGTCCTTCTGTATGCGTAACCGCTTCGTACTGCGTGGAGTCGAGCGGGAATTGATCTTCATTTAAAATAGAGTACATTTTGCGCTCGCGATGCTTCGCAAAGTTTGAGATTCCTTTTACAACCTGTGTTTGTTTCCAAACTGAGACAATATTATTGTTAGAAACAGGGCGGGATTTAGGAATCCGAAAGCCGCCTTGCTCTGTATGGGAACCGACAGAGGCCAATTCCGCTTGTTTTACTTGCAGCCGTGCATGATCGGCTGTCTCGCAGGAGAATGTACTATTTGAAGCGATATGAAAAAAATATGGCTGCTGCCGAATGCCGAGATATAAATGGACAGATTCACCGCAGTGTGCGCATAAGACCTCGCCGAGCCGGCTTGCCTCGTATAGTATTTGAAAGCTTTCCCGTGGAAAGTATTGTAGATTGATTTCTTTTCCGTTATAGACGGCGAATTTCATACGTGCACCCCCTTTAGACGTGTTTCATCTTATCACAGGAACGAGAAAAAGACGAGAACAGAATAGTCCTCGTCTTCTATAAAAGATGCCGTAAATCCTTTATAAAGATTCCATTTTGCTTACATTAAAAAAGTTTCTAGCTAGAAGCGAGTTTGACGTAGCCGGAAATTCTAGAAGTGTAAGTGAAGCTATACCTCTGACTTCTCCTAATGGTGAGTTTTCTTTATAATTCCTTCACCATAACAACATGCGGAATATCTGCTTCCATGAACACGTCAGATATGGTATGGTAGCCAAGCTTTTGATAAAAGCCCTCCGCTTGTGTTTGCGCATGCAGCTTTGCTTTATGTAATCCTCGCTGAATCGCGGCTTGTTCGAGTGCTTCTACAATCAGGCGACCTGCTCCCTTTTGGCGATGGGACGCAAGTACGCAAATGCGTTCTATTTTGCCGGTTTCCTTGTCTACTGTGCGTGTTCTTCCAGCTGCAACCGGTACGCCATTATCGTATAGGACAACATGCGTTGCTGCATGATCGTACTCGTCATATTCTTCTTCTGGTGATACTTGCTGTTCAATGACAAATACTTGCTGACGGATGTCAAAGGCATCCTGTTTTTGTCTTTCTGTTGTTGCGATTTGTACGTGCAAGACTCTAGCAGTCCTTTCCAAGTTGAAATGTTTCATATACAGTCCATGATCCGTCTTCAAGCTGGTATAAAAGATGAAGGCGGTCGACTGTTTGTTCGTGATGAAACTCTATCATGCGTAATTGTCCTAATACATCGGCGTGTTCACCGTCAGACATGTCCTGACCTAGCGTAATGTGCGGCACAAATGTGTATTCTCGTTCCTGCGCGAAATAGCCTGTATGGAGCTTTTCATTTAAAGCCTCAAGTTCGGGCGTTTTTTCTACTTTAAAGTAAATAACGTTATTTACAGGAGTAAAGGAGCTGACTTTTCCAATCTTGAGTGTAAACGGTTTTATCTTGTTTGAAACTTTATCCAGTTCCTGCGCAATTTCCTTTGCCTTTTCCTCTGCCGCGTCGAAGGGCGATTTTAAGGTAATATGCGGCGGAATTAACGCGTAATGCGGGTCGTAGCGCTTGCGAAATGAGTTGGCTTTGTCTTGCATGCTTTTCGACGGGAAAATAACAATTCCGAATTTCATGATAGGAGCCTCCTTTTAGGTTTACAATATATATTTTGAAAAAATATATCAATTTACACTTTAAGAAAGTATAAATTTCCAACTAGAAGCTAATTCGGCATAGCAGAAAGTTTTAGGAACAAAGTGTAAGTGCAACTACGTTTCTGTCTTCGCCCAAGGGCAAGGCCCGCCGATCTTTACTATAGAACAATCCTCAGCATCAGAGAGGGTTTAACTTAATTCTAGCATATAGGATAGGGCATGCGGCAAATTTGCTTGCCAGTATCTCCATATATGTCCTCCCTGAAACTCCTCGTAGTAGTAGGGAAAGCCTTTCTCGGATAATAATGCATGAAGTTCGCGATTGGGCTTTATGAAGTCTTGTATTTTGCCGCTGGTTGTTTTGACGGCTGTTTCCTCGGTGCCGATGATATGATATAGCTCCAGCAGATGCGGCTCTTGAAAGGAGCGAACCTTTTCCATCACAGCCTCATTGACGAATGGTGACTGCATAATGACCTTTCCGAACGTATGCGGATAAGAGAGCGCTGTCATAAGGGATATGGTTCCACCAAGTGAATCTCCAATTAAAATACGTCCTCTTCCCATTTGATATGTTGGATATTTTTCATCAAGGTAAGACGTGAGCTCGTGCGCTAAAAAGCGGGTATACGCCTCGTTTTGCGCGGCGTTTGGATAGTATTTTTCCCTGCGATCCGTCACATCCTTGTATGGAATGCCAACGAAAATCGTACGATCGATAGCTTCTTCCTCGTCCAGTCTGTCTAATACAGACGCCGCTTTCCCAAAGCGAAAGTAATCTTTGCCATCCTGCGCAATTACAAGCAAGTGTTTTTGCAGCGGTGTGAAAAAGGCTGGCAAGTGGATGATAAGCGGTATATGCTCATCAAGAGCCTCGCTGTAAAATAAAATCTCTTCAATAGTTCCTTTGTTTGACATACAAGTTCCCCCAAGCAGTGTATATATCTATCTTATCATAATGTCGGAGAATTGGTATGACAGCCGCTCGCAGGGGGTTTTTTCTTTTTCCGGGAGCGGACAACTGCTTCAGCGCTGGCTACATACAATGGGTATTGCAATTATTGGTGTGATGATGATCGGATGGGGGGATTTTGGCTTAAGCGGTCAGGCGATGCTCGGAGATCTTTTGTCCGTTCTAAGCGTAATTGCCGTTGTCGGCTATTTGCTCATTGGACAAAGCACGGTGAAGATGATGTCACATTGGTTGTACAGCTTTTGTGTATTTATGTTTGCAGCAGGATTCTTTACGATATATAACATAGTGACAAATATAACATTTTTAGGCTATTCGAGGCTTGATTGGGGCATGTTTGTCCTGCTGGCTACCGTTCCGATGCTTTCTCATCTTAATCAATAATTGGCTGTTGAATTATGTGATGCAACTACGATTTCGATGAGCATTTTAGGAGAGCCTGTCGGTGCGGCGACATTGGCATTTCTGCTCTTGCGTGAAAGTTTGACAGGCATGCAAATCCTTGGTGGTGTCCTTGCATTAGCAGGTGTTTTTCTTTTTGATGCAGCAGCAAAAGCGTTTAATTCTCCGGAACATGCAAAAGAGCTAGTTCGGATTGGTTAAGTATGTTTGGACCGTCACGATGCAAATGTCACGAAATTTCCCTTCATCCGTCGTTACGATTAGAATGGCTCGGCCTGGCTGTCTGCCTCTCACGATGGTCTCCTGTCCGTCCTGGATGATTTCCGCTATCTCTGGCTTATTGCTTGTCCATTCGATGGATTGGTTAGCGGCGTTATGAGGCAGAATGGTTGCATGAAGTGTTTCCTGCTGCCCAACCTTGAGCTTTAGCTTGGATTTGTTTACTTGTATGCCAACGACATTTACAGGATCGGGGGCAAGGGAGAGAGGTGGCTGTGCTTCCCGTTTATAGCGTGAGGCCTGACCGTTGTTTTGGAATTCTTCAAATCGGGTTAACATGGAAATACCTCCTGTCTAAAATAGGGCTCGAAAACGGGATTACCTACAAGTTGAATCAATATTTAATGGTTTAGAGATAATCATACAGAATAAGTATTACGGTTCATTTAATAGAAATTAAAGAAAATATTAAGATTATGGCGAAGTGTGGAGGGACATGTAATTGTTTTGTCGAAGAGTGTAATTTCTTTATGAAAAGGACATGTTTCTTAATGACTGCTCTGATACCATTCGAGCAGGTTAGATACATCTCTCTGGGTATTGCACATATAAAAGGGTTTATTTGAAAACTTCTGAAATTAACTTGGAAATCTATTGACATATAAAAATCATCTATACTACAATAGGTGTAACTTAAATACGGAAAGCGTTGAAGAAGAAGAGTACATATTGTGAACATGTCAGAGAGCTGATGGTTGGTGCGAATCAGTATGAGAGCAGTATGGAATGGGCTTCTGAGCTACCAAACCGAACTTGGAGTAGGCTTTGGCGAAAACGTCTCATCGTTATAAGAGACACACATTTGAGCATAAGCTTCAATGTGAAAAGCGGGCTGCATTTGCAGCCAATAAAGGTGGCACCACGGGGTTTCTCGTCCTTTCATTAGATAGGATGAGTAGCCCCTTTTTTGTTTATAAAAAAATCAATAATTAAATCGATGAGTAAGAGTAGTATGTATGATAGCGGCGTTCCAGAGAGTCGGGGATGGGTGAGAGCCCGGCACGTTTGCATATACAGAATGGACTTACGAGAGGCTCGCTGAACTTATAGTAGGCAGCCCGGGTTCCGCCGTTACAAGGATAGGATATGAAAGATGTATCTGAAAAAAGAGGGATTCAGCTGAATCCAATCTGAGGTGGCACCGCGGTATTGTATATCGTCCTCTGCATGTATTCCACATGCAGAGGTTTTTTTATGGGGAAAAATAATCGCAGCGGTTTATATATAAGGAGGGACTTAGATATGGAAAAAGAACAGTTTTTGCAGCAAAAGGAAGCAGGGAAAACATTTTTAGTCATTGAGCAAACGGAAGGCGATCTAGTAACGCCGATTGTGCTCTATCAAAGATTGCAGGGCACAAAAAAGTTCTTGCTTGAGAGCTCGCTTAGACAAGATGAGAAAGGACGTTATTCCTTTATTGGAAGCAATCCTTATCTAGAAATCAAAAGCAAGGAAGAGCAGGTAGAGCTTCAGTTCCAAGATCGTGTAGAGATGCGAGAAGGAAAAGTGCTCGACGTAATTGGCGACATTCTTCCATTTCATGAAGTGGAAAGTCCATTTCCGTTTTGCGGCGGTGCAATTGGGTATGTTGGCTATGATGTAATTCGCCAATATGAAGTACTCGGTGAAGTGAATGTAGATGATTTCCAGATGCCGGAAGCGCACATGATGTTTTATAACACATTTCTCGTATATGACCATAAGATGCAAACTGTCTCATTTGTGTATGTATACAGAGCGGGAGAAGAAACATCCTACGAAGAAGTAGGGGAAGTGCTGCAGCAACTGAAGGGGCAGGTTATGGAGGGCATGACAGTAAACACGTCGCTTGGCCGTCTTGACGCGAACTTCACCTCCAATGTGACGAAGGACCAATTTATGGATATGGTTGAAACGGCGAAGGAGTATATTCGTGCCGGCGATATTTTCCAAGTCGTGCTATCACAGCGTCTGCAAACACAATTTGAGGGGGATCCGTTTGGCCTGTATCGCCGACTTCGTTTAACAAATCCATCACCGTATATGTTCTATATTGATTTTACGGATTATATTGTACTTGGCTCATCACCAGAAAGCTTGCTTGCGGTGCACGGGAAAAAGGTAACAACAAACCCAATTGCCGGGACAAGACCGCGCGGCGCAACACCAGAGCGTGACAAGCAAATTGAAGAGGAACTGCTAGATAATGAAAAGGAAAAGGCAGAGCATTTAATGCTTGTGGATCTTGGTCGTAACGATCTTGGCTTTATTAGCGAAATTGGTTCTGTTCAGCTTGATAAATTCATGGCGGTGGAGCGTTACTCCCATGTTATGCATCTTGTATCGGAAGTGTCGGGACAGTTACGGGACGGAATGACATGCTTGGATGCCCTGCAGCATTGCCTTCCTGCCGGCACGGTATCGGGGGCGCCAAAGATACGTGCGATGACGATTATTGATGAATTAGAAAATAGAAAGCGTAATGTGTATGCGGGAACAGTCGGATATATTTCATTTGCCGGCGATATGGATATGGCGCTAGCGATTCGGACGATGGTTGTAAAGGATAATAACGCATATATTCAAGCGGGTGCCGGAGTTGTATACGACTCAAGTCCAGAGGCGGAGTACGATGAAACAATAAATAAAGCGAAAGCATTATTGGAGGTTATGAAATGATTTTATTAATTGATAATTACGATTCGTTCACATATAACCTATATCAGCTGCTTGGTATGTGCGATGCAGAAGTTAAAGTCGTTCGTAACGACAAAATTACGATCGAAGAAATTAAGCAGCTTGAGCCTGATGCAATCGTACTTTCCCCTGGTCCTGGCCACCCGGAAGATGCTGGGATTTGCGTTGAGGTAGTGCAGCAGCTCTCGCCAACGATTCCAATTCTCGGCATTTGTCTTGGCCATCAAGCAATGGTTCATGCGCTTGGAGGCAAGGTTGTGCGTGCAAATCTTGTGAAGCATGGCAAAACATCGTTGCTAGAGCACACTGGTGCATCCATTTTCCAAGATATACTGAAGCCTGTTACAGTGATGCGCTATCATTCGCTGGTAGCAGAGAAAGCTACGCTTCCAAGCGAGTTCGAAGTATTGGCAACGAGCGCGGATGACGGCGAAATTATGGCGATTAAGCATCGTGAATATCCATTGTTTGGACTGCAGTTCCACCCAGAGTCGATTGCGACAGAGGATGGCAAAACAATGATTAATCAATTTTTGAACTATACGCAAAGGGGGAGCCGCCATGAATCTGTATCTTCGCAAACTAATTGAGGGGAAAGACCTAACGGAAGAGGAAGTATACGAGGCTGGTCTTCAGCTTGTGGACGGAGACATATCAGATAGTGAGATCGCAGCATTTTTAGTCGGTTTAAAGCTAAAGGGAGAAACCTCTGATGAAATTTTCGGCCTCGTCCGCGCATTGCGGGCAAAGGCGGTGCCGTTTCGAAAAACAATTGCCGGCGCGATGGATAATTGCGGAACAGGCGGAGACGGCGCACAAACGTTTAATATTAGCACAACAACAGCGTTTGTATTAGCGGGTGCCGGAGTTAAGGTTGCTAAGCATGGCAGTCGCGCTGTATCAAGCAAAACAGGGAGTGCGGATGTGCTTGAGCGATTGGGAGTAAATATTGCTTGCCCGCCGGAGGAAATTGAGCGATTATTAGAGACAGTAGGAATTGCATTTTTATTTGCGCCAGCTGTGCATCCGGCGCTAAAGCGGGTTGCTAAAATCCGAAAAGAACTGAATATTCCAACGATATTTAACTTTATCGGTCCGCTGACAAACCCGATTGACTTAGAAACACAGCTGATCGGTATCTATAAACGGGAAATGCTGCGACCGGTTGCAGGGGTGCTGCATAAGCTGGGCAGAAAACGAGCAGTTGTGCTGAACGGGAATGGATCTTTAGATGAGGCGTCGCTGCAAGGGGAGAATCATATCGTTCTTCTTGAGGATGGAAACATCCAAGAAATCATTGTGCGTCCAGAGGAATTCGGTTTTGAACGTGTGCCGAACAGCGCGATTCGCGGCGGTATGTCAGAGGAAAATGCACGTATTACACTTGGTATTTTACAGGGAGAGCCAGGTCCGCATCGCGATACAGTATTGCTAAACGCAGCATTAGCGCTGTTTGCGAACGGAAAGGCAAAAACAATTGGGGAAGGCGTGGAGCTGGCGAAGGAGAGCATTGATTCTAAAAGTGCGCTCACAAAGCTTCAGCAGCTGGCAAAAGAAAGCAATAAGACCAAAGAAGAGGTGAAATAAATGGGAACGATTTTAGATACAATTTTAGAGCAAAAGCGCATAGAGGTTGAGGAGCTTCAGCAACAAACATTTTCTAAGGAAAAAAAGCCGCATGCGTCACTTGCGGAGAGCTTGCGTAATAAAAGCTTAACCATTATCTCAGAAATTAAGCGGGCATCTCCTTCTAAAGGAGATTTAAACTTAAATGTTGATGTACAAGAGCAGGGGAAAACGTATGAACGTTGCGGAGCGAGTGCAATTTCTGTATTAACAGATACAAAGTTTTTCAAGGGCTCGTTTGCAGATTTGGAAAAGGTGCGGGAGGTTACGACAGTACCGCTTTTATGCAAGGACTTTGTGATTGATGAGGTACAAATTGACCGCGCAAATGATGCAGGCGCAGATATTATTTTATTAATTGTTGCGGCTTTATCACAGCAGCGTTTACAAGAGCTGTATAATTACGCAACGTCATATGGACTGGATGTAATTGTAGAAGTTCATGATGAAGAGGAGCTGGAAACGGCACTTTCCATTCAGCCAGCGATTGTTGGTGTGAATAACCGTAATTTGAAAACATTTGAGGTTACGCTTGAAACAACAGAGCGTTTAGCGGAACGTATTGTAAGCTCAGGTGCATTATTTATTAGCGAAAGCGGCATTAAAACGAGAGAAGATGTAGAACGAGTACAGCGTGCGGGTGCAAAGGGAATTCTTGTTGGAGAAGCGTTTATGACGGCAGCTTCGCTTGAGGAATTGTTTGCGGGATTGCAGGTGTAAGAGGCATGAAGGTAAAGGTTTGCGGGATTACGGACGTAGAGACGGCAAAGAAAACATGTGAGTATGGGGCGGATGCACTTGGATTCGTATTTGCGAAAAGCAAGCGCCAGGTGACACCAGAGCAGGCAGCGGAAATCATTGCCCAACTGCCAAAGCATGTTCTGAAAATTGGTGTATTTGTGAACGAAACGCCAGAAAAAGTGCAAGCTATTGTAAAGCAGTGCGGTCTTGACTATGCACAGCTGCACGGAGAAGAAGATGAAGCGTACTGCAAGAACATACAGGTTCCTGCGATTAAAGCATTCGGCGTTGCATCGCCTGAAGCGATGCAGCAGGCGACGAAATATGAGGTAGATTATGTGCTGTTCGACAGTCCAAAAGAGGAGTATCATGGCGGTAACGGAAAAACCTTTGATTGGAACGTTTTACAAGACATGCCTGAGGAACTTCGGTCAAAGCTTATTTTGGCAGGCGGATTAAGTGCGGACAATGTGAAAGAAGCAGCCGCTCTTGTTCGTCCTTATATGATTGATGCAAGCAGCAGCTTAGAAACGGATGGAAAAAAAGACGTAAAGAAAATAAAGGAATTTATAGAAAAAGTGAAGGAGAGTCAGCATGCTTAACTACACATATCCAGATGAACGAGGACATTATGGCATTTACGGAGGACGCTATATTCCGGAAACATTAATGCAGTCAGTATTGGAATTAGAGGCTGCGTATAAGGAAGCAATGGAGGACGAAGCGTTTATCGCACAGTTGAATCATTACTTAGAAAAATATGTTGGTCGTGCAACTCCGCTTTACTTGGCAGAAAATTTAACAGAAAGATTAGGCGGGGCGAAAATTTACTTAAAGCGTGAAGATTTAAATCATACAGGTGCCCATAAAATTAACAACACAATCGGTCAGGCTTTATTAGCAGTTCGTATGGGGAAAAAGAAAATTGTTGCTGAAACAGGCGCAGGACAACATGGTGTTGCGACTGCGACGGTTTGTGCGTTGCTTGGACTTGAATGTATCATCTTTATGGGAGAAGAAGATATTCAGCGCCAAAAGCTAAACGTATTTCGTATGGAATTGCTAGGAGCGAAGGTGCAAGGCGTCTCCTCTGGAAGCGCAACACTAAAGGATGCGGTAAATGAAGCGCTTCGCTACTGGGTAACAAATGTGGCGGATACGCATTATATTATGGGTTCTGTACTTGGACCTCACCCATTCCCGCAAATTGTACGCGACTTCCAAAGCATAATTGGAACAGAAACTATTGAGCAATACTTGGCTGAAGAAGGCAAAATGCCAGAAGCAGTGGTAGCCTGCATCGGCGGTGGCAGCAATGCGATGGGAATGTTTTATCCATTTGTTCCGCATGAAGAGGTAAAGATGTACGGAGTGGAAGCGGCAGGTTCTGGTGTGGACACTGAGAAGCATGCGGCAACATTAACAAAGGGCAGAGTCGGCGTATTACACGGTTCCATGATGTATTTGTTGCAAAATGAAGACGGACAGATTCAAGAAGCACACTCCATTTCGGCGGGTCTTGATTATCCAGGTGTTGGACCAGAACATAGCCTTTTAAAGGATTTAGGACGTGCTGAGTATCATTCTGTAACGGATGAGGAAGCGTTAGAGGCATTTCAATTGCTAGCGCGTGAAGAAGGAATTATTCCAGCATTGGAAAGCTCTCATGCAATTGCATTCGTATTGAAGCTTGCACCAACGATGAAGAAGGAAGAAGGCATTGTCGTTTGCTTATCAGGACGTGGTGATAAAGACGTAGAAAGCGTAAAAGGCTACTTGGCAGGGAGGAAATAACATGGGAGCAGAACGTATTGAAGGCGTATTCCAAAAGTTAAAGGCAGCAGGAGAAAAAGCATTCGTACCGTACATTATGGCGGGTGACGGAGGTTTAGAGAAGCTGAAGGAAACAATTTTATTTTTAGATCAAGAAGGAGCAAGTGTGCTTGAAATCGGTATTCCATTCTCTGATCCAGTTGCGGATGGTCCAACGATTCAGCGTGCCGGTAAACGTGCTCTTGATAACGGGACAACACTAAGCGATATTTTTCAAGCGCTTATAGAGGTTCGTCCGCATGTGTCCGTACCATTTGTCTTAATGACATATTTAAATCCAATCCTGTCCTTTGGACGTGAACGTTTTATAGAGAAGTGTGTACAGGCTGGTGTTGACGGTTTAATCATTCCAGATTTGCCGTTTGAGCACAATGATGTACTGTCTCCGGTTCTAAAGCCAGCAAATATTGCGCTTATTCCACTTGTTACATTAACGAGTCCGATTGAGCGTATTCGTAAAATCGCATCCGAAGCGAGCGGCTTCTTATATGCGGTAACGGTAACAGGTGTAACAGGTGTGCGCCGTGAGTTTCAAGAGAGCTTGTTCACATACCTAGAACAAGTAAAGAGTGTCACAACATTACCTGTATTAGCTGGATTCGGTATTTCTACACCAGAGCATGTAAAGGAAATGGCAAAAATATGTGATGGTGTAGTTGTCGGCAGCCGTATTATTGACCTATTGGAAGAGGGAAATAAGGAAGGTATTCGTGATTTGATTCAAGCTGCACGTACTGTGGCAGCAAAATGAGAAATAAGCAGGGGTGTCCTAGTATAGGGCACCTCTTTTACACTATAAAGAAAAGATATTATAACAGTTTTCTTGTTTGAGATATCTGTTATATAATACATTTAGATAGAAATCGAACTGCCTAAATTCTTATCCAAAAGGTGATAAAACATGGAAATCTTTCTCGCTCTTAGTCCTATTCTGAGTATTTTTCTGTTTTTATTTGCTTTTAAGCAAACATCTTTTCGATCTGCCATTTTCTCTTATTTAGTTTGCTTAGCTATCGTACTTTTGTTTCAGCCCTTTCAACTCCATATGGGAGAAATCCTGCATGCGACGGCAAAGGGGGCACTGATTTGCTTCATTGTTGCGTATGTTTTATTTTTTGGTATTTTTTTATTTCATCTTATGAATCAAATAGGTTTAATTCAGTCTATCGCCTCTTTTGTGTCGGATACAACGAATGATCGTATGATGCAGACTTTGCTTATATGTTTTGGGATATGTCCGCTTATTGAATCAGCAAGCGGATTTGGCATTGGTTTTATGGTGGCTGCCCCGATTTTTTTATCGCTTGGTTACCCGCCATTTCAGGCTGCGCTGCTTTCCTTTATTGGGCTGCTAGCTAGCTCATGGGGAGCGCTTGCAACCGGAACGATTATCGGTTCGCAGCTTGTGAATATTCCGCTATCTGTTATTGGAGCTAGTACTGCAATTTTAAGTACACCTATTTTTGCATATATGATGATCACTTCCCTGTACATAGTAGGGGGCTGGAGGGCAGTTCAGGAAAAATGGCTGGAGCTTCTAGGTTTTTTTCTTCTATTCTCGCTGTCTATCTTCCTATTTAGTAAGTATGTAAGTGTGGAGCTTGCGGGTATTTTAAGTCCATTGATGACGATTGCTTTTGGATTCATTCGTATCAAAGCTTCCGCCGCTAAGCGAAAAGTGACATATTCACAAAGCGCCGCCTCATTATCCGGGGAAAATCGAAGCATTATTAAAATATTAAGTCCATACTTGTTTCTTACTGTATGTATTTTGCTTTCACGCTTAATTCCAAACGTTTCTCATACGCTACAATCAACATTTATCCTAGATTTACCATCTTATTCTTATAAGCTCGCACTTTTATATTCACCTGGATTCTGGCTCGGTCTTACATGTATGTTTACGATTATGCTGTTTCATGTCCCGTTTTCAATTGTGAAACAGTCATTATGCAGTACAGTGCGGCAATGGATTCCGTTTGCGGTTACGACCACAATGTTTGTTTCTATCTCAGAAATAATGGGCGTTTCTGGTATGCATCAGCTGCTCGCACAAACGGCAGGTGATGCGTTTGGAAGAATGTTTATGATTGTGACTCCATTTATTGGGGCAATAGGAGGGTTTTTAACCGGAAGCAATGCCGGCTCGAATGCCATGTTTATTAAGCTGCAGGTACAAACAGCACAGCATGTCGGCTTATCTTGGCAATCAATTTCTATAAGCCAAAACACAAGCTCGTCTATTTCAACTATTGCCTGTCCGTCTCGCATTACGCTTGGCGCTTATTTATGTAACATTCCGTCTCGTGAGAATGAGCTGCTTCGCACAACAACGCTTATGATTAGCGGAGCAGTGATGATTGTACTGATTGAAACGGTAGCATGGCTAACAATGTTTCAATAAGAAAACGCACGATACAAGTATATCCCGCTGTAATAATGAATAAAGAAAACTCGCCGACTGGCGAGCCCCGCTCTTGGGCGAAGACAGAGGCGTAGTTGCCCTTATACTTTATTCTTAAAATTTCTTGCTACGTCGAATTCTCTTCCGGCTAGAAATTTATACTTTCTTAAAGTGGAATTTAAAATATTTTCCAATTTACTGGTTTACAATAAACTCCTATTTGTATATAATTTACTGTGCAAGAATCAGTTTCCTAAGAGTAAGTCGAATAGAATGATGAACCGTATGACAATTGTAATGATTCATAGGCTACAACTTCATACGGTCTTATCCTTGATTTGACCGCGCTGATACGGAACTGCAAACTGCCCAGTTTTTTGCCCAAAATTATTCAACCGCAGGACGAATTGTGTCCTGCGGTTTTTCTATGTTTTGCTGTAGAAATCTTTTAGATATCTGCGGTTTTTGCTATGAAAGGGTGCCACATTGCCTATAATCAAGCGTGCATTAGATGAAGATTTACATCTATTCAGAGAAGAATTCCTAAAAAGTTGGTATTTGTTATTTCTAATAAACGGATTATGGAAATAGAGAAATAGAAATTGGTTTCTTTTAAATGTAAAAGCACTGATACATTAGTATGTCCTATAATTTGGATATTTATGGAATTTAACTTAGGATTTTTGCACTTGAAACGTTTTTTACACTTTAAGAAAGTATAAATTTCTAGCTGGAGGCTGATTCGACGTAGCGAGAAATTTTAGGAATAAAGTATAAGGGCAACTACGCCTCTGTCTTCGCCCAAGAACAGGCTCGCCAATCGGCGAGTTTTCTTTATATAAACTTGCACTTCTATATTAATTGATTCATATCTTTTTTAGAGTGTGACCTATGGGAAAATTTGGAGGTGCGAAAACAGTGGCTTTTCCTAGTAATGACCAATTCTCTCCTGTAATAGTAGGAGGCCAGCCTTCCTTTGACATAGTGGGGGATGAATCCCCCGGCTCTACGGACTTAGTCGGCAATGCAAGTTTTCCTTCCTTTTATTATGCGTACGATGGAACAAATGTATATTTTCGCTTGAGATTAAATGAGGATCCAAGAAATAATGCCAAAACAGCTTTTCAAAACTTTGCATGGGGTGTTTTATTTAATACAAACGGGGTTGCAGGAACTTATCAATGGTTATTAGCTGTAAATGGAAATGCTGCTAGATTGGATTTAATTCAAAATACGAATATACAATTTAATACATGGAATGACCCTGCTGAAGGGACAGATGGCAAGGGAGCCCCTAATTTTAGCAGGCAGATTATTAATTTTGACGTAGCCAGAGTTACCCCAGCCGATTCAAATTTTGGAGGTAATCCTGATTTTTTTCTTGATTTTTTTATTCCAGCAAAGACCTTATTTTCTTTTCTGGGGATTACGGAAATAACATCGGTTCAATTAATAGGATTTACGTCCGCTAATGCTAATAACTTTAACAAAGATTCATTGCGTAGCTTGGAAGGATTTCAGTTTATCAGTGCGTTTTCAGCTCCAGCGTCAGTTGTTGATGTAGATGTGAGAGCAGAACTAGATATTTCAAAGACACTCGTATCAGGTCCTTCAACAGTAACGGCCGGAGTTTCGGCAGCTTATACAGCTAGGATAACCGTTCAGAATACAGGCAAAAGCCAAGCAACAACTGTTTTGGTTCGTGATGTCATTGGACTGGACATAGTTTCAGGCTTTGTGCTTGTTACCGTTGGAGCAGGGAGCGCGACATATAACTCTACGACGAAAACGTTAAGCTGGAGTATTGGTAATTTGGCAGCGGGCGGGACAACTACATTAACATTCACTGTGACAGGAATCTTCACCACAGCAGGTGCAAGAACGCTTGAAACAGCGACTGTAAATGGGATAGACAGCTTTACTGGAAATCAAATTCCTGCTGCTACAGCAACAACAGCAATTACCGTTCAAGCAACAGGAGGCATTGTCGGGAATGTAGCAGACCGATCGTCAGGTCTTCCTTTGGCCGATGTTGCGGTTCAGTTGCAGCAAGGGAGTACAACAATAGCAACAACGATAACGAATGGAAGTGGAGATTACAGCTTTACAGGAATTGCTCCTGGGACGTATACATTAACATTTTCGAAAGCAAATTATGCTACATTAAGCATTCCAGTAACAGTGACATCCGGGAATATTACACGTGCGGATACATTGTTAACCCCTCAACCTGGAACAATCACAGGAACTGTTACAGCTGCAGGAGATGGTCCGCTAGCAAATGCCGCAGTTAATTTAACGAATACAGCTGGCGTTCTTATTGCCCAAACGACAACAAATGCTAGTGGCCAATACACATTCTCTAGCGTATCACCAGGGCATTACAATGTATCGGTGATAGCGGCAAACTTTCAGTCATCCTCGTCAGGGGTGGATGTTGCATCGAACGGAACGGTAACGAAGAATTTTGTATTGCAGCCGAATCCAGCTATCGTTCAAGGAACGGTTACAGACTCCGGTGGTTCTCCGTTGTCTGGGGTACTAATTGAAGCGCTAAATGAAACTGGTATAGTCATAGCTAGTACAACAACAACAAATGGTTCTGGTCAATATATGTTAAATAATTTGGCACCCGGAACGTATAGGGTAAGAATTAGCACACCACAATTCATCACACAAATTATAGGAACGACGCTTACAGCTGGTGAAACAGCAACAATTAATGTGGCCTTATCGCCGAACCCAGGCGCATTAACAGGAACAGTAAGGGATGCCGGCAACGGGGCACCTCTTGCGAATGCGAGTATTCGTATCATCAATAGTCAAGGGATTGCTGTGGCCCAAACAACAACAAATGGAGCAGGCAATTACTTCATCGATTCTCTGGCACCGGGAAGCTATTCTGTTAGCTTTTCCGTAGGTGGATATGGGTCGCAAATTTTAGGGGCCATTATTCGGTCAGATGTTACTACAACAGTAGATGCTAATCTTTCCAGATTAGTTGGAACACTTTCGGGTACAGTGACAAATGTTAACGGTATCCCGATTTCTGGGGCTGTAATACAAGTATTTCAAAATAATGTATTGATAGCTTCTGCTTTAACAGATGTAAACGGAAGTTACACGATTAATAATTTAATTCCAGGTACCTATAGTGTCAGTAGCAGCTCACCAAATTTTTCTACTGGTGTGAGTGGAGCTTTGATTCAAGCGAATCAAACAACAATTGTTAACACCCAGCTTCAACCAAATCCGGGAACATTGTCTGGAACGGTTACCGATAATAACGGCAATCCGTTATCCGGGTCAACAGTTATTGTACGTGACAGTTCTTCAAGCACGATTGTTTCAAGCACTGTAACGAATAATAATGGCGGATATATTGTAACCAACTTAGCACCGGGAAGCTATTCGGTCACTGCCTCTACAAACAACTTTCAAACAAATAGTAGTGGTGCAATCATAAACTCTAATCAAACATCAATTGTGAATTTCTCTCTCTCTCCCAATCCTGCCTCCATAACAGGAACGATTAGAAATAGCATAACAGATGACCCGATTACTGGGGCTTCTATTGAAATTCGGATTGTTAATTTAAGTGGTTCTACCATTGCAACAGCATTTACGGATCCGAGTGGTATGTATTTGGTCAATAACTTGGCACCTGGAACGTACGGAATAATTGTCAATGCCCCGAATTTTCAAACAAACTCAGCTACGGTCACTTTATCTCCAGGAGAAACAAAAAATGTCAGTGTAAGTTTGAATCCGTCTCCGGGAGGGATTACCGGAACGATCACGGACGCTCAAGCTGGCACCCCTATTGCTGGAGCAGTTATAAAGATAACTGATGCAAACAATGTTTTAATCCAATCAGTCCTTACTGGTTCTCAAGGGAATTATTCTGTAACTGGGCTTGCACCAGGTAGTTACAATATTATTGTTTCAGCCAATGGTTTTCAAACCGGATTGACAGGTGCTGTCGTTCAAGCAGGTACAATTACATCAAGGGATGTTGCACTTGAAGAAAATCCTGGATCGATTATTGGCACAGTGACTCCAGCGATTGCTGGAGCAATAATCCAGTTGTTCAGCGCTGATAATATATTCATTGCTTCAACGTCAGCAACGCCGGAAGGCTTATTTCAGTTTAATAATATAACTCCAAGCCAATATATCATTACAGCTTCCGCCCCAAATTTCGCAACAGCCATCGTAGGGGCGACAGTTCTTCCGAATCAAACAACATCCGTTTCAATTACTCTGCAGCCGAATCCGGCAACCATTTCTGGTCAGATAACAAGCAGTACAGGACAACCGGTTAAAGATGCGATTATTAAAATTTTAGATGCTAATGAAACAGTCATAGGAATTGGATCTACAGATATTAATGGAAACTATTCAATAGGAAATATTCCGCCTGGAACATTTAGTGTTGTCGTAACTGCCCCAAATTTCGCAACAGTCACAAGCGGAATAACATTAACTCCTGGCGAAACCGTTTCTGGTGTTAACATCCAATTGCAGCCGGATCCTGGTTCCATTGCTGGTCAAGTAATTGACCAAAACGAAAACCCTATAAATGGAGTCACCATTATTGTTCGAAAAGGTGATGGATCTTTTGTTACGTCGGTATTAACAAGTCCATTCGGTAACTATGTTGTAGATGGATTGGCACCTGGAAGTTATACAGTAATTGCGAATAAGGATAATTTTTCAACCGAATCGGTCGGAGTGATTGTCATCAGTGATCAAACAACTGCTGCTAATCTAACCTTAACAAGTGTTGTTGGTGATGTTAGTGGAAGAGTAGTTGATCTAAATGGAAATCCTGTTACGGGAAACAATATTCAAGTCAAACTTTTAGATAGTTCGGGATTGGTGCTTCGAAGCTTTGTAGCAGAATCGGATGGAACGTTTTCAGTGTTGGGACTATCGCCAGGTCGATACTTTATCAATATATCCGCTCAAAATTTTAGTGCCAATACGGTTCCGGTTGATGTTATAGCAGGTACAATTAGTTCCGTTACAATACCATTAACGCCCGCGCCAGCAACGTTAACAGGGACTGTAGTTAATCAGATTACAGGTGAAGGTGTTCCTGGAGCAATCCTAACCATTAATTCGCTTTCTGGTATCTTTATCGCACAAAGAGTCAGTGGAAATAATGGTGCGTTCACAATTAGCGGGTTACCACCAACAAATGTAGTGGTCAGTGCGAGCGCAACTAATTTCGGTTCGGATACCCTAGCTATTTCGTTACATCCAAACCAAACATCCACTATTGTATTGCCCATTTCTCCAAATCCTGGTTCATTGACAGGGTTTATCTCAAATGCTCAAACAGGAGGAGCGATGCCAGGGACTATTATTACCATTTTTAAATCAACCACCGGCGAATTTGTAACCAGTGTCGTTTCTGACGGATCTGGTCAATTTTTAATCAATGGGTTAACTCCTGGAAGCTATAGAGCTGTAGCCAGCGCGGATGGATTTTCGACAGATGCTGCCAATTTTACCATTGAGCCGGGAAATACAACCACATTGAGCTTTGCTTTGGCTCCGAACCCAGCTACCCTGACGGGAACGGTGACGGATGCACAAACAGGAACCCCGATTGCCGGAGCCGGGGTTGTCATGGTAATCCAAGGCAGCGGGATTATTGTCGCGTCAACTCAAACGGACCAAACTGGGAACTATGTGTTGACTGGTATTGCCCCGGGAAGCTATAACGTGGTCATTTCGGCAGCGAATTTCACAAGCCAAACGGTGTCCGTGAACCTAACAGCGGGAGAAACCGAAACGGTGAATGTAGCGCTAACGCCGAATCCAGCGACTATCACTGGAACCGTCCGGGATGCGATCACTGGAAATGTACTATCCAATGCCTTGATTCAAATATTCAACGGTCAAGGAAGTTTTCTAGCGAGCATGCTGACCGATGTGAACGGGCAATACACGATCTCGGGCTTACCGGAAGGCATGTTATCCATCCAAGCGAGTGCGCCAAATTTTGCTTCTGACATGAAAGTCATTACTTTAACGCCAGGTGAGACGGAAACGGTTGATTTTGCGCTGGCACCCAACCCTGCTTCTCTGACGGGAAGCGTGACGGATGCGCAAACAGGGGCACCTCTTCCAGGTACTGTCGTTCAAGTATTTATCGCTGGAACGGCTGTGCCGGTGAAATCCACGTTAACGGACCCGACTGGTCTGTATGTCATCAATGGCTTGAATGAAGGGGAATACCGTGTGGTCATGTCCGTCGATAACTATGGATCGGCCATCTTCCAGATTACCTTAGGTCCAGGAGAAGCACGTGTATTGAATGCAGCTCTTGTAGCTAACCCAGCGACCATCCAAGGACAGGTGACAGACATGCAAACGGGAACTCCGATTGCCGGAGCCGGGGTTGTCACCGTGATTCAAGGCAGCGGAGTGATTGTTGCTTCAACTCAAACGGATCAAACTGGGAACTATGTGTTGACGGGTATTGCTCCAGGAAGCTATAACGTGGTCATTTCGGCAGCGAATTTCACAAGCCAAACGGTGTCCGTGAACCTAACAGCGGGAGAAACCGAAACAGTGAATGTAGCGCTAATGCCGAATCCAGCGACTATCAACGGAACCGTCCGGGATGCGACTACTGGAAATGTACTGTCCAATGCCTTGATTCAAGTGTTCAGCAGCCAAGGAAATCTTCTGGCGAGTACGCTGACCGATGTGAACGGGCAATATACCATCTCAGGTTTGCCGGAAGGTACGTTATCTGTTCAGGCGAGTGCACTGAATTTTGCTTCTGACATGAAAGTTATTACTTTAACACCAGGCGAGACAGAAACGGTGGATTTTACGCTGGCATCCAACCCAGCTTCTTTGACAGGAAGTGTGACAGATGCACAAACAGCGGCACCTCTTTCAGGAGCTCTTGTCCAAGTATTTATCGCAGGAACGAACGTGCCGGTGAAATCCACGTTAACAGATTCGAACGGTCTATATGTGATTAATGGTTTGAATGAAGGGGAATACCGCGTGGTCATGTCCGTCGATAATTATGGATCGGCCATCTTCCAGATTACCTTAGGTCCAGGAGAAACACGTGTATTGAATGCAGCTCTTGTAGCCAACCCAGCCACCATCCAAGGACAGGTGACAGACGCACAAACGGGAGCTCCAATTGCAGGAGCCGGGGTTGTCACGGTCGTCCAAGGCAGCGG
>NZ_SCFM01000024.1 GCF_004138295.1 Ectobacillus funiculus | reverse complement strand
GCATTTCCTAATACGTTCACAGAGGTGCGAACCATATCTAAAATACGGTCGATACCAGCAATTAAAGCAACTCCCTCTAACGGCAGTCCCATAGAACCGAGTGTTGCCAGTACAACAACGAAAGAAGCGCCCGGGACCCCTGCCATACCTTTGGAAGTTAGCATGAGCACAAATAATAATGTGATTTGCGCTGTCAGTGACATATGAACATGGTACATTTGCGCAACAAACAGCGCGGCAAGTGATTGATAAATCGCTGAGCCCGTCAGGTTGAATGTGTAGCCTGTCGGAATAACGAAAGAAACGACCGCCTTCGAACAACCAAATTGCTCCATCTTTTTCATAATGTTCGGAAGCACTGCCTCAGAGCTTGCAGTTGTAAAAGAAAGAATAAGTTCTTCCTTCAAAATTTTTATAAGCGTGAAAATATTCGTTCCTGTCAATTTCGCGTTTATCCCCAACACCACAACAGCAAAAAATACTACAGTTCCATACACAACTAAGATTAGCTTTCCAAGCGGAAGCAACGTACCCACGCCGAATTTGGCAACTGTCACCGCAATTAGCGCGAATACTCCAAACGGTGCAGCTTTCATCACTTGATTTGTTACCCAAAACATTGCTTCTAGCACACCTTCAAAGAAATGAAGCACTGGCTTCCCTTTGTCTCCAGTCGCCGCAACTCCTAAGCCGAATAAAACGGAAAAGAAAATGATCGGTAGTAGATCGCCTTGCGCCATTGATTCAAAGACGTTTTTTGGAACGATATGAACGATTGTTTCCGCAAAACCATTCTTTTGTGTGGCGGTTGCCGTTTGTTCGTATGCTGAGATATCCCCTTTTGCCAGGTGAGTTATATCTACACCAGAACCTGGATGAAACAGGTTTGCAGCCAGTAATCCGAGCCCAAGTGCAATCGTGGTAACGATTTCAAAATAAAGGAGCGTTTTGCCGCCGAGCTTCCCTAACTTTTTCATATCACCTACACTCGCTACCGCAACAACCAGTGCAGCTATTACAATCGGCATAACGATCATTTTAATTGCATGAATGAAAATATCACCAATTGGTACAATATAAGCAATTGCTGTTTGGTTTCCATAAAAAACAGCTCCAACAATAATACCTAGTACAAGTGCAACAAAAATTTGTGTAGCTAAGCCAAACTTTTTCATGTACATCCCCCTTATCAACACTTTCACTTTGAATCAATGAATCTGAACTCATCTTATAAGGCTATCTACAAAAAGAGACAAAAACACACAAAATTATTTTTAAAAAATTTAAGCGTTTACATATTTCATAATGAGAAAAGACCATTTTCTTATCTTATTTGCAACCTTGGACATAGCTTCTATCCCCTCTTTTAGGGGACCCTCCCTATATCTATCAACCTAAGAAATTCGTTGTTCTTCAGAATAAAAAATTGAGCTGAATTCTCATAAATAACTGTAGAGGGATAAAATTGCTTACAAATAATGCACCTTCATAAAGAAAACTCGCTGATTGGCGAGCCCTGCCTTTAAACAAAGACAGAAGCATAGTTGCACTTATACTGTATTCCTAAAATTTCTCGCTACGTCGAATGGTCTTCCAGCTAGAAATTTCTTTCTTACAGTGTTATAAAAAGGCGTTTACATTCTTTTCTTCCTTGAAAGAATGTAAACGCCTTTTTCTTTGGTTATTTGATAGACCCCATGGATCGTGTTGTTACATCTACAGAAATATTGATAGTTGCTTCTTCTAGCGCTTTGCCCCAATGATTCTGCACTTGCTCATAATATCTGTTTTGATAGGCTCTGGCATATACCCCTAAGCCAATTGGGTCAATTTTATTTTTTTGGATTTTCTTTATAAAATTGCCCAGCTCCATTTTCAGTTGTTCTTCTACCAGCTGTTCTAGTTTGTCAGTATTCTTTCTCATATCAAATGGAAATAGACGTTCCATTAATTCGATGTACATATTAACATGAATGTCAAATTTGAATTTATCATGACTATATCCAGGATAAATCTTCACTTTTACGCTATGAGCATTAAAGCTTAACATGTTTCTTTCGATTGCATTTTCCTCTTCCCCTTTTACAACAGGAAGGGTAAGGTAGAAATCGGACTTGTCCCCTTGCAGTATTTCTAACAAGGTTGTTTCCTGAGAATTAAGCGAAGTACTGTACGTTCCTTTCTCGTTTAACAGTGTACTGCCAGTCAATATAACCTCTTTCCCCATTTTAATGTTGGGGATGGAGGGAGTGATGCCTTTATCAAACATCTGCTGATGCAGATTCTGCAGCGTTGTTTTTACAGATTCCCCTCTTGCATGTGAAGTATCGACTAGAGACCTTAAATATATCGAGGTGATGGGTTTGTCTTTAGGATTAAAGTGCATGATCTCTGAGACAGGACCATCTACGATCATGATTCTAGGATTGACTGTAGCTTTAGAATCACGATAAAAGACATCTAATAAGGAAAGCCAATTAGGATTTTGAAGCAATCGTTTCCCGATAAGCAGAACTTGAAGCTTTGAATCGATGAACATACTAGCGCTGCGCTTGTCGAATTCGTTTCTGGATTGCCGGATCGTTTTTGCCTTGACATCAAATCTTTCTACTTTTTCTTTCACCTCTTTACCGAATACAGGACTAGTTTCATAAAACACCAACTCATTTTCTTTATTCAAATCTACACCAAATGCTAAGGTAAACGCTATATCCTCCAAGTATGGTTGTTGTACAATTCCTGATGGAAGGACTATTAGAGAAAATAGCAACAGCAAAAGTCCAATCCACCACTTCATTTGGTAACCCTTCCGCGAATACGTTCATGGATACTTAAATAAATCCATAAAAATAAAGGAACGGTATATATGAAGGGAAATGCAATTTTCGCTACCAGTCCTTGCGATTGGTCATTTAGATTAAAAGTAGGAGTGACAAAATACATGATCATCACCATCACCAGTAATAATAAGAGCAAATGTTTGCTGTGATCCTGTTTCCCGAACAGCCAACTTGTACAGAAAACAGCACTATACATATGAATCATCCAGGCCCTAGAAAGCACTAACAAATAAAACGCAAGAAAAATAATCTCCATTCGCTCTATAAATCGAAATTCCACTACTTTTAATATGCTCAATGTCGGTTCGTTAAATAGAGTAATTTCGTCTGGACTAAAAAAGATAAAACTAGCAAGAGTTACAAATAAATATACGAGCATTGATAATGAACTGGCGATGATAACACCGATGGAAGCTTTTTGCTTCTTTTGTAAAAATGGGTATAGCAAAAACACAATTTCAAAGCCCAAAAAAGAGTATGTAGTAGATTGAGTAGCCAATAGTGCTTTCTCCATATCTTTGAACAAAGGGAGAAGGTAAATCCAGTGATGGCTTTCCCGCAAAGCAAACCAGTAAAAGAGAGGCATCCATAATATAAGAAAAAAAACGAGCTCTGCATACCGGCCGATGATGCGAATCCCATTACGAGCAATCGTATAAATAGGGATAGCGAATAAAACCATGAGCACATAACCAGCTACTCCTGGTACAATCCATACTTGAATAAAGAGAATTGACCGTTGAATAACAGAAAATGCCTTCAGAGCGAAATACAGAGCCATACAAAGAGCAATGGCTTTTCCTGCCCATGTTCCAAAATAATTTGTTAACAAATCAAATAGAGTTCCCTCTGGATATTTCTTCATTACTTGAACAATGATTAGGCTTGAGATAACAGATAACAGCCAACCAAAGATAACAGGAATCCAACCATCCGTACCTGCCTTTTCTGCCAAGATTCGCGGGAGCTGCAGTACACCGATTCCCACTTGCGCGCCATGTATTAAAAAAATATATTGCATTAGGGTAATTTCATTGTAAGCATACTTTTTCACTTGTCATCCCCCTGAGGGTGATTGGAGCCTTGCCTCTTTGCTTGAATCGCTCTTGTGCTCATAGGACGCTGCTTCATTTTCCAGAGTGGAACACGAAAAACACCATCCTTCCAGTCGGAAAAATGGGCTGGAGCAAATGGACTGCTATATGGAGTGCCCAGCGATTCCAAAGAAATAAGATGCCCAATCAAAGTAATCAAACCAACCACAATACCTACAATCCCAAACAAAGACGCTATCAACATCATTGGAAATCGCAATATCCGGATGGCTGCACTCATATCATGATTAGGTATAATAAAAGAAGAAATAGCGGTAGAGGCGACAACTATAATCATCATGTTGCTGACGATCCCAGCTTGTACAGCGGCTTGACCGATCACAATAGCCCCTACAATCCCTACGGTCTGCCCGATAGGAGCGGGAAGGCGTACCCCTGCTTCGCGCAGCATTTCAAGAGCAATCTCCATAATAAGCGCTTCAATTAGCGGCGGAAAAGGCACCTCAGCCCGGTATTTTCCAATGTTGAGCAACAATTTGACAGGAATTAACTCATAATTAAATGAAATCAAAGATATATAAAGTGCAGGCAAAAAAATAGCCATAAAAAAAGCAAGCAACCGCAGTAACCGTATAAAATTAGCAGTTAGCAGGCGTGAGCTATAGTCATCCACATTTTGAAAAAAAGCTATCAGCGTTACCGGTGCAATCAATACTGCGGGTGACCCATCCACCATAACAGCAAATCTTCCTTGCAAAATATGAGAAGCAGCCGCATCCGGTCGTTCCGTTGAGATAAATTGCGGAAATGGAGAATAAGAATTATCCTCAATAAATTCCTCTAACTCTCCTGCATTAAGAATCGTGTCGACATCTAATTGGCGGATACGATCCTCCAGCTCCTGCAATACCTCTGGATGTGCAACATCTTCTAAGTACAGAATGGAAACCTTACACTTTCCTCGGCGTCCAACTGTGGCCTCTTTGATTTTTAGCTCACGGCTAGGAATATAGCGGCGGATTAACGCGATATTTTTACTGCCTGTTTCTCCAAACCCTTGATGCGCACCCTTTAAAGAGGCTTCGAGCTGTGGATCTTCAATCGCTCTTTGTGGCCATCCCTGGGTGTCAAAGATCATTGCATTGTCTCGTCCCTCGACTAACAATACACTTTTTCCTTGCAGGATACTGTTCTCAAGCGCTTTCCAATCATTCGATGATTCTATGTGACCAATCGATATCGGTAAATTGGGATTCTCCTTATCTTCATCTCCATATATTAACGGGCGAAGGATATGGTCATGGATGGCGTCTGAATTAGTTAGACCTGCAAGGTAAATCAGAATCGCTTTCTCACCACTCTTCTGAATATCCAAGTGTCGTACAATTAAATCAGGAGTATGGGTGAAAAGGGTATACAAATCTACAAGATTCTCTGATAAGGTTATGCTTATCTTTTTATTTTGAATGTCCTTTACTTGTTTTTGAGGCTCATACAAATTACTTCTTGGTCGTCTATTGCGAAAAATCTTCATCTTACCATCGCCTATATAAAGTAAATTTGTATCATTATCCCCTGTTTACGGAAATATAATTCATGTACAGTTCGATTTAAACGACCTTCAGTTTATTCATGAATCTCCCCTGATGTATACTCATCAAACCTAATATTTTGAAATCCCCCAAAACCAAAAACTTTATCTCGCCACAGCTGTTTGTAGGAATTCAATTCATTTTTTCGTTTTAGGGGAATATGGAAATTAGCTTGATAGGCATGCGTCAGAATCCCATATAAAAGGTTATATACTACATAACATATCAAGAAAAGAAGAAATTCGATTTTCGCTCTGCGAAATCTCGTTTCTAAACCTTAATTCCAAAAATAAAAATAACACCAAGAAACGATCAAGAACAGAAAGTTAACTAACCAAAAATGTCAAAAGAACCAGTCACATCAACAGGGAATAAACTAGACCAATGACATTTCACAATGTCAAAGGCCAAAACCCTTGATATGAATGGTTCTTTTTTAGAGATTATGTGAACGAAGAAATAAAAAATAAGAAATCACTTTATACTACTTGATATAAACATTGAGGCATCCTGATTCATAAAAATACAATTACCATGATAGAATGTCTTAATTTCAATTGATTTAAATCCAACTTCGGATAATCTTTTTTTCAGTTCTTCATGCGAAAAACCGTTATGAACCTTCGGATGATTTATTTTATCGTTTTTGTCAAAATCAATAATAATTAGCTTGCCACCATTATTTAAAATGTTGAACAATTCTTGTAAAATTTTTTTAGTATCCGGAATATGAAGAAGGACTAGTGACATTAAAACTATGTCTGCCTTAAGTTCAGGAGTTTCTTGAGTAAAATCTGAATAAAGGACTTTTGAGTTGGTAATTCCTTTGTGAGAAATTTTAGCTTTCGCAACCTCCAACATTTGTTCTGATGAATCTACCAACAAAATAGAATGTACTAAATCTGATAATTCTAAACCAATTAGACCAGTACCACTCCCATAATCTATTAAAGATTTTGATTTACTATTTCGTAATTCTGGTCTTACTTCCTTAACTATAACTTTGGCTAATTCGATTCTTTCTTCTGTATCATATCTTTTTGCCATCTGTTCAAAAACGTTATTTTCCATATCCCACTCCGCTCCCCTATTTATTAAAAATTAAAGCTACATAGTGGTTATTATAGCAAAAACCAAAACCGTGAGGGGCGATTCTCCCCTCAAGCCCTTCCGTATAGGCTCCGGTGGGTACAAAATATTCAGCTGTTACAATATCTCAATATAACCTTCTGTTCCATGCACGCGAATTCGTTGCCCGTCTTTTATCAGTTTGGTGGCATTTTCCACTCCAACAACTGCTGGTAAGCCATATTCACGTGCGATAACTGCTCCATGGGTCATCAGTCCACCAACTTCGGTTACTAGGCCTTTTATGGATACAAACAACGGTGTCCAGCTAGGGTCAGTAAAGGATGTGACTAATATATCTCCATCTTCTAGATCAGCATCTTCCATATTTAAGATTACACGCGCCCGTCCCTCTATAATTCCGGAAGAAACAGGCAGACCCACAAGAGCTTCAGCTGGGAGATTTTCTCGTTTGTACTTACCTGAGGGTGTTTCACCATCAGATGTGATCACACGCGGGGGAGTCAGTTTTTCATATAATTTGTACTCGTCTCTTCGCTTGTTAATGATCTGGTAATCCAATTTATTGGTCCGTACAACATCAAGAAGTTCTTCAAAAGTGAGATAGTATATATCTTCTTTTTCAAGAATAACGCCCACTTGTGCGAGTTGTTCGGCTTCTTTCAGTAAAGCTTGCTTATAAACGAAGTAGCGATGAATCATGCCGTATTTTGGATATTCACGATAACCGATGAAATTCCGGATTCGGTCAATCATACGTTTGGTTTCTTTGGCTTTTTGCTCACCATCCGGTAATTGTTTCAATCGGTCTAATAACTCTTGTTCCTTTTTCAAAGCAACACGCTGCCCTTGCTCGAATTTCCGCTTGCTGGTATTCGGTTCAAAGTTTTTGATGTTACCAAGAATCATGGGGACAAGTGTAATTGGTTTTTCACTCCACCGAGTTTTCGTGATATCGATTTCTCCGGCACATCGCATTCCGTATTTGTTGACAAAAGCTATTATTGCGTCTCTAGCTTCCTGTCCACCACCAAACTTAACCAGTTCATTCAAAAAGTTATCATCTTTTACATGTTGTAAATAATCAATTACTTCTGGATAAGGACGAATCACATCGGCGACATCCAATAGTGCTAAACCCATTTCCGAAGTAATATTGTTTGGTACCGATTGAGAAAGCGTGTCTGCCGCGTTTTTTTCACCTAACCACTCGTTCATTTTTTCATTGATCCATGTTGAAGCATTTATAGCAGCCATAAATACAGCTGAACTTTGTGGGTCAAATAAAATCTTCTTTAATTCCTGAATATCTTCAAGAATAAAGTCAAATAAATCTGAACCTGACTTCATTTGGATGTTTTGTTTTAACTCTTCTATGGATGTTTGACTACGCTGAATCAAATCAGAAACGATTGATGGATTGTTTTCGATTTGTGCCAACATATCGGTATTGCCTCTCGTGGGATTCGGTGCTGTAGTATCATTTGGTAACGATTTTATAAAATCTCCACGCTCAATGATGTTCATAAGTGCGTCTTTGAGGAGCGGATCGTGTTGACCCATCGCATTTAATAAATTGTTTCTACTGACGGGTGAAGCCAGTTGATGTGTGACATCAACAAACAACCTTCCACCGGCTTTCCGCATGGGTGCAGGAGTCGTTAACAGGAAAAAAGACAATCCCAATGGTTTCATAGCATCTGTCATCATTTGCTGATGGCCGACAGATATATACACGTGGTTTTCTTGATCATTCGCTTCAGGGATGGGGAAAAGAGTAGTGATTGGCCGACTCTGGACAATATAAAACGTATCATCAACCAAACACCATTCAATATCTTGCGGACAGCTAAAATAAGTTTCGATTTGTCGTCCGATGCGTGCCAGTTGTAAAATTTGTTGGTCAGTAAGTGTTTGCTTCTCTTGCTGATCAGGAGCGATGTCGTGTGTCTCTGTTCCGCCTTCGTTTCGTCCATAGATAGCTAATTTTTTGGTTGCTATCATCTGATCGACGATTTTATTCTCTTTCACCTTATAGCAATCGGCAGATACCAAGCCAGAGACCAATGCTTCTCCAAGTCCAAAACTGGCATCGATTGATAGCAGCTTTCGGTTAGATGTAATCGGATCAGCGGTAAATAATATCCCTGAAGCCTGCGGGAAAACCATCCTTTGAACGATAACGGATAAATAAACTTGACTGTGGTCAAATCCATTTTGCATACGGTAGATTACCGCGCGATCCGTAAATAGGGAAGCCCAGCATTTGCTGATATGCTGCAAGATTGCTTCTTTGCCGATGATATTTAAATAGGTGTCTTGTTGACCAGCAAAAGAGGCATGTGGTAAATCTTCAGCGGTCGCACTAGAACGCACTGCATAAGCATGCTCCTCGCCAAACTGGGAGAGATAGTGAGTAACTGCTTTCACAACGTCGGAAGGAATTTTCACTTCCATAATGATTTGTCGAATCTTCCTGCTGATTTCACCAATTTGATCTCGATCCTCTACTTTTAGCAGTGTTAGTTGATCCAACAACGCTTGAAATGTTTCGTTTTGTTCGATGGCTTTTTGATATCCCACTGTCGTAACACAAAATCCTTCTGGTACTTGTATTCCTTGAATTTTTGATAATTCCCCTAAATTTAACCCTTTTCCACCAACGAGCAAAAGCTGTGTTTTATCCATTTCCTGAAAACCGAGAACCAAAGAACTCATTCAACATCTCTCCTAACCATAAAATTGGGAAAAAACATTTGACAAGAGCTTACCGGCGTGGTACAATTAAATTGTAAGATGAGATAATTATGTCTATACGATAAAACTCAGTCGTAATCTAATTATATCGTTGTGTCTATTTTTGTGCAATATAAAAGAACCTGGTAAAGCTGTCCAGGTTCTTTTTTGATTTCCTGCTACTATTTTTCACATCAAAAAACTGGTTCAAACCGACTCCGTCACTGCATAGTTAATCCCAGCATGTTTTTGTTGATACTTCTGGACTATCCCCTGGTATTTTCTTTCTTGCACATCTTCTCAGTCAACTCATTCAACAGTCAGCTGATCACTAGCGGTTTCCATTCGCTTCTTAAAGTCTGTATAAAGACCTTCTTCTTTTACATTTTCACCTAAGAGTACCACAAGTTTTAAGTACGGTAGTTCATCAACCGGAATACAATTCAAAAACTCTAGTGTTGTGTTTTGTAATATTTTAATTTTGTAAAATAATTACGGTAATTGAAATTCAAAAGATTACTTAGAGTCATTAGATTTATGCTACCTTCATCCCAGAGATTGCACCCATGTCGGGCAAACTGCAAAAGAACCAGCAATTCTCTCACTGGCTCTTCTGTATTCTGTCTCATCCGGTGAGTACCTTGATCCACCAAGGATTGCTCCCGGATGTTCAGATCAATTTGTAATCGCTTCCATTTTTTATATAAGGACATCATTCCTTTTCCAAGAATCCCTTCAAGACCATGTCTCATTCCATATATTTGATCGATACTCTCTGTCTGGTACGCTTCCTCTCCCACCCCTCTTGATGTCATATTAATGACTCGTGTCGGCCCTCCCGACTGGCCAATGATTATAGTTGTTTTCAATCACACCTCACCTCATATAGCTCCTTTACTAAGCAAACTTTTTCCATAACGCTTTTCTGATTATTTCACTAGTATTGTAGGGTTCGCATAGACCTAATTAAGATTCTTTTTTAATTTTTATACTTCAGTATAAGCTTTTTATCTCTATAGCAAAAAAGATACTGTAAAACCTTCATTCAGTCTTGGTTCCACCAAAATAGAGCATACATGAGTAAATGCAACTTCAAAGTATATAATTCGTTACGGGTGACACCCCGAGCGCAACTACCATTGCATATACCATCACCTGTAGTAAATATAAATACTCTAAACATCATACATTGAGCATTTTATGCAATTGTAGAATTTCACAAAACACACTTTTTCACTTCATCTCATCACATCATAGTCTACTGCTATTTAGTGAAGCTTCATAAATCTGGAATCTTTGTTAAAAATGAATACTGCTAATTCCAATCAAATTATCAGAAGCAATACTCACAACTCACAAGTCTCAACCATGTTTGTGACTCTGATAATCAAGTGTACCTGTTTGCGGAGTGTAAATTGTATATAGAATTTTTTGAACTGCTAACACTTTCTGATCTAATTTCTGGCTGATTGTTATTACATCTGGATTAGAAAAACCCTTCTTCTTTGCTAATTCGTCCATATCCAAACGATAGTCCTCGATACTCTTAGTTAATTCTAGCGCCTTCTTCAAAATCATTATCATTCTTTCCCTTCTATTATTTTTCACACTACCCAATTTAAAAGTTCCTAGACAAATGCATAAAACGAATACAAATTTTTATTATCCATCAATTCTCGATTCCAAAGTCTACCACTTCAACAACAAACGAAGAACAAGTTAAGCTCACTTTTACTTCTAATGTCGTCTTGCAAATGATACCGCTTTAGCAAACGCTTTCATTCTCTTCCTTAAGCATATTATACCGATTCCTACATCTCATTTATGGTATAATGATCAGAAATTTGGTATTTTTCGTAGCTTTTTTTCGAAAACCTTTTCATTTTTTCTAGTGGAGGGAACACTCTACTGTCATTCATAATAGACGCTCTTACAGTGTAACGAAGGCCCCGCCCCCATATAGCGAGGCCTTGTTTTGTACACATGTGTTATGATTACCTTTACACTGATTTTATTTAATAGTTACTGCCTTATCGCTTTTGGAAAGGATAAGCAGGTTTTCATCTATATATTTCCGAGTTAGCAATGCATACTCCAATGGATGAGCGACAGATGGATCCTGCTCAGCTTCAATTACAATCCATCCTTTGTAATCGCACTCAAGCAATTTCTTATACGGCTCTGTAAAATCAATGCAGCCATCGCCCGGTACTGTAAACATGCCGCTTAAGAAGGACTGCATGAACGATTTGCCTTGCTTCTTGCAATCTTCCATCACGTTTCTTCTCGTATCTTTAAAGTGAACATGTTTAATGCGATCCATATGCTTGTTTAATAGAGTCATATAGTCACCGTCGGAAACGTAGATATGACCTGTATCATATAACAGATGCACATGGTTCGAATCCGTGTTTTCCATAAGGCGGTCAATTTCTGCCAATGTTTGGACACCTGTTCCCATATGATGGTGGAACACTAATTTTAAACCGTATTGTTCTGCAATCTTTCCTAGTTCATTTAAACCTTCGCATAAAGTTTTCCATTCAGCATCCGTGAAGCAAGGTTTTTCAGAAAAAACATTTTTATCAGTCCCCTGCACACTGTATGTTTGCTCAGATACAACCGCCACTGCAGCATTGACATCTTGCAAGTATTGACAATACTTATGGAACGCTGTGGATACCTCTTCAATTCCATCTCGAATGATAAAAGCGCTGAACCATTGACCTGCTATTTTTAAGTTACGAAGTTTGAGTTCTTTATTTAACACTTTTGCTTCTGGGAAAAAGCCGCCTACTTCGGTTCCCTGGAAACCCGCTACTACAATGTCGCCCAGCAGGTGAGATAATGTATTCTCTGCACCAATCTCTGGTATATCATCATTACGCCAACCGATTGGAGCGATTCCCCATAAAATATCCTGATTACTCATAACTACTCATCTCCTATTAATATTGCTTTCGCTTTTTTAGTTTTTTTCTTGCTTTCATTTTCTATTGATTTCATAATCAGATGGACAACGCTTACAAATTCAACAAATTTACAAATACGATATCCTTCAGGCAAACAACACAGTAACCTTCTTTGGTCACTATTTTTTAAAGTTGCCCTTATCTGTTGAAGTGCAGCTTCCTTACAGCTGAAATCTTAGTATTCTTTGATACGGCAATCAAGGTTATCGATTACCCTAAGTTGATTTAATCTTAGCTCATACTTCATTATATTTCAATGATTTTTTTAAAAAGTTTTATATTCAGACCATTTTTTTTGACGGTAGTTTTACATAGGGTGCCGAAAGTAACTTGTACGCACATTAACCCCCCTTATCTTCCCCTTAGATGGAGCTGCTGTGTTTCACATAACAGCCTCCGGAGAAAGGGAGAATACGTTGTTTACTCATGTGGCCGTTTTAATTTTTTCTATCGCAACATCATTGATCGTGACCTTCATCTCGCATTACTCTTTCAGATTAACAAGAATCATTTTAGTCTTTAAACAGACCCCCTGTAGAAAAATTCCCAATTTGGCATAATAAGGGCTATCGATTACCCTCATTTGCTACTTTCCCTACCTGCTATAAGCCCTATCTTGAGATATTGCTTCATTCACGAATTAACTTTAGCAGGAATAAATATGTGTCATATTTTTTGGTCTCGTAACTTATCTCCTTGTATTCATACTGTCATATCTAATTCTTTCTCCCTCTTTCCCTATCCTCACATGATTTTGTTACACTCTGGCTAGCTAGGGATTGATAGGTATAAGAATATAAAAAGTGGCATTCCTTCACCCTAAATAACAATTCCTCTAGACACAAAAAGACGTTACGAATCCGACATCCTGAAAAATTATTCCCAATATCTAATCTGCTCCGCAAGGGATGCGAAAAAATCATGAAAGAAAACCTGACATGAACTCACATCGTTCGGAAAATCAATAGTATGATACTTGTATCACTACTAGCCACAACACAAGGAGGATGACCGATATGAAATTACATCTAGCAAACCTAAAGAAAAATACCCTATGCCTATTAGAAGCGGTTTATGTATATTCCCTATTTCTTACTATGGAAATGAGAATGACTTTTGAAAACATCAACAGGGCAAAGTAGAAATTACCCCATTTATCATGGGATTGAACCTTATATACGCTCTAGCTTGCCCATAGAAAGCGAGCCAATTCGACGAGTTAAAACTTGGAAAAACAACCTATAAGAGATAATCTAACTTCTTTGAAATACGCTCTTTTTATTATAATAATGAATATAGTCCTGAACCAACTATTTTAGCGTGGCTACTGAGCATGGCTATGGCTAGTTGTCTCGATTGTCTTTGTTCAGAACAAAAGACCTCTAGATAGTCATATCAGTTCTGGTGCAAATATGACTTGTTAGAGACACAGAACCTCAATACCCTTTTCATCTAAAAATTATGATACTACTCCAAATCATTTATATATGAATTCAATCTTGCTTTGAACAGACTTCCCGTTTGTTGAAAATTTCCTCTTTCCGGAATATCCCTGTATTAAACTAACCACTATGACTACCTTCACCCCTTGAGAATTCCACCTAGAGATTGCCCCCATACTAGCACAATGCAAAAGAACCAGTAATTCTCTCACTGGTTCTTTTGCATAGGGCTGATTTCTTTACATCCAACATCCAGCTTCTCACCATGGACAATAAATTCATTTCTATTCTGTACCACGGCTAGACTCTTTGTTCCTTATGCGAAGAAGATCTGCCTACTTTACGCTTCCTGCCGTAAGCCCCTGAAGAAAATACTTCTGAAGGAATAGGAATACGAGAATGATCGGAATACCTGCCATAAAAGATAAAGCCATCAGTTGGTTCCATTCGGTCGAATACTCACCAATTAATGTGCCGATTCCAATGGTCAACGGACGCGCATCAATCGTATTCGTGAGAACGACCGCAAACAAAAATTCATTCCAGGCGAGGATAAACGTATACACGCCTGTCGCAATTAAGCCGGGAGAGGTTATAAAAAAATAGAATGCGGAATCTCACTATCAATAAGCGGAAAAGCATATTCAATAAACTTCCTTGTTGGCATATGTTTCTCTCGATCCCAATAATGCGAAGGCAGCGGTTTTTCGAGGCTTGTATGTTCCAATAGATCGACCCATTGAATCGTGCATTCATACGGTTCATTAGACAAACGGTGCAGTCCGACCATTCCCCCGGAATACCCGGCAAGAGCATAGCGGACAGCCTGTCTGCCGAGCTGGTACGCTTCTAAACGATCCGTGCCAGAAACGAGATTGACACTTGTACGAAACAAGGTCGAAGGAGCCGTAAACCTCGTCTTCAATCCAAGATAATCCTGGATTTGCTGAACAAGTCTAAAACCAATGCCTCCGTTGTATCTCCTTCCGGTAGGATCATGTGTATGTAGAGAGAGACCTGCAATATGAAGATGGTCTGGAATGATCACCATGACGCTTCCTGTTCGTTCATAAACTCTTTCAATATCGATTAAAATATTGGTAAGCTGAATAGATTGATCCGGTAAATACACAAGCTGCGGGTAGTCGTCTTGATGCTCTTTATACAAGGCACTCGATGCAGCAAGCCAGCCTGAGTTCCCTCCCATCACTTCCATTACTTCTATCTTGTCGTATGTTCTCATGGAAGCCATGTCTGTGCCGATCCATTTGACTGTCTCGGATAAAAACTTGGCCCCACTCCCATAACCGGGAGTATGATCCGTTCCAGACAAATCATTGTCAATCGTTTTCGGAATATGGACAAAGCGGATTGATTTGCCGGCTTTCTTCGCACGGCGATGCAGTTCTGCTACTGTACGGGAAGAACCGTTTCCCCCAATATAACAAAAAATCCCGATATTCTTTTCTTCAAGAAAACACAGAATCTTTTCCAAATCTGTCTCATCCGGTGCGTACCTTGATCCACCAAGGATTGCTCCCGGCTGTTCAGACCAATTTGTAACCGCTTCCATTTTTTCGTGTAAGGAAATCATTCCTTTTCCAAGAATCCCTTCAAGGCCATGTCTCATTCCATATATTTGATCGATACTCTCTGCATAGTACGCTTCCTCTACCACTCCCCTTAACGTCATATTAATGACTGGTGTCGGCCCTCCTGCCTGGCCAATGATTATATTTGTTTTCACTCGTACTTCACCTCCTTGTAGCAATAAGAAGACGACATTTGGATGTAAGCTCCTCCTTTATGTCAGCCTCGATACCATCATCTGTAATCAAATAATCATGCGGCTGCCAATCCGCAATTTGAATCGTTCCCATTTTATTCAGCTTGGAAGAATCAGCGAGCCAATAAATCTCCTTGCCAGACTGAAGAAGCAATTTTTTGACATCCGCCTCCAAAAAATCATGGCACATAAAACCATGACTCATCGAAATGCCGGTAACTCCCATAAACACCTTGTCTGCATATACTTGTGTCAAGCTTTGAGCCAGAAGCGGATTAATCAGTGTTGTCGTCTTTGAGCGGAAAATGCCCCCTGTTAAAATGGTTGTGACCCTTTCCTGCCCTTCCAACTTTTCTGCAATATTGGTAGCGGTTACAATTGCAGTCACAGCTTTTCCCCCTAAATACCCTACAAAGTGGAAGGTCGTGGAACCTGCATCAATTAAAATCGTTTCATTCTCTTGTACTAAGGAGGCGGCCATTTTCCCAATCGCCTCTTTTTCTCTTCGGCATGTCAGGCATTGTTGATAAAATCGGTTATTTAAGTAGTTTGTACCTGCTTCATCTGGATCTTCTAATAACTTAGCGCCTCCCCGAACCTTCACAATCTGATGGCCGCTCTCTTCCATGCGGGTTAAATCCCTGCGAGCCGTCATTTCTGAGATATTCAGCTCTTTTGCAATCTCTTCTACGCTGATCATCTTCCTCAACTTCAGCAATCCTAGGATCGCATCCTGCCTTTTTTCTGGAATCATAATGTTCAATCCCTCTCACACTAAAATGGATTGTTTACATTTGTTAGAAATTGATCATTATTGTGAATTTTATTATATATCCATTTTCCTAATTTTGTAAATATATTTTTAGAAAATTTTAAATTTTTAGTCAAATTATTTATTTATTTGTATTTTTATGGTAAAAAATTAACAAAAGTGTTTTTGTAAGATGATTGATTGTTTTTGTTCAAAAAGGAGAGAAACGGAAGGATTCGCAGGATAAAACTGTTTGGCAGTCAGCGTAGAGCGTGACTAAAAGATGACCTTCATGCAATAAATATCAATCTAGTTCAATTGAATGCTTAATTCCTAAAATAAACCCTAACAATAGTACTGATATAAAGCTAAGATCAGTCACCTCCTCACCTTTTTATTTTTCAGAAACAAGAATCCTGTTCTTATTCCAATGCCTTCCAGACCTGTTCATACACTTTTTTCAAAGGAACATTATAAAGGCGGGCAATATGTTTACATTCCTCAAACTCGGGTGCTCTTTGCACGACTTGTCCAGCGAGCATCCCCTCCTTCACGGTCACCGTTCCCCATTCTGTTGTAACCTTTTTAAACACTCTTTCCAATCTGTGAACAGTCAACGGATAATAACGGACTCCGAGTGTAGTAGTCTCTTTGAATAGTATTTCTTCCATCTTAGCTAGCTTTTCACGAGAGCAAAGCAACTGCAGTAAAACCCCTGGTCTATTCTTTTTCATATAAATGGGGGTATAGAAGACATCATTTGCCCCAGACTCGAAAAGTAAATCCATTACATAACCAAGCCATTCTCCTGAAACATCATCAAGGTTTACTTCCATTTTGATCATTTGATCATCGAGATGTTCGTGATTTGGAGGCGGTTGAGAAACCATCTAGCATACTCCCTCTCGTACAATGTGATAATTATTCCCCAATGATGACACGAAGCACATTAGGATGATTTTTAAAGGTTTTTGTCCCAGCACCATATCCAATTGACTTCACTCTCATTGATGGAATAGCACAAAATTCTTCCGCAAGCACCGATACAATCGCTGCCCCCGTTGGAGTAGTAAGCTCAAAGCGAATATCGGATTGCTCAATCGGTACATTCTTCAAAATCTCTAAAGTAGCAGGTGCAGGTACTGGATAGATACCATGATCAATACGAATTTTCCCTGTCCCTACCGGAATTGGCGCTGATTTCACTGTGGATATATTTAATTGGTGAATGAGAATAGCTGCTCCAACGATATCAATAATCGAATCTACGGCACCGACTTCATGAAAATGAACGTGTTCTAGTGAAATTCCATGAATATGTCCTTCTGCTTCACCAATTTTTTTAAAAGTCTTTAAAGCTGTATCCTTTACTTGATCGGAAAAACCAGCTGTTTCAATAAGCTTTACGATATCCTGATACGCACGATGATGGTGGTGATGACTGTGCTCGTGGTTATGGCTATGCTCATGATGATGACCGTGTTCGTGCTCATGGCTATGGGCATGATGATGGCCGTGCTCTTGGTCATGGCTATGCCCATGATGATGGCCGTGCTCGTGGCTATGCCCATGGTGATGGCCATGCTCGTGGTCATGGCTATGGGCATGATGATGACCGTGCTCGTGGTCATGGCTATGGGCATGATGATGACCGTGCTCGTGGTTATGCCCATGGTGATGGCCGTGCTCGTGGTCATGGCTATGATGATGTCCTTGATCATGGTCATGGTGATGCCCATGATGATGACTTTCCCCTAGTAACACTACATCAAATTTTGTACTGGTTATCCCATTTTTCACAACCTTGTTCCACTTCAATTCATACTCATCTTCAATATTAAGCTTTTTTAATTCTTCTACGAGCACGTTCGGGTCTGCACCAGCATCGATAAGAGCTCCAATTACCATATCCCCGCTAATTCCTGAAAAACAATCAAAATATAGTGTTTTCATACGTTTTTGCTCCTTTTTGCGCAAGTTGATGGATAAGTGCGGCGTTATAGCCTCCGCCAAAACCATTATCGATATTGACTACACTGATTCCTGAAGCACAGGAATTTAACATTGTAAGTAAAGCGGATAGCCCTTGAAAATTGGCACCATATCCAACACTTGTTGGAACGGCAATTACCGGAGCAGAGACAAGCCCGCCAACTACACTTGGAAGTGCCCCTTCCATACCGGCAACTACCACGATGACGGTAGCTTGCTGTATATCATCAAGATGACTGAGCAACCGGTGAATCCCAGCAACTCCTACATCATAAATGCGTTTTACCTTGCTCCCTAATACTTCAGCAGTAATTGCAGCCTCTTCAGCTACTTTTAAATCAGAGGTTCCAGCACAAACGACAGCAATATATCCTTGTGAAGTGTCTTCGCTGGCAGTGTTTTCTCTCCAAAATAGGATTTGTGCCGTCTCATGGTAGATAAATTCTGGACAGGCCCTTTTCACGATTTCAGCCTTCTCTTTTGAGATTCGTGTAATGAGCACTTGGCTGTTTCGAGAGCGTAATGACTGACTAATAGAAATGATTTGTTCTGCGGTCTTTCCCTCACCAAACACAACTTCAGGGAAGCCCTGCCGTTTTTTTCGATGATGATCAACCTTTGCGAAACCTAAATTCTCAAATGTAGCTAATTGTTCCTTTGCCTCCGCTATACTCAACGTTCCTTTTTGAACCTGCTCCAAAATATCCTCTAACATTTGGCTTCCCCACCTTCTTATCTAAAAATACTTAGATAAATCCTTTGCTCATTGTTCATACCGCTCGTAAATTTCTTTGCAGATTACGCTGCGTTCTTTATTTGGAATAACAGCCTGTCCCAGTGGGATAGTTTCCTTTAATTTCCTCAAAGGAGCTCACTTTGCTAATACCGACTAAAGCTGTCCATGCCCTCCCCATGCAGCGCTGTGATGGCTTTCTGAAATATAAATTTCTGCTTCCATATATCGGCCAACATCTGCAGCCAAAGAACGGATCTGGCTAATCCACCACTTACATGCATTCTTTTTGGGTTGCCGTAAATGTCTTCCCCACACTATTACGATAAAACCTTATTCATACTGCCGCTCTGATAGCCAATTAAATCTAAGGTAATATATTTATATCCATAGCTTTGAAGCTGTTTTGTAATAGCATCATGATACTCTAAAACAACCTTCATATCATTTGACTCTACTTCAATTCTCGCAATATCTTGATGTGTTCGAACCCGTACTTGTCGAATCTGAAGGCCTTTTAAGTACGCTTCTGCCTTTTCAACTTTAGTCAGCTTCTCTTGCGTAATCAACTCCCCATAGGCAATCCTAGAGGAAAGGCATGCAAATGAAGGTTTATCCCATGTCGGTAAATCTAACTCACGTGAAAGCTCTCGAATTTCCTTCTTAAACAAATTCGCTTCTTGCAAAGGTCCGCGGATTCCTTTTTCCTTCGCGGCCTGCATGCCCGGCCGATGTTCATTTAAATCATCAGCAATAACTCCGTATACTACATTCCGAAACTCTTTTTCTTCCATAATCGGGATTAGATGATCGAATAAGCTGCTCTTACAAAAGTAGCATCGATTCTTATTGTTTTCTGTATAACCAGGAATCGCTAGTTCCGATGTTTCAATCACCTGATGCTTGGCTCCCATTTTTTCGGCCAGTAGCTTTGCTTCCTCCAGTTCACTTGTTGGATAAGTTTCGGAATCAGCTGTTACGGCAAGTACACGGTCGGCTCCTAACGTGTCAACAGCTGCCTTTAATAAAAATGTGCTATCTACTCCCCCAGAGAATGCTACAACAACAGAACCCATTTCTCCGAGAATAGACGTTAGCTTTTCATATTTCTCTGTCAACATCGTGTCATCCCCTCTTTACTAGTAATCTATATCCATCCCTAGTTGCAATTACTGTTAGCTTATTTATTTCAATTCTCCTTTTTAACCTGCAGTTAAATAGTCATGCCTCCAAATCCGCCGTCTACGCGAATAAGAGTCCCTGTCACAAAGCTGGAGGCCTCTTCTGAAGCTAACCAAACAGCTGCCCCTTGGAGTTCCTCAGGTGCACCAAAACGCTTCATAGGTGTATGGTTCATAATAGACTCGACTCTTTCGGCGCTTAGGATTTTACGGTTTTGTTCAGCAGGGAAAAAGCCTGGAATAATTGCGTTTACACGAATTCCATTTGGGGCAAATTCACGTGCTAAATATTGCGTCACGCTATTAAGACCAGCCTTTGATACAGAATATGTAAATACTTTTGATAATGGTGTTGTAGAAGAAACGGATGAAATATTAATAATGCTTCCTTTTCGCTCTTGCTCAATCATTTTCTTCGCGAAAATCTGACAAGTGAGTACAATTCCTTTTAAGTTCACGTCCATGATGTCATCCCATTCTTCCATTTCAAGCTCAAAAAAAGGCGTTGTACTATTTTTACCTGGTGCATTTAGAAGGATATCCCATCCACCAGACCATTGTTCAATTTCACTAGCCACTCCGATTAAAGAATCACGCGAGCTGACATCGGCTTGAAAAGCCTTTGCAGTTCCCCCATTTTCTTCTATTTCCCCAGCTACCGCCTGTGCCTTTTCCAAGTTGCGCCCGACGATTGCAATGTTCGCCCCATGTGCTGCTAGTCCTTTAACAATTGAGGACCCCAGTACACTATTTCCCCCAATGGCAACTGCTGTTTTCCCAGATAAATCAAATAACTGTTTCATGCTCCTACTCCCCCTTTTTCACTCAAAATAAGTTTCCTTTTTCATTGAATGGTAGCTCATATAAATCGGATATAAGCTCCATATACGGATGATTGACCACATCCTCAAGTAAAGCTTCCGATACCTCGATTTCACTAATTTCTAATGTGTTTTTTATGCGAACCATTTTTACTTTTGTAAAATCTAAGATATTACACGTTTTAATAGATGCCTGAATTGCCTCTTTATCATTAGCTAAGGTGGTCGCAATTTTTGTTGGAGCACAAACCGTTGAAGTTAAGCCGTTTGCATACGTGAATTCTAAATCCATTTTGTCTACCAAACGCTGCGTTGTAAAATCAGCTGTTCCCACGCCGTTAGCATTTCCTTCTGTTTCATGTGTTAAATCTAACACCGCCATCTTATTGACATCTGGTCCTCCTTGCGCATACGGTGTTGGATAACGTCCCGTAATATTAGGGTCCATCCCATCACCGCTAATATTTTTACCGATCTGATCAATTACAAGGACATCCAATTGTTCAAAGTACAGTTTTGGCAATAATTGTTTTGCTAGTTTTTGCAGTTCTACTTCTTTTTCCTCAATTTCCTCTACCGCCAGTACCTCAATCCGTGCAACTTTATCAAAAGCATTTTCTATCGTCGCTACTCCGAATAAGATCGGCGTTTTTTCTATGATTTTTTTAGCCATCGCTGGTACATTTTCTGCCATATACTTAAATCCTAATTGGTGGCATGCTTCCGCACCCTTTTGCTTTCCTAAACCAATACTGATCATTTTCATAATGCCACTTTCAACAGGTCCCCGAAATGCAGTATGCGGTTTCACACGATTGATTACGACAATACCGTCTGCTTTAAAAGCAAATTGATCAACATAGACAGGCAGTCCATTCGGTAATTCCCCGATTTTCACGACCTCCATCGAAGAACGAATCTCACAATTCACACTTTCTTCAGTCACGCCAAGATGAGCTAATACTTCACGCTGACCTTCAGCAGTTGCACCGCCGTGGCTTCCCATGCTTGGCACAATGAAAGGCTTGGCTCCCAATTCTTGCAGAAAGCGCACTGTTGCCGCGGTAATTTCCACAAGACGATCAAGTCCTCTGCTTCCTACCGCTATCGCGATTTCCATCCCCGGCTGGATTTTCTTTTGAATATGGTCTTGCTGCAGCTTGTCCAGTAAGGCTTGTTCAAGCTTATCAATTTTTGTATCGTCAAACTTCACCTTTACTGTTGCCATTTTTGGTACTGGAATATCTCGTAATAAATCTTGTAGAATACCCATGCGCTCTCTTCACTCCTCCTATAAGCCTTTCTTAGCGTTCTTGAAAATATTGTTTTGCATTGTAAAAACCGATATTTTTAACCATTTGTTCCAGAACTAATTTGTTATTTGGTACCTGCCCACCTTCAACCCACTCACCAAGGATATTACATACAATTCTTCGGAAATATTCATGACGTATATAAGATAGAAGACTGCGTGAATCTGTTGTCATTCCAATAAAGTGACTCAGAGCTCCTAGGTTTGCTAAGTCCTTCATCTGTCTAACCATTCCGTCCATTTGGTCATTAAACCACCAGCCCGAACCAAACTGAACTTTTCCTGGAATACCCTCTTCAAAAAAGTTTCCCATCATCGTTCCCAAGACATAATTGTCACGAGGATTTAAGTTATATAGTACTGTTCTCGGTAAGGATCGAGTCTTATCCAAAGCATCTAAGAAACGTGACAATCCTTCAGCCATGAGGTTATCTCCGATTGAATCGAAACCACCATCAGATCCTATTAAACTCTGCATAAGAGTGTTATTATTTCTTAACGCGCCCATATGCAATTGCATAACCCATTGCTTTTCTGCATACATTCTTCCTAATTCAACAAGAAGATAGGATCGATAACTCATAATCTCTTCGCCTGTGAGTTCTTCATGACGTAAACGTTTCTTAAAGATCTCTTCTACATCATCCTTTGTACTCTCTTTAAAAACCATTTGCGGAATATCATGGTCAGAAGCACAACATCCATGCTCAGTAAAAACATCAACTCTTTGCCGTAATGCCTCGAGTAATGTACTAAAAGAGTGAATGGATATGTTTGAAACATTCTCTAATTTTTTGAGCCAATTTTGAAAGGTCGGTTTCTCAATAAACAGGGCACCATCTGGACGGAATGTTGGAACAATTTCTACATGAAACGTTGGATCGTTCTGTAATAATTGATGATATTCAAGCGTATCAACTGGATCATCTGTTGTTCCAACAAATTGCACATTCGATCTTTCAATAAAACGCCGCGGCTTAAAATCTGGTGTTTGCAATTTTTCATTGCATTCCTCCCATATGGCGTGAGCCGTTTCTGGAGATAATAACTGATCAATCCCAAAAAAAGTTTTCAGTTCCATGTGCGTCCAGTGATATAACGGATTTCCAAATAAATGCGGAACGGTTTCTGCCCATGCCTCAAATTTCTCCCAATCGCTGGCATCACCTGTGATAAACTCCTCACTCACCCCATGGATACGCATTGCACGCCATTTATAGTGATCACCAGCCAGCCAAAGCTGCGTTATGTTTTCAAATGATTGATTGTCCCATATTTCTTTCGGATTTAAATGACAGTGATAATCAAAAATCGGCAGCTCCTTCATGATGCTATGGTAGAGTTTTTCTCCTGTAGAATTCGTTAATAGAAAATCCTTGTCCAAAAATGTTTTCATCTTTCCTTCCCCCATCTTTTTAGTATCGACATTCATGAAATGCTAGCGAAATCCTTAATAAATGTAACCCCTTTCAAAATTATGAAGCAGTACGCTTAGATGGTGCTGCCACACGTAAACGATCCTTCTTGCTCTCTAGTTTTCTGAAAGCCTTGTGAGCTCCCCACGTTAACCACAATGAAAAACTGCTACCACTGAAAAACAACATTAACCCCGGAACTTTTAGAAAAACAAATCCCATTCCTAGCAGCCCTAACACTAGGAAAAGAGTAAATGCAGGATGCAAAAAGCCTATAAAAAAGGATTGCTTCAAATATTGGAGTGTCTTCAACTCAAAATGGCAAAATACTGGGAATATATATATTAAAATGATTCCGTATACGATTGCTACGTTAACAGTGAGGACTTTGGCTATTTGCAAAAGCAGTACATCACCTTTTGTAAAAAACATTAAGTTTGCAACTAAAAGGGTACCAACAGAGAAGAGAATTGCCGATACATAAAATATCTTTCTGAAATCGGCACGAAATTGAGCTAGGAATGTACGAAATATCGGGACACTCTCTTCACCCATTATCCACTTACGGGAAATAGAAAACATAGCAGAAGTAGCTGGGCCTAGCCCAAATATCACTAAGCCTAGAAGTGTAAACGCAATCCATAAAATGTTTACATACGCCAATCTCATGATCCAAACACATGCTTTATAAATCAATCCATAAAATCCAGAAAGCTCCATAGAAGTCCCTCCTTTATACTTACTTTCTAATTTTCATCAGCTAAATACTTCAATACTCGAAAGGCATTTTCCTTATTTCCGCTGAACTCGGGAAGAATCGCCAGCAATTTGCTGTTTGTGCGTTCTGCATTTTTGGGGTAAAAATTCTTTCGAATCGGAACAGCATACAGATGAACCTCTCCAGACTCCTGATTGGTTACCTGATACGACTTTGTACTATTGGGAAGTTCCTTTCCTTCGTAAACAGAGTCCAAAGGTGTTAACCCTTTTTTGTTTAACATTTGGGTGATAGTCTCTTCATTAGCTACATAAATATCGCCATTCCTAGAGGAAAGCTCTGCCGCCCATTTTTCCATGGTAAAGGGATAAAGCTGCAAATCAACATGGCTGCCATTTTCAAATACACTATTTATATCTGCCTTCAATCTAGCTTCCTCTGTTGGAAGAACGCTAGAGAAAACTAAAATTGTTAAAGGTTTATCCTTCTTTTCCTGACAACCAACCAAAACAATCAGCAGGCAGACGAACAAAATTCCCATCAGCAAGACTCTTTTCATCTTTGCAACACCTTCGCATGTAGTGATTTACCTCAATTATAAAGCGCTTACAAACAAGGGTATATACGAAGGATGTATAAATTCTTTCAAAATTTACAGATAAAGTGCCTTATTATACATTGAATCCACTACCTTTTTACAAATGCAGAATAACTTACTACTCCGACACAACATAAAGAAAACTCGCCGATTGGCGAGCCCTAGACAGAGGCGTAGTTGCACTTATACTGTGTTCCTAAAATTTCCGACTACGTCGAATTTTCTTCTGGCTGGAAATTTATACTTTCTTACAGTGTAAGAAAAAAGCGACATTGAAACTGAATTACAGTTTCAATGTCGCTCTAGTTATTTTTCACAAAATTAATAAATCGTTTAATAATTTGACTAAAGTGCAGAATGATCTATTTTTTCTCAATAATATCATTCATAAAATCTATCATTCCATCCTCAACTTCATCCCTAATATCCCGATAGTTATGTATTTCATGCCTATATCCCGGATAAACTTTTGTTTTTACCTTATGCCCTGTTTCCGCTAACCAATTAGATACAGCATAAATACCTTCTCCATACTGACCAACTGGATCCTGATCTCCGGCAATATTGTAAACAGGAATTGATGTTGGCAATTTTTCTGCCCACTGTGTTCCAATAATAGTTCCCATCATTACAACAAGATAGTATAATGAACGGATGTTTGGCGGTGTTGTAAAGTTATTAAATGGATCGTTTACATGATCTGCAACTACGTCAGGGTCACCACAAATCCAGTCATTTGCCGTGGTAGGATTTTCACAACGCTCTGTCATCCAACTCAAAAGCTCTTCTAGATAAGCAGAGTCAATTTCCTCCCCCTTACCTTCGTCTACCAGCTTTTTCAAAACAGGGACAAGTGCATTTGCTTTTGGAAGCACACCCGAGGTACCGCATAAAATCAAACCATCAATACCTTCTCCATAGGCAGCGGCATAACACCTGACAATCATGGATCCCATACTATGTCCATACATAAAATAAGGTACATCGGGGTATTGTTCCTGCACAATTTTACGAAGCGTATGTTCATCTTCTGCCATTGTCATATAACCTTTATCGCCCCAATCACTCCAGTTACCTGAATCATACGCTGTCTTTCCATGTCCCACATGATCGTCTGCTGCAACCACAAAACCTGCCTCATTCAGCTTTAATATCATATGCAGATATCGACGCGAATGCTCACCAAAACCATGTACAAGCTGAACAATCCCGCGTGGTTTACGAATTGGGGTGTAAATCCAGGCTTTTATTGTGTCCTTTTGATTAAATGATTGGAAACTTATTTCTTGAAATGCCATAATGAACCTCCTCGTATTATGTGTAGTATTACAAATGCGTATTATCACTAAAAAATTCTTGTAGAATAATTTTAATATTGCGCAGGACATTTTAATTACTTCCTCACCTAACCTGCATCTTTCACTTTAAATACGTAAAAGTAATATTCATTGGTATCACAAAGATTAGCAAAGACCAAATCACATACGATTTGGTCTGCTAATTAAACTACTTAGCTTATCATGGTGATCCCTTTCTTCTGTTACTCTTTTATCGTTTCGTCCCATTTGTTCAATATATCTTGATAAGCTTGGTTTGCACTTTCCCGTCCAAAGATGTATTCTTGCTCCACATTAGTAAATTCTTTATCAAAATTTCCAAATCCTGTTGGTCCGCCATTGAATGGATTTGCATTCGGTGCTGTTGCTTTAATCAAATCTACTTGTTTTAGATCCGCTTGGGAGAATTTTGGTGTCAGCTCATCGAGCACCTTTGTAGAAACAGGGATTCCTCGTGTAGTTCCTAAGATTTCTCCAGCTTCTTTATCATTAATAAAGAAATCAATAACCTTTTTGGCTTCCGCTACATTTTTGGATTGAGAGCTAACAGACCAAAACATGGATGGCTTCAAATATCCGCTTGCTTGCTTTCCGTCTGGTACCTTCACAAGGTCATAAGCTCCTGGAGTGACACCTTCATAGGAAGGATACTCTGCCGCAAATGCTGCTTTTATTAAAACAGTTCCGTTTAGTAGTAAATCTTGCTTTGGATCATACTGTTTTTCTGAAACACTTACTTCAGCTGGAGGAACAACTCCCTCTTTTCTTAAGTCAGAAAAAATCTTATTCCATTTCAACCAAGTCTCTTTGTCAATATTAGCCTTGCCGTTCGATGAAGTTAAATGGCCCTTTCCTTGTCCTAGCTGATATTCCTCATATAAAGTACGGGAACCAAGAAGAGAAGCACTGAAATCGGCAAGAGCATATTTCCCTTTAGGAAGCTTTGTCTGAATTTCTCTTGCCATTTGGAACAAGTCATCCCATGTCCAATCTGATTTAGGAGGCGTAATTCCTAGCTTTTCCAAAGCTTGTTTATTGACAACCAGTCCAGTTGCATTATTACCTAATGGAACCGCATACAATTTATTCTTATATTTACCTGTATTCACTAAGTTTTTGTCCAAGTCACTTACTTCAATTCCAGATGATAAATCCGCCAATTGATTGCGCCCCGCATATTCCTGTAAATATTGCGCATCCATCTGGATAATATCCGGCGCATTTTTGCCCGCCGCTTGGGTAGCCAGTTTATCCCAATAACCATCCCAGCCTGAAAACTCAGACACAAAAGTCACATTTGGATGTTTTTTTGTATAAAGCTCTAATACCTTTTTCGTTGCATCATGTCGAGTTTGCGCTCCCCACCAAACAACTCTTAATTTCACAGCATCAGACTTACCACCCGCAGAAGCTTGTTCCTTTGTTGACGAGCTGGATCCACAAGCCGTGAGCAATGTCATAGACATAGATAGCGCTGCAAGAGTGGCCCCCCATTTTTTCCAAGAGCTTTTTGTTTTCATCTACTGACTCCCCCTAATGAAAATTAATGAATCTATCCAAATTATAAAACGCTTTCATTGAGTGAGATATAAGAAGAATGCACAATTCCTTTCAATAATCACCAAAGTTGAACACGCTTTCATTTAACTAACTCAGTTGGATTTAAACCCGTATGCTTTTTAAATAAAGTACTAAAATAAGGAACATTCTTGAATCCTACTTTTTCTGCGATTTCGTAAATTAAGTATTTTCCCTCCAATATCATAGCCTTCGCTTTCTCCATCCGAACTTGCGTAAGATACTGATTAAAAGAGACTCCTGTTGCTTTTTTAAATATCTGGCTCAGATAATTTCTTGAAATATAGACTTGATTCGCTAAATCGTTCAAAGTAATATTCTCACTAAAGTGTTCATGAATATATTGAATCATAAAGTCAACAGCTTGCTTATGCTTTAAATTTTCATTCCATTGCCGATTTCCGCAAATCTCTTCAATTTTATTCATGAGCCATTTTTTAAAATCCTCCGGTGTTTGAATCACTGCCATCTCTTTTTTAAGATTAATTTCTGGAAAGATCTCATCTAGGAAAATACCAACATCATATAGCGAGTATGATAGAATCCCCCATATCTCCGTACCTAAACGATGCAGCAAAGATGGCGAGATTACTCCTTGCATTTGCATTCGGTCTATATACTCCTGAATTGTTTCATAGGCTGCCTTCTCCTGTGAATGACGGATCGCTTCTACGAGCTGTTGATAAAATTGAATCGGGCGAATTAGCTGATCTCGATTCTTCAACCCGTCTGCATCCTCACCTCTATTTTTAAATTCAAACAGATTGAATCCCGAAAGTGCAACAGAACCCTGGGTTGATAATGCATAGAAGGCTTCCTCTGTAGAATCCGCTATTTCCTGCCAATGGTTCTTTACTGTCCCAATCCCAACGGAAATGGTAAGTTCAAGTTCCGCTTCCATACGTTGAATCATCTTCTTTCCAAATGTTCGTAAATGTAAAATGGCCTTCTCACAGGTCAAGCTATGGTCCAAATGAAGCCATAAAATAATTTGGTGGCTGTGAAGTTCAATTATTTCGGACTCCAGCCTTTCCTCCTGAAGCAACTCATGAACAATCCGCTGGACAGAAAACCTTGTCCCATTGGAATCAGTAAGTCTAGCATCAGACTCAGCTGCATTTTTTATAATTTGCAAACCGATAACGGCGTGCTTATTGTTCTCCCATTTGCGCTTATAACTTGTAATTTCCTTCATATTCTCAAGAGATAAATTTCCTACACCAGTCGCTACTGACTTCAGCCATTCCTTCACCACAAATGGCTCATAGAGCATAAGCTTCTTTTCCAACTCTGCAAGCTCATACCTTTTCATATTTTCCTGTTCTACTTTGGAAATGGCGGATTGTAGCACTTCCCTGATTGTCTGGACAGTAACCGGCTTGGAGAGATAGTCATGAACATTGAGACGAAGGGCATGTCTGGCATATTCAAAATCAGAATAGCCGCTTAAAATGATAATTTTCCCTTGAAAATTTTCATGTCGCAATTTCTCAATCATCTCTAGTCCATTCATGACCGGCATATAAATATCAGTCAGGACAATATCCGGCTGTGTCTCGCGAATCAATTCCAACCCTTGTTCTCCATCCATCGCTTCCCCGGCCCATTCTGCCTCAAGCTCTTCCCAAGGTATGACTCGTTTCATCCCCTGAAGAACTTGGCGCTCGTCATCAATGATTACAATCTTACACATGACTATTCCCCCTCCTAGATACTTTTTTCCCTCAGCTTTGGAATTCGAATGGATATAGTAGTGCCCTTTCCTTCTTCACTATCGACCTCTATACCATACGGATGCCCAAAATATGATTCCATACGCTCCCTCACATTCCTCATTCCATAACCGCCTGTTTTTCTTTTCTTATTCATCTCCGCATCAGCTCGAATCCCTACGCCATTATCTGAAACGGTAAAGAGCAGATCGTCTTCGATCTCGTAAGCCGCAATGTTGATCGAACCGGTACTTCTTCCGTGAAATCCATGCATAAGGGCATTTTCAACAAAGGGCTGGAACGTTAATTTAGGGATATAATATTCCTTAATATGATGGGGTATCTCGGTTGTAAATGTTAATCCTTCCCCCCAACGGATTTGTTGGATTTCCATATAGCACTCCAAATGAGTGAGTTCCTCCTCAATCCGAATCACACTTTCACCATTGGATAACCCAATCCGAAACATTTTTCCCATGAGTTCCAACACACGGCTTATCTGTTCCTGACCGGCCTCAATCGCCATCCAATTTACTTGATCTAAGGTGTTGTATAGAAAATGGGGATTAATCATCGCTTGCAGGGCTAAAATCTCTGCTTTCCGTTGGCGGCGATGCTGCTCTTCTAAAGAACGATACAACTCCTCAATCCGATTCATCAGCCGACGGTATCCTTGAAACAATAATCCGAATTCATTATGATAGTCAGATGGCAGCTGTTCCTCCCGAAATGTTGCAGGATAATCATTCATCCCCTTCGTTAAAATAAGGATAGGTTTTGTAAACTGTTTTGATAGATATAGCGTAATTAAGAGAGCGATTACAATTGCGATTATTCCAATAGAGAGAAGGATCGTTGCCATCATTCGGCTTTCCTTCGTAAGGTCATTCCATGGTGTAATCTGCAGTATCAGCCAATCTGAATTAAATGGTTTTGACCACACGATGAAGGAATCGGTATACTTCATAGACCATTGGTTATCTACCTTCCCAGACAGTAGACCGATTTTTTCGATCAGTTGCGAATATTCCTTTACTGATAGATTACCAGTCGAAATAATGGGCCTTCCTCCTGAATCCAAGAGGATCCGATTGCTAGCTTGATCTTCACCTTGAATAAGGGCTTCTAAATCTGCAGCTTTTATATTAAATACGAGCAGGGCTTTGAATTCACCATTCGTATCATAAATCTTTCTCGCAAAGCTGACCACAGAAATATCCCCTCTAAAGGTTGTAATTGTATGCTGTCCAATCCATGAAAAATCGGAATCTATTACAGATGTATACCATTTCTCATTTTGCAAGTTTTGAAGATCACTATAGGTTATTGGTCCTTGCATTTCAGAGGCCGGAGGATTATCTAGATACATCTGAACAGAATAGATAATGGGGATGCTATAGGCCAGATTGGATAAGTCTGATGTCATATCCATGGCTGTGCGGAAACGAGTATATTCATCATCTATCCCTGTAATATATTTTTGAATACCGTTATTTCGGGAAGCAGCTAATGAAATCTCTTCAATATCTCTAGCTTGGATTGCCATTTGTTTATTTAATCCATTTAATATACTCTCTTGATAATAAGATGTTTTATTTACCATTTCCTTTACAGAATAATGATAGCTGATCCAAATTACGATACCGAATAAAATAATAATTAAACCAGCAAAACTTCCAAAAAATAGAGAGCCTATACGATAATATTTAAAAGGGTTTTGCATCATCTTTTTCACCTTTCCCTATAAACACAAAAGAAAGCTGCGAAGCCGCAGCCTTCCAGTTATTGAAAATTTTATCCTTTTACGCCGCTCGTTGCAACCCCTTCCACAATATGGCGTTGTGCGATAAAGAAGATGATAGCAGCAGGGATAACGGAAACAAGCGACATCGCAAATACTTGCCCCCAAGGAGTAGAAGAATTCGCGTCAACAAACATTTTCAAAGCCAATCCAACTGTATATTTGTCAATGGAATTGATATAGAGGAGATGTCCGAAAAAGTCGTCCCAATTCCATAAGAAGCAATAGATTGCTACCGTTACAAGCGGCGGCTTCAATAAAGGAAGGATGACGCGATAATAAATGCCAAACCACGAACAGCCATCGATTTTTGCAGCTTCATCCAATTCTTGCGGAATGCCTCGAATAAACTGAACAAGAAGGAAGATAAAGAATGAACCGCCAATTCCCCCCGCTAAGGAGTGAGGAACGATAAAAGGCAAGTATGTGTCTACCCAACCAAACGCATTAAACATTGCGTATTGTGGGATTAAAGTAACCTGACTCGGCAGCATTAACGTAACCAGAACAATCGAAAACCAGAAGTTACGTAACGGAAAATCCAACCGAGCAAACCCAAAGGCGACTAAACTAGAAGAAATAATGCTTGTAAACAAAACACCTAAAATCAGTTCAAAGGTGTTTATATAAAAATGAGTAAAGGAAAACCCAGAGATCGCATTCCAGCCATCGGTAAAGTTACTCCATGTCGGATGTGCCGGAAATAGACTAGCAGAGCTTAACTCTTTATTTGATTTGAACGCAGCTCCTATCCACCAAAATATAGGATACATCATCACAAAACTAAAAATGGCTAATGATATATGTTTCCCTATCTGTCTTGTTTTCAGATAACTCTTCATCCTTTTCGTCCCCCTTCCGCATAGAATACCCAATACCTAGATGAAGCAAAAATGATAGCGGTTACAATACCAATAATGATTAACAGAATCCATGCCAATGCTGAAGCATATCCCATTTCCATTCTCGCAAACGCCTTTTCGTAAAGATAGAGGGCAAACATGTAGGTCGAGTTAACCGGGCCCCCTTTCGTAATGACGAAGGCTTGTGTAAACATCTGAAAGGAACCGATCACTTGTAACACGAGATTAAAAAGAATTACTGGAGAGAGCATTGGCAATGTAATTGAGAAAAACTGTCTGACTTTAGAAGCACCGTCTACAGATGCAGCTTCATATAATTCAGCTGAGATTTGCTTGAGTCCAGCTAAAAAAATAACCATAGAAGAACCAAATTGCCAAATAACCAAAAGAACCAACGTTCCTAATGCTGTCTTTGGACTGCCAATCCAATTGGGACCTGTTACACCTATAAAGCTAAGAATATGATTAATTAATCCGTCTCCTCCAAAGATATTGCCCCATAGAATCGCCACCGCTATACTGGATCCTATTAACGAAGGAAAGTATATTGCTGTCCGGTAGATAGATAGTCCTTTTATTTTTTGATTGAGAAACATAGCCACAAGCAGGGCGAATGCTAATTTTAACGGAACTGAAAAGGCCACAAACCATAACGTTACACCTAATGATTTAAAAAATAGTTTGTCCTCATTAAAAATTTTTTCATAGTTAGCAGCTCCTACCCAATGAGGGGCTTCTAACAAGGAGTAATCTGTAAAGGAATAGTATACAGATTGAATCATTGGCCAGAGTGTCAAAAGCAAAAATCCTATTAACCATGGAGAAATAAACAGATAACCGGCTATTGGAGACTCCCATCTTTTCCTTATCTTTTTCTTTTGTGTTTGAGAGCGTGCCCCTGTATTTAAGGATGTTTCAACTTGATTCATACTACATTCCACCTCCAAGTAGATTATTCGTATAAAAGAGACAGCCGCCCCAACTTATAAGTAAGGGTGCCTTTTATAAAATTGGGGCGGCTGAATATGTTTTTCTACTAAGCTTGCATCATGTATCGTCTTGTCTCAGAAATTTTATAAAGATTGATCCACTAGTTGTCCATCCTCTACACAAATCGCCTCTTTTTGGGCAATGAGACATAATTCAGCTGCTTTAAACGTATGCTCTTGCGTCATAGCCTTTTCAGTTCCATGGAGACAATCCAAAATCAGTTGACCGAAGTAAGGAAAACCAATCTGCCCCTGCAGGGAAAAATGCTTTTCTCCCTCATGATTGACTAAGAATAGGTGATCTCCTGACGTATCCCTTGCGACATCTATATACTTTCTAAGCTCTATATACCCATCTGTACCTAAAATGAGCGTTCTGCCATCTCCCCATGTACGCAGTCCATCTGGAGTCAGCCAATCCACACGGAAATAACCAGTGGCTCCGTTATCTCCAATTAGGCTTGCATCGCCAAAATCCTCTAATTCAGGATACTCCTTATGCTTGTATGTGCCCACTTTACTGTGTACAACCTTGGCATCTTTAGCACCGGTATAATACAAGAATTGTTCAATTTGATGGCTTCCGATATCGCATAAAATACCACCGTAATATTCCTTTTTAAAAAACCAGTCTGGTCTGCTCTTCGCATTCAGACGATGCGGCCCTGTTCCAATCACTTGAACAACACGGCCAATCGCCCCTTGTTCAATTAATTGTCCTGCATACACCGCACTTTCTACATGCAGTCTTTCACTATAGTATACCGCCCACTTCAAGCCTGTCTCTGCTGTTTTTTGTCTAGCAGCCTCCAGTTGCTCTAGTGAAGTAAATGGTGACTTATCAGTAAAATAATGCTTTCCATAATCCATTACCTTCAGGCCTAACTCGCAACGTTTGGAAGGGATAGCGGCACCTGCGACAAGACTCACGGAAGGATCCTGCAGGATTTCCTCTGCCGATTGGGCGGCCTTTACCCCCGGATATGTTTTTAAAAATGCAGCTACTTTTTCCTGATCCGGATCATACACCCATTTGAGCGTAGCTCCAGCCTCAATCAGACCGTTGCACATCCCATAAATATGCCCATGATCAAGACTGATAGCAGCAAATCTAAACTCTCCCTCTCCTACGACAGAATTTGTTTTTCCTTTTGGTGCATAATTCATTCCATTGTTTTTTTGCATATCAATCACTTTCCCTCTCTATGGATTTCGACATCACTTACATGACGATTCAGATGATATAACTCATCAATAAACCGCAACGATCGTATTCCTTCTTCACCCGAAATGCTAGGAGCTCGTCCTTCTCTGATGGATTGAATCACATCTAAAAATTGAATTCCATGCAAGGACAAATGTGGATAGGGTTGGAGAGACTCTTGTGTAGAACCTACCTCACCCCTAATATGCCATTGCATAATCTGGTTGTCTTCCAGCACCACACTTCCGTTGCTTCCAAAAACCTCAATCCGTACATAAAAACCGGGATATGCACAGGTAGTACTACTAAAAACACCAAGCGCCCCATTTTCAAACTTCATGGTACATGAAGCAACGTCTTCAACCTCGATTCGTTCATGACCCCTAGTGGCAATAAAACCTGACATTTCCTTGTGTTGACCCATCAAATAGAGCACAAGATCTACGGTATGAATCCCCTGATTTAGGACCGCTCCACCTCCATCCATAGCCCATGTGCCGCGCCAAGAGGAGACATCATAATACGATTGAGAGCGGTACCAATTTACAGAGGCATTAATCAGCAATGGCTGCCCTAACCTCCCTTGTTCCAAGGCGCTTTTCACTTGTTGCACAGCTGGCGCAAACCGATTCTGCATAACGACTGAAAGGGTCACTCCCGCCTTATTACATTCCCGAATCATCTTCTCCGCTTTTGCCAAAGAAATATCCATCGGCTTTTCCACGATCACATGCTTTCCCGAACGTGCCGCCTCAATGGTTACCTCACTATGCAAACCACTAGGTACGCAAATATTAATTACAGCAATATCCCTGCGTTTTAATAGCTCCCGATAATCTTGGTAATAATCACATTGATAAACTTCAGCAGCAAGCTTTCCCTTCTTTTCATCTAGATCAGCAACTGCTACAATTTTTGCTTCTCCCAATGCTACGAGTTTGTTCAGTTCTTCTAGATGTGTACTTGCTATACCGCTTGTCCCTATTACACCAAAGTTCAATGGAGAAGATTTCATAGGTATCTTCACCTTCTATCCTATAGTGATCGTCTCTCTAGTTTGTGCAGATTTATAGATAGCAAGAATAATTTCTAATGGCTTTAAACCTTCCTCCCCGTTAACCAATGGTTCCCGATCTTCACGGATGGCAGCCATCATATCAAGGATCTGCAGCCGATGTGCATAGCCGTTAATAGCTGCAGGATCTGCTGCCCCACTTCCATCAGCTGCTGACTCCTGTGCAGCCAAATTGACAGCTTCTCCACCTCCGTACATCGCTCCCTGCTCATCAGCAGCACGTAAATAATGATGCGTTAACTGATCATTATCAATTACTGCTGTGCCATGCGTACCAAAAACCTCCAGTCGTGCAGATAAACCTGGATAAGCACTAGTTGTGCCTGTAATTGTACCCAACGCACCATTTTTGAAGCGGATGGATGCCACAGCCACATCCTCTACCTCAATTCGTTCATGAGCCAATGTTGCGGTATAAGCTTGGATGCTGTCCACTGGTCCCATTAAATACTGAAGCAGATCAATTGTATGGATGGATTGATTCATAAGGGCGCCGCCGCCATCTAAAGACCAAGTACCGCGCCAATCTCCGCTGTCATAATAGCCCTGCGTTCTGTACCAATTCACAGCTGCCTGGCCTAATACCATATCGCCGAACTTTCCAGCCTCCACATCAGCTTTCACTCTTGCAGTTGACGGATCAAAACGATGCTGTGAGATAATAGCAAGCTTAACACCCGCTTGCCTACATTCTTGTATCATCATTTTTGCCTTTTCCAAAGTGATATCCATCGGCTTTTCCACGATCACATGCTTTCCAGCCCTTGCTGCTTCAATGGCCATTTCAGCATGCATGCCACTAGGTGTCAAGATATTGACAATATCGATATCCTCCCGTTTCAGCATTTCACGATAATCCACGTACCAGTCTGCTCCGGTCTTTTCTGCCATTCTTCTTGCTTTTTCTTCATTGATATCTGAAACAGCTACTAAGGAAGCACCATCAATCGCAGCAATTTGCTCTTGATGAGTTTGACTGATGACTCCACAGCCGATAATGGCAAATCTGAATTCACAATTCATTTCACAGTTCCCCTCTCATTTCAATTATGAGCCGAAGCTAGATTTCAAGTCGCTGTGTCCCATCCTGATGCCTGAAAGAAATCTTCATTACAGCCCTTTCAGTAATGTATGATTGTATGTTTAATCAAATTATAAAACGCTTACATTTGGTTTTATATAAGAGTAATGCACAAATCCTTTCAAAATATAATAAAGAAAACTCGTCGACTGGCAAGCCCCGCCCTTGGGTGAAGACAGAGGCGTAGTTGCTCGTATACTTATTCCTAAAATTTCTCACTACGTCGAATTGCCTTCCAGCCAGAAATTTATACTTTCTTAAAGTGTAAGAATCTACAAGTTAATCGGGGGATAATGGCACATTTACATGCAAAGTAAAGAACTGAAATTCCATCACGATCGAGATTCCTCTTTTATGGGGCGTTGCAACTACAGCAACTGTGGTTGCACGAGAAGAAGATACATGCGAAGAAGCCAAGGCTTTTTGAAAGGCACTTGGCTAATCTGGCATTTCTATTTTTACTAAGATAAAAATCAATAGTGTTTCCTTCAAAAGCTACTGCATGACACAGATACACCGTTTCTAGTATCACATGCACCTCTTTTTCTCCCCTCCATTTCAAATGCCTTTCATATAACCCAATAAATTTTCTAATAGTGTAATCTATTGGAGTGGTATCATAAAGCAAAAAGGATACTGAGATTCTACAAACCTTTATAGATGCTATCGTTACTTTTCACCCATTAACTAGTTAACGCTTTCAAAAACTTCTGTCTAGCTCCCCCGCATGACAGAAATTATGATTTCACTCATTGGTCGCTTCATATACTGTTATTTTATTAACACGATTTTCGTGCCTGCCGCCTTCAAAAGGTGTTGTTAACCATATTTTTGCGATATCACGAGCGAGCCCCGAACCAATGACACGCTCTCCCATCGCTAATATATTTGTATTATTATGTTCTCTCGTTGCCTTAGCACTAAATGTATCATGTACAAGCGCACAACGGATTCCTGTTACCTTATTAAGATAAGAGGGTAAAGAAATTTTTTACTCTCTCCATTTTGTTAATTCCATTTGGAGGGGCCCTCATGTTCGCATAATCTGCGAAAGAGGAAGTAATAGTTCAAATATATTTATATAAATTGTGATACTATATAATCAATTAATAATTTCAATTTAAGGAATAAAGTGGATATGACAAAAACCTTTTACTATACAGACTCTTTATTAATTAAAAATTCTACTAAACAGTTAGAAATTTTTAATCAAGATAATAAAAAAATAGGCTATATCCAACGTGTTTTTACGAATAAATTAGAGTATATGGTAGATCTTATGTTTCATAACTGGTTTCTTCATGTCACCACTACTGATGTAGAAGGAAATAAACAAGCTGAAGCTAAATCCATACTCCTAACAAATCGTAGCAAATGGAATGTATCATATCAAACTGATAAAGGAGCATCTTCTTTATTACTGAAAGACATAGCTAAAATTAATTTAGCTCACGATTTTTCTTTTGTTATGGATGATGTTACTTATCTAATCAAACGAAATATGCTAAATCATACAACTCATGTTTTAAGTGAGCGTAAAAAGATAGCTGAGATTACGTTTGATAAATTACTACCACCACGAAGACATACCATAGAGTTATATGATGAGTCATTTCATATATTTTTACTTATAACACTTTATCATACCTTTATCCTACATAAATAACACATTAAAAGTGGATATGTTAATCAATGCCTTATACATGTGAAGTTTACATAAGATCTTATTATCGGGAGTCATTACTTTGTTTGTACTAAGATTTATTGTATAATTTGATTTATTCAGTGGTGTACTAGAAGGGTAAAGGAGCTATTAAACACTATGAAAAAATTTTTTAGCTGGAAACGGTCAAAAAAGGGGTTCGTGTCCTTTGGCACTGCATTAGGGCTGGCTTTTGCTGTTTTTGATCCTGCAGTAAATAAACCTGAATCCAAACAGATGCTTCAGTTCAAAGAAAATACAGATGATGATTGCACTGATGAAAAAAATGTCCCAGTAGATATAAATGATCCTACCCTATACAATAATAAAAATAGCACTAGTTAACGTAAAGTCCGTTACCGGAAGTCAATGTATCTAACGTTTCTCTATGTATTATTCAGTAATATTGTAGTATTGAAGTAATATCTCCTTCAACGCACGCTCCGTATCTGCACTGTCCATCCCGTTACTTGAAACAGTAAACTCTTTACTACATCCTTTTGTTCTTACTTCAATTCCTGTGTAATGAATTTCAATCTTTTTTTCTGAATTTCCTCCTCCATATCTTTCTGTACTTCCTGTCCCCATACCCCTGATACAACTTGAGTTAATTTTTGTTCTCTTACCACTTTTATCTATATAGTAATATTTATCTGTTACAGTACCGTAGTCCATGTTAGAAGTAGAAGTAACAAAATAGCCTTTATCATTGATTGTATGAACTTCATAATCCCCTTCTCTTTGTACTTCAGAAGCACCTTTTACGTTGTAAAAAGCATAAACATATCCTTCATAACCTTCAGGTATTAGATAAATATCGTTTGTTTTGCTACTTTCGTTCATTGCACATCCTGCTGAAAAGAAAAGTAAAAAAATAAGCACATATATTACCTGTCTCATAAACAACACTCCTTTAAAATAAAAACAAGTTTCCTTATTGTACCATTCAAAAGAAGCGACCTGTTCGGATTTTTGGATGTATATTCCATACATGTCAGGTTTACATAATAAATAATTATAGGAAATCAACTAAACTCCGCTTTATCCTATGCAAATCATAGAGTATACCGGCATTCTTTCTTCCCGACCTGATCACTGAAATGCTCTCCAGATCGTTAGGCAGCACATCTTGAAAACGAGAACTGTATATTCCAAAATCTTCCCCATAAATCAAACACAATATTTTACCCTTCAATCGCACTAACTTACCGTTGATGTTGTTATGATAACGTTTTAATATGATTATAACAACAAAAAAACACAAAATTGAATCCGGGAAAGTAATTGATTTTCAAAACAATTTTTTACCTACTAGAAGATTAGATGGACAGTCCCGGTTTCACTTTACAGGAGGTAAATTTATGTCAAAGATCACGTTTATTGGAGCAGGAAGTACAGTTTTTGCAAAAAATATTCTTGGTGACTGCATGTATGTTCCGGCATTAGCTGGTTTCGAGTTCGCATTATTTGATATAGATGAACAACGCTTGAAAGACTCAGAAAATATGTTAAACAATTTAAAACAAAGCTTACAGGCAAACATAGTAGTGAAAGCCTATTCGGACCGCAAAGAAGCATTGCGAGGAGCAAAATACATTATTAATGCGATTCAAGTCGGCGGCTACAAACCAAGCACCATTATAGATTTTGAAATTCCTAAAAAATATGGCCTTCGTCAAACAATTGCTGACACACTGGGGATTGGCGGAATTTTCCGTTCGCTTCGCACCATTCCGGTTATGTGGGATTTCGCCAAGGATATCGAAGAGGTTTGTCCGGATGCTCTGTTTTTAAACTACACAAATCCGATGGCAACATTAACAGGAGCAATGCTGCGCTATACAAATGTCAAAACAGTCGGATTATGCCACAGCGTACAAGTTTGCAGCGAGCACCTGTTCAAGTCTTTAGGAATGGATCATGAAGGCGTCGAGGAAAAAATCGCCGGTATTAACCATATGGCCTGGCTCCTTGAAATTAAACGTGACGGCAAAGATTTGTATCCGGAAATTAAACGCCGTGCGAGGGAAAAACAACAAACCAAGCATGATGATATGGTCCGCTTCGAATTAATGGATAAATTCGGATATTACGTAACAGAATCATCTGAGCATAATGCCGAATATCATCCGTACTTCATTAAACGCAATTATCCGGAGCTAATCGAGAAATTCAATATCCCTCTTGATGAGTATCCGCGTCGTTGTGTAGAGCAGATTGAACGCTGGGGAAAAATGCGCGACGAGATGGTCAACAATACACAGCTTACCCATACTCGTTCTCATGAATATGGTTCCCGCATTATTGAAGCGATTGAGACCAATGTTCCATTTAAATTCGGCGGCAACATTCTCAATACAGGACGCCTAATTAGCAATTTACCGGAAAAGGCCGTTGTTGAGGTATCATGCGTTGCTGACCGCAGTGGAATCATTCCTTGCTATGTAGGAGATCTTCCAGAACAGTTAGCAGCCCTTAACCGTACAAATATTAATACACAGCTTTTAACAATTGAAGCAGCGGTAACGAAAAAAAGAGAACACATCTATCAGGCAGCAATGCTTGACCCTCATACAGCCGCAGAATTATCAATGGACGATATCATTGCGATGTGCGATGATTTAATTGAAGCACACGGTAATTGGATTCCAAAATTTGAAGATCGTAAGACAATTTCGTTCGTATAACAAAAAATTATTACCCATGTCGAACCTTATAATTTTAATCGAGGAAAAGAGAAGTCAAATAATTCATTTAAACATAATATATGATTTTAACAACTTCCGAACCATCCAATGCAGTTAACAACTAGATAAATTGATTAGCTTAAATATGAAAAGCAAAATGAATAATTGTAAGTATATAAAAAAGATGCCTCTTCATGACGAGGGCACTGAAAAAGTCCATTTAAGAAGGACAGGAGGATAATCATCTACTATATGTAGATGATTATCCTCCTTTTAATTTCTGTATATTGATTAAAATTCCCTTATTTACTCAAGGTAGGCACTTTTTCAGTGGCCTCCTTCATGACGCATCTTTTTTTATATAGTCAGGAGTTACTTTGATCCATATCCCTACTCCTTTTCCCTAATTGTACCCTTCAGCAGAAGCGATTTGTTATAAAGATTAGGATACATATGGTACTCACGTCAGGTTACATAATCAGACGATATAGAAAATTCCTCTTTTCGGCCTTTTACAGATACGTTCATCTCACTCAGTTAGTCTATATTGAAAAAAATAACGCTAACTGAATTATGGTCATACAAACCATAGTTCCACCAGTTACAGATATAACCTTTGCTTTTCGTATCATGCCATTAAGAGTTATACAAACTGCTAAAAGAGCAAAAATGAACCAGTACGATTGATTAGATAACTTTGTGTACTGCTGTGTATCTATTCCAATGAATCCACCTACTATTGGAATAAACACCATAAGAAGGGTAAACAAACCTAATAAAATCAGATCTAACTTTTTAAGCTTATACCCTGTCGTAATAATTACGATACTTCCGAACAAACCAAAAATCACCATCGCAACCATGCTTATAACCCAAAAAATAGTCATACTCTTTTCCTTTCATGAACACAGTGTCCTATTATTGTGGCTCTACGGATTTGGAACAATTATAAACTTAAATCCATACAGCAACCCCCTCCCGTTCTTTAGGAGGCAGTTTTACTACCAATACGCTCCTTCGCCTGCCGAACTGCACAGAAAAGGGATATAACAGCGAATATGTTACAAATCATCATCCCTAAAGGAAAATGATTTTTTGCCGAAGAAACGCCTCCCCCAGCCATACAGAAGAGAAAAATTAAGTAAAACCAATCTATGTAATTTCTATATCGAACAGCAAGCACAACGCTTACGACGGCTATGATACAAGTTTCGTATGTCAATATATCTATCAAAAAACTCATAACTTATTCACCTCTTCCCTTTATTTTACCATCTTAGTAATGGGCTTTTGAGAAGATATTTCCTCTATATACTATATATAGTAGTTTAACATAATCGCTCATTATCAGAATTTGATCTATCTAGGATTATACAAAAAATACTCTCCAGCTAAGCGATCCGGAGAGTATTCGTGTTCACATAAATAAATCATTTTCATTTATTGCTGTAATACAAAAAATACAGTTCGTAATTAGAAAAATATTTTTAGCAGCTATTCCATATGGTATGACCAATGCAGTTCCCATCTCAAACATAAACATCAGGGCAAATAGCTGAATGGCACTAATTTTAGCTTTCTCCATCTTCAGGGTTCTTCCCTTCTTAATGCTTGATTCGCACGTCAGTCCTTCTAGTCCAATCTGAGTTTGGCTTATTATAAAAAATCCACCATTTTCGTTTCCCTCCAACTTGAACATTTAATGATTCTAAAAATACAACAAGTGCCGATGCAGGAAGAAATCTTTTTATATTGTGTCTTCCTAAAAAAGGTAAGGATGAACAAGAAAGTACAATCGTTGCAATATTGATTAACCACTGATTTCTCAAAGACATGTTAATTTAAACTCCTTGTTTTATTAGAGTTTCCTTTCTCTGTTCTTGTATCTCCTTGAAGTTACTTAATGGGAATTTATTATAGACTGACATACCATAATTTGGACTGTTTTATATAGACTTACTTTTAGGTATTATTTAACTTATTTAATATTCCATTTTAAACAGAAGGGTCGCTACTATGTTTAGTCTTACAAATTTAATCGAAACAAAAAGAGAGCAACTATTTTATTTAGGTAGGCTATATGGATTAACCCATCCTAAAACCATTGAATGCAGTCAACAATTAGATGTACTGATAAATTTCTCCCTAAAAGAGCAAAGTACAGCAATGAAATTACAGGAAAATCTGTAAAAGGATATGTCTTTATTAAGAGATGTACCCTTTTTGTATTACCGTATATATTTCCAATTGATATAATCGGGCATTATCGAAAGTTACAAAGTAGCAAAACCCTTGATATTTGCTAGCTAACACAGACAAATAACATTCGTAAGAAAAACACACTTCAGGTCATTTAACTGAAGGGTGTTGCTTATTCACATAATTTTCTTTATCAGAAATACATGACAAAAAGACCCCATTCAAGATGAAGTCTTTTGGTTTGACTTATAAAAGCCCTTAGGTATCAAGGTGTAGAATATTAGGGGTATTCTACGTTTTTAAGATGTACAAAATATCTTAGTCTTATGCATTATTTACATAGTCCTCGAAAGCGAAAGTCGCTTTACTTACTTTATTTAAGAGGGGTTTTTGTTTCTTACTTCTTGCAATAATATGTTCAATCTTTGTGATTGGAATGGTCTCAACAGACAACCAATTATCAAATTGGGGAATCCCAATCTCTATAAGTCCATCATTAAAGATATGAACAACTACATATTGTTTTCCTCTGTAAAGGATAGTATCTCCACAATCCATTTCTGCCTCCATCATTCCGAAATAACTTTTGGTAAGATTATAGCAAATAGAAAGCGTTTTACAGTTGTAAAAAGAAAAATATTTTTTATTCCCTTAACTTTAACAAAAAAAATTTCCCATGGTATTTCCATAATTCCCGTTGTAGAAAGAAAATTAAAATAAGAATCCTATAAAAATCCCCCTGATCACTTAGCCGGAGGGAATTCCTTGTTCACATCATTCTCGTTATTAACAGTACTATGGTGTACTTAGGGATTCCATTGTTGATGTAAGAGATAATTTGTTTTGTAACTCCTTCACAAGCCTTACAAATTCATCCTCTACCTCTTTCATCATCACAAACTGAAAGTTATGTTGTCCAATTAGTTCCCCCTTGCATACTTCATGAGAATGTAGCAATAGTCTCATTTCATATGCAAGCATATCATCATCAATTTCCTTGATAAGACTACGTTCATGCTGCGTTAAGTCAGATAATCCATAAACAGTGTAGATGAACTGTTGGAGGCGTTGTTCCATTTTTAGATATTGGCTTAATTCTTGTTTAACGGGTCTGGTAATATCGGAAATGTATGCTTCAGAAGCATCGTGCAATAAACATGCTAACTGTAACCGTTCCGAATAGCCTCTAAATCTAGCTTCCTTGGCACAATTGAGAGAATGTTGTGCCACACTATAAAAATGACGATAGTGTCCATTTGCTCTGCACAACAATGACAAGGCGTGTGCGATATCTCTTGTTGAGACCTCTTGTACTCGTGGGTCTAATGGATAAAATTCAATTCCTGTATAAGTTGTGATACACTTTCCTACTCTCATTTCTTTCTCCTTTTTCAAAAACTAAAAATTAAAAAATCCTAATTACAAAGCAATGCAAAAAACACACATTTTTGTAATCAGGATTTTACGGCTCCTGGTAGACACCCTCATACCCTATATTAACGAGGTTATACTATTCAACTCTATGTTTTCATTTAAACTGATGATCGTAATGAAGCGAATCATCCAGAATGTTTCAAGTGTTACGAACTTATTTATGAAAAGGGACTCCAAAGGGAACAATAATTGGTCCCTTCGGAATGTATATTGAGAAGACGGACAACTGTCATGAGAACAATTATCAACAAGATAATAATATACGATAGTGATAATCATTGTCAATTGTTTTTTATCATTTTCCGACAGAAGACCCCCACTTCAAGCACGTGATGGGTGCGTTAGCGAGTAGGTGGGGGTAGTTCAATTCTTACTATTAGAAAAATACGCAGAAGAAGCTATCCAACACTCTGCCCAAAAGCAAGAGGAGTACCAAAAACGTTTAAAACACTGCTATTATCAAGAATGTCTGTTTTATTCAATTAATTGTAACTTTTCCATATTACAATTAATACTGATGAGGTAGTTATCCAAACTAGACTTGCTATTAAAAGCGAATTATATATATTGTATTTTTTTAAGGTAAAATTTAATACTAAAAGAAAAATTACAAAGGTTATGGCCGATAACATAGCAAAATATGTTGTTACTCGGACTTTTGAAGCGCCTTGTTCTAAATACATGAAATAATACGCAATAATGCTTAAACCAGGGAAGCTTAATATTAATCCAGCAATATAATAATTATTTGTCTTTGAGATATAATGAACAATGACCATAATAATAACAGCCACAATACATTTTATAAGTAAATTCAACTGAAAATCCAATCCCTTCTTTCTAGTCACTGATTGTTACTGATTTTTATTCTTCTGAGGGTATTTTAGGTCCCTTTAAATCCAATTGATAAAATACAAGATCCAGCCATTTATCAAATTTAAATCCAGCTTTTTTAATTACACCAGAACATTCAAATCCCATTCTCTCATGCATTTTTATACTACCTTCATTTGCTGCATCAATTCCAGCAACAAGTGTTGCATATTCTCTTTCATTTGCGATTTTTATTAGCTCTTGCATTAATTTTGTTGCAATACGCTGATTCCTATAATCCTTATGAACATATACAGAATGTTCTATTGTATATTTATAAGCTGGCCAAGGTCTAAAAGGACCAAATGTAGCAAATCCAACTACTTTGTCATCTTGTTCACATACTAATATTGGACAACCTTCTTCTAACTTTTGGTTATACCAAACTTGTCTGCTTTCAAGAGTCTGGGGTTTATAAGTGTATACAGCGGTGGTATTCAGAATTGCATCATTATATATCTCTAACATATCTATTAAATCCTTTTTAGTTGCCTCTCTTATCATTTTTTTCTTCCTTTCACAATAAATTTGATTTTCTATATTTATTTTAGAACTCTCCATACATAACGTAAAATTGAACTTTTTCATCATTTGCCATAGAATGCGGTTATAGCAAAACATTTGGCAGAATCGAAAAATGGATGGTGAGAACATGACGTTTCAACAAATTCGGTATATAGTGGAGATTGCCAAGCATAATTCTATCAGTAAAGCAGCCTCTGCACTTTACGTGACACAACCTAGTATCAGTAAAGCAGTGCGTGAACTGGAAGCTGATTTAGGGATTACCATTTTAGACAGAACGAACAAAGGGGTTCTCTTTACAAAGGAAGGCACGGAATTATTATTCTATGCTAGAATGCTTTTGGAACAAATGGAGTCCGTCGTTTATCATTTTAATAAGGAGAAGACAATGGACTTAACAAAGGTTTCTATTTCTTCTCAACATTACGGCTTTGTTATAGAGGCTGTTGCGAATTTAATGAATTATTTTGCCGAGCGGAAATATGAGCTGACGATTCGGGAAGGAAAGACAACCGATGTGATTGATGATGTGTATGCGAGCAGAAGTGTTCTTGGAATTTTATCTCTGACCAATCTAAATAAAAGTTTTTTTGAGCGTTATTTTATTTCAAAATCATTAATGTTTACTCCCCTAGCTTCGTTGAGGCAACACGTCTTTCTCCGAAGAGAGCATCCTTTGGCTCATCTTACATGCATTACTTTGGAACAGTTAAGAGACTATCCTTATCTGACCTACCAGCAGGATGATGTACTGCTCCATTTTGCGGAAGAAGCCATCAATGTGGACAATATCAGAAAACTAGTCTATCTGAAGGATAGAGGCACCATGAATAATCTTCTATCAAATACAGATGGCTACAATCTGGGAACAGGCTGTATTGTGAACAATTACATGAACCCCAATATTATTTCTATTCCTTTGGAAGGCAACAGTCTGATTCAAGTGGGGTTGGTGAAACGAAACGATGTATTTTTGTCAGAAGAAATTTTGGTGTATATTGACTTTTTGAAAGTAGCTTTAGAAAAATCTATGCCGAAGAGCATATAAAGTCAGTGTATGTAATAGGCTCTTCTTTTTTTGAAAATGTACTCTTTGCCACGGATAATAAGAAAAGCGGACAAGGCTCACCTTTTATGGTAGCGTAAGGGTGGGCCGGAGTAAAAGGCGCTTTTTGCCTTTTGTGGAGGTTCAGCCCGGAGTCTGTCATTTTGGGTCTTGGGAGCTAGACATCACCCCAAAAAGTTATACTTTCTTATCTTGTAAAAAAGAGGAGAGCGCTTTGCGCTCCCCCCTTTTGTCAACAGCCCCTAATAGATGGCTTTGCTGTTTATATCATGTAAGATATCATTTGGTTTTCTATTTGCAATTGTGCTAGATCCCATCTCCCTTCTCAGTGGTTTAAATGCTCTTCACCAGTACCGAGCTGGAGGAATACTCTGAGGAAATTTGAAAATATTCTCTGGATCGTATTTCGCCTTCACTTGAGTCAATCGGCTGAAGTTGCTGCCGTAGTAAGCCTTGGGCCAGTTCTTGATTGAGAGGTCCGGTGTATTGACGTATATCCCCTGGGTAAATGGGAGCATGGCTTTACGGAATTCCTCTACCCATCGGATGCCAGGAGCTGCCCCTTCCGAAGAACTCCATGTGGACCAGATTGATAGGTTATACAACGCCTTGCGATAGAAGTAAGCTGTAGCATTGCTCGGCACCTTGGCAACTGCCCCTCCCAGTCCGTGTAACAAAACACTGACACTGACTGAGGAGGCGGGCGGCTTATTGATGAAGTTTCGGATTATGTCGATACCCTTGTCTGGCAACAGTTGATTGACGAAAGGGCCTACGCTCTTGAATGGCTCTGAATCTGGCTGTGTGTCCGCTATCCGTTCTACCGCCTCGAGCCAAGGAATCTCTTCTATGAACACTTGCTGTGGTGAGCCAGCTCGAAGTAGTGGCTGTAGCAACTGGCGTAGCTTCGCAGCCGAGCCCAGAAACACCCCTTGCATTACCAGCAACGACTCCTGTCCTGAAACTATCGTGAGAAGGGGGGTGAGTCTTTTATCAGCGTCGGGGGCTGTATAATCCTGCCAGGTACGCAGAACTGGCTCCAAGTCGCTCAAGTCCCAGGAGATATTGGCGTAGGCAACCGTGTCAATGCGGTGTGTACGGAAGCGAAAGGTAGTACAAATGCCAAAATTCCCGCCTCCACCCCCGCGTGAGGCCCAGAATAGATCAGCATTGTGGTCGGCATCAGCTCTAAGCACTCGCCCATTGGCGTTGACCATCTCCAGCCCAAGTAGGTTGTCACAAGTCAGACCCAGAGACCTTGCTACAATGCTCTGACCACCACCTAAAGTTAGCCCAGCGATGCCTGTGGTGGGACATAGCCCCCCTGGTACCATTACCCCCTCAGATCCGAGTGTCTCATATAAAGCAAGGTCACGTAATCCAGTCTGTACAGTGACAGTACCTAGCTTGTGGTCAATCTCTACCTGATTCATCTCGCTAACATCAATCACAATACCGGCGTTAACGACCGACAAACCCTCATAGCTATGACGACCGGAGCGTATACGGATCGGTACGTCCCGATAACGTGCCCAGAGCACGGCATTGGCCACGTCTTGAGTATTTTGGGCAAATACGATGACCAGGGGAAACTTATTGAAAAAGGAGTTGAATTCCTTTCGAGCCTCATTATATTCAAGGTCACTTGGTACCACGATACGTCCAGTCAGTTCAGGTTCTTTTTTCCATCGGATGGATTTCTTGTCTCTACTCATTCCCACCACATCCTTATCATCTAAGACTTTTCAAGTGCTCAAGCCTCATAAAAATAACGGATTTAATAATATTGCTAAGCCAATGTCTAATATTTCTTCATGTAGGATATGCTCAATCCTTGTCGCAAAGTACACTTTTAATCAATATATGACATTTCAAAGTAATATATGGCTTGTTCAGTCGGGTAGAAGGGCGCCCTCACGGGCGCCCTCCCCCCTGAGAACCGTACGTGACAATTTTTCGTCATACGGCTCAAGCCTTCTTTTTATCCAAATAACTCTTTTATCTAACGCAAGGTATATGTACTAGCTTAGTAACTTCACCTGTAGGAATTTCTAAATTCCGGACAGTAACCTTTTCACCGTTTTGTAGAGGTTGCCTGCATAATGCACAACGATATCCTTGCTTTCTTGCGAGTTTTATTCTGTCCAGAGTATTTTCTATATCGAAAACCTTGCGGTCTCGTTTTTCCCAGTACTCTTTGAGGGCAGGATCATCTGGACTGTTTTTATATAACACCATCACATGTCGTTTTATTTTAATCCAGGGCATGTGTAAGAGTTGAATATTTGTTATAGGACAAGTTAAGATCCAAGAGTTATCTCCGCCATGATGCGGTTTCCTGAAATATCTTTTCCTTATCCATTTCCACGCTTTCTTAGGATGGAGTTGCCTTAGATGTTTACACGTTTTATGGAATACGTAGTTTGCCATCTTATCAAATGTCTTCTTTGATACTACATGTTTCCAGTATTGTCCGTAGCCTCTTATAATAGGATTTAGTGCTTTGATAAGTTCACGGACAGGTTTCCCCCTCATTAAACGGAATGTATCCCGTATCTTCTCTTTAGCTTTCTTAATGCTCTCTTTACTCGGTTTAATTAGCAGCTTGTTTCCTTGCCATGTTTTGTACTGTCGAACTGAAAACCCGAGAAAATTAAAACCATCTTCGATATGAGTGATCTTGGTTTTCTCCTTGCTTAGTTCGAGTCCTCTTTTCCTAAGGTACGGTTGTAGTCTTTCGTAGATAGACTGTGCTTGTTCCTTAGTTTCTGTTAGCACAACGAAGTCATCTGCATATTTAACAAGAGTTATCTTGCACTTGGGATGGATAGCGTAACTTCCATTGGATTTATATGTCTTACGATATATAATACCAAGTTCTTCTTCCATTCCGTGGAGTGCGATATTTGCTAACAGAGGAGATGCAATACTTCCTTGGGGAGTGCCTTCCTGTGTTTCAGTGAACACGTATTGATCTACATATCCCATCTTCAGCCATCTTTTAATGAGTGCTTTTCCTGGAAACCGAGAGGTTTGTTTCCGTATCCAATCATGACTCAAACGATCAAAGCAGTTCTTAAAGTCTCCTTCGAATATCCATTTTTTCTTACTATTGGTGTTAATCTTGATAAAGATGTTGCTAATCGCATCATGGGTGCTTCGCTTTGGACGGAACCCATATGAAGATGGTTCCAATCTTGCTTCCCATTGAGGTTCCAACGCGTTTTTCGCCATGTTCTGATAGACTCTATCTTTAATAGTCGGAATACCAAGTGGTCTCAGTTTTCCATTTTTCTTCGCAATATAGGTTCGTTTTGCCGGTCTCGGACGATGTTGAAATATATTCTGTCGCTTTAGTTGTCGATATAGTTCATTACGTCTGCCGGCGTGCAGTGCTGTGTAACCATCTACACCAGAGGTGCGTTTTCCTTTATTCTGTTGTGTCACTTTTCGAGTGGACAACAGTAGGTTCGCTTCACTCCGTAGGAGTAGTCGTTGAAGTTTTCGTACTTTCCTTTGTTGTTTGAGTTGTTCGGCACGATAAATTCTTTGTCGTAGCTTCGTCACATACTTTTGAATTTCATTCCAGTTTACTGAATTCCAGTTTGTATACGAGGCGTGCGCCGACGCTCGGTCTGAGGTATTCATAACTGCACGCTCCTTTTCGTCAGAAGTTAGCCACAAATTTATTTTCGTGTTGAAGACCTATGAGAAGTGGGCCCTCTTTCGAGTCTGTCATGGATTTGCCCATAAGGACGACAGTATCCGTCCAGTTATACAGTTATCTGTTTTTCCTGTTCCCTTTCGGGTGACGGCATTTGCTTTCTCTCATATCCTGTACCCTCTGTCACATCGTTTGACCTTACGGTCTCCCTACTGCTTAGGCAGATAACATAGGGCTTACCAAGTTCCACATTCTACAGATACAGCAGGGTTAGGTAGGTTCTTTACTCCGGGTAAGATATGGGACGCTGCACAGTAGCATTATGATTCTACTTTTCCTCTTACCAATACCCAAGCAGAGCTATGCATTATCTTGAGCTATCGTTTACGAAGCTTGCAAACCTTCACTTTCGTTTACCATACCTGTCTTCTCCTAGCAGTATTCTGGACCATGCATTGGTCCTCTGTTTCCGCATTTCCTCATGCAACCTACGTATTCGTTACCAAATATGCAGTTTCGGCTGGAGACCATCCTTGCGTCTAGATGGGTAGCGTAAGCTACACTGTGAGAATGCAACTTCTTGTCGCACCATAATTCATGATATAGGAAGTGAATAAATATGATTTATTTAACATTAGCTCCCGTTATCAGTAACTGGATAACTACTTAAAGCTGAAAAAGAATTTGCCAATTTTTTTGCAAAACTTAATGGTGGCTCAACAGATTGGATATGAATATACATAATCAATGGTTTCATATATAACCAATGATTATGTAAGGCGCTAACAATAATCCCTTGTTGAACAATTGATTGCATAAATAAAGGAATTTCTTCTTGTAAAATAGCGATTTCTCCAAAGTTCAACGCGTTGCCATTTTGATCTAACGATTCAAAAGATATCCCAACCGGTATCACGGAGGTGCTTGGTCGTCCTTGAACAAACACTTTGATATTACGACGCAGAGATACAGAACAAACACCCTGATTTATGCTGCTTTTCCCATTAAGAATTTTAGCAAATTGTTCACAAAGGAAGCTAAGGTTATTCATAAATCTGCTGCTCCTTCCTCACTATAATAAGGTGCTGTAACCTGAACCATGTCCTCACTCCTCTTAGATTCAATTGGTTCATGTAGTTTGACATGGCTAAATACAATATTGCTGACACGTGTTCAATTTGAATTAAATGGTTAATTAGTTGCTGAATTTGCTCTCCTCTAATCTTAATTACTTCATAAATATTAATACTCGTCCGTGAACTTTTATATTATTAATTTACAAAGTTTTCATTAGGGCCCTGATAGCAAAACGTAGATATTATACGCTAATATAGTTTCTGAAAAGTAAACCTTGTTGTTCCTACGTTAAGAAACGAAAAACCAGCCCCTAATTCTTAAATCCCATTAAAAAATCGTTACAATAAAACCTATATAAGTTGAACTAAATATTTTCTCACAACCTCATCGCGGCACAATGACATGTAGAATACAATGCCCTATAAAGGCCATTTGAATGATGATTTAGTCATTGAATACAAGGGTGCAAGAATTAAACTCAACTTATATAGTTCTATGATGTTCCCCCTTGTAAGGGAGGAGGGGTATCTTTTAAATGGATCCCCTTTCTCTTCTCGCCTATTTCTATTACCCCTTTTTAATTCGGAATTTGAGTACGTCACCGTCTTCCATGTACTCCAAAAACTCATGTCCTCCTGATTTTGCCCAGGCTGTAAGGTCATTTTTCGCACCTTTGTCTGTCGCATGAATTTCTAATACTTGTCCAGATTCCAATTCATTTATAGCTTTTTTGGTTTTTACGATTGGCATCGGACATGCTAAACCTTTTGCATCTAACACTTTATCTACTTTCATCATTCATTTCCCCTATTCTATCTATTGATTTTTCTTAATCATTAGCGAACTGCACAGCGGTTTGGACCAATTTCCATCTCACGTTGCTTTTCTTCATCCGGGTTGATTTTCCCCATATTCGTTTCGCGAATTTCTTGGTATGCATTTGGCTGCAGCGGTAAGTTTTCTGTCACTAATTTTCTAAACTCATTCTCATCTTCAATGTTTAGACCATGATTTTGTGCGAACAATATGCCTAATTTTTCAGATACACTGCCGTCATCATTTAATTCGTCGATAATCATAAAGTGTGCTGGTAATACAATGAGTTCTTCAGATAAATCTTTGTATCTTTTATAAAGCGTTTCTCGTAAGTCTCCAACCCAGTCCTCCGCCATACCTGCTAAATCAGGACGTCCAATGGAGTCAATGAACAAAATGTCCCCTGACAGTAAGAATGTTTCGTCAACTACAAAGGAAGTAGATCCAATTGTGTGACCTGGAGAATATAAGGCGTGAATATTGATTGTTGTATTACCAATCGTTACTTCGTTACCATCCTCTAGTGGTTGGTACTGGAATGTTACTTCTGTTGCATCTTTTGGAGGCAACCAGTACGTAGCAGCTGTTGCTTCTGCAATCTTTCTTCCACCTGAGATATGGTCAGCGTGAAGATGTGTATCCAATACTTGTGTAATGTTTGCACCGATTTCTTGAGCAAGGTCCAGGTACACATCGGTCATACGTGCTGCATCAACCAATGCTGCTTCTCCATTTGAAACAACCATGTAAGATAGGCAGCCTTTACCGATTCGAACAAATTGGTAAAGTTCTCCACCATCTTTTAAATCACTAACTTTGATTGGCTCTAAATGCTCACTCCAAGCCTTCATTCCACCTTTTAGGTAAGAAACCGTCAGTCCTTCTTCTGATAACATATCGGCAACCATGATAGATGAGCCTTCTTTTGCACATACAACCAATACGTCTATATCTGCAGGAATTTGATCCACGATCCCCTCTACCCCATCCAATAATTCAAAATAAGGTACGTTTAGGTATTTAAAGCTTTCTCCTTCAATTTTCCAATTTTGAAAATCATTTTCATTACGAACATCTAGAATAAACAATGGTTCTTTGTTAATGACTTTTCTCGTTACCTCTTTCGATGTCATTTGATTTACTGGCATTCCAATTACCCCCTATAGTATATTTTTATTTAAAATTTTTTATAGAGATTAAAATGTTAACATTACATTCGCATCCTTCGCAAATTCTAAAAACATCACAGCTCCGCCTACTTCCATTCTTTCAACAAAATCCTCTTTTTCTAACCCCATCATATCCATTGTCATTTAACAGCCAAAATCTCCCTTAGTTATTTGCTTTAGCTGTTTTTTCAGGCCATTCACTCATACCAGGAACTACATTCAACACTTGCTTAAAGCCCCTTTCAACCAACTTTTGTGCTGCTAAATCACTGCGGGTTCCTGTTCGGCATACTACATACACCTCAGTTTCTGGATTTAATTCGTATAGACGTTCTTCAAGTTCTCCTAATGGAATGGACTTTGCACCTGGGATGTGATTGAATGCAAACTCAGCCACTTCACGAACATCCAGAACCACTATATTTTTGCTTTCTTTTAATTTTGCTTGCAACTCTTCATTGCTTACTACATGCGGATGTTTCTTTTCTTCTCCAGCCTTTTCACTCGCTTTACGAAGGTAATGTTTTAATACATTTCCTTCTTCTACAGTTCCTAAGTACTGATGTCCTGTACTTTTTGCCCAAGCCTGAATATCAGCTGTTGATCCCTTATCAGTCGCTTGTACTTCCATTACCTTCCCAGGCTGTAGTTCGTTCATCGCCTTCTTTGTACGTACAATCGGCATTGGACAAGCAAATCCTTTTGCGTCAACTAAAAGATCTGTTTTTATGTTCTCCATCTCGCATATCCTCCTCATCCCACTTGTTACCCCCAAGGGTATGTCCCCTGAAAAAATTACTTAATGATACCTTCCCAGACAAGCATCCCACCCATCATGTTCGTGACAGAAAAACCATGACCTTCTAAAAGCTCTGTTGCGCGGGCACTTCTGGTACCTGAACGGCAAATTAATATATACTCTTTTGTTTTATCTAACTCATGCATACGAAACTCTAATAAGCCTAATGGAATGTTCCAGGCTCCTGGAATCTTCCCAGTCGCTACTTCTTCCACTTCACGTACATCGATGATATTTAAGGATTGGTTTTGCTTCAAAAAGCTCTCCACTTCTTTTGGCGTAATATGTTTCATCATGACTACCTCCTTTTTACTAATTCCAAGCACTCATACCGCCCTTTACGTTTGTTACCTTTTGAAAACCTAATTTTTTCAATACTTTACTTGCCTTTTTACTTCTCATCCCGCTTTGGCAAATTACAACCACTTCTTCCTCTTTTGATAATCCATTTGCTTTTTGAGTAAGCTCGTGAAGCGGAATGTTTTTAAAGGTACGAATATGATTTCCCTTATATTCTCCAGGTGCTCGAACATCAACAAACTGCTTGTTTTTATCCTGTAATTCTTTCTTTAATTCAGCAACACTAATCTGTCTTACACCTTTTGTTGGAAGTAAACGTTGCATCAAAAAGAGAATAACTAATGAAATGATTACCACATTTAAAATTTCCATATTGCTCCTCCATGTGAGTATGAGATCTTATCCCTTATCCTGCAGAATTAGATGAATAGGTTAACATTTCCATCTTCAGCCTCTGCCAAATAAGCAGCTACCCCTGCATACTCGATGTTATCTAGTAATTCTTCCTTTTGCAGTCCCAGTAAATCCATTGTCATTGTACAAGCAATCAACTTCACATCTTGTTCCTGTGCCATTTCAATCAATTGTGGTAGCGGCATCGCATTATGCTTTTTCATCACATATTTAATCATTTTCGGACCAATCCCTGCAAAGTTCATCTTGGAAAGCCCCATCTTGTCAGCACCGCGTGGCATCATTTTTGCAAACATTTTCTCAAGAACCCCTTTTTTCATAGGTACCTGTCCCTCTTTACGTAAGGCATTTAATCCCCAAAATGTATGAAAAATCGTTACCTCATGGTCATAGGCTGCAGCTCCATTTGCAATGATATAAGCGGCCATTACTTTATCATAATCACCACTCAATAAAACAATAGTTGTTTTTTTCTTTTGTTCACTCATGTTGTATCCTCCTCGTTATCCAACTTACCCAAAGGGGTATATTGAAGTATAAAAGCATTTATCCTTTTTGAATTTGAAAAATAAACACATCCTTTTGTTCTTTAATTTAAAATTCACTATTATATGACCTGTAGACTTTGCCCAAGCAGTTAAATCACTTTTACACCTTTATCTGTTGTGTGTACCTCTAGCACTTGCCCTGTTTCTAAACCGCTTATTGCTTTTTTAGTTTTCACGATCGGCATTGGACATGCTAAACCTTTTGCATCTAATGCTTGAGTAACCTTCATTGTTTACCTCTAACTTTTCACATATACCTACACGGGTATGTCGTTGTATAAAACTAGCTTCGTCAATCCCTAATTATATTGAGATTGATGAGCATTTTAACTTACTTTTAATAAATAACTCAGTTACTCCCCTTATTTTTATACCTATGAGGGTATGTTAATATACAAAGCTAAACTCGTCAACCTTTAACTGGATTGAGACTGATAAATGTTTCTTACCTACCTTTAGTTAATAATTCAACCGCTTCTTTTACAAGATGCTCCGTTTTTTCACCTCCTTCAATAATCCCCCTTACACAATGTTCAAGATTGGTACTGACAATTACACCTACTGCGCGATCACTTGCATTACGTACAGCTTATCATTGTGTCACAATCTCTCTGCAATCTTTCCTTTGTTCCATCATGTTCAGGACACCCTTGACTTACCCCTCAATTCTCTTTAAGCGGTTTTTTACTTGCTGATTATATTCCAGGTAAAGTTCCTCCTTTTGCATAAAATTTTCTAATAAGAAACTTGTTGTGACTCCTATTATCTCTTCCTTTAGGTACCCGATAATGTATGTGATGACCTGATTATATACCTAATAGGGTATATAATCAGGTCGTTTTGAATTGTTTTTACATACAGATATTAATATAATCTCATATTATTCGGAGTCAATGTACCTAAAAACAAAAAAACGCCCTCCAGTCCCTTGACTGGAGAGCATTGCTTGTTTGTTTACTCCGATCAATCAGAGAAAAGGACAGCTTTACTAGAATCTATCCTCTTTACGCAATCCAAGAATACAGAAGCCAATCTATCTAGAAGTTTATCAAAAACCTTCATATTGTTTTGGAGTGAACCCTAATAGTGGGACATGAAAAAAAACACCCCCTTGATTCGCATACTAAAAAAGACGAATCAAGCGGAGGTGTTTTTGTTTTGGTCACAAGAGTACATTACCCAGCGGAGATCAAATGGAAAGCAATTGAAATGAAAGAAGCAGGCTACACAAACCACACGATTATGGAGACGTTAGGGATTAAGAATAAATCACAGTTGAAGACATGGATGAGATGGTATCGCATGGGACAGACCCATCGATTTGAACAACCTGTGGGAAAACGGTATGACCAAGGGAAAGATCCAAAAGAACTGGATGAAGTGGAACAGTTACGGTTAGAAAACAAACAGTTGAAGGCACAGCTTCTTGTATTGGGAAAGTACCGAGAGATCGAAAGGAGTGGAAACCAGACCTTGTAATTACGACATGGAAAGAGCTGAAAGGATCCATTACGATAAAAGAGTTCTGTAAGATTCTCAATATTCCCCGCTCTACCTTTTATCGTTGGATTCACAAACCATAACGCATATCAGATGACACAGAAAAACAAGTTCAGTGTGTGTGCCGGCAATATAAGCAGCGATACGGATACCGAAAAGTAACAGCTATTCTCAGACGATTGGGATTCCATGTAAATCATAAGAAAGTATTACGAATTATGAGAATGTATAGCTTATTATCTAGGGTTCGGCGGAAGAGAAAAGTATATATAGGAGGAGCGGAGCCAGTTGTATCTCCTAACCTTCTCCAAAGAGAATTTGAAGCGACCGCACCAAATCAAAAGTGGTTTACAGATGTAACGTATCTCATGTTTGGAGAGCGTACCTTATATCTTTCTACCATCATGGATGCCTACAACCGTGAGATTATCAGCTCTGTTATCAGTGAATCTCCTAATGTACGACTCGCTCTAGATACACTCAAACAGGCGATACGTAAGCGTAATGCGAAGAGTGTTATTCTTCACTCTGATCAAGGAAGCATCTACACTTCTAAGGAATTTCAGATGTATGCCAAAGAAAACGGCATTACCACAAGCATGTCCCGTAAAGGAAACTGCCATGATAATGCCGTCATGGAAAGCTTCTTCGCCGTATTAAAGTGCGAAGCTTTCTATTCACAACAGATAACAAAAGTATCCAACACAACTGTGCGAGAGATTGTGCTAGAATACATTCATTATTATAATTGTGTGCGAATTCAAGAGAAATTAAACTACCTGTCCCCCGTAGAATACGGGGAACAGGTAGCCTAGGTGTTTTATGTGTGGCCCATTTTATGGGTTCACTTCAGTTTGCTGAAGATTTTTGATAAGACTGACCTTATAAGATATTTCCCAATTTCATACCTAAAAAAGCTAACAGAACACCGAATGTATAACTTATGCCTAAATACAAGGCAAGTGCTTTCCACTTCTTATTGGCGTATAGCTGGATGTTTTCCAATTTAAACGTAGAGAAAGTTGTGAAAGCCCCCATGAAACCTGTACCGAATAAAAGCTGCCAGCTTTCATCGATTCCTTTTCCGATGATATACCCCAGTAAAAATGAACCGAGTAAATTTATAAGAAGGGTCCCAATAGGAAAAGATGAAGGATATCTTGTTTTAAACCAATTGCTGATGCCAAAACGGGATATTGCCCCAAAGAAACCACCAATTGCTACTAACAAAGCTGGATTTCCTATCATGAGTTTTGTCCTCCCTTTGATCGCAATGTACGCTGTGTTTGTTTCTTGAAGAAAGAGTCACCAACTTTAAAACCTAACCAAGACATGAAAAGACCACCCCATAAGCTACTTAATACATATAACAGAGCCACTCCCCAATGTGAGGCGTGAATTAATTTAACGGTTTCCACGCTAAATGTAGAAAAGGTTGTAAAGGATCCAATAAATCCTGTACCTATCCCAGTGACAAGGTATGGATGAAGAATATTTAATCGGGATATGTACATCGTGAGCCAACTAAGAACAAAGCAACCGATAAGATTAATTGCTAATGTTGCAAACGGAAAATCATGCTGCCACCCTGTACTAATAGATAATCCTAAATAATAACGTGATAAGGCACCTAAAATCCCAGCTATGCCGACAAAGATATAAACCATTTTTTCACCTCTTTTGTAATTTTCTCAAAAAAAATAGACTCCTACCAGTAAAATAAATACTGGTAGGAGTCATCAGCTCTAAGGCAATTAAGGCGAACTCCATCGCCTATTCGTTATACAATCATTATAATGCAGGAACGTCTAATAATCCAGAGGCCGTCTTAAAACTTCTCATATTAATCAAAAAGCTTCTTCATTTTAGTTTTTCAGTGCCCTCCAAAGGAAGGGGAATTTTTTATTCGACACTCTCGCCACACCCGCAGTAACACGGAATCCAACTCAACAATTCATAGTTTTATCCAGCCATTGCGTAAATTTTTTGAATTTGTTCGAACTTAGATGCCAGAAAGGACGGGAGTTGATCTGCTCCTTTGGTATGATTGAGTTAACGAATTGTTTGTATATCTTTGATAATATCTTCGTACGGTGTATTCTGAAGAGCGGAGTACTTCTTAACCACTGTTCCGGTCGTATCTACCAGATACAAACTTGTCCCATGAATAACTTGTGTTGTGCTCGCTGGTTTATCAACCAGTGCCTTAAAATTCTTCTCTGCAAATTGACTAATCTCTTCTTGCGAATAGCCAGTCAGAAAGTGCCATTTGGAGGCATCCATCTCATATTTCTTCATGAACTCTTGCAATTTCTCCGGTGTATCCACAGTTGGATCCACACTGAACGAAACAAACTCAACATCCTTAATCCCTTTTTCTTTCAACATCTTTTGAAGCTTTGTCATATTGGCCGTCATAGGCGGACAAACCGTTTCGCAGCTTGTAAAAATAAAATCAGCTATCCATACCTTTTTTTGCAAGTCAGAAGAACCAAACGTTTTCCCGTTCTGATCCGTATAGGAGAACTGTTCCACTTCCCAATTGAGCGGGTCCTTCAGTTTACTCTCTCCACATGCTGCTAACAGCAGGATGACACTGACTGCCATTAGCATCCTGATTATGCGATAGCGTTCCATATATATCCCCTTTCTCCCCGTTGTTTTTTCTGTTTTTTATGTAAAGTATGGAGCTACGAAGTAGCCCCATACAAACTTATTTGTTCCGCAACAAACGCATACTGTTGAGAATGACGAGAAGCGCAGCGCCTGTATCACTGAGTACAGCAATCCAAAGCGTCAACCACCCTGGGAAAATTAAGACAAGCGCAATAAGTTTTATAATAAGAGAGAACCAAATATTCTGTTTGATGATGCTTAATGCCTTTCGACTGAGGCGCATCGTGTATGGCAATTTCTCTAGGTTATCTGCCATCAGAACAATATCCGCCGTCTCCATTGCAGTAGCTGTTCCGGCCCCACTCATAGCAATCCCTAAGTTCGCCGTGGCAAGTGCAGGTGCATCATTGATACCATCTCCAATCATGGCCACTGTTTTTCCTCCTGCTTGCAGCTGCTCTACGGCACGCACTTTATCTTCTGGAAGCAAATGAGCAAAGGATCGATCAATCTTTGCTTGCTGAGCAATATGTTGCGCTGTTCCTTCATTATCTCCTGTGAGCATCACCGTTTCTTGAATTCCTGCCCGTTTCAATTCTTGCACTGTCTCTAAAGTCGTGAAACGGATAGAATCAGCTACTGCAATAATACCCAAAATGGTCTGCTTGGTACCAACAATGACAACCGTCTGCCCCAGTCGTTGCATGCTTTGCATCATCTCTTGCCAAGTTTCCGTAGATACACCCTGTTCTTCAAACAAGGCAGCATTCCCAGCGTAGTAGACTTCTCCTTGAATAGTCACCTGTGCACCTTTTCCTACAATAGCTCGGAAATCTGCTCCTTCTTGTAAAGGAATGTTACGTTCTTGTGAATATGCTGCGATGGCCTTTGCAATCGGATGATTGGAATATTCTTCAATGGTTCGGGCAAAAGACAATAGTTCTCCTTCAGAGCCCTCCAGAGCAGTCACCTGTACAACCTTTGGCTTTCCCTCTGTCAATGTACCGGTTTTGTCAAACGCAATCACACGTAAGGCTCCCGCCACTTCTAAAGCAGTACCCCCTTTGATTAACACACCATTTTTTGCCGCGTTTCCGATAGCGGACACAATCGCAACCGGTGTAGAAATAACTAAGGCGCATGGACATGCGACAACAAGCAGTTCCAATCCCTTATAGACCCACTCTATCCATTCTCCCATTCCTGCAAGAGGCGGAATCACGATGACAGCCCATGCTAATGCAAAAACAATCGGTGTATAGATGCGTGCGAACCGATCTACGAAGGCTTGCGTAGGAGCCTTTTTTTCCTGTGCTTCTTCAACTAAATAAATGATTCGTGCAATGGTTGTGTCCTTTACCAGTTTTGTTACGTGAATCTCCAGTGAACCCTCTTCGTTGATAGTACCGGCATATACCGCGTCTCCGGTTTGCTTGTCGGCTGGAATGGATTCACCTGTAATCGGGGCTTGATTGACGGTAGAGTATCCTGCCACAATGGTACCATCCAGCGGAATTTTTTCACCTGGTTTTACCACAATCACCGTTCCTACGGTAATATCGTCTACGGATGTTTTTACGAGTTCTGTTCCAGCTTTGACCCATGCTTCAGAAGGTGCCAAATCCATCAACCCACGAATGGATTCACGTGTACGCTCAATCGATCTATTTTGCAAGGCTGCTCCAAGTGCGAATAACCATACAACCGTTGCTCCCTCTAGCCACTCTCCAATGAGGGCTGCGCCAACAGCAGCAGTTGTCATGAGGACATTCATATCCAATGATTTACTTCGAATGGCGTAAAAGGCACTTTTCGCTGGTTTATATCCTCCAATAACAATACTAGCCCCGTAACATAACGTAATCAGAAGTGGTGACGTGTCTGTAAATGAACCAAAGAATCCAAACGCTAACAATATTCCTGACAAAAACAGCGGGGTGTCCATTGATTTCCTAGAAGGAACGTCTTTAGATCTCTTCCCTGCCAAAGTAGCATGAAATCCAGCTTTGGACACTTCTTTCGCAATATCCTCTACATCACGAGTATGACGAATTTGCATTTTTCCAGTGGAAAAGTTTACACGAACCTCTTCCACACCGGGAACGTGTTGCAAATGCTTTTCAATCGTTACTGCACAAGCCCCGCAATCCATTCCTTCAATCAGATATGTCTGCACTCCGTCACCTGTAACTGGTGGCTGCTCTGCTGGTTTCTCACTACTGCAACACGAGCTTACCTTTGCAGCAGCCTCTCCTTGTGCAAGTGTAGTCGATGAAGAACAGCAAGAACTTACCTGTGGGGAATCAGGGCTACAACAGGAGTCAGAAAAGACCAATTCCTGTTTTTTTTCATTTGTTTTGCTACCACAACATGAACTATCCATTGCATCCCTTTCTTTCTGCACGGTTACAGTCGTTGAAGAAGAGCAACAAGAGCTGGTCTTCGAAGGAATCGGATCACAACAGGAATCAGAGGAATCTAATTTCTGTTCTGTATGGTGTGTCTTGCTGCTGCAACATGAAGCTTCCTGATTCACTTCCACAATAGGAATCAAAACAGGTTCCTTAGATGAGCAACAAGATGTTTTCTTTGGTTCCAATGAAGAAGGTATTTCTCGTTCTTCTTTGGCTATTGTTTTAACAGCATCCCCACAAGAAGAAGTTTGACAGCAACTTCCTTGCTTCTCCTTCTTATTCGACAATGGTCTCCTCCCCTTTTGGAGACAGGCAGCCATCGTTTTTGTCACAGGCAGCTACCTCATTTTGTACTTCTTCGAACACCGTATCAAACATTGTAAGAAGTTCTTTAATTTGATCGTTGCGCAAAGAATAGTGCACGTACTTCCCCTCCTGTCTCCCCTTAATAATGCCGCACCCTTTTAAGCAGCTTAGATGTTGAGATACATTCGATTGGTTACCTTGGATACGTTCCACAATCTCGGATACGTTTTTTTCTCCATCCATCAGGCAAGAAAGAATTCGCAATCGGGTTTTATCAGCAAATCCTTGAATAAATTTTGTTTTCACATCAAGAGTAGATGGTAACATCTTTATACGCCTCCATCATATATTAGTTACTACTAATATATTTATGTTATATTCATATTAGCAATGACTAATTCGTGAGGCAAAACTTTTTAATAAATTAATACGAATCGGAGAGGAGGTAAAGCAATGGATTGGTTGATCGGTATACTGGCTTTGTTTTTATTTCCTCTTTTGATGTTTATATGGATTGGGAAAACGGCTAAAGATGATTGTTGTAACAACGGAACGAAATGTAAAAAGCGGAAGGTGAAAAACTGGGATGCTAAAAAACTAAAAGGTGAGAGAAAGTAAATGATAGAATAACATTCATTTCATCTTTGGGGTTCTATGAACAAAATACAAATATGATCAAAAAAGAAAAGCAACTTCATTGCTAGACAAAGGACACTTATGCTTCTCATGTATGTATATCAAAAAAGATGACGCTGTGAGCCATCTTTAGTACTTCATGTAACATCACAACATATCAATTCCTCCGTCAAATCTCCTTTCTCCTCGCTCTTCTAAAGAGCTAATCTCATTTTGAAGATATCTAACTACGGAATGACGGAACATAATCTCACGGAAAATAGAAGGATGTTCATATTCTATCTCACTTATAAGACTACGATAAGCAGATAAACCTTCTTGTAACTCATCAAAACGCTTTTTGAATTCCTTTTTCGTGAATATTGTATCTTCTTCTATACGCTTATAGAGGGCATTATAATCAGCTCTAAGCCCTTTATAGATATAATTAATTAGCTTTGCATCTATCATTGCATATTCCCCTCCATAGCCCACTTATACTTTGTTCCTAAAATTTCTCACTACGTCGAATTGTCTTCCAGCTAGAAATTTATACTTTCTTAAAGTGGAAAAAAAGCGCGCCTTTTGATGAAGTAATAGGATAAAACCCAGCCTGTCTAAACCCAGGAAGGTCGAAACGAACTTTCCCTACCTCCGGCTACTATTTCAATTCATGTTCACTAGCTAGCACATTTTCACTTTACATTCAGTTAACGTTATCAAAAAAGATTTTTTATTCGTCTTATTTGTCTAATATGAGTATCAACATGTTCAATGGAGTGTTCAAGGATCTCTTTAAAGGTGAGTTGACCAGCTTGATTATGTGTCCCAATTCGTAGATAATCCTGTTCAGTTAAATGATGAAGGATAGGTAGAAAACTTTCACGCATAGATTTAAACAGTTGAAGATATAATTGATGATCGACATACTGAGAATTTAAACGGGTTGTCCATAAATCCTGATCAAAGGCAGTTAGGATAGGATTATCTTCCGATAAAACAGCTTTCATCCGGTGAATATGTACGAGTTCCGCATCTGAAACGTGGATGATAATTTCCCTGATGCTCCAGCTTTTTTCAGATGGTTTAAACAATAATTGCTCTTCTGTAAGCCCTTCAAGCTCTTTAAGAATCTTAGAGTATCCTTGTTTGTATTGCTCAACTAGTTGTTCCATTTAACATCACTCCCTTACCAATGATTATATCAGGCTTTGTTTATCATTAGGTCGACTCCAAATTGCATTCTCAATGATGACTGTACTTCGTACTTCCCCCCTTTTCATTGCCTCTATCCTCAGAAGCTTGTCCTATCAAACTCAGAACCATCTAGATAAACCCGAAGTGCGGTGAAAAAGCGATAGATCATCCCCACTCCCCCATCATTTCCATAAGGTCGAACACTGAGGTTGTAGCGAAGATCCCCTTTTACTGTAAGTATGAGGACTTCTGGTCAAGAGTATTTCTATAAAGAGACTGAAAATAACCTATAGGTTTAAAGATTGAAAGAATTCTGTTAGGGAAAATCCTAATGCTAGACAAATCTTCTGCAGGGATAATATTGTTGCACCACGCTCGCCTCGCTCAACCATTCCAATAAAATTTTTATGCAGGTGAGATTTTTCGGCAAGATCAGCCTGAGAAAGCCCATTACTCACCCTTGTTGTTTTAATCGTTTTTCCTATTTTTATTAATAATTCCTTCTCCATTTAGACTCCCCCTTAATACATCACATTATAAGGCAATGCCCATGACTTTGTTGAATCCATCACATCTTCTTCATTACGTTCATCTAAGGAGATTTTTCTGATCATTGCTCATTCCAAATAGCTTTTCAGAGTATAGAGACCGGGTATATATCGATAATTCATTAGATGATTGTTACAAAGGAAGGAAGCTATTACATATGCCATTTTTGATTTAATTGATTCCCAATCCATTTAAAAATGCCCTACTCAAGATATTTAAATAAACCTATGCGTTTGATTTCTTCAAGATGTATCTCCGATAATTGTTCCAAAATCCCCGTTCCATGCTCAGTTATTCCTACATAAACGCTTCGTTTATCTTTAGGATTTGGCATACGACAAACTAGCCCTAACTGTTCGCATCGATCAATCAAACCTACACAGGCATTATGACTAAGTCGCAACCGTTCAGCTAATTCCCGCGGGGTAGCAACGTCGCGTTCGGGAAACCCTTTGATAGCTAATAACAATTGGTGTTGTTGAGGTGTAATTCCTATTTGTCTAGCTGCAGCTTCACTAAAGTGGATGAATTTTCTCAACTCATATCTAAAATTAGCTAAACGTTCATATGTGGATTTTGATATCCTGGATTTTGTCATGTTTAATCCCCCTTAATAATACTAATAAGTATATCTTAATGAGATATATTTTGAAAGCGAAAATATATCTCATTAAGATTCACTTTTATTTTTCCATATTATCCAAAAGGGGGATGAAAATGAAACATGCTAGAACTTTATCTGATTTTATACTCACCAAAAGAATTTTTTATCTTTCAACCTTAGCGCTAATTGTAGGAGTAATTGGGGCTTTAATCGCTGTCATTCTAATGAAAATGATCAATTTTTTTACAAACCTATTTTTTTATCAACGATTTTCTCTGGCATTTGTTTTAGATTATCCTAATTCATTAGGGGCTTGGGTCATTGTTGTTCCAATAATCGGAGGAATCATCATTGGTTTAATGGCCCGATTTGGGTCAGAAAAAATTCGGGGGCACGGTATCCCTGAAGCTATGGAAGCTATTTTACTGGGAAAGAGTATCATCGCTCCAAAAGTTGCGATTCTGAAACCCATCTCAGCAGCTATATCGATTGGTAGTGGTGGTCCATTTGGTGCAGAAGGACCCATTATCATGACTGGGGGCTCGATTGGTTCTGTCATTGGGCAACTATTACATATAACAGCAGCAGAAAGAAAGGTACTTCTCCTTTCAGGCGCCGCTGCGGGTATGTGTGCTACTTTTAATGCACCCATTGCGTCAGTTTTGTTCGTTGTCGAACTACTTGCCTTTGAAATGCGTCCTCGTAGTGTAGTACCGATTGCCCTTGCAAGTGGTGCTGCAGCATTTGTACACTTCTATTTACTAGGTAACAAAACCATGTTTCCAAGTAAGGCGATTCCCTCCACCACTATTGAGGCGCTATTGATTCCCGTAATGTTTGGGATAATTAGTGCTGTACTTGCATATATCCTAACAAAATGTATCTATGGTACAGAGGATTTATTTCGTAAGTTGCCTTTACATTGGATGTGGTGGCCTGCATTAGGAGCAATAGCTATTGGTATAGGTGGGGTTTTTGTACCACAAGTCTTAGGTGTAGGATACGATTCAATTCACAGCCTTGTTCAGGGACAATTCGATTACTCGCTAGCTATCAAAATGTTAATTGTAAAAACAATCATTTGGATAATTGCCCTTGGCTCCGGTACATCAGGTGGAATCTTAGCTCCCCTTTTGATTATAGGCGGTTCACTTGGCAACGTACTAGCGGTCTTATTTCATGCCCAAAATGTAGCTTTCTGGGCATTCTTAGGTATGGCTGCCACATTTTGCGGAGTTACTCGTTCACCCTTCACTACAGTGATCTTTCTACTAGAACTGACCCATGATATTGATATGTTGCTTCCAACTTTAATTACTTGCGCAATTAGTGCTGGGATCTCAGCACTGATTTTACCTCGCTCCATACTCACTGAAAAGATTGCCCGACGAAACATTCATATTAGTCGTGACTATATGGTAGATCCATTAGAACTCTGCCAGGTTTCCGAAATTATGTCAAAATCCCTACTTACGGTTCCGAAAGATAGCACAATCGCGGAGGTAATTGAAAACATACTTCAGCAAAACCACGTATACAAGTATGAAACCTATCCAATTGTGACAATGGATAAACATCTTGTGGGAATGCTTACCCGTTCTGAGTTATTACCTTGGATTACTAATCCAAGAGTAAGTGAAATTGAAGTTGGTGATCAGTTCTCGAAAAATGTGATCACAATTTCACAAAATAATACTGGAAAAGACACCGTTGAACAAATGATTTATCATGGTGTTGATCGCGTTGTTGTACTAGATAAGACTTTCAAACCAGTTGGAATTGTAACATATGGTGATTTGTTAAAAGCTAAACGAAAGTATCTTGAAGAAGAAAATATGCAAGAAAAACATATTCGGCTTTTTAACAAAGACAATGTGAATAAAGAGTACCTCAAAAATCCCGTGAAGGCTGACATTTAATGGACTCCACCTTCAACTCATAATGCTTCTATGACAGAATGTGTCTATAAAAATGCCCTCCAGCTAAGCAATCTGGAGGGTATTCGTGTTCACATAATCAAGCTTATCGGCAGTGTGAATACTATTGTGACACAAAGGCATACTATTCCCGTTTATATACATTAGGAGGATAGCATGTCTATGAGTGAATCGCTTAGATCTCTACAGTCTTTTCTGCTTTCATTTACCCTGATAATGGGTATAACAACTGGTTTGGCTCAAGCTCAAAAGCCTTTTGAAAAATCTTGGTACGATTTAGGGTATACCTCCATTGAGAAGGCTCTAACAGCGTGTGAGAGACTCTTTCAGCGAGATATTGTCTTGCCAACAAGGGTTCCTCCTATGGTATTTACTCACCAATTCGGTCGTTGCTATCATGACACTGATGAAAATGGTGCTAATAACGAATTTAGTGCAGAATATGTGCACGAGAAGAGGAGTGGCGTGCGTTATAGCATCACAGTCCGTCCTGCCAAGTTTGGAATGAAGCTCATTCAAAAGCGAATTAAACATGTCTATACTTTACAAAATCAGGCAAAGGCCATCCTGTATCGTATTCGGGACGACGTGCCCCTTTATATCCTTATCCTTGAGAAGGATGGTTGGCAATACCGCCTCATGCTTGATGATGGGGGATTAAATCAAGCCTCGTCAGACATTCTATTAGGGATTGCAAATACAATCCAATAATGCAAAAAGGGACAAGGGAGAGAGAAGCTCTCTTGTCCTTTTGTTTTTATAATTATTCGAAGGCGGTAGTCAATTAAACTAGTTAACATTACTAGAAAAAGCCTCTAAAGGATAAGCTTATCCTTTAGAGGCTTTGGAACTGTTTGTATCGGTTCATAAAACGGACCTTATTGTTCTCTTAACGTAACAGTGAATACAGAGCCTTTTCCAACTTGGCTTGTTGCATCTATTGTTCCGCCATGAAATTCAACAATTTCTTTTACAATTGCAAGTCCTAAACCGCTACCGCCGGTTGCTCGTGTACGTGATTTATCAACCCGGTAAAACCGTTCAAAGATATGAGAGAGATCTTCGGGAGGAATGCCTTCTCCCTGATCTTGAATGACAATTTGTACGCTTGATTGATCGCTTTTCACTGTAACAGATATGATGGAATTTGACTGAGAATGGAAATATGCATTATTCAGTAAGTTTATTATAACTTGTTCAAATCGCTTTTGATCGATAGAGACCATAATATCCTTCGGACAAGATAAAAGAATGCGAATCTGTTTATCTTCGTAGGCAAGTTGTACCTTTGTTACGATTTTCTCCCAAAAGTCATAGAAGTTAGTTTCTTGTTTTTCAATAATGAAATTATGCTTCTCCATTTGTGCCAGTTCCAATAAATCTTGAACTAAGCCTGTGACATGGTCAGCCTCATCCTTGATGATAGTCAAATACGTATTTCGTTCTTCTAAGGAGAGTGTATCCCGCATTGCGATATCCGCGTATCCTCTGACATAGGTTAACGGTGTACGGAGTTCATGAGCCACGCTTGCTAGGAATTCACTTCTCTCTTTTTTTATGTAATCTAAATCGTTTGCTAGCGTCTGAATGGAATGTGCCAGTTCTCCCACTTCATCATTGCTTTTGATATTTAAGGAGACGGACAAATCCCCTTTACTCATCTTTTCTGTCGCTTTCTTCATGCGTATTAATGGCTGCGTAAGACTACGAGATAGGAGGAACATGGTCACAACCGTTAATAAAAACGTAATAGCGGCAATAACTAAAAACTGATTTGTTAACCGTTGAATCATTTCTTTAATGGAATCTGTTCCTAAAAACATGTAGACATAACCCTTGATCTCTCCTTGAATTTGGATAGGGCTGACCGTACAAATATAATTTGATGTTTTCCAATGATTTTCTATGACAGTTCCTTTTTTAGGCATAAGCCCCATTTTCTTAGATAGATGTTCTTCCATTGCTCTGTCTACATTATTTGATTTCGCAAGTATTTTCCCATCCTTTGCTGTAATGACCACTTTCGTTTCAGCTTCCGACTCCATTAATGCTACGTGCATAATCGTTTGAGGATCGAAATACTTTTCTAACACATCACGGTGACTGTTACCTCGGGCAAGAAGGGAAGAGACTTCTTCATCCACTCTGGTATTAACTAGGCTGAAGTACAATAAAGTAAATAATACGATTTCGATGAATGTCACACAAACTAAAAAATAAAATCCTAATTTAATGGAGATATGCTTCATATTTTCACAATCCTTGTGGTTAAATACTATTATTCTTCATTCATCCAACGATAACCAATCCCATATACGGTTTTTAAATGTTGTTCAATTGGGAAGCCAACTTTTCTTAATTTATCACGTAAGTTTCGTATATGAGAATCGACAGTACGATCTTCTGTATCTGATTCGGTTCCCCAAATGCGCTCTATCAGTTGCTCACGGCTGAATACATATGAATTGTTGTTTAAAAATAGTCCTAGCAGTGAGAATTCAATGGGAGTAAGGATTAATTCCTTTCCATGAAAAGATGCAAGGTGCCTGAGCTCATCCCAGAAGAGACCCTTAAACTCCAATTTTAAGTGATTATGCATTCGGCGCAGAATGGCTTCAATTCTTGCTAATAACTCCTCTTCATGAAATGGCTTCGTGATGTAATCATCCGCACCTTGTTTCAATCCCTGAACGATATCTGGCATTTGATTACGTGCTGTAACCATGATAATGGGAACGCTGCTAAATTCACGGATTCTCCTGCATGTTTCCCAACCATCCATTTTCGGCATCATCACATCTAACAGCACTAACCGAAACGATTTTTGCTCAAGCAAGGAAATCGCTTGCTGTCCAGACGTTGCTTTTATACATTGATAACCTCTTGGTATCAGATATAACGACAATAAGTCCAGCATGCGCGGCTCATCATCGACAAGTAATATTTCAATCATACAAATCCTCCCCGTTAATATGTTCTAAAGAGTAGTGTACTGTAAGAACGTGCAGAAATTATGCAGTTCTATTTTTTTCTAAACATTTTTATCTCCATAATTTCTCGACATTTATGTGATAACATGTGAAGGGTAAAAGTTACCCCTATCCATATTTTGGGTTGTATGTGTAAAAAGGCTCGTCTAAATAAAAATACCAGAATTATATTTTATAAGAAGGACCTATTTAAAGAATATTGTTGAATTGTTTAATGGTACTAGTTCGTTGATATAAAATACCCTATTGAAATAGAACATTGTTTTGAAAGACTTTGTTGAAAGTGCATTAAAGTTGGTTGATAAAAAACTCTTAAGAGGTGAAAAATATGAAAAATAAAAAAATAGCCTTGGGAATGATCTCAGTGATCTCAGCACTTACATTAGCTGGATGTGCAAGTGGTAATGAAAGCACGTCTCCCAAAGGAGGAACAACTCAAACTGAAGAGAAAACAATGGACCACTCAAATATGGATATGGAGCATTCTAGTTCAGGTGAAATACCTGAAGGTTTGAAAGTTGCAGAAAACCCAACTTATAAAGTTGGAAGTAAAGCAATTATCAAAGAAGGTCATATGGAAGGCATGAAAGGTGCAGAAGCAACAATCGTGGGCGCTTATGATACCATAGCTTATGCTATATCTTATACTCCTACAAATGGGGGGAAAAAAGTAACCAATCATAAGTGGGTTATTCAAGAAGAAATCCCAGAGGCTGGTCAAAATGAATTGAAGCCTGGAACAGAAGTAACAGTTAATGCAGATCATATGACAGGAATGAAGGATGCAAAGGCAACAATTGATTTTGCTGAAAAGACAACTGTATACATGATTGATTTTACTCCAACTACTGGTGGAGTAAAAGTAACCAATCATAAATGGGTAACAGAAAACGAGCTATCACCAGCTCAACAGTCAAACGAAGAATCATCATCTGAACATCAAAACCATTAAACCTTTTTAACTTCAAGAGCTTATTCTTATGTAGAAAAGCTCTTTTTGTTATTTAAACTATTTCTTAATCTTTGTAAAAAGACCTACAACCATTATGTAATTACAACCATACAGTAGCTCAGTGAACTACCCACCACTTATCCGCTGCGCGTCTTGAAGTGGGGGCTTCGAAAGATAAATAACATCTTTCTCTTTTATTACTACTTCACTCACAAACCTAACGGTTCATGTCCATAGTCTTGAATTCGCGGCGTCCCTACCGCTATTTGGAAAACTGATACAAATTATGCAGACAACACTCTCATTTCCTTCAAAACGCGAGTACCGTACTGTTTGAGGTTCAGTGCTGCATTATAATCTCTATCCGTTTTTGTACCGCATTCGGTACATCTGTATATCCTTTCGGATAATGAAAGTTGATCTTTCTTATGCCCACAACAATTACAGATTTTACTAGATGCGAAATATGTATCAGCAACAATATAATATTTTCCTTTTCTTTCACATTTGTATTTTAGCATCGTACGGAACAGCCCAAATCCGTTGTCATGTAACTTTTTCCCTAAACGTAAACATTGTGCCAGGTTTCGTAAATCGATATCTTCTACCACAACAGCCTGATAATCATTGGTTATCTGATTCGTCATCTTGTGGAGAGTATCTCTTCTTTTATTTTTTACCTTTGCCATGACCTTTTGGTATTTACGTACTTGTTTTTGATAATTCTTACTATATAGGATATTACCGTTTTCATCTGTTTTCGCATGGTTCTTCTTACGGGCAAGAGATTTATTCATACGCCGTTGACGGTTTTCCATGATCTTATGGTATCTTGTATAACCGGCAATGTGACCATTGCTATCTACATACAGTTGTTCCTGACTATAATCTAAACCTATTACATCATCAGGAGATAGATCCTCTTGAGGTTGAGGTACCTGGAACGGATAATCGATGGACAAGGAGACCATATATCGAGTTCCCTCACGTTTTACCGTCGCCTTTTTAATGACACCATCAGCTGGAACATCTCGATGTAGAATCATAGAAATTCCTTCTTTAAATTTTGGAATACATAAGAAACATTCTCCGTTTTCTTGTCTTATTTTTATATTTCCGTTTGTTTGGTTTGTCGTATAACTAAACTTCCCTTGCTTCTTACTATGGAATTTAGGAACACCTTTGATATCTCGGAAAGTGGGAATATATCCAATGGTTTTCATTTTTTTACGTACAGACTTTTTATATTGCATAGGCTTTTTTGCATATTCCTCATTGTATTTCTGAGTCGCTGCTTGAAACCTCATTTTCGCATCATTGTAGACAAAAGAATCATTGCTTTTATCTAAATAATCGTACTGAGCAGTAATCGTTGTGTAGGAAGGAACCTGATAACGAATAAAACCACCTGCAAATCCAATCCCTTCCAAATACTCATACAAACCAGCTATATATTCATTGTAAACCTTTCTTTCACAACCAAATGCTTGTTCCAGACGTGTTGCTTGTTCTTCAGTAGGAACAATAGAAAAACGAAAACCAGAAGTGGTCCAACCATCTGGTAAAGATTTTTTTGTTCCTTTTATATGAGTTCCATCTTCTCTAGTTGCCACTTTTAACACCTCCTTCCATATCTTGCTAACTCTATTGAAACGAACATACGTTCAGTTTTCAATCATCAAATAGAAAGAAAAGAAAAAAATAGGCTTACGCCTACTGAAAATTCATCCCCCACCTACTCATTTGGGCTACGCCCTTCCCATTCCTTGAGGAAGGGGACTTCTTTTCAGAAAATCTGTTAAATATTTAATTTCCATATATAGTATATATCCCTTATAAATAACAAAAAATACAATACAAATATAAATAATAAAGAATACAATACAAAACTAAAGGGGTAAAAATGCATGCAGGATTTTATTTCGAATTTAGACTTAGGAGCCAAGGGATTGTGGTTTCCAGTTACTGTGAGTATTATATTTGCTATAACAGTCATTATAATCCCCAAAAAAAATATTTCTTGGCGGGAAATCTATATTACATTTAGTGTTGTGGGGTTTGTTACCTGGTTTTGTGATGGTCTAGTTGCTAGGGAATTTGACCTTGTGGACTTAGGAGACCCTAATAAAGCTGGACTTGGAGATACTCTTTGTTATACCTTCGTACCATCCTCACTTGCAATATTATATTTAAATTACTTATCAAAAAATAACAAATGGACATTGACAATCATCTTCACTGTAGTATCACTTCTAATAGAACTTGGAATGGTTTATGTTGGTTATATGAACTATAAAGGATGGAATTCGTTAATATCAATTATTGTTTTTCTTATCGTTTTCGGTCTTTTATTACCAATTCATATTAGAGTTATTAGAAATGAGTTTGCAGGTTTAAAAACCTCCTTGCCCTAAAAAGAGGACAAACTATGTTTTTTGGAAAATTTGAGGTGTCAGGAAATCCTGACACCTCAAAAACCCCAATAAACCCAGCCATATCAAGGTTTTAACACACTTTTAACCGAAGCTCTCTTATGATCACTAGCTTTAAAGGCTGTCTGTTGACATAAGATTCGTTAGAGAAAGTTGTCAATGGTTCATATATGATAGGACAAGTTTTCCAACCCATATAAAAACAAGAATCCAGATGGCAATGATAATCACACCCGTCACCCAATTTTTAGGTTTGCTTGTTGTCTGTCTTTCCTCTACTTTCTTTTTACAATCCTCCAAGACTTCTTTAGGAATGAGTTTTAATGCCAAGGAAACACCCAACGGGACAAGAATTACATCGTCCAGGTATCCCAAAATTGGAATGAAATCTGGAATTAAATCAATAGGACTAAAAGCATACGCAACAACAAGCATGGTAAATAATTTGGCATACCAAGGAACCCTTTCATCTCGATATGCCAAATAGAGCACAAGAAGTTGTTTTTTTAAGTTTTTAGCCCATGTTTTCAATTTTTGTATGGTGGACAGATTTTTCTCTGTTTTCATCGGTTTATCTTGGTTCAAATCACTTGTCCCTCATTTCAATTTCTTTCTTGTCATTCCATAGTATCAGAGAAGATATACAAAAACATTATGTATATTCTATACATGTCAGGTTTACATCATAAACTATTATCGGAAGTGGATTCCCTCAGGCATCCGAGTCGGACCGACAAGTGGTTGAAAGAGTGGCAGAAGTGGCGGAAAAACGAGGTGTACCAAGAGCTCAAATTGCACTTGCTTGGGTGTTTCAAAAAGACCCTATTACTTCTCCTATCATTGGGTCTACGAAAGCATCTCACCTTGAAGATGCAGCAGCTTCCCTTTCAATTCGGTTATCGCCTGAAGAAATTGCATATATGGAAGAGCCGTATGTACCGCATCCAGTGCTTGGTTTAGATTAATATGGTTTTGTGTGGACTGTATATTTGCAGCCCACTTTCAATTAAATGAGGCAATTGCTCGTGTAGCTATTGATTTATTCTAAAATGATTGCAGCGTATTATTTTAAAGCGTTTATTAATTCATCTTTTAAATTTCCTAAAAGCTCTTTTACACCACTATCAATGAGATTTCCCTTCTCATCAAACTTTTCACGGGCATTTCCCACCTGGATAATAGGTCTATTGATCAGCTTCATATTTAAAGCATACATAACATCCCGTAAATGACTTAGAGACACTCCAACCTGAACGGAAGCAGCACCTATAACAGCAACTGGTTTGCCTGTTAATGGTCTTTGTAAAGAACTACGTGATAACCATTCTAGAGCATTTTTCAGTACAGCTGTATAGGACAAATTGTATTCGGGTGTACTAACTATTAAAGCATCAGCAGACTCCACTAATTCTTTAAGCTTTAATACTGTTTCTGGCAAGTTCTGTTCTCTCTCTTCACTAAAAAACGGGAGTTCTGAAATATCAGCTTCTGTAAATTTAATTTTATCTGGCAGCTGCTGTTCAAATGCTCGTAATAGACCTCGGTTAAACGACTCTTTACGTAAACTGCCGCATATTCCCACGATATGTAATTCTGATTTTAAGTTTTCCATATATACCCCTCCATTGAACTAAACTGCTATTTAACCGATTAAGAGCTAAAGAACACTAGCCGACTGGCGATCCCTGCCCTTGGTTGAAGACAGAGGCGTAGTTGCACTTATACTGTATTCCTAAAATTCTCCACTACGTCGAATGAACTTGCAGCTGGGAATTTATACTTTCTTACAGTGCAAGAAAAATGGACTGCTCAAACAGTCCATCTTTGTTCAATTCCTGCACCCAATTGTTGAAGATCTTAACTACTTTTTCTTGTTGAACTAATAGCACCATTTACTTCAATATCAAAGCCTGCTAAAGACTTTCAAGCGTTGGAGTAATTCAGGTATAAATGTCGTTTCTTTTGCATGATGTCTTAAGACATTTCGTTAAAGAACACTACATCCTCAATAGGAAGACGTGTAGTCGGATGTCCTGGTTTCGTTGCTTTTCCGATAGCAATAAGCATAACCGGCACATACTGTTCAGAGATTCCGAAAGCTTCAATGAACTTTGCTTGATCGTACCCTCCCATTGGAACGGTGTCGTAACCTTTGGATCGGGCAACAAGCATGAGCTGCATCGAGATCAGACCTCCATCCGTATATACGATTTGGCGAGCCTTTTCAGCTGGCAAGCTAGAGTACATTCCGACCGTACGATCGATGAATGATTTAGCGGTATCCGCGGGCATAAAGCCTGCTTCAACTGCCTGCCCATAAATTTTTTCAGCCTTCTTGTAGCTTTCCACGTCGCCAAGCACAGCAATAACAGCAGAAGCCTCAACTACCTGTTGTTGATTATATGCAATTGGTAGAAGCTTTTGCTTTAACTCCGGCTTATCGATGACTAGAAAACGCCATGGTTGCAGGTTTGAAGATGAAGGAGCCAATGTTGCTAGCTTTAATATTTCGGTCATTTCTTCACGTGAAATATGCACGGCTGGATCATATGTACGAACAGAACGACGTTCCTTAATAACATCCAAGAACAATTGTTGCTCGAGCGTATGAATATTTTGTGAATTTGTCATAATAATTCCCCCTAGTAATGATCGGTTACTTCACCCCTACTACGAACATTTTTAGGAAATTTCTTACGTAGAAAGGGTTCGTTACATTAGCATGAAAAATGTGATAAAAGATCGTTTTACCACTCATGTTCGTGGCTTACAAAGTTAACTTACACAAATTGAAACGAATTGTCCAATACAAAGGTTTCTTAATCATTAACCTGATAATATCCTTGTCTTTTATTACATCTTATTGAATGAACCTCCTTCCTCAATAAAATAAAAGAGATTTTTCATAGGAGAAATCTATACAATCCTCTCTAACAAAATGCCCAATTCTTTTGCCATAACATGAGTCGGAGAAGGCATTCCATCCTTTAACCACGATTCCAATACCCCTACGTAAGCATTTGCGGCGAATTTAACAATAACATCTTCATTTAGACCGTAATTTTTTCCTTTTGTTATGTCCGTCTCATCCTTGAACGCTTCGATAAGAAACTCAAGGAACTTACTACGAAAAGAAGGAGCTCCTTTACTCGCTAACATGGTTGAAAAGAATAAATAATTACTCTCAAAGTATTCGAAAAAAATCTGGGTTGCATCTACCCATTCCTTTTCACATGCCCATTCACTTGTTTCCCTAAGCTTGTTTATATGTTCTTCCATCAGCTTATCCAGCAGGTCATATTTATCCATGTAGTGATGATAAATAGTTCTTCGGCCAACATTTGCTCTGTCGGAAATATCCTGTAGTGTAATTTGATCAAAGTTTTTTTCAAGCATTAGCTCAATAAGAGCATTTTTTATCGCTTCTTGCGATTTGAGTACTCTTCTATCCACTGTAGCCATTGTGAACATCACCAAGCTTTCTAAAAAATAATGACACAAATTTCATTAATTTGTGCCTTAAGGCACAAATCGTGGTTATTTGGTCATTGTAGACATTCTATTTCTGTTTTAAATTATACACAGATGCGCGATATCGCATCAATATGTAAATTTTCTACGGACATCAATTTAACTGCCTTCACCATAATAGAAGAGTAAATTGAATTCAAACAGGGGGCTTATTTATGGATCGCGTTGAAAAGAGCAAGGAAAAATACAAACAGCTATTTGGCGATGGAGTATCAGCCGCATACGCTACCGACCCTGATTTTCAGGACATACTGAGCCGCTTCATTTTTGGGGAAGTTTTTTATCAAGGTAATCTGGATGACAAACAACGTGAGCTTATCACTTTGGTAGTGCTTGCCACAAACCAGACGTTGCCCCAGCTCAAGGCACATGTTAGTGCTGCCCTGAATGTTGGACTGACACCTGTAGAAATTAAAGAGGCAGTTTACCAGTGTGCTCCGTACATTGGATTCCCCAAAACGCTGAATGCCATCGCAGAGATAAATGAGGTTTTCAAATCCAAGAATATTGCTTTACCGGTTGAAAGCCAAAAACAGGTTGAAGAAGAAAATCGTTTTGATAAGGGACTTGCAGTGCAGGTAGAGATATTTGGTGATGTCATTGCAAAAATGCGCGAAAGTGCTCCAGCAAACCTAAAACACATACAGGATTACCTTTCCTCTTTTTGTTTTGGAGACTTCTATACCCGTGGTGGACTTGATTTAAAAACACGGGAGTTGTTGACACTCTGCATCATAAGTGCGTTGGGCGGTGCTGAAGGCCAAGTAAAGGCACATGTACAAGGAAACTTAAATGTGGGCAATGACAAGGAAACATTGATTACCGTGATCACTCATTGTCTTCCCTATATGGGCTTTCCAAGAACACTAAACGCATTAAATTGCGTAAACGAAGCTATTCCTGAAAATTAGGAAAGGTGGTATTAACTATGCCAAATATTCAAGATAAACAAGTTATCTAATAGAAATAGCTTTAAATGAAGTGATTTTTCGCCCAACAGTAGCCCTGATGTAATGCTACATGAGGGCTTTTCCTCATAATAAAGGAGTTGTTTCTGGAAATTTATAGAGGGGTGAAAAGAAATAAATATGAAAAACACCTGGAAAATATACATGCTGGCCTTGATTACCTTCATGGTGAGTACATCGGAGTACGTTATTGCAGGTATTTTGGATAAAGTTGCTGCCTCCAATAATGTTTCGGTATCGGTGGCAGGGCAATTAATCACCGTATTTGCTCTTGCCAATGCGTTCGGATCGCCACTTGTCGTGATGGCGACGACAAAAATGAATCAGCGAAAGTTATTAATGCTTTCGCTTGTTTTAATGGTGCTCGGTAGCCTTATGACAATCACTCTTCCTGGCTTCGGTTTTCTAATCGTCTCACGCATTGTACTTGCTTTAGGAAGTGGCGTTTTTGCCATTGCTGCCAAAACTGCAGCAGCCAAATTAGCTCCCCCAGAAAAACAGGCAGGGGCTATCGGCACAGTTATACTTGGGTTTAGTGCTGCCATCATCATCGGTGTACCACTTGGCCGTGTTATAGCTACCGCTTACGATTGGAAGATAATCTTCGTGGGCATCGGTGTTCTTAGTCTACTAGCAATCTTTGTTATCATGCGGACGATTCCTGCCACAAATAACAAGGAGGTAGTTCCTCTAAGCAAGCAACTCTCTTTTTTAAAGAACCCAAAAATTTTAATGGGGCTTGGTGTAACGTTCTTTTGGCAGTTAGGATATGGAGTAATGTATTCCTATATTGCCCCCTTCCTGTTAAGCGTAACAGCAATGAGCGGACGAGAAGTGAGCGGCGCTTTGTTTGCCTTCGGTATCGCTACCTTAATAGGTTCCAAGTTTGGTGGATTCATGACGGATCGGATTGGTAACCCCAGAACCCTTGTCGGCGGTTTGGTTGTCCACGTTATAGCTTTAGTGTTGCTATCTACTATCGCTAATTCAACCTTTGTCGTCATTCCGCTGCTTATGCTATGGTCTTTCTCGGCATGGTCGTCTGGCCCAGGTCTCCAATATAACCTGATCTGGCTTGCTCCAGAAGCTTCAGGAATCATGCTTAGCCTATATGGCTCCTTCATACAGTTGGGCATAGCTGCAGCTGCTGGAATTGGAGGTATTGCAGTAAAAAGTACATCAATTCTTGCAATCAGCTGGATCGGGGCTACATCAGTCGCAATTGCTGCCATTATTGCTGCGATTTCATTTAGCATTAATAAAAAAGTGGCAAAGTATAAGAATGTCGTTTAAAAACGGATTATATTGATTTTTATTTTGTTCATGACTTTGATCATAATACGCCAATGGAAGAAACCCTTCGTGCACTTGACGACTTGCAACGGCAAGGAAAGATTCTCTACCCTGCTGTGAGTAACTGGGCGGCATGGCAAATAACTAAAGCATTAGGCATTTCTGCAAAAGAACAACTTGCCCGCTTTGAATTAATCCAACCGATGTATAATCTAGTTAAACGTCAAGCCGAGGTGAAAATTTTGCCGATGGCTGCTTCCGAACAAATTGGGGTAATTACTTACAGTCCTCTAGGAGCTGGACTTCTTACAGGTAAATATGGAGTCAACAAACGTCCTGAACATGGCAGGATTGTAGATGAGGCCCGCTATGGTGACCGTTACGGTGCCGATGAAGATTTTGTTACGGCTGAACAGTTCACCAAATATGCACAAAAACATGATGTAAAACCTGCAACTTTAGCAGTTGCTTGGGTAATGGCTAATCCCGCTGTTACTGCCCCTATCATTGGTGCACGTAATTTAAACCAGTTGGAAGATTCGTTAGCAGCTGCCGATTTTAAATTGACACCTGAAATGTATAGTGAAATTTCACGTTTGTCAAGAACACCAACTCCAGCAACTGACCGAGGAGAAGTATTAACTGGTAAATGGTCGTAGGACTAACAAACTGAGTTCCTTGTTCTATTAATATCGTGGGAGAACTAGAGGGTGTACAAACTGCACCCTTCTCTTTTTATCTCCCTTTCACTAATCTGATCCATTAGTTTAAGTGTAATACTTTACATTCAAATAAAATATTTTCATCATCTTCAAGTTAATCTTCCACAACCTGCCTCCTTTAATGGAATGATATGATTGGCATTTTTAAAGGAATGTATTATTTTTTAGCCAACTTTATTGTCACTTAACATCCATTTGAATGCAATTTATCTCTTAAAGTCACATACGAAACTAAGAATGAAATTCATGTGTTCAGAAAATAATGACTTTCTGAACACATATGTCGGTAATAATCCTTGAACGGAGAGTTTAAGGAGAGAAGATCATGTCTTATTCGTTATCCAACAAACGAGCCATATTCCTGAATAGACCTCCAAACACAACTGGATATTTATATTAATATTGGTATGAGATTGTGAAGAAATACTTAAACAATACTCCTTAAAAGCTACCTTAATATAAAGGTCGTGTCTAATATCATTAATTCAAGACTAGGAGAGGACAATGTTAGCTAACTTAAATGACTACTTAAAAGATTTAATGGTGTATATTCCTGAAGGAGAAATCCGCCTACGGGATTTTCGAAACGAGCAAAAATGGATGAGTTCAAACTATAAATTTGGAATGCCGGGTATGAGAAAAAATTTAAAGGCAGTTAGTTGGAATGTTGAGATTAAGCCATTTTATCTTGCCAAATATACGGTGACAGAAGAACTTTATGCCATTATTATAGAGAAGAAATTTTTAACAACAACTGAGGCTCGAAAACCAGTTGTTAATGTTTCATGGATAGATGCAGTGAATTTTTGTAATTTACTATCTGATGCGCTCGGTTATGACAAGTTTTATGATTTTGATAATGAAAGTAAATTAGTTATTTGCAATTATACTACTAATGGTTTTCGTTTACCGACAGATGCTGAATGGCAATACGCATGTAAGGCAAAATCAACAGGATATCGGTATGGTGAAATTGATGAAATCGCTTGGTATAAAGATAATTCTAACGAACGAGTACACGAAGTTGGTGAGAAAAAGCCTAATGATTGGGGCTTTTATGGCATGATCGGAAATGTTTGGGAATGGTGCTGGGACTTATACGATGAAGCGACATTTGGTAACTACAGAATAATTCGCGGAGGAAGTTGGGCAGAAGAAGAACGTGGATGTGGAGCTACTTGTCGTCGAAAGAGTATGCCTGATTTTTATATCGATGATATCAGCTTTAGAATTGCTAGATCAATCGTTTAATAATTTGAAATTCTGAATTGATATATTATCAGGAATATAAGGAAGTTTACATGGTTCATGGAATCCAAAAGACGGTGTGAGAGGATAATTTCGTTTAAAGTATCTGAGTACTTTTCTGCAATATCTTACGTAGGTAGCTAGGAGGCTCTTAATAATGTTGAACGATCTTCCATTAAAGGACGCTGCTCTTTAAGAACACGTCCTTTTTTGAAAAGATAAAGAGTACTGAACTAATAACTGGAATAATAGAATAATTACAATTGGAGATAGATGCTATTACCAAAAAGGGGGGGAACGCTATGAATATTTCTTTATGGAATGATGTAGATATTTATTTTAGCAGTAAACTTCAAAAGTCAGATCCAATTATGAATTCAATTCTGAAAGCAAATGCAGAAGCAGGGTTACCAGCTATTGATGTGTCACCTAATCAGGGAAAGTTACTTTACTTGCTTGCCAAGCTTAAAGGAGCAAAGAATATCCTTGAAATTGGTACTCTTGGCGGCTATAGCAGTGTTTGGCTCGCACGTGCATTACCAGAGGATGGACATCTCGTAACACTTGAATTTAGTGAAAAACATGCAAAAGTGGCAAATGAGAATATAAAAAACGCAGGATTAGAGAATCAAATTGAAATCATGGTAGGTCCAGCGCTTGGAACTCTTCCAATCCTAAAAAAGAGACTCTTAAGCTTCGATCTCATTTTTATTGATGCAGATAAACCAAACAACCCAGAATATTTGAAATGGGCGCTAGAACTATCAAAACCTGGAACAGTTATCATTACAGATAACGTAGTACGTAATGGAAAAGTAATTGAAGATGACCCTGAAGAATCAAATGTGCAAGGGATTCGTCAATTTATTAACTTGTTATCAGAGGAGTCACGCATTGATTCAACAGCCATTCAAACTGTAGGTGTAAAAGGATATGATGGGTTTGCTCTGGGGGTTGTAAAATAGCTGAACCAACTAATAAAAGCTCAAGGGTTCTTCTATAATCGAGCACGTTTGTGGAAAAAATATATTAAAAGGCCCAATTTCTCAATTTAATGCTGAGAAATTAGGCTTTTTTCATTACTTCAGAAAAGCGCTCTATTCTTAAATAAAAAACAAGCGTTGTCTTATCATAAGACGCACTTCTTATTTAGGAATGGCACCTGTTATACGATTTATGAAACAACCGCTTTTAAGAAACCAACAGGACTAAATTAATTCCTGCAGATGAGTTTTCGCATCATACAGAATAATTTCTTCTTCTTTTTCCACTCGATGAAGAAAGTTTGGATTGGAAATTAATGGACGTCCAAAAGCGGCAATATCAATCGTTCCTTCTGTTATTGCTTGTTCGGCTGTTTCAGCATCTAAATCTCCGACTCCGACAATAACTCCATCCCAATATTTACGGACGAGCTGATGCATTGTTTTTCCATCGGCAATTGTTTTGGTAAATTCCATGGTTGACGGATGAATCATTGTTATACCAACCTCTTTGAAGGCTTCAATAAAAGTTTGAATCGCTTCCTCCGGATCTTCCCACATGTAATCCGGTCGGTCGATTTTTAATGCTGAAAATCGAATGAGTGTACGATTAGCTCCCACTGCATCAATAACTTCCTTTAAGACTTCTTTCATAAATGTTAGTCTGCCTGCAAGATCTCCTCCGTATCTATCTGTACGGTGATTGGAAACATCTGAATTGAATTGATCAATTAAATATCCGTGGGCACCATGCACTTCAACTCCGTCAAAACCTGCTTCAATTGCATTTCTTGCAGCTTGTGCATATTGGCCGATGACTTCTTTAATATCGTCGATACTCATTTCTTCAGGTATATCAAAAGGTTTTCCAAATCGTGATACTTTTCCTTCCGCTCGTATAGCTGATGGTGCCTGTGGTGGTAGATTGTCAGCAATCTCATGATGACTTGCTCTTCCAACATGCCAAATTTGTGCGATGATCGTTCCACCTTCTCGGTGCACCGCTTCAGTTACCTTCTTCCAGGCATTAATTTGATTTTGAGTATACAGCCCCGGAACACCAGGGTTACCTTTTGCGCGAGGACTAATGACAATACCTTCAGTAATAATTAGACCAATTCCATCCGCTGCACGTCGACGGTAATATTCCACGACATCTTCACCAACAACTCCTGTTTGAACATCAGCAAAGCAGCGTGTCATTGGTGCCATGGCTGTTCTTGTACGCAACTTCCACGCACCTATGGTTACAGGTTCAAAAAGCTTATGGATCGTCGTATGTGCCATTATGATCTCCTCCTGATTGTTTCTTATTAATTTTCATCAGCTAACTTTAAGTAATAGCTACGTTACATAGGATAACGGTATTTAGAAAAAATTACAAATTATATACTTACTCAAAAAAGCTGATGCTTAGTTTAAAAAATATTCATTGTAATATTTTTATATTTACTGTTATGTATGTTACATCCATTCTTCAGGAGTCATTTCTGAGACGGCCTCTTCTTAGAAAAAGGGTCGTAAGTCACCATATGAACTTACGACCCTTGAAACTCCCCCTATTCTAACCTAAACCAATTTTCTCTAAGTATCTTCGCGTTCTTTTTAATATCGGAAAAGGTTTATCAATCGGTGCTGGATACATATCTTGTTCCACAATGACCCAACCTTTAAAATCCACTTCCTTTAGTACTTCTGAAAATTGGATCATGTCAATAACTCCTAATTCAGGCTCCACCATAATATCTTCACTAACGGCTTTTGCAAATGACCAGTTTTCCTGAAGCATCTTTTCCCGAACCTTCATATCACAGTTTTTAAGATGCAGATACGAGATACGCTTGTAATGTTTTCGCATAAATGCAACTGGGTTACCACCCACATAAGCATGATGGCCTATATCAAAACAAAGATTAATATCGGTATCTTCTAGAAGGCGCTCCATTTGAGTCTCTGTTTCAACATGAGTTTGAGCATGAGGATGAAAAACAACTTCTAAATCATAGTTTACTTTTGCATAGTCCCTTATCCTGATAATATTTTTAACGAAACTTTCCCATTCAGCATCATTTAAATCTTGTGGTCTTATTAATTTGCCGGTTACTAAATCTGTGTAGCAAGCATCAATTAATACAATATACTTCGCACTTTCGAATTGAACTTGTACGGATGCCAGTTGATCAAGCAATGAAATCATTGCATTAGTGGTACTATCAGAAGTAAGATCATCCATTAAGGTGGTAGCAACAAGCTCCAAATTTCTTTGTTGTAGTTCGTCTTTTAATCTAGTATATTCCTTAGGAAAATATCCCCATGGTCCTAATTCAATACCCGAATATCCTTGGTGTAGTAACCTCATTGTTAACAACAAGCCTTTATCACTGGATTCCCATGATAGAACCTTACTTTAAAATAGTTGGCGCAGCATATTTACTGTATCTGGCATGGCAAATAGCTTTCTCTACGAAAAGTAATAATGATGCTGCTCACGGCCAGTCTTCCTTTTTATCAGGACTGCTTTTCCAAGTTCTCAATATAAAAAGTATCTTGTATTTCTTAACGGCAATGTCAACTTTCATACTTCCTTATCATAATTCAAATGTAGCTGCGCTCTCTTTGATGTCTGCAACAATCCTAATAGGTTGTGCAGCATTATTATTGTGGTCTATATTCGGTGCGACTTTTAAGAAGATATTTTTAAAATACGATAAGTTAGTAAATACGATAATGTGTTTGTTACTTGTTTATTCTGCCATTGCAATTTTATAAGAGAAAGACCCGTCTTTTATAGGAAAGACAGGTCTTTCTCTTGCAATTTTTTACATAAGCCTATAAAAATGCCCTCCAAATTAGCTGGAGGATACTGCTTGTTCACATAATTCTCGAAAGCAGAAAAAGGCTATTTATTGCTGCACAACTGACAATGAGGACCAAAGCTTATTAAGTATGAAAAAGCTCCAAAAAATGCCTAGCTGGGGTTGATAGATGTCCGTTCTTCATCCAAATGATTACTGTTCTTGTTATAAGCGACTCTTCCTTTATCTCTCTGAAATGAAGCTTCACATCTTGTTCTAATGAGATCATGTCTCTCGGTATGATTACTATTCCCATTCCGATACTTGCCCATTTTAGCATGGATCTCGTATTATCTGCCCTGCATATAACCCTCGGTTCAAAACCAGCCTTTCTGCAAGCTTCTTCAATGTTATTCGCATATCTATTATGCATAAGCAATGGCTTGCCTTCAAGCGCTGTCAAGTCTAAGTATCCCGTATCATCATTCCAGAATAAGTCCAATGCGCCAGCTACCATCGGTTCATCTGATAAATTAATGGATGAGAATGTATCTTGATTGAATGGTGTACGGATAATCCCAATTTCTACGACCCCACCCTTAAGTAGCTCAACAATTTCAAATGTAGTATTCTCCCTTATCCGGAAATCAACGCCAGGATATTTTTCATGAAAGATCTGTATTTCAGCTGGCAGTAATGCTGCTCCCGCTGAAGAGATTGTGCCTATGGAAAGTGTCCCTTGAAGTCCCTCTTTCAAATCTTTGAATTCCTTTGTTGTTTTTTCCATAAGCTCTATAATCTGTTTCGCCCGATTCTGGAGAAGCCGTCCTGCATCAGTAATCTGTATTTTACGTGTACTCCTTTCCATTAGCACTACTCCGAGCTCTTCCTCCAACAGTTTAAGCTGCTGACTCAACGGCGGCTGAGCTATATGGAGTCTTTCTGCTGCTTTTGTAATATTGCCCTCTTCAGCAATTGCCAAAAAATATGCGAGTTGTTTTATATCCAAAATCAAACACCCCTGATCGATTTATACTTTTATAATATAAATGTTATACGAAATATATATTTTTAGTATATATGATACCTTGCTAAACTGATATTAGAACATGTTGAGTTTTATTTATTATCAAATCTTTTATCAGGGCGATGCTTTGGAAGAATGATACTGGACTCAAATACCTATTTTTTACCATTTTCATTTTCATTGAGTAACACAAATTGGGGTGGGACATATCAAATGCGTTACTAAGTTAACGAAAATTTTTTGCGCAATTAACCAAAATCTTTTTTGGCGGAATTTCATTAGTAAATAAGGAGTATGAGCAATGAATTATATTCAGCGTAGAACAAGTACATTTAAGAAAGTCAATTTAGCTTTATTTGCAGGCGGGTTTAGTACTTTTGCCATCCTATGGGGAACGCAGCCTTTGCTTCCTGAGATTTCGAGGGAATTTCAAGTTTCGCCGGCTGTTTCAAGCTTAACCGTGTCATCCACCACCATTGCTCTAGCGATTAGTATGTTAATTTCCGGTTCTTTATCAGAGGTATTTGGACGTAAACCGGTCATGACTCTATCTTTGGCTTTATCGTCGATTCTTTCCATTTTAACGTCATTTACGCCAAATTTTCATTTACTACTAGCAGGCAGAATATTAGAGGGAATCGCACTGGCTGGACTTCCAGCTGTTGCAATGGCTTATTTAGGTGAGGAGATTGAGCCCCAGAGCTTAGGAATGGCAATGGGATTATACATTAGCGGGAATTCGATTGGCGGTATGTCCGGACGTATCATTAGCGGAGTTTTAACTGATTATATGAATTGGCATGCAGCACTAATAGGGATTGGACTGATTAGTTTGCTTTCAAGCTTTATTTTTTGGTTATTACTTCCTCCATCCTCCCATTTTGAATCACAAAAATTTGAGATGAAACAACTAGTAAGCTCGTTGTTTAGCCAATTCAAGGAGCCTGGGCTTATTTATCTACTTATCATTGGTTTTTTGCTAAGTAGTAGCTTTGTATCTTTATACAACTATATTGGATTTCAACTTATTGAACCACCCTATAACTTAAGTCAAACATTAGTGGGATTTATTTTTATCGTATATATGGTTGGTACATTTAGTTCTACGTGGATGGAAATGCTAGCTGATAAGCATGGGAAAAGAAAAATCTTGCAGTTTTCGCTGTTTATCTTATTGATCGGGGGATGCATTACATTAGACACAAATATATGGTTGAAAATTTTGGGGATTGCGATTTTTACCTATGGCTTTTTTGCAGGCCATTCCATTGCAAGCAGCTGGGTTGGAAAAGTGGCTACTCACGATAAAGCACAAGCTGCCTCACTATACCTATTTTTCTACTATGCCGGTTCAAGTGTTGGCGGAACTGTAAGTGGCACACTCTATAGTAACTTTGGATGGAGTGGAGTTGTCTCCATGATTGCCATTCTTACTATTATTTCAATCACGGTTTCTATTCGTTTAGCAATGATTGCAACAAGCAGATCAAAGTTTTCTTCTCCGCTAAACAATATCAAGAAAACCCTTTGAACCACCCACTACTTCCTTCACATGTAACCAAAAGCCATGTTCCTGTAGAAAGAACATGGCAATCAGTAGAGAGATGCAGTACTTAATCCAGGTAGAGTAGCTTTTCCTAGAATTCTTGTATGCTTCCCATTTTTCTATTTTTTCACAACCTGCCTTTTAGAGGATTGCAAGAAAAGTGACAAAACAAGGGCAAGTGCAGAGGCGATCGTTGCCACCCAGAAGGCATCATTCACCCCAGCCACAGTAGAAAGCTTCATTACCTGCCCATACAGCATAGATGTTTCCAGAGCCCCTGCTGTCTGCGCTGGAACATGCGCCAGTGCGGCCAAACCTTGCCCTGTCTGTGTAAAGCTTGTATACAGCACCGGGTTCGCTGCGGTTACTTCATTGGCGTAATCTGCTGCATGAAATGTGGTTTGCTGTGTCATCACAGTAACCAGAAGGGCTGTTCCAACGGATCCTGCTACCGAACGCAATGTATTTTGCGCCGCTGTTCCGTCCGAAATTTGACTCATCTTCAGAGCGTTCATCCCGGCAGTCATGATGGGCATCATCAGGAAAGCCATTCCAAAGGAACGTAACGTATACATCCACATAATATACGTGTAGGATGTGTCCATGGAAAGCTGTGTATATTCATAGGTACTGTATGTCATAATTAGCAGTCCAAAAATCGCTAACGGACGAATTCCATATCGGTCAAACAGCTTTCCTGCAACTGGTCCCATGAATCCCATCAGCAAGGAGCCGGGAAGCAGCAATAAGCCTGATTCCAGCGCTGTAAATCCACGGATGTTTTGTAAATACACCGGAAGCAGCAACATGCCGCCGTACATGCTTACCGTAATGATGATATTAATCAACAGGGTAAAGGAAAATACCGGAACTTTGAAAACTGTCAGATCGATCAGCTTCGTTTCTGCCCTCAATTCCCACAGGATAAAGAAGATAATCCCGATTACACCGAGCAGCAGCATACTTACAACCTCGGCACTGCCCCAGCCTTTGGCACCGGCCTCACTAAAGCCGTACAAGAGAGTACCCAAACCAAGAGTGGAAGCCCCCGCGCCAACCGTGTCAAACTTCGGTTTTGACAGCGGCTGTACGAGGTTAAAGAAGCGCAGTGCTACAAAAAAGATAATCAAACCAAGAACAAACATCCCGTAAAACATGATATTCCACGTATAGTTTTGCACAAGCCAGCCGGCAATCGTAGGCCCGATAGCCGGTGCCAGAATGAGCGCGACACCGAGTAAGCCCATAGCCACACCGCGTTTTTCAGGAGGAAAGAGCATCAAGAAAATATTCGATCCAACTGGCATGAGAATACCAGCACCGACTGCTTGAATGGTACGGCCTGTCATCATGATCGGGAAATTGGTTGCCACAGCACTAACAACGGAACCAACTGTGAAAAATAGTATCGCAGCTAAAAAGAGCCTTCGATACGTAAATGTCTTCACTAAATAGACGCTAATGGGAACTAAAATTCCGTTCACAAGCATAAATCCAGTGGACAACCATTGAGCAGTAGTAGCGGATATGCTGAACTCATTGATGAGCTCTGGCAGCACAATGTTAATAACGGTCTGGTTTAAAATAGAAATGAACATACCAACGACCAAAATGACCAGCATCACACCTGTATTTGCGGGAGATTTACCGGCTTCCATCTGTACTCCTTCTCGTGCCTCCCCTTCCCGCTTCGGCAGAGGGACTTTCTCCACTTCCACTTCTACTTTTTCTTCTACTTCCCCCGCTACTGTAGCTGCGCTTTGCAGTACCTGCATGGAAGAGGAATCACTATCTTCTGCCCGTTGATCTACTGTTTCTTCAACAGGTTGATTCCCTGCTATCTGTTCACTCTCATCACCGACTGGCTTTATGTCCCGTTTACGACGAAACACCATATTAACAACAGCAAATATAATGGCACAAACAACAGCATATGCAGCAATTACTGTCGAGGACATACAACCTCCCCCTTACTTATGAATACGGACTGACACGTTCATCCCAGGCACGATATTCACAGATTTTGTATGATCTAAAGCAATTCTTACTGGAACGACCTGTGTTACCTTCGTATAGTTTGCTGTTGTACTTCCAGATGGAATTAGGGAGAAGGTATTTGCTGTTGTCAAACCAACTTGATCAACTGTTCCCGTCAGTGTTGTGTTTGGAAATGCATCTACGTACACATCTACATCCTGACCGTTTTTCACGTCATCAATGTCTGTTTCTTTAATATTTGCTGTTACATATAGGCTGTTCATGTCATAGGCATAAGCCAATGGAGAACCTGCACTAACAAACGCATTTTCGCTTGCACTTGCTTGAACGAGTGTCGATCCTACTGGCACTGTCACATCAACCTGCTGAGCAGTTGTACCACTGCTTGTTAAAACGGAACCTACCTTATCGCCCGCACTGTATGCCTTCCCCGTTGAAGCGGTCCATTCCACAAGCTTTCCTGATACTGGGGCTGCGATTGCAATTGCCTTTCCATCAATTTTGGCATTATCTGTTGTTAAATAGCTTTGTGCTTGATTGTAGTAATAGTAGCCAAGGAATCCCCCTCCAACTAATACAAGCAAAGTGACAATGTTTACTACGATAAGTCTTCGAAACTGATTCATTCATCCTCTTCCTTTCTGCCCTCTTTGATTTCTATTGTAAAAACAGTCTATCTCTCGCAGAAACATTACAATTGTTCCTATAAGATTTAAAAGCTAAAGACTGTTGAGACACCGTTATCTTTCTGATCAAGAGTCCTTTTATAAGGTTATACATCGCAACTCCAATTGACCGATATGTATAAAAGTCGGTCTAACGGATCCTTTTGCTTTGAGATTCATAGTAAAAACAATGCTAAAACCATCCAGCAAAAAATGAATTGGATAGTACGGTGCCGAATTACACAGTTATACGGAGGTGTATAGTACGGAACCGAATTATATGGCAATACGGAGGCATGAAACCTCATTCATAGCGTTCCGTATTTAACCCAACCATATCATGTAGGAAACACGTTATGATCCTTTGCATACTGTAAGCCACCCTGGATTTTCTCCAGTAGATCCATCAAAAGCAACTGTTCCTCTTTGGTCATCTTCGAGAAAATATTTGTAATATGGGTACTATAAAGAGGAGCCAATGTACCCACGATTTGCTGACCTTTTTCTGTTAGATGAATTGCTGTTTTTCTTCGATCCTCAGAAATGCTCCTTCTAATAAATTCATCCTTTTCAAGCCCATCCAGCAAACCTGTTATGGTGGAACGAGTGACTCCTGCATAATCAGCTAACTCTGAAGGATTCAGAGGGCGCTCCTGCTTCAACAAAATTGCCAGGATTTTAAACTTTCGGTCTGAGAGACCAAAGTACGATAGCTTGGAAGTCAGTTCATGTTGTACCTCATGTGTGACCCGCAGTAACTGAATCAATACATCAGACGGTTTATCTGGAGCCGACATAATCATCTGTTTCATATTGGATTCAATGCCTGGCTGCATGTTTTCCTTCATATATTTCACCTTCCAATATCATAAGTAACCTTATTGTACGGTACCTTATTAATTGCCGTCAAGATTTCTGCTAAATTTTAAAAGGGTCTGTATGAAATACTAACGGCAAAACGCGGATATTGTCCACTACCTGTTAGCTTAGTAATATCTCGATAATGTCCCCTTTCAGTTGAAGAACCTCAGGGGGACCATACTTTGTGTACACAATTGCCTTCATTTTATCCCCCTTCAATTCTTTATATTTATGAACATCTACGAATAAATAGAATAATATTTTTTCGCACCATAACCTAAATTTTGGTAGACTCCAGAATGTAACTATGAAATAAATACCTAAAAACCCTATCCATAATCTGGAAAGCTTTTTAAGATAACCTTATTCATTTGATAGAAAGGACTTCTATCAGCCTCATCCTTAGCACAAGCCCCACCTATGCTTTGTACTGCTGGCAGCCACGCGTACCACCCAACCTAATTGCTAATTTAGCATTAGGTTGTAAATAGCTCTTTGATTACTTGTAAAAAAATTAACGGTCACAGTCTCGAATTTCGCTTACAGGTGATCCTGTCAGAATTATTTTATGTGCCTATACTCCCTTCTCCTTTACCATTAATGTATAATACTTAACCTTGCCATCTTTAGATCAAATCCCTAATTTAAGTGATTATGAAAGTGGAAGGTATGAGTCTTCCTTAATGATTATGATGGCTGTTGCAAAGAGAATAATTGGAGAAGAAAAACAAAAACATATTTTCTATTTTTACCATCGAAATGTTGTAAAGTTGTCACAACCCCAATCTTCAACATAAAGAAGGATGTGATACATTGATAAAAAGGTGAACTTCCACCAATTATTGTGAAGTTTTGAACAAAGTCTATATGCTAAAATTTGTGATTAATTGAGCAAAAAGGGAGGTGTGCATGGGTGTATAAAAAACAAGAACGTACCTTGGTTTGGTTAGCCTTTATTGTAGCTGCAATTATGGGATTATCATTTATTGGACGAATCATTTCAGGATAAGGAAAGGTGAATTTCAAATGGGAAATGAAGAAGCTGTCTTTTTTAGTCGCGTACTAACGGAACTTACATTATCTTTTCATATCATTTACGCAACTATTGGTGTCGGTATCCCTCTCATGATTATGATTGCTCAGTGGGTTGGCATTAAGAAGCAAGATGAACATTATATTCTATTAGCAAGACGATGGACACGTGGTTTTGTTATTACAGTGGCTGTTGGTGTTGTAACAGGTACTGCAATTGGATTGCAATTGTCTCTACTCTGGCCTAATTTTATGGAACTGGCAGGAAATGTTATTGCCCTCCCGCTATTCATGGAAACATTCGCATTCTTCTTTGAAGCTATCTTTTTAGGCATCTATATCTACACATGGGATCGTTTTAAGAATCCTAAAAAACATCTGTTACTGTTAATTCCAGTAGCTATAGGAGCATCTTTCTCCGCAATCTTTATTACCGTTGTTAATGCATTCATGAATGCGCCACAAGGGTTTGATATAGTAAATGGGCAATTAGTAAATGTAAATCCGATATTGGCAATGTTCAATCCTGCCATGCCTACTAAGGTTGCACACGTTTTGGCTACTGCTTATATGACATCAGCATTTGTACTAGCGTCTATAGGGGCGTTTCGTTTATTGAAGGGTTCCAATCATGTTTACCACAAAAAAGCATTACTGCTTACGATGAAGATGGGCTTAATCTTTTCGATTGCTGCCGCAGTAATTGGAGATTTTTCAGGAAAATACCTAGCAGAATACCAGCCGGAGAAACTAGCTGCCGCTGAGTGGCATTTCGAAACAGAAAAGGGAGCTCCCCTCATTCTGTATGGTGTCCTTGATGATGGGGAAGTAAAGTATGCCATTAAAATCCCATTTGCACTTAGTATCCTAGCTCATAGCACCCCAAACGCGAAGGTTATAGGGCTTGATCAGTTTGCTAAGGATGAAACTCCTCCTCTTTATATTCATTATTTATTTGATGTCATGATTACAATTGGTGTATGGATGACTCTGTTGTCATTTGTCTTCCTAATCGGATCCTGGCGAAAATGGAAGTTGATATCGTCTAAATTATTCCGTTGGCTCATTGTACTTGGAGGTCCTCTTTCTATCATTGGCATTGAAGCCGGGTGGTGGATGGCTGAAGTAGGCCGTCAACCGTGGATATTGCGAGGACTTATGCGGACAAAGGAAGCGGCAACCACAAGCGGTCAAGTAGATGTCATGTTACTCTTGTTCTCTGGATTATATATTATTTTAGCAATTGGCAGTGTAGTCGTCCTTACTCGGATGTTTCGTAAAAACCCTGTGGAACGCGAATTGGTCGATAGAGCATCTGAGAAGGAAGGTGCTACAGTATGACACTTGAGGTAATAGGTATTTCAGTATTGTGGGTTTTTCTCTTCGGTTACGTGATTATAGCTTCTGTTGACTTTGGGGCTGGTTTCTTTAATGCATATAGTACGCTAACAGGACAACAACATATTTTAACCAAGGTCATTCAACGCTATCTATCGCCTGTCTGGGAGGTTACTAACGTATTCTTAGTTTTCTTTTTCGTAGGGATTGTTGGGTTTTTCCCAAAAACAGCATACTACTACGGAACGGTGTTACTTGTACCTGCAAGCCTTGCGATTATCCTGCTCGCAATCCGTGGTTCCTATTATGCATTTGCAACTTATGGTGGGCTTACAAATAGAAAAAGGTATACATTTATTTATGGGATCTCTGGATTACTTATTCCAGCGTCCTTATCTATCGTATTAACCATTTCAGAAGGTAGCTTTGTAAAAGTTGGCTCTACGGGGCCCACACTCAATTACTGGATCTTGTTTAAAAGCCCTTTAACTTGGAGTATTGTTGTACTCAGTCTCACAGCAGTATTATATATTTCATCAGTATTCCTGACTTGGTATGCACATCAAGCGAAAGATGATCGTGCAACCGCACTCTTACGAAAGTATGCACTGATTTGGGCAGGACCTACCCTTATCACGGCTTCGGGTATTATTATCGAACTGAAGGCACATAATCCTGAACATTATGAGCGATTATTGGATTTATGGTGGCTGTTTGGCTTATCGGTGATTTTGTTTATGGGAACGGTCTATCTGATATGGAGAAAACAATCCTATGGAGTGGCCTTTGGGCTATTGGTAGGTCAGTTCTTTCTTGCGTTTTTTGGTTATGGTATATCTCACTACCCATACTTACTATATCCATACCTCACAATTTTTGATAGCTTTACGAATAAATCAATGGCAACAGCATTAATTGTTGCATTTATTGCAGGACTTGGTTTGCTAATCCCATCCTTGTATCTTCTAGTTAAACTGTTCTTGTTTAACAAGGAATATGTCCAAGGAAAACGGAACAATCATGCATAGGGAGGGAACATATGATGAGTCACTTTCTAATTTTCTATGCACCGATCCTAATAGTCATCTTATCAATTGTTGCAGCTTTCTGGCTTGCATCGAAGGATAACATAGTGAGCGATCATTAATTTAGGTGCTGCTACACATCATAAACAGTCTATGCTAAATGGAGCTATAAGAGTCTTTCCATTTCGTATAGACTGTTTTTGTATAGATTCAATCAGTCTAACATAGTTATATGTACAAATGACTAGCCAAGTAATTCCGCAAGACTCGTATAAACAAACATGTACTTTTTCAAAGAAATAGATTGTTGAGCATTACATGGTTGGCATAGGGGTGGCTGTTGGTTTTACCGAACCTTTCTCATATTGTTTATCAATGGATGCTCGGACTTCCTGAACAGATACGCCGTTTTGATACATCATAACAGCTTGAAATGCAATATCTACACAAACCGTTTGTGTCATAGCATGATCTATGAATCTCTTGCATCCTTTATCCCTTTCCATGATGATTCATATTAGTGCTGGATAAAATTCTCTATATATAACAGTATTAATACAAGTCCTCCACCAGCCAATAAAGAGAAACTAAATACACTCATCTTTTTCTGTGCTTTTAATAACATCTCGTTCACAGTTACATACCCCAATGTTCCAATCGCAAGGCCCATGAGCACACCATTTAAATGAATATGGTCACTTCTTAAGACACTGCCAAGTACAGTTCCAACTCCTAATACAAGTGATAGTAATGTAATCGTCAAAAGAAAATATACAATATGAAACCTGGTAAATAAGAAAGGTATCGCTAGCGCAAGCCCCTCTGGAATATGATGAATAACAGCAGCAAACAAAAAGGGTATTGCTGTGTCAAAGTTCTTCATGGATATACCGAATGCTACACCTGTTGGAACATTGTGGATATAGATTGCAAGCGATAAGAATAGAAAGGACCGCCACGCTTCACCTTCTCTTCCTTCTTGATGGTGCGAATGATGAAAATGCATATGGAGTAATACCATCAACAAAATACCTATACTTCCCCCAAGGAAGAGTCCTGTCATCTCATACTCAGAAAGTGTCTCTGGGATGAGTTCAAAAGTAAGTAGCCCTGCCAACATTCCTCCGCAAAAGGCATACAAACTATACATTTGATTGGTCACCATACTTCGAGCTGTTATACCCACCGTTCCTCCTACTAACAACCCGCCAAAGGCAAGTGCAGCTGTCATAATTGGTAACATTATGCTCTCCATCTAGGTGCCCTCCTTCCTATTCCACTTTTTCCATGTGTATGCCTAATTTTTTGAGAATAGTCATGTCACTCGCATAACAGAGATTTCTCTGTTGGTTGGATAAGTAGAATCTTGGAATTTTAACTGAGAATACAGGTAACAAGATGAACTTGGTGATAGTATTTCTAAAGAAGACAGTTCTTTTAACAGATTTTCTGAAAAGAAGTGTGAATGGACAAGGACAATTACTTTCCTCCTCTTGTCTCTATTTCTCCTTAGCAGGAAAACGAAGCGGACAAATCACCAAAATTCTAGAAGCAGAAGCGATTCGTTTGGTGGACATCGCCGTTCAAAGGAATAAGCCGATTGTGTTAGAAGCATTGGACACAACCCTCTCCAAGTCTGCCGGCCGTTACCGTAATCGGAAGCAAAATCGAAGAATGAGCCTGTTTGCCTATAAAAAGATGCAGGATGGTATTCACAGCCGAGCGGCCAAAATGGGAATCGCTGTATTTGAGGTGAATCCTGCCTTCACAAGCCAGATCGGGAAGATGAAGTATATGAAACAGATGCATATTTCGATCCATCAAGCAGCGTCCTACGTCATTGGCAGGCGCGGCATGAACCTGAAGGAACAGGTGCCAAAAGGACTGCAAGCCTATACAGAACGCAAGGATGGGGAGCACCACTGGAAGCAATGGGGTGTTTTGACGAAGGCATTCAGCGTACTTCGTTCGCACCTATTCTATCATGTATCGGGCCAATCTTATCCATTATTCAACAAGGAGATTTGTAACTATGGGCTGACACAAGCAGAACGTGATAGTTTGCAGAAGTATGTGCCAAAAGTTTGGTTAGAAGAAAGGGAAGCCTGACTTCGTTTGGAATGGCATCATCTGTTCTTGCATCACCATCATTTTGCCGCAAAAGCCAGAAGGATTGAGCTCCAGAATGGTGGGTGCATTGGTGCAAGAACATCGCAACACGTATAGGGTGAAAAAAGAGAAGCAACTATCACTACTTGTATGAGACAAGGTCACCTCGGTGACTTTGTCACGTACAAGAACGTGTGAGTTCTCCCTATTTGTCCTATGGGAAGCCTGTTGAACGGCTCTGTATTTCGCTTCCTAGGAAGAGGATACAGAATCTCCCACCTCAAGGAGCGTTAGCGAGTAGGTGGGGGTAGTTCAATGTTCATGTGTCCAAATGACTGATTCTCCTGTGGAAGGACAGCTTGGGAATTTCTCTCCCTTCTGAAGAACCACATGTTCACCATCTGCATCTACATAATGACCTGATTCCATAACAGTTTCCCCAGTTCTATGAGAATGGCTTGCATGGGTCCAAGTTGTAGCGTGTCCAGTGGATGGACAATCTGGAAAAGTCTCTCCTTGTTTAAGCTCCTTTTTTTCTCCTGTTGCACAAATATAAGTACCAGGTTCCGACACAGTTTCTCCTGTATGGTGATGGTCAGTGAAGTGAGGCATAATCAATTCCTCCTTTTTATTTTTCTTACAACAGATAGTCTCTCACTGACAACTAAGAATATTCTTTTTACTGCCCTTACACACCTCTCCTTTCCGCGAAGGCTGTTTTGGTGTTTACAACAACCATAGGTTGGAATCATCGCGCTTTATCGTCTTCCTCAACGGTGTGGTTGAGTGACATAAATGATAGAAAACTCCTCAATTACAGTGGTGGAACCGTTCGTGACTTGCACCCGATTCCCTGTTCCCCCTTGTTTTCACAAGAGCACCTAGTTTGCTTACAATATGATGTTGTAACTGGATTACACTTATAATCCTCAAAATTTGAAACTGAATTTTACATGTAGTAGCGATTCCTCTTCAATATCACACTATTTCAACTATTAGAATAAATTAGGTATTGCATAAAAGATGGTTTAGGGAATATTATTTGTATACAAGAAACTTTTAGGGGGAATTTTTTCTCTAAAAGTTGGTCTAGAACAAAACATATGCGTGTAGGAAAACATAGGGTGTCTGATATCTAGGAGGATTTATTCATGAATGAGAATACAGCTACAAAAGAACAATCTTCTATTAATAACACAACAATTCAATCTGCACAAGCGGTTCTAGGAGGAAAAACTCAAGGAATAAAAAGACTACTCCCTTTTCTAGGACCGGCGTTTGTGGCAGCCATTGCTTATATTGATCCAGGAAACTTTGCAACCAATATCGCTGGAGGATCAAAATATGGATACCTACTTTTATGGGTAGTGCTTGTTTCCAATTTAATGGCTATTTTAATTCAATCCATGTCAGCAAAGTTAGGAATTGCAACCGGTAAAAATCTTCCTGAAGTCGCCCGTCAGCAGTTTCCTAAACCTGTTTCGATTGGTCTATGGATCCAAGCCGAGTTGGTCGTCATGGCTACAGATCTTGCAGAATTTATTGGTGCATCCTTAGGCTTATACTTAATCTTCGGTATTCCTTTACTTCCGGCAGCATTGATTGCTGCAGTAGGGTCTTTTGCTATCCTTGAACTTCAGCGTCGAGGATTCCGTTCTCTTGAAGCAGGGATTACGGGTCTCCTTTTTATTGTTGTACTAGCATTTATCACTCAACTCTTTTTTGCCAAACCAGAGCTCGCTCCGATATTAAACGGGTTTCTTGTACCTCAATTTAAGGGTGTAGACAGTGTTTTATTGGCAGCTGGGATTCTCGGTGCAACGGTGATGCCACATGCTATTTACCTTCATTCTGCCCTAACGCAACGAAGAGTAGTTGGAACAACGGAGGAAGACCGGAGAAAGATTTTTCGTTTTGAATTTATTGATATTTTAATTGCGATGTTTATTGCGGGAGCCATTAATGCTAGTATGCTGATTGTAGCGGCAGCACTTTTCTTTAAAAACGGCTTACAGGTTCAAGATTTGGATGTTGCTTTTCAGCAGCTAGGTCACTTAGTTGGTCCGGTTTCATCCATTCTCTTTGGGGTTAGTCTCCTTGCTTCTGGTTTATCTAGTTCATCGGTAGGGACAATGTCTGGTGATATTATTATGCAAGGATTTATTAAAAGACGAATTCCTTTGTATCTCAGACGATGCATTACGATGCTACCTCCACTGACCATAATCGCTCTTGGTGTAAATCCGACACATGCACTAGTCATGAGTCAAGTAGTACTGTCATTTGGGATTGCATTCGCCTTAATTCCTTTAATTATGTTTACTAGTAATCGTCGTTTGATGGGCAGTTTGGTTAATCGTCGCATTACAACTATTCTTGCCTGGTGTGTGGCAACGTTAATTATAGCCTTAAATGTGTTTCTTCTGTTTCAAACATTCTTCGGTTGATAAAATTGAAGCAAATTACTATAAGTGTTATAAAAAACGATTCCCTACACATGCTAAGGAATCGTTTTTCTCTTCATAATTGAACAAGCAAGATGAGTTTGACTATTTTACCTCTATCGTAAACGGTTTGTGGTCGCGTATTTCCCCTTTGTAAAACTGACTCCCTTACGTATGGCAATGATCTTCATTATGGCAATGTTCTGTATCTTCTATTTGAATCGTCACATGTTCAATATGAAACTGTTCTCGAATCCGCTTTGTTGCTTCTCCAAGGACACGTTGCGTATTTGTTCCTGGTTCTACTGTAATATGACATGTAAGAGTCGGAAAATCAGATGTGACCGCCCATACATGTAAATCGTGAACATTCCGTACCGATGGAATGGTTGCTAGAGAATTTCGAATCGCTTCTAGATTGACATTGCGCGGTTTTCCCTCCATCAAGATATGTAATGTGTCCTTTATCACTCTCCAACCACTTACGATTACGAGAATAGATACGAGAATACTAGCGATAGGGTCCGCAACCTCCCATCCAAAGAATAAAATAAGCAATGCCGCAACAATCGCTCCGACTGAACCTAACAAATCTCCTAATACGTGCAGAAAGGCACTGCGTAGATTGAGGTTTTCACTCGTATCTCCCCGCATTAAGATAAAAGCCGCTCCAATGTTTATCAATAGTCCTACAATTGCGATGCTCAGCATACCAACTCCAGCTACCTCCACAGGTTCTTGGAATCGTCGAATGGCTTCAATTAATATGTAAATAGAGATAATGACTAAAGCAATGCCATTAAACAAAGCTGCTAGTATCTCAATTCTTTTATATCCATATGTTTTCTCTGAAGTGGGGCGTTTCTCTCCTATTTTAAACGCAAGTAAACTCAAACCAAGAGATACAGCGTCACTTAACATATGACCAGCATCTGAAAGAAGTGCCAAGCTGTTTGTCAGGTATCCCCCTACCGCTTCTGCCAACATAAAACCTGTGGTAAGTAAAAATGCCAAAAGCAATGCTTTCTTATTGGCATTATGGGTGTGTGTATGGCCATGGTCGTGACCGTGGTTATGAGAATGTCCCATGTCCTCTCTCCTTTACATAATATCTTCCTAGTATTTTCCCACTGAAGATTATTTATGTTTTATACAATGGAAGGCAGCATATCCATTTCCTCATCATTCCTTGGTAAAGAAAAAGCCAACCATACTGTATGACTTCACTAAGATGGTTGGCCTTCGTATTGTTACGTTCAATCTACCTTCAGTACACGCATGGCATTCAGAACAGCGAGTAACGTCACTCCCACATCAGAAAATACCGCCTCCCACATGGTTGCAATGCCGAATGCACCGAGCAATAAGAAAATACTTTTGACTCCCAGTGCAAATATGATGTTTTGATACACAATACGCCGTGTACGTTTCGCAATACCGATTGCCGTTGCAATTTTAGATGGTTCATCTGTCATGATGACAATATCAGCCGCTTCAATAGCCGCATCTGATCCAAGACCACCCATTGCTATACCAATATCAGCACGTGCTAATACAGGTGTATCATTAATACCATCTCCGACGAATACAAGCTTTTCTTTCTTGAGTTTCTTACCATCGAGTTTCTCTACCTCTTCTACTTTTTGGTGTGGTAATAGCTCTGCGTATATTTCATCTAAACCAAGTTGTTTTCCCACTGCTTCTCCGACAGGCTGTGCATCTCCGGTCAACATTACCGTCTTTTTCACACCAAGCCCTTTCAAAGCTGAGATGGCTTGTGCTGCATCTTCCTTCACTTTATCTGAAATCACGATATAACCTGCATAGTTCCCATTTACAGCCACATGAACCATAGTTCCAACTTCCGTTGGTGCAGTAAACTGGATGTCATATTTATTCATTAATTTAGCATTTCCTGCTAAAACCTCTACTCCGTTTACACTTACCATCGTACCGTGCCCGGAGATTTCCTCGTAACTTTGAATAGCTGTTTCGTCAATGTCTTGACCGTATGCCTTACGGATAGAGACAGCAATCGGATGGTTAGAGTGCACTTCTGCAAATGCTGCATACTGCAACAATGCCTCTTCTGTCATACCTATCGCTGGACGTACTGCAGTGACATCAAATACTCCTTTTGTCAGTGTTCCTGTCTTATCAAATACAACATACTTCACATTGTTCAATGCCTCTAGGTAGTTACTACCTTTTACCAAAATACCACGTTTAGACGCACCGCCAATTCCTCCGAAAAATCCGAGCGGAATGGATACGACTAAAGCACAAGGACAAGAAATAACCAAGAATACCAATGCACGATAAATCCAATCCGAAAATGTCGCTCCGCTTAGGAATAATGGCGGAAGAAATGCTAATGCTGCAGCAGTAATGACGACAAATGGTGTATAGTACCGTGCGAACTTTGTGATGAAGTTCTCTGTCGGCGCTTTGCGACTGCTTGCATTTTGTACGAGGTCCAAAATTTTTGAGACAGTAGATTCTCCAAACTCCTTTGTGACCTCTACAGTTAAAACTCCGTTCTTATTAATAAAACCACTTAGTACCTCACTACCTGTTTCTACTTCACGCGGCACAGACTCACCAGTTAAAGCAGATGTATCCATCATAGAGACACCTTCCAGCACCTTTCCATCTAAAGGTACCTTTTCTCCTGGTTTGACGAGAATCATGTCACCTATCCGAACATCCTCTGGGGAAACCTGCTTTGTTTCGTTTCCAACTCGTAAATTTGCATAATCTGGACGTATATCCATCAGTGCAGTGATGGATTTTCGAGATCTGTTGACTGCTAAACTTTGGAACAGTTCTCCAATTTGATAGAATAGCATAACAGCCACACCTTCTGAGTATTCACCGATAGCGAATGCTCCGAGTGTCGCAATAGCCATGAGGAAATTCTCATCAAATACTTGACCTCGTGCAATATTCTTAATGGCTCGAGTAACAATTTCGCCTCCAATGAGAATGTACGCTACTACAAATAAAGAAAAGTCGAACGGAAATGCTAATGGAGCAAAAGCCGCAATACCTGTTAATATACCACCGATAGAAATTCGTAATATTTTGCTGCGCATTTCTGCTTTCCTGTGATCCTCATGTAGCGTACCTTTTGCAAGGCTATCTTCTTTTATTACCTCTACATCTGGCTCTAACCGGTTTACAATTTGTGTTGCTTGTTCAACAATGCTTGGTAGCTGTTTGTCATCTTCCACTTCAATCATAAGCTTCTTCGATACAAAATCTAACGTACTGGTTGTAACCCCAGATAATTCCCCTGTTTGTTTTTCTATTTTTGCTGCACAATTTGCGCAATCTAACCCTTGCAGTACCAACACTTGCTTGCGAGAAGGTGCCTTTCCTGTAGTCTTTTCTTTCACCTGAACATGTGGCTCTAACTTTTTCACAAGCTGTTTGGCTTCTTGTGCCACTTCCTCGTCCCTGCCTTGTTGCGTTTCTACCGTTAAGGTCTTTGTCACAAAGTTCACGGAACAAGAAGATACGCCCTCCAACCCCTTGACACCAGTCTCAATCTTTAGGGCACAGTTCGCGCAATCTAGCCCATCTAAGACAAACTCCCGCTTTACTGCCGGTTCCCCCATACCACTCTCTCCCTTTATTTAATTCCGATCTTCATTCACATGCTGAAATGCTTGATCAAATATATGTTTGACATGGTGATCAGCCAAGGAATAATAGACCACTTTGCCTTCTTTACGATTTTTGACGAGCTTTGCTTGCTTTAAGACCCGCAGCTGATGGGAGATAGATGACTGTGTCATACCTAGTACGTAGGCCAGGTCACATACACACATCTCAGCTTCAAATAGCACTTGAAGGATACGCGTTCTTGTACGGTCTCCCAGTACCTTAAACAGCTCTGCAACATCTGTTAGCGATTCATCTTGGCGAAGCGTTTGTTGCACCTTCTCAACAACATCATGATGGATAACGGGTTGACTACATGTCTCGCTACAAATCTCTAACTTTTCCTCTGCCATAGTTTTCCCCTCACAATCCTTGAACATATGAACAACCATTCAAGTATTCATGTATTTGTTCTCATTATATGCACGTGTATTCATATGTGTCAATGAATCTTCACATTATGTTCTAAATTTTGTCTGAAATTTCTGTTACAATATTGCTGAAATCGCAACCAAAAAGGGAGAAGCTTATGAAGCACTACCACACACCTCTGATTATCAGTACTATTTGTTTATCATTACTCCTAACAGCTGCTATACAGACCTCCCTATGCAGTTGACTTATGTATGAAAGGACATTAGTATTTTGAATATGTGATTCATTTAAGTCCTATGAATTTTTACTTAAAATGTTATTTAAAGGATGGATAAATAAGACAATGCAAAAAGTAGTTATTATCATAGTTGGTATAATCGTACTGGCACTGATGAGTGTGATATCTTTTATAGTTATTAAAGGGCTTATCCAGCTAATATTTTAGCCAAGCAAATAATTTATGCCCTTACAAAGAAAGATACCAAACTTCTTGTCCTTAATGAGGAAAGACACTACAACTGCAAGTGTCTTTCTCTATCATGCCGAATTTTTATCTCTCAAACACTTGGCATTGGCGTAAGTGTAGGCTTATCTCCGGATTTTTTTCATATCTCGGGAGTTAATGTATTTAGGAGACTACCAAAAGCCCTCCAGTGATTCGGAGGGCTTGGGTGTTCATATAATTTATCTTGCCAGTATTCATGTATGTATAAGAGGATAAAACTATATCAATCCTTAATGTGGTTCTACATGAACATGAGCATCATACACATCATGTTTTTGAGATAAGACATTTTCCACCTGTGTAGAAATATCATGAGCATTCCGTATATCCAAATTAGAATTTACAAGGATAACAACATCTACGACGGTATGATTACCGTAATTTCTAGCGCGTATATTCTTGACGCCCTTCACACCAAAGACGTTTTTTACGGTTTCTGTGTACCGTTCTATCTCCTTTTGATCAAATCCATCTGTTAAATGAAGGGAAGCTTCTCTAAAAATGTCCCATCCCGTTTTACATATTAATCCCCCTACTATGACAGCAGTTAATGGATCAAGCCAAGGAAGATCAAATTGGGAGCCAATAATTCCAATGGCTGTTCCAATACTTACCCAAGCATCCGAAAGATTATCTTTAGCAGCAGCCATGACTGACTGGCTATTTATTTTCCTGGCTAAATTACGATTATAACGATAAATGAAATACATGATTGTAGCAGAAAAAAGACCTGTCCAAGCTGAAATTAAATCTGGAGACGCATTTCTTTCACTAAAAACTGAAGTAATCGCTTCATATAACACTTGAATACCAACAGCGATCATGATAAATGAAGCAACCATGGAAGCAACAGTTTCGGCTTTTCGATGACCATAAGGATGATCCTCATCAGCTGGCTTTTGAGATAACTTCAGGCCAATTAAAACAGCTAATGAAGCAATTATATCTGTCGTATTATTTAAGCCATCTGCCTTTAAAGCCTCTGAATGAAATGTATAGCCAATAAATAATTTTAAAACAGATAAACAGATATAAGCAATAATACTTATGACCGCTCCACGTTCTCCCAGTTTTAAATCTGCATATTTTTGTTGTTCCATTGTTTATCCTCCGTTTTGCTTTCATTTAAAAATACTATCAAATGGAAGTGGAGTGGGTCTACAGCAACGTTTTTGCATACATCTACAATGATGAACCTATATAAAAAATGTTTCTCTGAGTAAAAAATGATCTGAAGGGCTGTTTTGTTTACATAATTAACGAAAGTGGAAGTCGATGTATTTAGAAATCTATGAACTCTTTTCAATTTCGTTGTTGCTCCAACACTCAGTAAGGGATGGAAGCAAAAAAACCAACAGTGAAACCAAAAGAAACCGTACAGTGTTATACCTTTACTTCATGCTTCCTCTTTTTCAATCTTAAGACAAGCAGAAGTAGCAATGGTTGTAACCCAAATAAAAACAATGCAAAATTGCCCAT
>NZ_SCFM01000023.1 GCF_004138295.1 Ectobacillus funiculus | reverse complement strand
TTCCTTGAGGAAGGGGACTTCTTTTCAGAAAATCTGTTAAAAATTAATAACTTGTAAGAGAAATATTTTTTATATCTAATCCCTTGACAGTATCCTCCATAAGCTCTAATATATTGACTAACCCGATCGGATTAAACGACTTTGACACCTATAGAAAATATGCCGACCAGACACCTGGAGGCCAGAGCTATGCTCTGGCCTCCTTTGTTTATCCAAGCTTTATCGGTTCATAAGGAAGGATGATGTAAATAAAAGCCCATCAGTAATATTAAGAAATCCACATGTGTTCAGGTAACGGCATTTCCGGCACTGGCCAAACAAATTAATCAGGAGGTATTAATTATGAGCGTAATTGATAAAAGTCACCACACTAACAAAGGTTTGGAAATTCATCCGATAGCAGGTCGAATTGGCGCAGAGATCAGCGGGATTCGTCTATCTGCGGATCTTGACACCTCGACAGTTCATGAGATTCGTCAAGCTTTGTTGCGGCACAAGGTAATTTTCTTCCGTGGTCAGAATCATCTTGATGATGAAGGACAAGAATCATTTGCTCGATTATTAGGAAATCCAGTTGCCCATCCAACCGTACCTACGAAACAGAATACTGATTACGTGCTTGAGCTTGATTCCGCTCATGGCGGACGTGCTAACTCCTGGCACACAGATGTAACATTCGTGGACGCATATCCACAGATTGCAACTCTTCGTGCTGTTGTCATTCCATCTGCTGGCGGTGATACCGTCTGGGCAAATACCGCAGCCGCTTATCAAAGTCTTCCTCTGGAGCTGCGTGATCTTGCCGATCGCCTCTGGGCCCTGCACAGCAATGAATACGACTATGCGAGAAACCGCAATAATGTTTCATCAGAAGACGAGAAACGCTATCGTGAAGTATTTATCTCCACTTTATACGAGACCGAGCATCCAGTCGTACGGGTTCATCCGGAGACAGGAGAGCGCACACTTGTGTTGGGACATTTCTTCAAGAAATTTCTAGGCTTATCATCATCTGACTCAGCCCATCTGTTTTCAATCTTACAAGGATACATTACTCAGCTAGAGAACACTGTGCGCTGGCACTGGAGTGTTGGAGATGTGGCAATTTGGGATAACCGGGCAACACAGCATTATGCAATTAATGATTACGGCGATCAGCATCGTGTAGTGCGACGGATCACGATAGATGGCGATGTACCTGTTGGTATCGATGGCCGACGCAGTGTTACTCGAAAGAAAGCGACGAATCTCCCGAATAAAGCGTAATTAAAACTTGTTCCATATGATACAAATTCATTTCTGTTACTAAGTCCCATGGAGAAAGTGCCGAATAATTCCGCTATCGGAATGAAATCGGATAATGGTAAAATACAAAGCTTTTCGCTAACTGTATGTACGAGATTATATGAAAAACACTTAACGACTTACTGTTAAGAAACCGATCAGTAACACCCACTGTAGTTAGAGTAAGCTTAGGCGGGAATACGTTTTACCCGCCGTTTCTTAAGGGGGTATAGCCAAGTGGTAAGGCATGGGTCTGCAAAACCTTTATTTCCCTGGTTCGAATCCGGGTACTCCCTCCTACGTTTATTTTGTTAAGGGCCTTTTTGTACATTGTATAGTTCACTATTGAACTACCCGCCACTTCCCGACTTTTCGTAAAGCGGACAAATCCTAACTTGGGAATACGATCCCATTGACAATCCCAAGTATATCAATTAGAATAATAAGTAATTAAATAAAAAAGTGAAAATCTCTTATCCAGAGAGGTGGAGGGACTGGCCCTGTGAAACCTCAGCAACCACATACTTGATTTTGTATGGTGCTAATTCCAGCAAAGCTTAGCTTTGGAAGATAAGGAGAGGTGTCTTTCTAATACGAAAACCCTCTTCTTAGGAAGAGGGTTTTCGTATTAGAAAGGGGAATCTGTAATGAGCATCAGAGAGACACAGTTGGAGGTAAACGATTATTTAGATTTGTACTTGTATGCCGGAAGCATCGGTGATACATCATGGCAACAAGAAATTATGGAAAAGCTCCAAAATTTCCATAACGAGGTTCAGCAAGACAACCAATCCTTCGCGCTCGATAACCTTTTAGAAAAATACAAACATCTGAATGAAGAAATTCTTACTATTTACAACCAAATACGAAGTCAACCTTCTAATAGCTATTTACAAGATACAATTTTGAAACTGAAACAGCAGCGTATTTCATTAGGACGTGAAATTCATTTAGCGAAAAATCAGCCTCCAAAGATTATATAGTAGACAAAACAATTTAGTTTAGATATTTTATACAATGATGAGTAATTGATAAAAAAAGTACCCTATCTAAAGATAAGGTACTTTTTCTATGCTTATTAGCATTTTTCTTTCATAGTAACCATCATATTCATCATAGATGTCATCATCTCATCACATTCTTGCATTTTAGACATCATTTGATCCATAGGCATGTCCATGTTCATATCACACATCTTATCCATTGTCATTTTCATACAATTCATTTCACACATCATTCTTTCCATACACGCCATCATCATCATCTGCATACACATTTTTTCCATTTTACATTCCTCCCCAGATATATGTATTGAATAAACAGGAAATAAAAAGCGCATAAAAAGTTCCGCAAACGTACCTAGTAATTGATTTGTTGCAGCAACATTATAGTACTGGATCATGCAAATCAAATTACTATCATACTTGTGAACTTTTTATGCGCCTCTTGTCGTCAAGTCAGCGTTTCCTTATTTACCCAATATTGATTATATAATGGAAATATGTAACTTTCAATCCAAAATTATACTATTTTACTTACATTTAATACTTTTACTTTTATTTAAAATGTAATTTTCTATGTTGTTTTACTGGAATCCGCTTTGATTTTCCACGCCAACTCTAAAAATCCACCTAAATTAGGTAGATTTTTAGAATATTACGCCTGAGTATTCATCTTATCCCCAAATCAAGACCGTGTTGCAGCGTAAAGGTCTTGTTGGCAGGATAACATGTTTTCGAGTGCAAATGAGCATTCTCCTGCTTTCGAATGGCAAAGCATGCCATCACGAGTATCGTTACAAACTGTTGTCCCTTTTTTAGGCATAAGAAAATCCCTCTTAGATAAACAGTACTGTCTACTTAAGAGGGACAATATCAAAAGGGGAAGTCTGCCTAAAGCGAGATTCAATTTATATAAGTTATTTGGAGCACTATCATCATTCACAGATAAACAAGTATATTAGGATTCTATGTTTCTAAAAATCATCTTTTACACTAGAACTCTATTCCTTGCAGATTACTTAATTCCATTGATTTAATACTTCTTTCGAACTGTTATATAAAAAATAAGCAGCTTTTATAATAGCTGATTCATCTAGGGTAAATGCAGGATGGTGCCACTCCTCATTCCCATTTGTACCAAAAAAAGCAAATGTCCCTGGTACATTATTAAGATAGTATGCAAAATCTTCACCAGCCATTGATAGTTCTGGATCCATAACAAGCAAGGATTGCTGCTGAGCAGTATTCCGAGCTATCTCTGTCACGGCCTTATGATTAACCAGTGGTGGCGGACCTGGAAACCAGTCAATCTTAACCTTCTGTGAAAAAGCTGTGGCAACTGCTTCGACAATGGTATAAAATTTTGCTTTTACGTCTTCACGAATCGCAGTGTCAAAGGTACGAATGGTGCCTTCAAGTATGACATCATCCGGAATAACGTTCCATGTGCTGCCGCCTACTATTTTCGTCACACTTAATACAGCACTTTGGAGCGGAGACACACTCCTACTGACAACTGTCTGAAGAGCAGTGATCAGATGCCCGGCCGTTACAATCGGATCCTTTCCATGTTGCGGTATTGCTGCATGGCTCCCTTTACCGTAAAGAACGATATGAAAACGATCCACCGCTGCCATTAAAGGTCCTTCTTTTAAGCCAATTGTCCCGACGGGCAGCTCTGGTTTATTATGAAGCCCAATAATCGCCTCCACTCCATCCAAGTGTCCATCTGCTATCACCTGTTTTGCACCTCCCCCTAATTCCTCTGCCGGTTGAAAGAGCAGGCGCACTGTTCCATTCAATTCTGACTGGTTTTTTTTCAAAAGATAGGCAGCACCGATAAGAGCCGCCGTATGAAAATCATGACCGCAGGCATGCATGACCCCCTTTACTTTTGAAGCATAGGGAAGTCCTGTTTTTTCCTCGATTGGAAGTGCGTCAATATCTGCACGCACAGCAACTATTGAACCTGGTTTTCCTCCTTGTATGTCTGCAAAGACGCCTGTTTTTAATTTCGTTTTCCGAATCATAATATCTAGTTCACGCAACCATTTTTCAATGGATCTGGTTGTTTCAAATTCTTGGTTTGATAATTCTGGATATTGATGTAATTGACGACGAATCGATATCAAATGAGTCTCTAATTCCGTCTGATTCATAGCGTGCTCCTTCCTTATAAGATGAAACTTCCATCAGAGGCAGCTGCCCTCTGATGGTTAACTGTAACAATCGAGCTTTTACACATTGTTTAGCCCCTCTTAACTTCTTCAATTTTCCTATTCTTTCAGTAGATATATTTACCACCTATTAAACCCAGATAAATCTAAACGATAGCATTTTACTAAAATATCATTATTCATAAACTCTTTTGTTTGATCTCGCTTAAAGCCAAGCCACTCATATAAACGAATCGCTTTTTGCATTTTATCGCTTGAGTGCAAATATAATTGATTTGCTCCTTGAGACTTTGCAAAATGAACACCCGCTTTTAATAATTCTTGCGCTACACCACGTCCCCTTGCATGGGGATGAACAGCTAACAGGCGAATAATTGGTGAAAAAATTTGTAATTCAGGCTTTTGGTATGCTTTTTCAGATGACTCGAATAACTGTAATGTCCCGAGAATATTGCCGTCGCTTTTCGCAATTAATATCTTTTCTACATCTGGATTATCAACTGATGCCTTAATATTTGTTAAATAATTCTTCCAATCTTGCGAATTTGTATATTCATGCTCATACTGCTGATAGCTTTCAACCAATAAACGCCGAACCGTTTCTTTTTCTTCCTCTACTAACTCATCAATTATGATTTGGTTTGTCACCACAACTCCACCTTTTTCTCTATGATTTACTCTTTAATTAACCTGTTCTTTTAGAGGTGTAAAGAAAGATTCACTCGATATCCGTTGTAAAAATCGGCGAGTGCGTTCTTCCTTCGGAGCATGGAAAATTTCTAAAGGTGTGCCTTCTTCAATGATTACTCCTCCATCCATAAACAAGACACGATCAGACACCTCTTTGGCAAAACTCATTTCATGTGTGACAACAACCATCGTAATCCCTTCTTGTGCAATAGTCTTAATGACGGATAGAACATCCCCCACTAACTCAGGATCAAGAGCTGACGTAGGCTCATCAAAAAGAATTACCTCCGGATTCAGCGCTAACGCCCTTGCTATTCCTACTCTCTGTTGCTGCCCCCCTGATAGCTGTGATGGATAGTGATGTAATTTATCACTTAGCCCTACTTTCTCAAGCACCTGCTCACTGTGATTTCTCGCCTCTTTTTTCTTAACTTTCTTTGCAGTGATTAAACCTTCCATCACATTTTCCAATACTGTTTTGTGGGCAAATAAGTTGTAGTGCTGAAACACCATGGCAGATTGTCTTCTTAGTGACAATATTTCCTTTTTCTTCGCTTTTTCTGAATGGACCTGTACATTTCCAATTTGAACAATGCCCGTATCAGGTGTTTCCAAAAAGTTCAGGCATCTTAGTAATGTTGTTTTCCCTGATCCGCTCGGACCAAGAATCGTAACCACTTCCCCTTTTTCTATTTTCAAGTTAATTCCTTTTAGCACAGGCTGCTTATTAAATGATTTTTTTATTCCTTTTAAATAGATCATGATACGCCTCCCCGATTATAGGCTGTCACCTTTTTTTCCACTAAAAATGAAAGACCCTCCGCTAGAATGGTAAGACCCCAATAAATAATACCTGCAGCAATAAAAGCTTCTAGAAATTTCAAGTTTGTTGATGCAACAATATTCGCAGCACCTGTCAATTCTTTCTCCGATACGAGAAATGCAATGGATGATGTGTGTAAAAAACCGACAAAAATATTTGTGAAATTCGGAATAGATTGAGCTAATGCCTGAGGTAAAATAATTCGGATCATCGCTTGAAACTTGGTCATCCCAACGGAATAAGCTGCTTCCATTTGTCCTTTTGAAACGCTAATAATACCGGATCGGATCATTTCTGATAAATAGGCACCTGCGGCCAAGGATAAGGCTATTAAAACAAACAAAATAACGGGAATAGAATTAGATTGAATACCCAAAGCAAACTTTGCAGAAATTCGATCAATGAGCAATGGAAATCCAAAATAAATAAGCATAATATGCATGATAATAGGTGTTCCCCTAAAAAAGGAGACATACCCATTTGCTGCATGATAAAGATATCTCACTTTATAGACTCTAACGAGTGCAACACTAATACCTATTAAAAATCCAAGCAATAAAGGAACAATCGTTAAGGTGAGAGTAATAGGAAGGGCCTTGATAATTTCCTTAAAAGCTACCCAAATAAAGGGAATATCGATTGTCATTTTCACTCCTCCTTTTTAAGCCGCAACAGATACATCAGCTTTCTGATAACGATTGAAATATTTTTCTAGCTTACTAAATACTTTTTCAAACAATAACACTACAGCATAATAGATAATAGAAAGGGATATATACACCTCCAGTGCATGTGCTGTTGATGCAATAAGCGTATCGCCTCTTCCCATCATGTCCATTACACCGATCGTAAAAGCAAGTGAAGTATCTTTTAATGAGCCAATGACAGAATTCGCCATATTCGGGAACGCAATCCGTATGGCCTGTGGCAGAACAATTCGAAAAAAGTTTTGGCTGCTTGTCATTCCGACAGAATAGGCAGCTTCCGTTTGCCCATAATCAACTGCACGGATTGCTCCTCGAAAAATTTCAGCAAAGCCAGCTCCATTACTAATCGCATACGTAATAATGACAAAATAAATGGCATCCATCTTAGAAATATCAATATGAAAAAGCATAAGAACTGCAGGTAAGCCATAAAAAACAAGGAATAATTGGATTAAAATTGGTGTCCCTCGAATAAATGAAACATATAAAATGACCAGTTGATTGAATACAGGAATTTTAAATAACCTCGGTATAGCTGCTGCTATACCGAGGACAAGTCCTAGAAAAATAGATGCTGTTAAAATCTGTAGAGTTACCCCTAGGTAATGAAATAGAGTCGGAATAAACTCGATTATTAGCGTAGGATCAAATGCTTTCCCCATCCTTATACAACCTCCTAAAGCTTACTTCTAACCGATTAAAAGTTAACCGTATAGTCAGCACCTAACCATTTCTTACTCAATTCACTAATTACTCCTTCCTGTTTCAATTCAACAAGTGCTTCGTCGATTCTTTTTTGTAGAGGTGTTTCATCTTTTCTCAGCAGGAAATAAACTTTTGAATTAAGCAGCGGTTCACCTACTACTTTTTGCTGAGCATCAACTGCATCATTATTGAAATCTACAGAAAATGGTGTCGTGATTGTTGCATCTGCCCGACCAGTTTTAATTTGATTAATCGTAGAATCAGGTCCGTTGCCTGCATAAACAATTTCAATTCCGGCATTATTTTCCTTATTATACTTTTCTAAAAAAACGGCTGAATTACTAGTTGCACCTACGATTACCTTTTTTCCTTTTAAATCTTTAATAGATTGAATGTCATTGTTGTCTTTACGTACAGTTACATGCAGAGGAAAGATATTATAAGGTTCTTTATTAAAAAGAAATTTCTCTTGTCGCTCCTGATTTACTTCCATTTGGTGGGCAATAAAATCAATTTTCTTTGTTTCAAGGCTTAATAAAAGATTTGAAAATTCCATTGTTTTAAACTCAAATTCGTATTCAGGCAGCTTTTCATCAATTTTTCGAACTAATTCAACGTCATATCCGGTTAACTTCCCGTCCTTATCAATAAAGCATACATTAGGAAATTGTGTCCCTGTTCCTACGATGATTTTTTGCACTTTCGATTTCCCTTTAGCAGCTTCCGGGTCTGCACTCGAAGCTGTGTTCGTTTCTTGGGAAGAGCATGCCCCAACCACTAAAGCAAGAAGTAATGCCATAAAACTCATTAATGTTTTCTTCATTCTAATTTCCACCCGTCCTTTAGTTACTAACATTCGATACTGGATTATCAATTACGTGATATAGTGTCTCATCTAGGATTTTGCGAAGGTATACCATTTTGTCTCCATCCTTTTCCTTTTTATAGAAGACCTTATAACCTCTTCTTTCGTAAATAGAAACAAGCCATGGATGCCGTTCAGCTGTTGCTAGATCAACAGCAGGTGCCTTCACCTGATCTCGAAGAACTTTTTCTTCCACCCAAGTTAACAATTTTGAGCCAATCCCCTGCTGTTTGTATGCTGGGTCCACCGCAAACCACCAAATAAAGGGATACGGACTGGAATGCTGAGAATCTGCCCACGGAAAGCGAACTGTGACAGTTGCAATAATGCGGCCGTCTTGTTCTTGCACGTAGGTGGCATTTCGCTCGATATTATTGATAACAAGCTGCAGATCAGCTGTTGCAGCTGTGAATTGAATATTCAATTCACGAATAGGTTCGTAAGCTCGAAGTGTTAAATCGAGCACTGCCGGCGCATCTTCAACTAATGCCAATCGAATATGCTGCGTCATTACCCTACCCCCAGTTTTAACTTATTAAACTCATTGAGTTAGTAGGAATTATTCTAAAACTTTACTCTGATTAAATTTCTCAAGTACCTTTTCAAGATGTTCAATGCCTACTTTTGTTACCCCCTCATATACTTCGCCTTGACCAATTTCCACGACAGGTACATGACGAACACCATACTTGACTTCTAAAATATCTCGGCGCTCATCATGATTAGTAACATCAATGGTTTCATATTTAACTCCTTTATTTTCTAAATATTGTTTAACCTCCCCGCAATAATGACAGCCTTCTTTAACCCACACCACAACTGAAAACTCTCTTCCCATCATTTCATTCCTCCCTTTCATTTTTCACATTATCAAAATACTTTTAACCAAAAAGGCTCCCCATTCACGATGCAGAACATCTGAAATAGAGAGCCTCTAGTCGTCTAGTCGGCACAAATATCTATCGCTTTTAGAATTTGTATTATCTAGTATCAATGGTTTGTAACCCCTTTTGCATACCGATTTTCTGGAAACGGAATTCCTAGGTTGCCAAACAATGTATCGGCCTCATATTCCGTTCTAAACAATCCTCGTTCTTGAAGAATTGGCACAACAAAGTTTACAAAATCATTCAATCCATTAGGAACGCTTGAACCGATAATAAACCCATCAGCTCCCTTTCCTTCAAACCATTCCTGAATCAGATCAGCTACTTTTTCCGGAGTTCCAATGAAAGGAGGCCTTGGTGTCGTCTCCTTTAACGCAACCTGGCGAAGTGTTAAATTTTGTTCCTTTGCTTCTTGCTTAATACGATTGGTATGGCTTTGGAAACTGTTGTTACCTAAGTCGCCCAGTTCAGGAAACGGTTCGTCCAGAGGATATTGTGAGAAATCATGATGTTCAAAATATCGGCCTAGGTAATCAAGAGCTTTATCAATTGATACTAGGTTAGCAAGTTCTTGATATTTTCTTTCTGCCGCTTCTTCCGTTGCAGCAATAATCGGTGAAATCCCAGGCAGGATGACGAGCTCATCTGGATTACGCCCAAAAGCTTTGGCCCTGTTTTTCACATCCTGATAAAATTTTTGTGCAGATTCTAATGTTGGGTGTCCTGTAAAGATTGCATCTGCTTCTTTAGCTGCAAGGTTTTTTCCAGCTTCAGATGAGCCAGCTTGAAAAATAACCGGCCGCCCTTGTTTAGATCTACCAATGTTAAGTGGTCCCTGTACAGAGAAAAATTCTCCCCTATGATTCAATGAATGCAACTTTGTGGGATCAAAAAACACCCCAGACTCTTTATCGCGAACAAAGGCATCATCTTCCCAAGAATCCCATAATCCTTTTGCTACTTGGAGGTATTCAGAAGCAATTCTGTATCTTTTAGCGTGATTAGGATGTTCTTCAATCGTCTTGCTAAAGTTTAAAGCTGTTTTCTCCAGTGGAGAAGTAACGACATTCCATCCCGCGCGTCCATGACTAATTTGATCAAGCGAAGCAAATTGACGTGCAACATTAAATGGTTCACTATACGAAGTTGACACCGTTCCGACAAGCCCTATGTTTGAGGTGACAGCAGCAAGGGCGGACAAAATAGTAAGTGGTTCAAAACGATTTAGAAAATGAGGAATAGATTTCTCATTAATATGCAAGCCATCTGCAATAAAGACTAAGTCAAATTTTCCTTCTTCAGCCTTCTGAGCCTGATTTGTATAAAACTCTAAACTGACGCTTGCATCCGCTTGAATATCAGGGTGCCTCCATCCCGCAATATTTCCACCGACCCCATGAACAATTGCACCAAATTTCAACTTTCTTTGATTAGACATCAGGAATCCTTCCTTTCATAATTCGTAGTTTTTAGATAGGAATACTTTTAACGTTGATATGCTCAATCCTATCACTTGCAGAATAGAAATTCTATACTTTAACTGATAGAAAAATTTATTATATTCATTCATAAAATCTATCAAAAAAGTAACAGTTCCGACTTGCCTGAATAGTGTTCAAATCTCTAAAATACCCAAAACTAAGGCTCGTTTACTCAATGAAACGATGACAGGCTCCCCTTATGGCTTGACATGTTTAAGTAAGAACTGCTTTCTTATACTATCGTAGATTGTTTGCTTTCCCAGACTGTACTAGGAATTTCACGTCGAAGCACTGGCATAACGTCAGTAGCAAATCTCTCAAGCTGCTCATGTTGTTCTGCTTTGCTTAGCCCCTCCACACTTATACTTTGTACTTGGTGTCCGAATGCTTGATGATATTCTAATATTTTCTCTATCACTTGATCAGCACTTCCTACTAAAGCTGAACCATTTTGAATATGATCTTCAAGATCCGTAAATGGAGATTGATTGAACTTCGATGCATCTGTGCTCATATACATATCATAATATGGACGATAACGTTTGATAGCTTCTTCCGTTGTATCGGCCAAATATAAGCCCCTAGCGCCCGCACCGACAACAGCTTTACTAGGATCATATCCGTAATATTCCAATCTTTCACGGTAATGGTCAATTAATGCTTTGTACTTAGCCATTGGATGAAAAGTATTAGACGAGAATATCGGTTCATTATTCTTCGCAGCAAGCTCAGTGGATAGCGGGCTTGATGCACTGCCATGCCAAATAGGAATCTGGCTTTGAAATGGTCTTGGTTCGGTCGTCACGTTATTTAATCGTGGACGATATGTCCCCTCCCATGTGATGTTTTCTTCATTCCATAATCGTTTTAGAAGCCCATATCGCTCAGCTAAAGACTCCCACTGCTCCTCCTCACTTATCCCAAATAATGGGTAATGACGCGGGTCATTTCCTTTACCAATCATCATCTCTAATCTTCCTTCTGAAAGATGATCAAGTGTAGCATAATCCTCAGCTACACGTACTGGATCGAGTACACTTAAAACCGATACCGTTGGCAGCAAGCGGATTTTTGAGGTTTTGGCAGCAACAGCCGTTAGCATGACTGCCGGTGAAGAAGATAAAAACGGTGCACCATGCCGCTCCCCTACTCCATAGCCATCAAAACCAAGCGATTCAGCAAAAACCGCCTGTTCTATTACTTGTTGAATTCTTTGCTGCGCAGTTAACACCTCTCCTGTAACACCATTTGGATGATTTGCTATTAAATCAAACAGAACAAATTTCATCTTTAAAGCACCTCCAATAACATCTCACTTTCAATGCAATACTCTTCATTCATCCTAAACAGGATCATGGCAAGCAACCCAGTGACCTTTCTGAATTTCCCTAAATATAGGTTGCTCCTCCCGACAACGTGCTGTCGCTGCTGGGCAGCGGGTATGAAATCTGCATCCAGCCGGCGGATTAGCTGGGGAAGGAATTTCCCCTTGAATGGAAATCCGTTCTCTTGAGCGATTTGGATCGATACTTGGAATCGAGTTAATTAATCCTTTTGTATAATGATGAGCAGGATGCAAGAACAATTCTTCACTCACTGCCATTTCCACCAATTGACCTAAGTACATCACACCAATACGATCCGATATGTGCCGAACAATATTTAAGCCGTGAGCAATAAATAAATAGGTTAGGCTCCGTTCTCTCTGTAAATCCTGCAGTAAATTAACTATTTGTGCCTGAACTGATACATCTAACGCAGAAACAGCTTCATCCGCTAAAACAAACTGGGGATTTAGTGCAATAGCTCTAGCAATCGCAATACGCTGACGCTGTCCTCCTGAAAATTCATGCGGATAACGATCATATCCACTCTTATTTAAACCAACCACCTCTAATAACTCTTGAACTCTATCCTTTTTTTCTTTCATACCTAGGGATTCATGCACTTGGAGAGGTTCTCCGATAATATCGCCAATCTTCCAACGTGGATTCACAGAACCATAGGGGTCCTGATAAATCACTTGCATATCTTTCCGCTTCTTGCGTAATTCTTTTGCAGCCAGTTTTGACAGATCTTGCCCCTGAAAAAATACCTTTCCACTAGTTAGTTTTTCTAACTGTAAAAGAACGCGGCCCAATGTTGATTTTCCACTACCTGATTCTCCAACTAGACCAAATGTTTCACCTTTGGCAATCGTAAAAGACACATTATCCACTGCTCTTATATATGATTGATTACGAGAAAATACATTCTTGCTGATCGGATAATATTTGCTTAATTCTTGGACCGCAAACAATGTTTCACGGGCATGCGCTGCACTCGTTTGAACAGTTTCTTTTTGAGAGGGCACTTTAATTTTTGCCTCTAGCACGCTTTGTTCTCCACCGTGTTTTTTTACTATTTCCTCAGCATGCCAACAAGCGGTCTGGCGATTATTTATCTCTAATAATGGAGGTGATTCGATAAAGCAGCGCTCTGATGCATACGGGCAACGCGGGTGAAACTCACATCCAGAAGGTAATTCAGCTAACGCTGGAATGGATCCTTTTATCGAATAGAGTTTTTTACTCCTATCACTATCCAATGTCGTTATCGATTGCAATAACCCGTATGTGTATGGATGATGTGGCAATGCAAACAATTGCGATGCTGTTGCATGCTCAACAATTCTACCTGCATACATTACAATGATTCGGTCTGCCATTTCTGCAGCAACACCCATATCATGAGTAATTAAGAGAATCGACATCCCCAATTCTTCTTTCAATTCCTGAAGCAATTGTAATATTTGCGCTTGAATGGTAACATCAAGGGCTGTAGTCGGCTCATCTGCAATGAGTAAGTCTGGATCACAGGCAAGCGCCATGGCAATCATCGCTCGCTGTAACATCCCTCCGGACAATTCATTAGGATATTGGTTCAAACGTAATTCAGCATCAGATATGCCCACTCGTTTTAATAAATAAAGAGCCCGCTTCTTCGCTTCTGATTTACTAGATTGCTTATGTTCAAGAATCGTTTCAATAATTTGGCTGCCAATCGTAAAAACAGGATCAAAAGCTGCCATTGGTTCTTGAAAAATCATCGCTACTTTTTTCCCTCGAATGGAACGGAGCTTTTTTTGAGGAAGTTGTGTTACATCAATACCATCTACTACAATACTTCCGTCTGATATTTTTCCATTTTCATAATCGATCAGCCTCATAATTGTTTTTGATGTAACAGTTTTTCCGCTTCCGGATTCTCCAACAATACAGACCGTCTCACCAGCCCGAATATGCATCGTAACATCTTTGATCGCTGTTAAGGCGCCATCTTTCGTGGTAAAATCAACTTTTAATTGCTGCACATCAAGGAATTTCTCCATTTTTTGTCCCCCCTTTATCTTGTGCTGCTTGTTTTAGGGTCAAAGGAATCACGAAGCGTATCGCCAATAATATTGATTGAAAGAACAAAAAAAGTAATAGCGAAACCTGGAAATGCCGAAATCCACCAGCCTACAGTTAAATATCCCCGTCCCTGTGAGAGCAGTGCTCCCCAATCAGGAATTTCCTTGATAATTCCAAGTCCTAAGAAGCTTAACCCTGAACCAATTAAAATGGATGTTCCAAGGCCGATCGTCCCCATTACTAAGAGCGGAGACCAAGAATTCGGCAGTATATGCCAAATAAAAATCTTCCAACTCGATGTGCCAATAGAGCGAGAAGCATCCACATACTGTCGTTTCTTAATACTCATCATTTGCCCTCTCATTACACGTGCATACCCTGGTATAGCTGACGCTGCAACAGCTAATACAATATTAAATAAACTTGGCCCAAGGGCAGCGGCAATAGCTAACGCCAGGAGAATGCCGGGGATCGTCAGCAAAATTTCAATAATCCTCATCAAGACAACGTCAACAATGCCTCCAATATAACCGGCCAATGCACCTACCATTCCGCCAAGCAGTCCACCAATGAGAACAGACGCCACACCAATAATGAGAGAATCCCGACTTCCATAAACGACTAGACTAAATACATCTCTCCCAAAGTAATCTGTTCCAAACCAATGTGCAGCACTTGGTGCACTTAAAGTAAGCTCCGTATTCATATAGGTAGGAGAATAGGGCGCTATCCACTTTGGAAATACGGCACATATGATGATAAATAGTACAATTACTACGGCAATATATAAAAATAATCTTGATACAGAAAGGTTGGTTTTCCATTTTGTCAAAGTCCATTTCGGGGCCCGCAGCACTGGCTCAGTATTAACCATTTCTTTCATTCCATTTCTCCCCCTTCTTGCTTAATAACTAACGAGATCTGCGTACCCGTGGATCAATCATTGAATAGGATAGGTCAACTAAAAGATTGACAATTACATAAACAATGGCACTGAAAAAGACAACGCCTTGGATAACAGGTAAGTCTTTAGCCATGATGGCATCAGCAACAATCCGGCCAATTCCCTGTCTTGAAAATACGGTTTCAATTACAACAGTACCAGCCATAAGCTCACCAATATTCAGACCGATAATCGTAATCGCAGGAATCAGTGCGTTACGAAGGGCATGACGATACATGACAACCCTTTCTGAAAGTCCTTTTGCACGAAGAGTAACAATAAATGGCTCCTGAATCACTTCGAGCATGCTCGTTCGCACCATACGGATAATTAATCCAGCACCTACAAAACCAAGAGAAATTGATGGCAGCACAAGCGTTTGCAAACCATCTGATCCCATAGCAGGCAGCCAGTTTAAATAGACGGAAAAAATAAGAATAAGTAATATACCTGACCAAAATGTTGGCATTGAAATTCCAAATAGCCCAATGAATCTAGCAATAAAATCAATCCATTTATTCCTGTAAATCGCCGATAACACTCCAAGTGTAACCCCTATTACCACAGATACTATTGAACTTGTGAATGTTAAAATGAGTGTCGCCGGAAAATGCTCTAAAATCTTTGGCAGGACTGGCTCACTATTGACTAAGGATTGACCAAAATCACCATGAAGAATATTCATAAAATATTCTTTGAATTGAACATAAAGCGGTTGGTTGAGCCCCAATTCCTTGCGTAAATTTGCTACCATTTCAGGCGTGGCAGCAGAGGGATCCAGCATAGAAAGCACTGGATCCCCTGGAAGCAAATAAATGATGAAAAAAACAAGGATGAGGGAGCCTAAAATAGATACTAATGCGGTCGAGATTTTTAAAAGAGTCTTGTTGATAAGCGCCACATGTATCAGCTCCATTTCTCCAGATTATTTAATATTTACATCATTGAACAATGGATATCCTAATGAATCAAAGGTAATCCCGTTTACGCTTTTAGACGCTGCCACCGTATAGGGAAATACATAAATTGGAATGATCCAGGCTTCTTCAATGATTTTTTGCTGTACTTTTTTGTAAATCGCTATACGTTTTTCCTGATCCAATTCTACTGTACCTGCTTCCAGCAATTGATCTAATTCTGGATCAGAACCGCCTCCTAGCCTTTTAACCGTTGCCTCTTCCTCTGGAGTGGTTGAATGATAAAAAGCTCGTAATGCATTTGGATCGGAATTTACCTGGCTGTTTCCATATAAATCGTAATCAGCATTCTGTTGAACGACTGAAGCGATATCCTTTGTAATATTGATTTCCACTTTAATTCCAATCTTTTTTAATTGTTGCTGAATGATAACAGCAATATCATTTCTCTTCTCACGGTTAGGAGTTCCATCCACATAGTTCAATGTCAGTTGCTTTCCATCCTTTACACGAATCCCATCCGCACCTTTTATATAGCCGAGCTCATCAAGAAGTTTATTCGCCTTCTCTACGTCTAGAGTGTTACGCTTTTCAAGCGATTCGTCATAACCTAAAATACCTGGTGTAAGAGGAGACCATGCCCTTGAATATGTGTTTAAGTAAAGTGTTTTTACAATCGCATCAACATCAACAGCAAGCTGTACAGCTTTACGGGCTCTTACATCATTCCAAGGTGCTTTTCTTTGATTGAAAAAGAGTGTATACGGCAATCCGAGTGTGTTTACTTGAAGCAATTGGATTTTTGGATCATTTTTTAAAGAAACAATATTTTGCGGTGGTACAGTCTCAGCGGCAAGCACCTGTCCGCTTTGGACACTACCAATGCGCGTTGCTTCCTCTGGAATGATTTTAAATGTGATTTTATCAAGGTATGGTGCTTCTTTGTTTTCTACAATAGAAGGTCCCCAATGATAATCTTTATTTTTTTCCACAACAATATCTGCATTTTCTGTCCAACTGACAAATTTATATGGTCCAGTCCCTACAGGATGTTTTACAAACTGATCACCATATTTCTCTGCCGCTGTTGGTGAGACAATCCCAAGCATTGCCTGGCTTAAGTTGCTTAAAAAGGCAGTAGAAGGTGTCGCGAGATTAATTTTAATTGTGTAATCATCAATTACTTCTGATGATTCATAGGGCTTAAGAAGGGCTACTGCATTTTTCGCTTTTGTTTTTGGATCAATAATCCGATCAAAACTATATTTCACAGCTTCCGCATTAAATGGGGTTCCATCGTGAAATTTGACATCCTTGCGCAACTTAAATGTATAACTTTTTCCGTCATCCGATATTGTCCATTCTGTAGCGAGCCACGGCTTTATTGAGTTATCCGGCGCTTGAACTACTAAGCTGTCAAAAATCGTTCTGAACGCACGGACCGCTACTGCTAAACCGCTTCGATGCGGATCAAGCGAATCAGGAGATGTGGCGAGCGCATAGGTTAATTCTCCCCCCTGCTTTGCAGCCTTTCCGTTTGTTTCTTCTGAACTATTTTTTGTACTCGTACTATTTGCGCAACCTGATAACAGCAGCAAAAATGCTATGGAAATGGCTAATAACTTTTTCCAATTTACGAACATCACACCAAGTACCCCCTTATCCGTTTTTCACTATTCTCTTCATATAACGATTTTTTGGAAACGAAAGTCCTAGATTGCCTCGTAATTCATCTTATTTCTCGTATCCCGATTAGAATAAAGTGGGCTTAATAGCTTAAATGACTGAAATCTCTCTGCTTCTGTTTCAATCGGTGTATGTAAAATAAATTCATCCACTTGATAAGTTTTTTGAAGTTGCTCTAAAACTTCTTTTACATACATCGGGGTTCCTGAAATAATATCTGCTTCCTGTTCTGAGACTTCATATGGTTCACCTGCTTGCTTTCCAAACTCCTCTGCTTTCTCAAGTGATGGTAAAGTCACGGATCGCCCGCTTTGGAGGTGTACTTTTATTATTTTTCTATCTCCTACAAGCTGCTCTGCTTCTGCCTGAGTAGGAGCCGCAATAACGGCCAATGAGAGGATAAAGCGTCCACTAGGAAAATTGGTCCGATACACATGTGCCGCTTCTTCTAGCACCCTATCATCGCTGTTAATGAATTTAGCAAACACAAATGATATTCCTAGATTGGCAGCAAGCTGAGCGCTTTTTGCGCTTGCACCAAGTAAAAAAACTTCAGGTTTTTCTTGAGGAATCGGCGTTGCTTGGATACCTGCCAGAGGGTGACTATTATCAACAGAATTTCTGATTAATTCCAACAAAAAAGATAACCGTTCTGAAAAATCTTTTCCATTATTGACGGTACCATACTGTAGTGCCCTTGTTGATAACGGCAGACCGCCTGGGGCTTTCCCAATCCCAAGATCAACTCTCCCAGGAGCGAGAGCTGATAAAACATGAAAGTTTTCAGCTACCTTATAAGGACTGTAATGCTGAAGCATCACACCGCCCGAGCCTACTTGAATTGTGTTAGTTCGTGCCAGTAAATATGAAATTAATACCTCAGGCGAAGATCCTGCCAATTGATCTGTATGATGATGCTCAGATACCCAAAAACGTGAATAGCCCCATTCTTCTGCTTTTTGAGCCAGCAGGACGGTGCTTTGTAACGCCTGAGAAGCAGTGCTTTCAGGGAAAATGGGGCTCTGATCTAAAATACTTAGCTTATAACTCATTGATTTTCTCCTCCACTCTTATTCCTACTTAACATATAATAAAAGTATGTTTTATTTGTTGATTTTTATCCTATCACTGTAAATATTGAACTAGCAATACTTTCACTGATAGGAAAATATATAATATTGATTAAAAAAGCCTATCAATAAGAAAGGCTTTCTAAACCAAATTAACTATTGTTCATATTTTCATTGTAAATTGGATCAATAAAGAAAATTCGCCGATTGACGAGCCCTGCCTTTGAGCGAAGACAGAGGCATAGTTGCACTTATACTTTATTCCTAAAATTTCTTCCTACGTCGAATGATCTCCCAGCCCGAAATTTATACCCTCTTAAAGTGTGGACATAAAACTTTGCTTCTCAAACTCTTTAACCGATAAAAGAATATCATTCCATAGCAAGGGATGTACAAAACCATTATTTAAGTGTGTCGCAAAAATATGCTGGTCTATTTTAATAATATGGGAAACATCTATTTCAATCAGATCTCCTCGGTCAAGCTCCTCCTTAATGCATAGGTATGGTAAAAACCCTATGCCCTGTTTGCTAAGAATAATAGATTTCGCTACTTCAAGATGGTCAACTAAAAATTCTATCCGTGGATCAACATTTGCCACTTCAAATAATTTATGGACCCGATTCCAGGTAAAAGCGCCGCATTCAAAAAACACCATGGGTTCACTGGCTAATTGCTGAACAGATAAATTCTCTTGAAATTGAAATGGATGTCCAGGATAAACAACCAATCGGACAGAATTGTCTAGAAGCTCATGCTGTTGAACTTCAGGATGAGAAACATCTTTCATAAAGGCAATATCCACTTTCTTCTGAAGAAGTTTATCAATCAATACATCGTTTGGCGCTGAAATAAATTTAAATCGCAGTTGAGGGTTTGCTTGCTTCCAAAAAGGAAGGGCAAATGGAATATAATATTGTGATGTAATAGTATTAGCCCCAATGACAATTTCCTCCGGATTATCCCCTTTTTTCAATAGTTTTTTTCCCTGCTGATATGTCCGTATAATTTGCTCTGCGTAAGGGATAAAAGCTTTCCCTTCCTCGGTTAACGTCACACTTCTCGCCTTTCGCAAAAATAATTCGATGCCAAGATCACGTTCTAACGTTTTAATTCTCGCTGTAACGGTTGGCTGAGATAAATATAAAGCTTCAGCTGCTTTATGGATACTTTCCAAATGAACCACATACATGAAAGCCTCAAGATGATCAATATTCATTTTCCCAACCCCTCCTTGATGTACATATAAGATTCTGTTATCCATTTAAAAATCGAAAGGATATCCTTCAATTTCTTTTTGCAAGTTTAAATCAATCTTTCACACCGGACTCTCCATCTTTCCTTTTCAGTTCTTTACAAACAAAAAGGCCCTCAGTTTCAGATGAAATTCACCTTGAAAATTGAGAGCCTCTAGTGATCCAGTTGGCATATTTTTTTCTAAAACATGTATCTCGCATATACTACAATCCCCCTTTAGTATATAACGAAAAATGTCAGTAACCCTCGATGAAGCATTCATCTTGAAGCTTGTACGACCCTTGTACTTGTTGGTTTACTTTTAGGAGCAAAGCGTTTCTTTTCTGTACTATCAACTTGTATAACCTGGCCTTCATGGATAGTTATGACCAACGAACCATATTTAATATCCTGTAACATCCCTACAATATAATCAATCTTTTCTTGGTCTATAGTCGCCATTTATAAATTCCCCCTCCTCAGTACCCAAGAAGTTAAATTCTACTCGAATACTTGGTTTTAAATTTTAAAAAAGATTTTACTACATCAAATTGCTTTGAGACCCTATCCAAATAAACTAGGTTATATTTTCTTACTTTACCTACTTGTTTACTATACATTAAAGCTATTGATTAACAATATATATCTTAATAAAACAGTTGTCAATGATCTTTTGGAAATATTTTGTTAAATTCATCCATTAAAACATACTTGACTCATCGGAATAGTTAGTATATTATTATGTTACTTTATAGCTGATTGGTCTACCAAAGGCGCCTAACTCTTTTGAGAATAGGTGCCTTATTTATTTACTAAAAAGTAGGGAATGAAAAGAACTGAAAGGAGATTTTATATGTTAGAAAGATATCCTATATTATCAGGGGCAGAATCTTTTTTCTTTAAAGGCAATCATATTGGTATCTTGATTTCTCACGGATTTATTGGAACCCCCCAAAGTGTCCAGTTTTTAGGAGAGTATATTGCATCTCAAGGTTACACCGTATATGCAGTAAGATTAAAGGGGCATGGCACGCATTATGAAGATATGGAAAGATGCACCTACCATGATTGGATTCAAAGTCTAGAAGAAGGATATCGTTTTTTACAACAGCATTGCCAAGACATCTTCATCCTCGGTCAATCTATGGGTGGCACATTAACTATGCAGCTTGCTAGTAAATACCCTAAGCTCAAAGGCGTTATGCTAATCAATGCAGCAATGACAACAATTCCTGTAATGGAAGAATTTAAACATAAACAAGAACCCCGGTTTATCGATGAAGGGGCGCCAGATATTAAAGCAGATGATGTATTTGAAATCACATATACAAAAGCACCCATCCGATCTATTCAGCAATTATTAGCTTTAATGGATGATACACGCAGAAAGCTTACAAGCGTTACATGCCCGACACTGGCGTTTCGATCAGAGGATGACCATGTGGTTCCCCCTGAAAACACGGATTATATACTAGCTCATATTCACTCTGGCATTAAAGAAACCATTACACTATATAATTCCTATCATGTTGCTTCGATGGATTATGAAAAGAAATTCATTGCCGAACAATGCTGCTTATTTATTGAAAAATATGCTAGAAAGCAAAGAAGAGCGGAAATATCCTAATCTTGACTCGTTCATAAGGAAAACTCGCCGACTAGCGAGCCCTGCACTTGGGCGAAGACAGAGACGTAGCCCTACTTATACTGTATTCCTAAAATTTCCGACTACGTCGAATCTACTTCTAGCTGGAAATTTATACGTTCTTACAGTGTAAAAATTACTCCCTTTTATATGAGTTTGTTTGAACAACACTGACATTATTAACGTTTAGATAAACACCACTCATACATCAAATGAAGTTATGAATGTGCTTAAAAATAAGTAGCGTAAAATCAATAAGATAATAAAACCTTGTACCTCTAATTCACAGTTAATCCATATGAATAATTTGCATTATGATAGTTAATTAGTTATTGCGGTTAATCATTTACAATCTATCCAATATTACTTTGTATCTCAATATGCCCAATTTGATAGGAGCCGTTTGCTGTTTCTAGGTAACTCCCAAAAATGAATACGGAGATTGGAGGTGCTATAGAATGGGAAATTTACTTCGACATGCTGTTGAGAAGAAAAAACAATACTTAATTGATCAGTTGATCTCACTAGGTTTTTATCAAAAAGATAGCCAATATCTTTTTGAGTGGACATTAAGTGATCTTGAAAAGGAATATAGGCTTTTAAAAATTAAGATAAAGCATCCTTCCTCCTAAAATTACAACTATACGACTATAACAATCCGAGTTTTAGAGACAAAAAGACTGCAAAGCGATTCTTCAAGAAGGCTTTGCAGTCTTTTTGTCTCTTGTTTTGTTTAGATAAAAATCAATGTGGTATTCCCTTCAGAATCCACTGCACAATACAGCTACATCTATTGAGCTGTTACTTTGATTAGAGTAGTAATATGGGTTTGTCCAAGTTTAAGAGATTTTTTGTACCAAAATCTAATTGAGTGTTATTAAAGGTAAGAGCCTATTCAATAGATTTACACGACTATCTATGGCAGGATTGCTTATATACCATATACTATAATGAATTCATTAAAAAGGAGTGAAAATAATGCTACCTAAAGTAGCTGCAAATGTACATTTAGCCTTGATAAATACAAGGCAGGCCATTCGCTTTGCCAAGAGTGCCTTAAATATCTTTCAACAACTTGACCCATCTAATCCAGTTAAAATAGCACTATATGAAGCGGCTGTTGATAGCCTCACAACTGCTTTTATTACCCTTCAAACCTTCCCGACTGATCCTACTCTTCCTAACGATCCTACCATTCCCCCTAATGCTGTCTTTCCCCCTCTTGAAGAGAACCAACTGATTATTAAATTATCAGAAAGCCAAATCGTACTGGCCATGGAAAAAACAAACGATGCCATCAAATACCTTGAAGTAGCCCTATTGCTACTTCGTGTTAGAGAAAGTGATATTCTCCATCCCCTTTCTTTAGCTAGACACGATTTAGCAGCCACACAAGACGTACTCATTACAGTTCTAGAACCTTAAGAGTCAATACATGTATCAGCTCATTATCTTTATATCTTAGTGAGTATTATAATTAAATAGAAGTTTGTCTTGCGTATCTTTCAACATATTAAGGTGTAAATTATCCTACAGTTATTTATTTCACAAAGAACGTCTCTAGCCATCATATCCCATCTTCCTCACTGTTATCAGGAACAGTTTTGGTATAGTTGATACTTTCTCTCTATGTTAGAAAGGAGGAGAAAGTCCCCCTTTCTAACAGTATTTAAATTGCAGCGTTGTTAATTAACACATCGATTCGACTAAATTCTCTTACTGTTTGTTGAACCATTAACTAGCAAGTAACTTTACAATCATTCTTGTTCCCTTATCAGGCTTGCTACAAACCTCAATCGTTCCGTTGTGAACCTCTACAATCCATTTACATAAAGACAATCCCAATCCAGTTCCTCCCTGACTTCGTGATCGAGAATCGTCTACGCGATAAAAACGCTGAAAAATAAACGGCAGGTGTTCCTCTGGAATGCCAATTCCGTGATCAATTACTTCAATATAAGTAAACCCCTCTTTACCCCACGCTTTAATTCCTACTGTTCCACCCTCTGGGGTGTACTTAATTGCATTTTCCAGTAAGTTAATAAATAATCTTCGCAGGAGGTCTTCATCCCCGTATAAAAGGAATGGATCAGGTATTTGGATATGCAATTCAATCTGTTTGTTCATGACTAATGATAATACATGATTCCTTACATATTGGAATAATAACATTCCGTCTACAGTTTTTCGATCTATCTGATTTGAGGTGGAGGTATTTCTCGATACATATAAGAATTTTTCTACCATATCAGATAAATAGATGACCTCTTCCAAAACGGTATGTAGAACACGTTTATATTCCGCTGCTGACCTGTTTCGATTTAAACCAACTTCCAATTCTCCTCGCATAATCGTTAAGGAAGTACGAAGTTCATGAGACACATCGGAAGTAAACTGCTGGATTTGAGTAAAAGAGTCTTCTAGTCTGTCAATCATGCCATTAAGCGTTTTAGATAAGTTCTGCAATTCATCTTCTGGACCCTCAATTGGAAGCCGTTCATGTAAACTGGTTGCCGTAATAGTATTTGTTGTATTAATGATTCGATGAATCGGCTGCAGTGTTTTTTTCGAAATCAACCACCCCATCATGATTGATATTCCTAGGAATCCAAAATTGCAGATGATAATAATGTTCCGCAGCTGATCAATGGCGAAATGCCGTATCCTGTCATTTGTAGCAACTGTAATTTTGTAAGTGAATTTATTTTGTGATTTCAGCTGCATGGACATCGCACGAAGCGGTACTCCATTTAGCACAGGATCCCAGCTGAAGGTATTCTCGTCCATCCTCTTTAAAGTTGTTTTGGAATCCTTGATGTGTTGACCGTACAAATTATGAGATCCTGCAATGATTTGCCCTCGTTCATTTTCAACTTGCCAATAGATTTCATCTTGGTTTACCCTTTTAAAACTTGGCAATAAGTTGATGCGATGTTCAATCTTAGAATACGAATCTCCTTCCTCCAAAGAATAGGCAATCAAACCAAGCTCTCGAGTTAGTACCGAATCAACCTTTCTGGTTAACATATCAGAAAATGTAATATATAAGAATCCGCTAAATAAGAATAAGATGATTATAGACATAATGGTATGCCAAATTGTAATTCTCCATCCGATGCTTTGTAAAAATTTCATGATCGTTTATTCTTCTCCTTTGATGATATAACCAACACTGTAAACCGTTTGTATGAGTTTTACATCAAAGTTTCTATCAATTTTGTTTCGTAAATGATTAATATAAACATCTACCACATTCGTTCCTACGTTATAAGCATCCATCCACACACGTTCTAGAATTAAAGTTCGAGACAAAACCTTACCGGCATTTCTCATCATAAATTCCAAAATTGCATATTCCTTATTGGAAAGAAATATATGGATTCCTCCTCGGGTCACCTCTCTCGTAGCAGGATTCAACGTCAGATCCGCTACTTGCAAAAGAGGTGATGCCATGCCTTGATTTCGTCTTAACAGACTCCGTATACGTGCTAATAGCTCCGTAAAAGCAAAAGGCTTTGTCATATAATCATCTGCTCCTAAATCAAGTCCCCCTACCTTATCTACCACGGAATCTTTGGCACTGAGGATAAGGATAGGAACATTTTCTCCATTCAACCTTAATTCCTTAATCAATCGAAGCCCGTTTTTCTTCGGAATCATAAGGTCAACAATGATAAGATCATACTCTTCCGCATAAGCGAGCTCAGAAGCCTCTTCACCATCGTTCGCTACATCTACAACATAATGGTGCTCTCTTAACCCTTGCGATATAAAACGAGCCACTCTTATCTCATCTTCAACCAATAACAAGCGCATTCCATTTCCTCCATCAAATTATTTAACAAGGTGAAAATGATTATCATTCTCCTAAAATATATAATCATATCTTAGATTAACCCTCTTATTCTGGTCAATCGGGTAATAGTTTCCATAAAGAAAACTCGCCGATTGGCGAGCCTTGCTCTTAGGTGAAGACAGAGGCATAGTTGCACTTACACTGTATTTCTAGAATTTACGACTACATCGAATTCACTTCTCGCTGAAAATTTATACTTCCCTACAGTGTAAAAAAACTCGCCGATTGGCGAGCCCTGCTCTTGGGCGAAGACAGAGGCATAGTTGCACTTACACTATATTCCTAGAATTTACGACTACGTCAAATTGAATCCTAGCCAGAAGAAATTTATACTTCCTTACAGTGTGGAAAAATACAAGAAACCCCTCTTCTTCAGGCAATATTATTATTCCCTCATTGAAATCTATTACCGATACTAGTAATACCCAACTTAATAGTTCATCTCATCCTATTTTGCTTCTAGAAACTGAATTAACAATACTTATTTTTCTCTTTTTTTTAGTTTTAGCAAGAACATTTAAAAGCTAGATCCAAAAATCCTAATCATCATAAGGAAGACGCTCCATGAACATCACAGTAAAAAATTAATACTTTTTAATTTTTTCTTAAATATTTTTTAATTTTTTTTTTGTAATATAACGGCATTGTCCTAATAATCGATAATGATTATCATTACTAGATTCACGTCATTCTATACTATTTAGGAGGGATTTATCATGCAAAAAGTTGTTAAAGCAGCAGTACATGCTGCAGACAGAAATACACGCGAAAAACATGTATTTCAGTATTTAGTTGTTTTAATGCGTATTCTATTTGGGATAGGTTGGCTGTTAGCGGGAGTAACGAAAATGTTAGGTAAAGGAGGTTCCGCTGGACATTCATGGTTTGCTCAACCAGGAGTATTTCTTCATGATTATCTAATAAAAGCATTAGATAAACCCAATGTACCAGATTTTTATAAACTTTTTATTGAAGAGGTTGCCATTAAGCAAGTTTGGGTTCTAAATTATGCGATTCCCATCACTCAGGTGTTGATTGGTTTGTTTCTTATCCTAGGGTTTATGACACTTCCATCTATTCTGACTTGTCTCTTTATGCATATTAACTTTCTTTTCTCAGGTAATATAAATTTACTAAGTATCGTTCTTTATACAAGCGCATTTGGCTTATTACTAAGTGGAAAACAAACCTATATGTTAAGCTTAGATCAATATTTTAAATTAGATCATCTATTTAACTGGCATATTAATAAAACTAAAGATCCCACTAGTAATACATTAAAAGAAAATTTTTCTCAAAATGATCTTAAGAGACTTCTACAGGACAGCATTAACGAAATTTCCAATTCCGTTGAAAGGGCTCATATATCTCAAAATGAGCGAATTGAACAATTTATCACTTATATTCAAGAAACTCACTATGGTGAAAATAGTCGTTCTGACAAAAAAATCATATAAGGTTATGAATGCATTAAGAATAAGATTACTGTTACAACCCCTTAGACTATTTTTTATAGGGCTATGTGAATAAAACACAGTAATATTCAATGCGAAAATTAACCCACTACTAATTCGTAATAATTACTATCTGGAGGTATACCTTGTGAAAAAGCTCTTCTTATTTTTGACATCATTATTGATTCTAGTACTAGCGGCTGCTTGCACCAATCAGAAGGAACAGGTTTCTGGACACCATGCAGAGGCCGGAGAAGATGTAATGATTGGTCAGGTAGTTAAAAATGGGATGGAAATTCATGCCGTTTACCTGCCTCATGCAGTTAAAGTAGCACCTGTTGAACGTGGAGGAAAAGAAGGAAATATTCATTTAGAAGCTGACATTCATGCAACAAAGGACAATTCCTTTGGATTTCCTGAAGGTGCTTGGATTCCGTATCTAACAATTAATTATAAGATTCGCAATCTTGATACACATGAAGATGTAGCAGAAGGACAATTGTATCAAATGGTAGCAGGTGACCCGCATTATGCTTCTAATGTGTTATTACCTGAAGCGGGAAATTATGAATTAACGTTCCAAATCAGTCAACCTGATTTAGCTCGTCACGCTGAAGATGTGAAGGAATTCTATGAACCCATGACGTTAAAATGGAAATTTAAGTATGATGGAGCTAAAAAATAAACAAAAAGTTTTAAAGAAAACTCGCCGATTGGCGAGCTCTGCTCTTGTGCGAAGACAGAGGCGTAGTTGCACTTACTTTCCAGCTACGTCGGATTCGCTTCTAGCTGAAGATTTCTACTTTCTTACATTATAAAAAATTACAGAGGGGACATTCCCCTCTTGCTTTAAAGAATTAAAGGTATTTAACAGGTTTTACGAACATTCAGCTCCACCTATTCATTGGGCTGTGCCTATCTCATTCCTTGAGACAGGAGACTTCTTTTCAGAAAATCTGTTAAAAAAACTCATCCATGAGTTGATAATAAAAGATTTTTAATTCGTCTAGCTCCGTAACACCGTATGTCTTAAGAAAAAGGGGAATCTGATTCTCACCAAAATTATATGCAATACTTCGAATTACTAATGCCAAATCTTGATACCTATCAGAAATTCCTGCTCTCCCCCAATCTATAAAACCACTCACCTTACCTTCTTTAATAATAATATTTGGTAAGCAATAGTCACCATGAGTAAAGACCAAATCTTCATTTGTAGGTCTCTTTGAAATGAGTTCATCAAAGAGAGCCTTTGCTTTTATGCCTATTCTCACGCTATCAAAATCGCCTTCATCAACAAGCCCATTTTCGACCCTTTTTCTTGCTTCTTCAATTTTAACATCCAAATTTTCAATAAAAGGGCAACTTTCAATGCTCAAACTATGTATTTTTTTAAGACCTGTTGCCAATTGCTCTATTAAAAGAGGTAAATTTGTTTCATATGCTTTATCGGAAGCGTTAATCCCTGTTATTTCTGTTGTTAATAAGTATTCGTTTGCTTCATCTTTGTTGTAATATAGAACCTTTGGCACAGACAATCTTCCTTGTAACCACTCTAATCGTTCTTTTTCCTCATATAAGTTTTCAATAAAATGATTGGGTTGTATTTTAAGGTACTGATTGCAAATAGGTCCCTTTAACAAAAATGTCATAGCGTCTGATCGACCAATTGTAATTCTCTCCCAAGAATAACCATCTATCAATTCTGCTAAGTCGTGCGGAACTTCTTTCATCCATTTCACCACTTTCATAAGCTTGCTCTTTTATAATACATTGTTTCTTCGAATCATTTTGCAAGTCCTTCTTTAACCAAACAGCCGCTTTAGCTGAATAAGTATTATACAAATTATTCTTTTTTTTGTTCTTGGGTATCCTTTACTTCTTAAATTGGTGGACATGGGTTCTGGCGGCAAAACTAGGAAACGAAAAAAGCCCCGATTTGGGACTTTTGGTCGATATACGTTAAGTTATCGGCGAAGATGGGTCACTATTCGATTGATCTCCATTAGTATGAGCTTGTATTAGCACTACTCGGTCTATGACTATTTTAGCGATTACAGCCATTACAACCAAACTGATACATGACCAATGTGCATTCCAAGATTTTTCTAAATAAATGCCCACTATTTTGAGAAAAAATAATGCAACATAGGATGTAAAAACCGAAAAAAGTCCTAATGCTATCAGAAAAGGTTTCCATTTTGAATATCGCTGATAAATGATACTTAATGCCATTGGAATAATGAAAAGATTAGCTACTAGCATTGAAGGAATTATACCAGGTTGAACTTGAATTCTGTAATCATACCAATCCAGAGCAGTTGCAATTTCATCAATGTACTTATTTAGTATGAATATGATTCCAAAGTAAGCGATGGTTTGCACGAGCTTTTCTTTCTTGATTAATATAATAAATAGGATCGATGCTACGATGCACAGCCCAAGGAGCATCCACCATTGCCATGTAAACAAAGAATGCTTTGTCCATATTTCCCACCTTAGATCGGTCAGCTGATTGGATATCTTATCAATTTTCTTCCCTAACTCATTCATCCTGAATACCTCCACCCACTTCAATTGAATAGTATTACTTTTCCCAAATTTAAACAACATTATTATCAAGATAAGTATTGGTACCTATACAAGCCGAACCGACAGATCGTCTATCCATAGAATTTGAATCAGAGCATTATTTTCGAAAATTTTAATTTTTAAGTTTTTGTAGATTTTTGTTTTTTTATGTAGTTTCTATTATAAATTAAGGATACGATTTTTATTAAAAGATGAAAGCGCTTAATTGAACAAATGGGTTGTCAATGAATAGGAGGAATTTTAATGAAAAAACTAACAACAAAGAAAAAAGTTGCCCTTACCACACTAGCATTAATGTCTTCTGGAATTATAGCTATCTCAGCAAATAGTACCTATGCATCAAATCCTGTTGAAGCTAAGTCGGCTACAACATCTAATGCAAAAGATTCTAGTAAGAAAGAGACCCCTGAAATTAAAATTTTAGCAACAGGTGGCACCATCGCCGGAACTGGCTCTACTTCGACTCAAACCACCGGCTATCGAGCTGGGGTCTTAACTCCAGATCAACTGTTGGAAGCGGTTCCGTCACTAAAGGATATTGCTAACATCTCCACTGAGCAGATAGCAAGCATCGATTCTGGTACAGCTAATACCAACGCTGTGATGGTCAAACTGGCAAAGGAGGTCCAAAAAACATTGGATGATCCAAAATGTGACGGTGTTGTCATTACTCACGGTACGGACACCATGGAGGAGACTGCTTACTTCCTCAACCTTACTGTTCATTCTGACAAACCAATTGTCATGGTCGGTTCAATGCGTCCTTCTACAGCACTCTCTGCTGACGGTCCGTTAAACCTGTATAACGCTGTAGCACTTGCTGGTTCTAAAGAAGCTCATGACAAGGGTGTCTTGATCTCTATGAATGGCAAAATTGGAAATGCTCGCGACATCTTTAAAACGAGTACAACCGACGTTGATGCTTTTAATAATCCAGAACTCGGTATCCTAGGGTATATGCAAGATGGTAAACCATACTTCTACAACCTGCCGATTAAAAAGCATACCGCAGAATCCGATTTTGACATTCGCAATATTACTGAAGATAGTCTGCCGCGTGTTGATATTGTTTATTCACATGCCAATGATGATCGAGTCCTGGTTGATGCTGTGGTTGCAGCAGGGGCAAAGGGAATTATTCACGCTGGTACGGGTAATGGTTCCGTCCACGAAAAAACACTTCCGGGTCTACAAGATGCTGTGAAGAAGGATGTTGTTGTTGTTCGTGACACTCGTGTGCCGGAGGGTATGGTTACTCATGAACAAATAGACACAGATAATGAGTTCGTCAATTCTAACAACATTAATCCTCAAAAAGCTCGTATCTTGTTGATGTTAGCACTCACTCAAACTAAAGATCCAAATAAAATTCAAGAGTATTTCAATGAATACTAAGGATCGGTCCGGCTATCGGCAGTAGTTCTGGTGCAAACACTTCAGAAGAGAGATTAAAGAGGTAAAACATTCCCTATTGGAATCTATTTGATGTCGGAAGACCAAATAGTTGCTGAATAAGGTTCATTTGATTTCGGACAGACTTCTCCCTTGGAGAGTTTGTCCTTTTTGCATCATACTTGATGGCATGAATATAGACCAAACTCGTATAGAGCGGGGCACTCTCCGTTTTGCCAAACCAAATACGCGAATATACTCATGCATACTTCACCAAGAGCTTTTTATCTTAGTACTTAACCCGTTGACATACTATCATAAAATAGATGAGAATAAGAGTTGATTCACTTACTAGAGGGAAAGATTATAGCCCCTACTCGTTGTAGACCGAAAGTCAAATAGTCACAGCAGGGGCTAGTAGGATTGAAGAATAATCTTAGGAATATCTGTTTACTCCACCGAGCTGTTGCTCAGCCAATGCTACCAAACGCTTTGTAATTTCTCCACCCACAGACCCGTTCGCACGTGAAGTTGTCTCAGCACCGAGTGTGATACCAAATTCCTGTGCAATTTCGTATTTCATTTGGTCAAGAGCTGCTTCTGCATTTGCTACTAGTACTTCATTGTTATTGCTTCTGCGTGCCATAATATATCACCTCCATTTGTAATTGTAGCATTCACAAACATTTCAATATTTATGTATTATTTAAAATAAAATTTGTTTTATAACTTATATATTTTTCAAACTGGAAATAACACAGCAAATGAAATTACAAAAATAAATACTGGCCCTCCCCTCTAGAAAGCCAGTATTTTTGCATTCTGTTTGACGTATTTATAACTCTCTTTGCTTTATGACAGTTTCACCATTTTCTCCGAGAGTGTTTACTCTTATTATGTTGAATCTGAACGTGTAATTCCTGCATAAAGTGTTCCTGTTCTTGTTCCCAAATCGTAATTGCTTCCTCTTCTGATAGGTGCTGCATAAGTTTTCTAACTACTGCATCCCTGATAAACCAATCTGGGAGCAACTCACTACTGCGGGCATATTCTGCCTGTATATGTTTTAAAGCCTGATACACTTCTAGGTTTTGAGGAGAAGGATTGGGCGGACTCTGCTGAGAGACATCCTCAGCTACTTTATTTTGCAGAATACGCGTAATATAACCTATTGGATTTTCAATTCCTGTTTGAAAACGGAACTCCTCTAATACCTGCAAAACAGTATCTTCCCCATACTTGCTCCACTGTCTCAAAGTCTGATCCTGCAGAATAAACCCTTGCTGCATCGCCACACGTTTTGCCCGTTCAGAGAATGTGTTTGCCGCTTGAAATTCAGATAAACGTTCCTCAAATATACGAGTAGGTTTCTCTCCAGATGTACGACCACGAATAATAAACTTAACTCGATCTACCTTTCTTCCTGTTTTGTATTCTGCAATATCAAACTGAATATCTGTTTTATCCTTCAATTCATTTTGTGCCGGTACTAAAATGCGTTGCTTGAAATTTCCATAGGCCGGATAGATATCATCCGCCCCCAATATGTTCCGCAAATCATCCAGTGTAAACATCCGCTCCCGAATTTTCTCATATTGCTTGAGCAGCTCATATAAACGAATCGCATAGGAGCTTTTTAATTTCACGACATTTTCGAGCCGGTAACTTGTGAAGTTCTTTTTTAATTCTAACAAAAATGGTCGAAGAAATGGGTCAAACCGAACGTCTATCGTCCCTTCTTGTTCGTTATAACTGACATATGAAAGCCAGGCTACCTGCACAACCTTGTTATTGACACGTACTTCAAAAACCTTACGCATTAATTCTTTAGTAATTTTCCGTAATTCTGTGTATTTGGGTGATCCTTTTAATCCAATCAGTTTATGGAATTCTTTAACGGGAAACGTATAGGTCTTAAAGTCCGAATCATTGGGTTGAATGTTACTCGCCACACAAAGAATGATCTTTTGTTCAACTAGTCCGAGTCGATAATTCGCCTCAATTAATAAATTGGATTTCGTTACAAGATTCTTCACGTCCATAACAGTAGAGATTGTTGCAGCATCCATGGGCACCATCCTTTCTTACCCCGCTGTGATACTACCACAAGTATAACTACTTCAAAGACATGTTATACTTACACATCCAAAAATAACCAGAATTAAGACTAGAAATGCAATGCACCATTTTTGTTATAGATACATACGAAACGAGGACGGAAAAAGAAGGAAAAATGGGATAGCGATAGAGGTCAAACCAAAAATGTTATAATTCGCAGTAGCACCTCCCCCATCAGCACCATTTTTGTTAGAATTCAAACCATTTTTGTTATACTTAACTGAAAACTGGAGGCTTTTGCACCATTTTTGTTAGACCTTCACCATTTTTGTTATACATACACCAGTTATGTTATAGATACATCAAAAATGTTACAGTTTAAACCATTCTTGTTATAGACGCCGAACCAAGTCTGTTAGAGAAAGCACCAACTTTGTTATAGCTGACACCAATTTTGTTATCCTTCACACCATTTTTGTTATAGAATGTGCGAAAAAGCCTTGCCAGTATTGAACACTTGGCAACCGAAAACAAAAAAACAAGTGAAAACAATTAAAACAAAAATAAAGAAGAAAACAGTTAAACATAAAAGGTGGAAATGATACACAAAAAAGCCCCATTAACTCCTCTTACAGAATTAATAGGGCTCTATGTACTACTCTTCTTTTTCCAATAACCTTTTATATCGATTTACTATCATCGTTTTTATCAATATGGAGGAACCGTATAACATAATCAGTACAACAGGTACTCTAATATTAGCTGGTGAGGAGGAGAATAAAAAAGCACTGATACTTAAAGCAAGCACAATAAATCCGCTAATAGTTTGTTTCTTCTTTGTTCTTTCTCCTTCTAGATTATATAAACAGGATTCGATAAACTTTTGTTTCATACCTTCACTCCTTTCCTATTTCCTGCATACATCACAATGAGATCCACAATTTTGGGGCCACTAACGTTATAACCAAAATAAACATAGATCTATACTTTAAGCTTGTTCCTCACTTTGCATATTTTGGATGATCAGACTTCTTATGCAGTATACATAAAAAAGATAGTATGTACTACTCTTAGATTTCATCTAGAAAACAATTCCCTAAAGAGCATCGTGCATTCTCTATGTTGTATATACAAATGAATTTTTAGATTGGTTTTATAATCGAGCGAAATAATGAATTGTATTCAACTTCCTCTTTCGCATAATTCCTTCTTAAATATAGAAAAATAAGAGAAAGAAAAGGGGTGCATTATGAAGGAAAAAAAAGAACCGCAATTCAGAAGTGGTGAGCTAGCAAAAAACGAGCTGAAAGGACATTACGGAATGGACCCCGAAGTCAGCCTCCAGTCTGTTAATTTTGCTACGACAGAAAACCCATACTTAAATGAGCATTACCAAGAAGATTCCAAAGAAAATTAAAGAAAACTCGCCGAGTGGCGAGCCGTTAGGCGAAGACAGAGGCGTAGTTGCACTTATACTGTATTCCTAAAATTTCCGACTACGTCGAATTTGCTTCTAGCTGGAAATTTATACTTTCTTGCAGTGGAATAAAGAGCGGGAACACCCGCTCTTTTTACCCTTTATTCGTTAGCTTAGTTAAATATCTTTGTTAACTTTAGCCAAAGAAATTAGACCTCAATCGAGCAAATTTGTCCCCTTCCCTTTCAGAAGAAAAAATGATCTAAAAAAGAAAAATCATGGATTATAAGGATTGTATAATAATTCTTCATGATGTATATTTATTACAGATTAACTAAAGTTATATAGTTTTAATTTAACATAACAAGTAATATATTAATAACACTTCAGGGGGATTTCCTATGCTAATTCGAAAAGCAGTTATGAGCGATACAGAAAGTATCTATAAATTAATATCAGAGTATGCCAAAGAAGGAAAACTTTTAGCGAGAACTTATGCCTCCATCTATGAAGATCTGCAAAGTTTCGTTGTGGCTGTTTTAAATAACGAAGTGGTTGGGATTTCCAGCTTGACAATCCTTGACCGGAATTTAGCAGAGGTAAGATCATTAGCTGTCAACCCTGCTTATGTCGGAAAAGGGATCGGAAAAGCACTGGTAAAGCAAATCATTAAAGAAACAGGAAACTTGGAAATTACTAAGCTAATTTCCTTAACGTATCAAATTGAATTTTTTTCAAAATTAGGGTTTAATCAGGTGGATAAAAATGAATTACCTCAAAAAATGTGGAAAGATTGCATAACCTGCCCTAAACTGCATTCTTGTGATGAAACCGCGATGTTAATGAATGTTTTACCTTAGGGTATCCCTAAATGCTTCTGTTTTGAGGTGCATTTTTAAAGAAAACTCGCCGATTGGCGAAGGTAGAGGCATAGTTGCACTTACACCGTATTCCTAAAATTTCCTACAGTGCAAGATAGAGTGAATCTTGTATATGCCTAAAACATAAATGCGGTGCTTCCCCTGCTAAAGGAAAGCACCAGGTTGTTGAAGAAAAAATGTACTCATGACACATTGTAGTGCTACTGTAAAGTTTTATTAAGATATTAACTTTATCTCTTCTAGGCTATTTGTATATTCCCATACCGGGGTAATTTCTGTAATAACTTCATCTTTAAATAGGTGTTTTAACTCATTTTTCTTTTGTTTAGCTACTGTTAATTGCTGAATATCAGAAAAGAAAATAAGTGATTGATTTTTAATTTGCTTATCTCCTCTGGATGTCGGGTTATGCAAATCAAAAAACAATTCTAGTAATTCATTATAAGATACTTTCCAAGGATTAAACCATATTTCTACTATGTCTACATTTTTCCCTTTTAGATGTCCTGTTTGAATATATTCAATACCACGAAAACTTGTAATAAAAGCTTGTTGACTAAAAAATTCACTTGCACCAAATACTGCTCTCTCCATTTTGTTTCGCTCCTTTGAGCGATAAGCCTTCTTTCTCCATTAAAAAACCTCTCTTTAATCTAAAGAGAGGTTAGTATGATTACATACATTCCTCTCATCTTTCAAAGGTTAAACCTTTGCAGGAATTAGCACCGTTCAAGTAATATTTTAACTTGATGGTTGCCGGGTTTCATAGGGCCTGTCCCTCTACCACTCTGGATAAGAAGTTTATCGCTATTTATTTTTTAACTATTTGTTGCTATTAACGATATCATCTATTTATCTAAAATTCAAGTAATATTTTAAGAAAACTCGTCGAATTGGCTTCCAGCTAGAAATTTATACCTTCTTACAGTGTAAAAAGTAAAACCCTGGATCTAGTGACTCTATTTCAAAGTCACACTTAATAGCACTATTACTATTTTCACTTCTATGTTACCTACGTAAAATAAATAGTCCCTTATAGAAAAATTGGTTACATAATCATCTCATTTCCATAACATTCCTTATATTACACTTTTTCTTTGTTATTCTATAACTCAGCAACACCCCCTTATCCAAAAAAGAGAAGGAGCGTGTTAATCCTATGAGAAAACTTAATAGCAAAATTAGGACAAGCTGCCCAAAAGCACAGATACTTATTACGCCATCACTAAATCTGATGCAAAAATAATTTAGTAGAAACATAAAATAATAATGCCTATGAGCTTTGCGATTATGTATGATTCATTTTCTAATTTCCAGAGTATATCAGAATAAGTAAACAGACCTTCGATTAAAAACGATTTAAGGAGATGAAAAAAATGAAAGCTCCCGTTTTTGAAAAGAGACCATTTGCTAGGATACACTCAATTTTGACAAGTCAAGGATTTACGAAGATTGGCTGGAATCAATCGATAAAGTATAGAGTGAAATTACGGGATTGTTCCACTGAATCCATTTATTGGTTAGAGATTCCTGTTGATCAATACCCACAGGAGCCGAATCAGGCCAAACTTGGAAAACCATCCTTGCTTGGAGAAGAAAGGATTCCACAATCCATTAGGGAAGCCACGGCAAGTAAGCTATATGAAATTGCTGATTATTTGAAAAGTCCAATGGAGGAAAAAGAGAGCCATAGCTTGAACCAAACGGACCATAATGGTTCAATGGCTCAGAATGAGGAAGAGATCAAACGGCTTGGCAAGGAAATGGAGTCAATGTAAACGCATACAGAATTGTACGAAAATGGATGGATTCCTAATCCTATCCAGTATGAAGACAAAAAATGAACATTCTACAATACCAGTCATGGATTGTAGACAAAAACCGGCAAGCCTATTCAGGCCTTGCCGGTTTTGAACAGTCTGCTCTCATTATCTTTTGAATCTATGTCATCTACAAATATCGCATTATCTACTAACCACTGGCCATTATTAGTATCGCATACCATATAAAGCATAACAAAATCCTCTCCTTCTGCTAAATGCTTTGCAGAATAAAAAGCGAACCGCCGTAGCGATCCGCTTTCGAATAATTTATTTGAAAATAGTACTTAAGCACTGACTATCGCATCAAGGATGATTTCTACTCGCTTGTCTTTTACCTCATAGTAAATCTCCAAGCCTTTGCGTGTTCCTGATACAACATTAACAGCCTTCAATTTCGATAAATGCTGGCTAATTGTACTTTGTGGCATTCCAAATTCTTCATAAAGAGAAGTTACATTTAACGGACCTTTTTTGATCATGGACTTTACAAGTGCAAGTCTTACAGGATGGGCAACTACTTTTAACATTTCAGCACTATCCTTAAATTGCTCAATATTCATTTCATTATCCCCTTTCCTTCTATTTATTTTTTTATTACTATAAAATAATATTAAGAAAATATTAATAACTCAAATATTTCCAAACAACTTTTTTCGATTTAATTCAGTTAGATACTACTTGATTTCTTCCTTAATTTTTATCTTTATATAATGAATCGTCAGCTTTACACAATAATTCTGTTGCATCATCTGTACTATCAGGATATGTTGCCACTCCTATAGAAATCGTGATATGTATTTTTCATCCATTCAGTAATTCTTTGATGCATCCGAATTAATTAATGTTTGATCGTATTATTGATATGCTTTTGCAATGAATAAAATCATAAATATTAGTAAAAATGAGTTGGTTATCAGCAAAGTTACAACAAAAATCATAAAATAGCCGTTTTGGTCAACTTATGCTCCTTAATGTGCATACGACAAAAAAGATGGCTCAATAGGCCATATCTTTAGTAGGTTACATAATCGCATATTATTGGTAGTTAGTCTACCTAATTTTAAAGGAAGATAAGCTCCTTTATTTTCTTTAAGCATATTATGTAAAGTACTATGAAAGATTTATAAAGAGTAGGTGAAAACATGGCATTAAATTCTAAACGTATTATTGGCTTCCCTGGCATGGGCATGGGCATGGGCGGCTTCCCTGGCATGGGCATGGGCGGCTTCCCTGGCATGGGCATGGGCGGTTTCCCTGGCATGGGCATGGGCGGTTTCCCTGGCATGGGCATGGGCGGTTTCCCTGGCATGGGTATGGGCGGTTTCCCTGGCATGGGCATGGGTGGTTTCCCTGGCATGGGCATGGGTGGTTTCCCTGGCATGGGTATGGGCGGTTTCCCTGGCATGGGTATGGGCGGTTTCCCTGGCATGGGTATGGGCGGTTTCCCTAGCATGGGTATGGGTGGTTTCCCTGGCATGGGTATGGGTGGTTTCCCTGGCATGGGCATACCAGGTATGATATAACTTTCATTTGTAATACTTTATATCGATATACAGATAATAATACGTATAATTTCTCTAAACTTTCTTAATAAAAATGAGTTGGCTATCAACAAAGTTGTAACAAAAGGCTAAAATAGCCGTTCTGGTCAACTTATGTTCTAATATGCATACAAGTCAAAACCACCCGTGAGAACGGGTGGTTTGCTCTACGGCTGAAAGCCTTTGTTACTGACCAACCCCTAAAGGGGCACTGAATGGTTCGCTAATTGTACTACTTTTACTGGCCAGACCTAAAGGCCTCCATTATTTCTTTCGTTGATTTCTCCTTACCTCCTCACCAGTGAATGGATCAATGTATTCCATAAAACTGAGTTGTTCTGCCACTATATCATCTTGTATTTGATGTCGTATGTATTCCTCTATCACCTTTTTATTTCTTCCTACTGTATCTACATAATATCCAGTACACCAAAATTTTCGGTTCCCGTATCTATATTTCAAATGTGCGTGATTTACTACAGTAGTAAATTCAGTTTCTAATATGATAACATTGATTCCTACGATTGCTAAAGGACTGGAATCTGTAAACTCCATTGGCGAGATTTTAACTGCTGGAGAGGTAGAAACTCACGAAAACAAGCCAAAGCTTAATCAAGTATATGGGAATTTTTCTTTACAACACATCAGTTACCGCTATCCACATACCAATCAAAATATCCTCCATAATTTAAACTTAGAGGTTAGACAAGGAGAAACTGTTGCTTTTGTCGGGGAATCCGGTTCAGGTAAGTCAACAATACTAAATTTACTCATTGGATTTATTCAACCTACTGAAGGAAACATTCTTTTAGATGGAAACGATATGACCTCGATTGATTTAAGGTCTTTTCGAAATCACTTAGCAGTGGTTCCCCAGACAACGATTCTATTTTCTGGAACCATTCGTCAGAATATTACCTATGGCATGCCCTCTGTTACAGAAGAAGAACTAAAAAGAGTTTTAATAGCCGCAAATTTATGGGATGTCATTAAGAAACTCCCTGATGGCTTGGACACGAAAATTGGGGAACACGGGGATAAACTTTCCGGTGGTCAGCGACAAAGGATATCCATCGCAAGAGCATTGATACGGAACCCAAAGGTGATTATTTTAGATGAAGCCACTTCTGCATTAGACAGTCATTCTGAGAGAAAAATCCAGGAAGCTTTAGACATTTTATGTCAAGGCCGGACTACTTTTATTGTGGCGCACCGTCTTTCAACGATCCGTAATGCTGACAAAATCGCTGTCATCGAAAATGGGCATTGTGTAGAGTTCGGTACGTATGATGAATTAATGACTAAAAAAGGGAAATTTTACGAGTTAAAACAACTTCAAATGTAAATTTACCTAATAGGTTATAAATTTCTGTTTTTTTAAGAGAAAACAAATCCCTTCCATGTAGACGGTATGTTTTTTCATACTGTCTACATAGAAGGGATCATGCACTGGATCCTACCAGTTAGAATCAGATTCCAGCCGCCTCATGAACTCTTCTGCAGCACTGTATCCTTGCTGCTTCAGCAGCCAGTTATTTGCCGCAGCTTCAATTAACCCTGCCACATCACGACCAGGTTGGAGCTGAATCTCAATATGGGGAATTTGAACGCCCATATACTCTGTAAATGTAGGTTCCTGCTCCAATTCATTATTCAGGGAATTTTTCTCCCATTTTGTTAATTCAATATCGAGCGCGATCCTCGTTTCATCCTGAAACGCTTTTCTTCCATATAAGCGGACCACATTCAACAGCCCGACACTGCGCAGGGCAAGAAACTCCTTCGTTTTCCCATCATGAGTACCGAGAATCGTTCGTGGACTGAGCTTTTTCAACACGACAAGATCATCAGCCACTAGCCTATGACCTCTACCAATCAATGTGTGTGCCGTTTCGCTTTTGCCAGCACCTGATTTTCCTCGAAGTAAAATGCCGATTCCATACACATTGACACAAACTCCGTGGATTGCGATTTCTGGAGCTAGCGTTTTTATCATATAAGCATCAAGTCTCGTAATAAATTCAGAAGTCGTTTGCGGTTCATTTGTACATAACAACGGAATTCCCTCTTCTATACAATACTGAGTCAAATACGTTAGCCCTTCTTGCCCAGCGGTAACGATAAAGCAAGGTGGGTGGTATTTGACAATATTACCTATTCGCAACTGACGCTCCTCTCTGCTTAACTTATGCAAATACGTAATTTCCTTTCTTCCAAGTATTTGAACACGTTCAGTTGGAAAAAAATCAAAATGACCAACGAATTCCAAACCCGGACGATGAGACTGTGGTTGTGTAATCGTTTGTTGTAGTCGATTTTCCCCGGCTAATACTTTCAATGCAAACTTTCGAACTAAATTTTCAACAGTTAATACTTTCATGTCTATGACACTCTCCGTCTTTAATCATTCTCTGAATCTTGATTATACTTAAAAAAAGAAAAAATTTCCTTAGTATTTATCACCAAACAGCTTAGCTGCATCGCTATTATCACCTAATACAGCCTTAGTTGTTCCTTCTATACATTTTTTATGAGAATAGCTATTCCTAAAATAATAACCGCTCTAGAAATTCTACTCAAACCTACTTAATTCCGCAAAATTGAATAGGTTTATCGCACCGTAGCATTTTCTTTCTCCCCACTCAAAACCTGAAGCAGTGCGTGGTTTTGGTGGCAGTCTGTGTAAAAGACAAATGAGCCTTTTCATACGCCCAAATGGGGACGCTTGTTCCAGAATCAGTATAGTTAGTCTAAACGCATCTTTGATGCTCCTAACTAGCCTAAGCGAGGCAATTATAAGTGATTTGACATCCAAGAAATTTTTCTTCCAAATACAGCGTAACTCGTAAAAGAAAAATGATTGAGTTTATGTTTGTATGCGTTGATATCAAGGAAATAACCAGCCTTTTTTCCGATATTTACAGCTGAATTCGTATCCCTGTTTAATATTGTTTCACACTTTTCACATGTAAAGTTTCTGACACCGGGGTCTTTTTTCTTCATATGACCACAAATACAGCACTCTTTCGTAGTGTTTCGTTCGTTGACCATGATATAGTGTTTTTGTAATTTAGCAGCTACCCATTCCAAGATTTTTCGGAACTCACCTATTTTTTCTTGGTTCAACATACTTCGTTTCATGTTGTCAAAACGAGTTGTTCCATTCGTGGGAGTGTAGTCACCAATGATAACAAGGTCATATCTTCGATATAATTCATGTGCAATGGAATACAATGCCGTCTTTATTTGTTCTCGACGTTTATGATACGCAATGTTTAATGCTTTGTTTACTCGATTCCACCTAGTGCTATGTACAGTATAAGAACTTCCATGCTTTGTTTTTCTTTTTTTATAATTTTTTTCGCAAACATCACGAAGAGATTTTAACTTATCAATGGTTGTATCCCAATACTTTATCATTTGCAACTTTGTAAATTCAATAGAGTTCCCTTCATGATCAACTCCTACAAAGAAATTCTTATGGTTGGGGTCCAAAGCAATCCAAGAAATATCTTTTGGAATCTCCATTTGTTTTTCTTCCAACTTGGGTTTTTCAGATTTCTTTCTTTTTTCTTTTTTCGCTAGATTACATTCTTTTCGATAGGCAGACATCACCCCTTTACATGCCAATTCTTCTTGAGAACAACGTTCCACTGTAAAAATAGCGTAAAACTTATTTCCTTGTTGCTTACAAATCCGAAGTGTTTTAAACACTTCGCCTTCTTTTAAAACAACCGTTTCGCCTAATGTACCAATAATAGAAGGATTCCTTTTCCTTTTTTCTTTTGGTAATCCAGGTATGTCTCCTAACGAAATGGAAAGTTTCGTACCATCACGCTGAAGTTCCCATCCCTTATTAGGCTCGTCATAGATTAAACTATACCACTTTTTCTTCCAGCTTCTAAAATGAGGATAACCTGTATTTCCTTTAAAAAATGATGTAAATGCTTTTAAAAGTCGTTCCGCAGGGTCTTTTAAAACAGATGAAAATACAGTGTTTAAAAAAAGATGTTTCCCCTTTAATGAAACACCATAATTGCGCAGATTTCGACCTTCTAATAATTTCAACTCATTATTATTTTCCTTCTAATCTTTCTGACAAGCAGTCAATAACTGATTGTAAAGCCAGTTACATATTTTACTTTGCCCATCCAACATATATTCTTCTTCTCTTGTAAAACATACAGGGACTTTTTTATTATACGTTAGACTCATAGTTTCACCTCCTTTCGATTTAGAACACGTGTTCTTAATTCCATTTTATTGTATTTTTACCAAAATTTCAACAATAAAAAATCTACTCAAAGAAAAGTTAGAAACGAGTAGATTTGATTCATTTTAATTAAACTGTTTTTATGCCCCGCTAAACTATTTCTGTCAATCTAAAACTGACTAAAACACTACATTTCTCCATAAACTAACAAAAATGATTCGAGGTGAGTAAATGGGATTCTTTAGCGTATTCTATAACTGGCAGGTCCAAAGATATGAAAAACATAAGTCTGAAATGCAATCACTAGGCAAATGTCCTGATTGCAGAGGGAAAGGGATGATTTCCGTTGCTCCTGCATTCAACGATGTTTATATCTCTCCCTATGAATGCTCTAACTGCAATGGGAGTGGCTTATATTCTGAATGGATTGGACGTCCTTAACGTGTAATACATCACCATCCCGATGGTAACAATCCGTTTGGAACACCTTTTAAAAAAATAAGGGTCCTGCTATTTTTGCAGGACCCTTCAGTCAATTTTGAGTATTCGGTGCAGCTTCTATGATCTTTTTAATAGCTTCCCTTTCCTATGTTAGCTAGCTTTCGTCTACTGAAATGCTCCACTAACTCTACAACTAGAAAGTTTCCAATAAATGCAATCTTTGCACCAGTACCTAAGAAGCTTTGTTTTTATTATAAATATCAAACGCAACCGCTGCCAATAGGACTAAGCCCTTGATTCCTTGCTGCCAGTCAATTCCTAAGCCAAGCAATGACATACCATTATTCATAATCCCCATTACTAGTCCGCCAATAATAGCGCCTGCAACTGTACCAATTCCTCCATAAGCCGATGCTCCGCCAATGAAGCAAGCAGCAATAGCATCTAACTCAAATAAGTTTCCAGCTTTCGGTGTTGCAGCGTTTAAACGGGCTGCAAAGATAAGTCCAGACAGGGCAGCTAGCACTCCCATATTTACAAATACCCAGAATGTGACACGCTTTGTTTTGACCCCTGATAATTGTGCTGCTTTTTCATTTCCGCCAATCGCATACACATGACGGCCTGCCTTTGTTTTATTCGTGACAAATCGATATGCTACAATTAACACAGCTAGGATTATTAAGATATTTGGAATCCCTTCGTACGTAGCAAGAACGTACGCAAACACATTTATAATAGCGACAATGGCAACAAGTTTAAGTGCAAATAATCCTGTTGGCTGCACAGCAAAATTGTACTTTCTTTGTGTTCGTCTGCTCTTTATTTCATTGAGTACTAGAATTACAGATAATATAACACCTAAGACAAGCGTAAATACATGAATTGTACCTCCACCGAACAAATCAGGAATAAAACCGGAGCTTATTTTTTGAAATGACTCCGGAAATGGAGCAATCGACTTTCCCTCGAGAACAATCATTGTTAATCCTCGAAATAAAAGCATCCCAGCAAGTGTTACGATAAAGGATGGAATTTTGACATAAGCTACCCAAAATCCTTGCCATGCTCCGATGAGAGCACCTACTAGCAACGAAATAATGATAGCCAGAACCGGAGAAACTTGGTGGTCGACCATTAAAATAGCAGAGATGGCTCCTACAAATGCAGCGATTGAACCGACTGATAAATCGATATGACCCGTAATAATCACGAGTACCATTCCAATAGCCAATACTAAAATATAACTATTTTGCAAGATTAAATTCGTAATGTTTAGTGGTCTTAATAAAATCCCGTCGGTTAAAATTTGGAAGAGAAACATAATAAAAACAAGTGACATAATCATACTATACTGTCTCATGTTGTTCGCAAGCATTTTGGTTAACGGTTTTGTATTTGTTCCCCCACCCGTACCCGTGTTATTCTTAAATACCTTTTCAATGAATGTTTGCATATGTGTCCTACCCCCTAATCTTGCTCTTTGTCATATACTTCATAATACGTTCCTGAGTCGCTTCCTCACCATTCACCTCACCGGTGATTCGTCCCTCACTCATAACATAAATTCGATCACATATTCCTAGAATTTCAGGGAGCTCAGAGGAAATGACTAAAACTCCTTTTCCTTCCATTGCTAATTGATTAATGATGGTGTATATTTCATATTTTGCACCTACATCGATACCGCGGGTCGGCTCATCCAAAATCAAAATATCCGGTTCGGAGAAAATCCACTTGCTTAATACAACCTTCTGTTGATTCCCACCGCTTAAATTTCCTGTTTTTTGATAAATACTTGGTGTTTTTATTTTCATTTTCTCCCGGAAGCGCTCAGCTTCCATAACTTCTTGATTTTCATTTAGGATAAATTTATTTACTATCTTATCTAAGCTTGCTAATGATATATTCTTCTTAATATCATCCATTAAAATGAGACCATTGCCTTTTCTGTCTTCTGTAACGTAAGCTATACCTTGCTTGATCGCCTTATTCACATCGTCCAAATGTACTTCTTTACCGTTTTTAAATATTTGCCCGCTTATTTTCTTGCCGTATGTTTTACCGAAGATGCTCATTGCGAGTTCTGTTCGTCCTGCCCCCATTAAACCGGCAATTCCTACAATCTCACCCTTGCGGATATGAAAGTTTATATTATCAAGCACTTTTTGATCCGTATGCAAAGGATGATGTACATTCCAATTTTTAACCTCAAATATCGGCTCTCCAATTTTCGGTTCCCGCTTCGGATAACGGTTCGTTAAATCTCTTCCTACCATGCCCTTTATGATTCGATCCTCTGTAATGTTATCTCTTTTCATATCCAAAGTTTCAATCGTTTGCCCATCACGCAAAATTGTAATAGAATCCGCAACCTTTGATATTTCATTTAACTTATGAGAAATAATAATAGCTGACATCCCTTGCTTTTTAAATTCTAATAATAAATTTAATAGATTTTCACTATCATCTTCATTTAGGGCAGCAGTCGGTTCATCTAAAATTAACAGCTTCACTTCTTTCGATAACGCCTTCGCAATTTCCACCAATTGCTGCTTCCCAACACCAATATTCGTAATTAACATGTTGGGCGCTTCATCTAGTCCTACCTTTTGCAGCAATTCACGTGTCTGTACTGTTGTTTCATTCCAATTAATAACGCCGTTCTTTGCTTGTTCATTCCCTAAAAAAATATTCTCAGCTATTGATAAATAAGGGATCAATGCTAATTCTTGGTGAATAATCACAATCCCTAATTCTTCACTTTGCTTAATATCTTTAAATTTGCAGACATTGCCTTGAAAGAAGATATCGCCTGTATAGCTTCCATGGGGATATACACCACTTAGCACCTTCATTAAAGTGGATTTCCCTGCACCATTTTCACCGCATAATGCGTGAATTTCACCTTCTTTTACCTTTAGGTTTACATTTTGAAGTGCTTTAACTCCTGGAAACTCCTTCGTGATATTCCGCATTTCTAATATAATTCCTGACATCTTATCACCACACCCTCAAAATTTGATGAAATGATTTAGCGACCATCACCCGATAGCTACTAAATCATTTCATTCCAGACGATTTACGCTTTATTTTCCGAGCTCTTTTTCTGTGTAGTAGCCACTGTCTACTAATACAGATTTATAGTTTGCAGCATCAACAGACACTGGTTCTAGCAGATAAGCAGGCACTACCTTTTTGCCATTGTCATATGTTTTTGTGTCGTTTACCTCTGCTTCTTTTCCTTTTAATATTGCATCTACCATCGCAACCGCTTTCTTAGCCAGTTCTCTTGTATCCTTAAATACCGTTTGTGTTTGTTCACCAGCTATAATAGATTTCACGGAAGCCAGCTCAGCATCTTGACCAGTGATTACAGGCATTGGCTTATCCGCTTTTCCGTATCCAACACCCTTTAGAGAGGAAATAATACCGATACTAATACCGTCATAAGGAGACAACACAGCATCTATTTTTTCAGTTGTATAGTGGGCACTTAATAAATTGTCCATTCTCGCCTGTGCAACTGCACCGTCCCAGCGTAATGTTGCGCCTTGCTCAAATTTAGTTTGACCACTCTTTACGACCAATTTTCCAGATTCAATATACGGCTTTAATACTGACATTGCCCCATCAAAGAAGAAGTAAGCATTATTGTCATCAGGTGATCCTGCAAATAACTCGATATTAAATGGGCCTTTTCCGTCTTTTAAGCCTAATTTCTTCTCAATATATGAACCTTCCAGAACTCCTACTTTAAAGTTATCAAATGTTGCATAGTAGCTAACATACTTACTATTTTTGATCAAACGATCATAAGCAATTACTTGAATATCCTGTTTGTTTGCTTTTTCTAAAACATCTGTTAATGCTTCACCATCAATTGGAGCAACAACTAAAACGCTTACACCCTTGGTAATCATATTTTCGATTTGGGATACTTGGTTCTCTACTACATCCTCTGCATACTGCAAGTCTGTTTTGTATCCCAATGCTTTAAATTCCTTTACCATGTTTTCTCCATCATTTACCCATCGCTCTGATGATTTTGTGGGCATTGAAATCCCTACAAAACCACTATCTCCTCCACTGGTTCCTTTACTTCCTCCGCATGCTGCCAATGAAAATACTATGACTGCTAACAGCAATACTGACAACAACTTCCTCATCTGTTTATCCCCCTTTATCTCTATCATTTGCCCATCGGAAGTAGCTTCCCTGATGTAACTTGAATATACCATCCCGTCATTTTTTGGTCTTTTTAATAAAATAACTCTTTTTATAAAAATTTAACTTAAATTAAAACGCTTTCAAAAATAAAGCTTAACGAATCCTTCCCAGCCCTCTCCCCTTCTTCAAGCAGCGTTAGCTGGTAAGTTAGGGTAGGCCATGACAAGGCTTAAAATAAAAAACAGACCGAATTTCCGATTCGGTCCGTCTTCTAATCATCGTCTAAATTATGGGTACTGTTTCATCCATCCACGAATCTATATTCACAACATGTATCTTTCATCCAACCATTTACCCCTCGATATTGTGTGCGATTTTCTTATCAATAGTTACCGTAAGTTCTTTTCTAATCGGTTCGTCATATAAAAAGCCTGAGCCTTTTCGATACTGATTAGGTGATACTCCCATGACTTTTTTGAAGGCTGTACTGAAGTAATGCTGTGTATCATAGCCCACCCGTTCAGCAATTTCAAGAATCGATAGATCAGTATCATTCAACAGCTGAATTGCCTTTTTCATTCGCAGCTCGGTAACCAATCCCACAAACGACCTCCCCAATTCTTGCTTAATCGTCCTGCTCAAATAAACAGGAGATGCCTGCAGAGACTGTGCTAACAATTCCAATGTAAGATCAGGATCGGAAAAATGGTCATGAATAAACTTTTTCGCACGACGAACCATTGGAGAAATACGTGACTCCTTATCAACCAACCCTTTGCAACGTTGATAAAGTTCTGTAATTGCTGTCAATCCGTCCTGAATCGGTTCAAAGTACAGATTCACTGTAACTCGCAAATATTCCTTAACTGCTTTTTCAATTTCAAACAGAGTATCTGTAGGCACATGTGCCCAAACACATACGATAATGAGTCCAGAATGATCGCAAAATAGGACTTTCTGAAAGGGCTGAAGCAATTCCGAAACAATATTTTCAATAGAAAATAACAGCATTTTTCTATCATTTTCTTTCACTAGTGGTGTAGTGGTATAAAATTCGGGACAGTGAATGATACCGAATTGCTGCGGACATTCTGCAGGCAGCTGTAAAAACCGAAGTTGCTCCAATATTTCTGCCTCTTTCATATGTCCTTCAATCCATTCCAAACAAAAGCGCTCTTGCAGCAACGGAAAATTTTTTGTAATTTGTGTTTCTGCCATTTTTAAATAATCATCCTGCTGTGCTGTAGCTTCTAATTCTTTGCGTATGTTCTCCAGCAGATTCTTTAATTGTTCAGGATTTGCCGGCTTAAGAATATAATCAGTAACATGTAAGCGTACTGCTTCTTGTGCATACGTAAATTCATCATGTCCTGTAATAATGACAATCTTACATTGCGGACGCTTTTCTCGGAGATTCTTAATTAAAGTGATGCCATTCATAATGGGCATATTTAAATCGGCAAGAAGAATATCAACAGAATGCTCTAATACAAGCTCTAACGCTTCCTCTCCATCTTCAGCCTCTGCTACCACTTCCATTTGAAGTGCTTCCCAGTTTATTGCTTCACGAATCCCCTCTCGAATAATCGGCTCATCATCTGCAATTAACACTTTCCAGGTTTTCTGCAAGAATCTTCACTCCTTTTCCGTTCCCTCGATCCTCACTTCTCTCTAATAATCGGAAGAATTGCTGTAACTGTTGTCCCTTCCCCTTTTTCACTGTCAATGGATAAACCATAGGCATCACCAAACGTCAGCTTAATTCTAGCTTGAACATTCATCATCCCGTATCCTAAATTTTTAATCTCCCGATTCTCCTCATCCATATTAAGAGCAGTCGCTAATCGTTTTCGAAGAGCATATAAAATTTCGTTCGGCATCCCGGATCCGTCATCAGTAACACGAATCATTAGTTGTTCATTATCCTCCTTAGCTTCTATAAGAATGTGACCAGGACCCCTTCGCTCTTTAATTCCGTGATAAATAGCATTTTCTACAATCGGTTGTAATACGAGCTTTAAAACAAATATATCTTGAATATCTGGAGCAATAGCTAAGGTATAATTCAATTTATCTTTGTATCGAGCTTTTTGAATTTTTAAATAACTGCAGATGTGCTCTATTTCCTCCATAAAAGGAATGATATCGTTACCTTTGCTTAGTCCGATGCGAAATAACCTGGATAGCGATTCCACCACTTCAGCAATATCCTCTGCTCCTTTTTTACGTGCCATCCAATTAATCGTATCTAGTGTATTGTAAAGAAAATGTGGCTTAATGTGGGCCTGCAGACTGCGCAGCTCCGCTTCCCGCTTTTGACGCTCTTGCAGTTCCGTTAGTACAATCAGCTTGTTGATTTGGGTTAGCATGTTGTTAAAGCTGCGGCCCAACAGCCCAATTTCATCCTGACGATCCCCTTCATATCGAATCATTAAATTACCTGCTTCTGCTGTCTGCATAAATGACATCAACTGACCGATCGGCCTTGCCATGGAATACGATAAATAATATGACGCACCAATTCCAAACAAACAAACGAAGAAAACAAAACTAATGACATAGAAATGAACTTCTTTTACTTCTAACGCTGATTCGTCCGAGGAAAACACTCCGACTGTCGTCCAGTTAGTAAAAGATGAATTCTGATAAATAAATTGCAGCTCGTTCCCATTTACCTCTTTCGAAAATGTTCCGGATGCAGCCTCTCTTAGCCACTGAATAGGAATTTTGTCAATAAAGGGTTGTGTTGGAGAATAGATGTTTTTTCCATTTTCGTCAATTACCGTCAAATAACCTGATTTTCCTAAGCGAGCGTCCTTTGTCGCTTCTGCGATTACTCTAAGCTTTAAGTCAATTAGTACGACGCCCTGCACTTGCTGCGTGTCAGGATCCAAAATAGCCCGTACAACTGATACCACCTCGTTATCCTTATAGTTAGCATGGCTGGTTACATTTCTATTAACCGGATGCCCTATGAATTTAGAAATTCCGGCATTTCTTATCGCCTCTTGATACCATGATTCTTCCGTAAGACTTTTCGAAGAGCGAGCATACATTTCATTACTAATATAGGCGCCATTTTTATTAACTACGAGAATACCTGCTATCTCTGGATATAAGGTTGTAAACCCCTGTAAAAATTGCAGTGTACTATACTTATTATTTATTTCCGGTCCTTGCCTCTCGTCATTCTCTTCTAGAAAGCGCTTTATTTCTGGATTGAATGAAATTAAATAACTAATATTTTGCATATTGCTGGCGTAAAACTCCAAGGTTTTATTCACTTGACCAATTAATTGAAAAGTATTTTGCGTTACTTGCCTCTCAATAATGCGCTCTACCGTCCATCCAGTTAGAAATCCCAGTCCCATGGACGGGAGAATACTGATAACTAACAATAGACTAATAAGCTTATATCTTATAGGGAGATTATTCATTTTAAATGACTTTATTCTTTTCAACTATTATCCCTCGTTTTCTCGATGCCTCACTTAGCATAATAATCTTCTACATTCTCTTTCGTAACTATAGAAATTCCAGTATCGACATAGACTGGCAATGCCAGTGCGTCTGAAACGCTCTCCTGTTGCGGTGAAGCAAGATTATGATTAAGCTGAAATAAAAACTGTAGGGACCAGTATCCCATCTTCCAGGTACCTTGAGCCAACGTCGCAGATATTGTCCCGTTCTGTACCATATCAAGAGTATTCTTGTCCGTATCGAAGCTAATAATCTTCACCTGTTTATCAGATTTTACAGATTGCACAGCCTCTCCAACCCCAACCCCGCCATTAGCCTCAGTAGTAAAAATTCCTGCCAGGTCTGGGTATTGCTTTATGACTTCCTCTGCGACTTGTTTTGAAACAAGCTGGTCTCCCCGCCCATCCTTTACGGCAACTACTTCTATTTGTGGATATTCTTTATAAATTGTCTCTAGAAATCCTTTCGTTCTTTCCTGATGGTTTAATTGATTCAATAATGTCACAACAGATACTTTTCCTCTACCATTTAACAATTCCCCCATTTTACGAGCCGCGGTTACTCCAGCATTATAATTGTTTGTGCCTAAAAACGTATGCACGTTACTGGAAGAAGCATCCGAATCAAATAATACGACAGGAATTCCTGCATCTATCGCTTTGTTAATTGTAGCTGTTAACACAGTGGGATTAATGGCTGATATAGCAATTCCTGCGGGTTTCTTTGCAATGATTTGTTCTAATACTGCAATTTGCTCATGCACATCGTACTGCGTGGCCCCGCGATACTCCACCGAAACATTCAACACACGAGCCGCATCTTCAAAGCCCTTCAGAGCAGTTTTCCAATAATCAATCCCTGCTAGGAATGTAACCATGACATATTTTTCGCTAACCTTACCCCGAAAGTCATCCTGAGGCTGATTGGAGGAACTAGAAGCAAATTCTTTTAAATGATAGTTATATAAATAAGTAAGAAAGCCAGCAAACAAAAAAACATAGATGAATAATAGCTTTTTCACTAAACGAAACCCCTTTCAAAAAATTCATCTACTAATATTCGTTTCTAATAGCAACCTATTTTACCGATTCACTTCGTTTGATTTACATTAACTAAGAACCTGCTTAGAACATTTCGTCAACATTCAATACCCTTTCAAAAATCCTGTCAATCAAGACATTCCCCTTGATTAATACGTATTAATTTCTCTGAATTAACTGTTCCTTCAAGGATTATCCTACGTCTATAAAAACTTGTACGTACAAAATATTATAATCAAAAAAATCAGAAAAAGAAACAACTTCCCCATTTTACTAGTTTATTCTCTTCCCCAAATGAACACTTTTAACCTAATCAAGTGACTTCTGGTTTATCGCTTTTTGATTTATAAGCTTAATGCTACTTTCCCTTTTCCATAACATTCTTCTCTAATAGCAACCTATTTTACCGATCCGCTTCGTTTTATTTTACATTAACAAAGAACCTGCTTAGAACATTTCCTCGACATTGAATACCCTTTCAAAAATCCTGTCGATCAAGATATTCCCCTTGACTCATGCGTATTAATTCCTCTGAATTAACTGTTCCTTCAAGGACTATCCTACGAATATAAGAACTTGTACGTATAAAATGTTGTAATCAAAAAAATCAGAAAACAGCAAAAACCTGGGATAAGCATGTTTTTCCTCCTACTTATGTCCCAGGTTCAATAATTGACAAACCAGCGCCTTAGCAATATTTTAGTTGTTAAGATACAGAGTATAAATGATTTAGGGTTAAGACGAGTTACAAGATGTAGTTAATACTACTCGCTTGTTTTTTCAATTAATCTTTCTACTGCTGCTTGTAAGGATGTTTTTGCAGCAGCCACTTTCTCTAGTGTAACTTGTGGATTTTGTAATACTGTTTTTGCTGTTTGTAGTGCTGAATGAAAGACGTTCCAACTTTCCTTGGTGTAGTTTTTTTGTTCTCTTCCTTGATTTGCATCATACAATTGCTGCAGCTTTTCTTTATTTACTTCAACCTCATTTGTACCTGTAATTACATCGATACCATCCAAAACAAAAGTACCGCCTTTCACAACAACCTTAGCAGTATGTTTGGTATTTTTGAGTCCCCGAACGTTATAAGATGTTTGTCTGTCCCCTTTAGCATAAATTCTAAAATTTTCATCAATTAATTGATCATCGATATACACATCAATTAATGCATCCGAAGTCGCTCCAAATAAATTGAAACCTGATCCGTCAAAATTGAAGATCATACTATTAGTACTATCTGCTTTAGGTGTACTGTAGATATTGATCCCACGGTAATCCATATAGGTATCTTTTCTTTCATTATCCTTCAGTGAAACTTTCAACGTGTGCGGCTTTTCTTCCAGGCCTCTTACAGAATATCTCACGCCAGTAACAGGATCTACGCCAAAGTTGCCCATATCCACACCATCAAGTTCGAAATTATATAACGATTTTTCTCCAGTCCCAGCCAGATAGTCAATACCTGAACCTGTGAAGTTAATTAAAATGTATGGATCATCATTAAAATTCGCCCATGCATTCGTCGTATTTGAGCCCCAAGCGGTAGTCTTTCTAAATGCATAAACTGTATTTTCTTCATTCCCTATTTGAGATTCATCTGATATTTTAACAATGTTACTAGGTCCTAAGCTTTTGGCTGCTAACACAGGGTCAGTCGTTTCTATTTCTGCCTTGGTGAAGCTAATCGGTTTGTCTTTGGCTACTACTTTAAGTGTATGCTCTTGATCTTCAAGATCCTCTGCAGACCAGACCATCTGATGAATTTCACTGTTATTCAGATAATTCGCTTCACCGACTAATTTTCCATCTAAATACACATCCGCAGTTCCATTTGACGGATTCGTTATACCAAATAATCTGATATCAGTTCCCTTAAATTTCATTTCAAAGGAAGCCCCATTCGATCCCCAGGCATTTGCACTGTTTGATGACCAGCTTCCGGAATAGAATACTTTGTTCAAAGTCCCTTGTACCTTTGTTGAGTCCCCAAATCCTACAGCTACTCCGTTCCAAACCGGAACATCTGTTTTTACAGTCATTTGCGTACGGTTAAAGTGCGCATATCCTGCTTGTGTATAGTCCCATTTCCCAACATATCCGATTGGATTCCATTTGTCGGTATTGTTCAAAGCTGCTGCTTCTGTCTCATACTTCTTACCTTGTGCACTGTCATATTTATCTGATTCATAGGTGTATCCTTTAATTGGATCTACACGTAAATTATCAATAAGAGTTTCATAATAACCGGACCCTAGCGTAACTCTTCCAGCCATTACAGTTGAATCAACGTCAGTATAAGCAGCGATTTCTTTTCCATCCAAATAAAGTGTAAATACATTTTCTTTCGCTTCAAACGCTAAATTATGCCAAACCTTGTTATTGAAGCCTTCAATCGTTCCACTGTTTACAACTTTCCCAAGCTTAAGAATTTCGTATCTTCCATCTGAATATACACGTGCATTATATGGTGCAGGGGAATCTGATCCACCCGCTTTCACTTGTCGCACCCCAATTAAGGCATAATTACTTCTTCCTGCTACTTCAGGTGTATGCGTATCTAACAAAAAGTCATACGAAACTTTATAATTCACCCAACGATGATCACCGAGAGTGGTGGTTGGGTTACTGTTAGATGCTGATCCATCTGTTCCGCCCCAAACCGCCCAATCTGCTCCAATTATGTCATGAGTGATTTTCTGCTGCAGCATATTTCCATGAGCCTTTGCATTCGGAATTTCTAGATCAGTACGTGCTGCACTTTCACTAGATAGCGGTTTAGTTGCTTTTTTCACAACTTCAAAAGCAGCAGTCTGGTCAGTAGTATAGCGTGGTGTGCCTCCGCGACGATCCACATAATCTCTACCTTTTTCATCGACAGGATATTTCTTGTATTCAAAGTCATCCGTATATGGTAGTGGCAGTATTTTGTCTTGGGATACATCAACTGGTTGTGATTGATATTCAAAGTCTTTAATTTCAGATTTTTTATCTAATGTTGATATAGTCACAATTGAGTAAGGCTTCACTTCAACTTCATATACACCGTCTTTTGGTGTGATTTTGCTGACATTTTTAAACCAATTCGCATCATAATCTTGTCCTGCATCCGCCCCGCGTGTTTCCCAAACATAGACTGGTGCATTCTCTTTTCCATTTAGATTTTTAGTATGAATTTGATATTTACGCGTCTCCTTTGTATTATTTGCAAAGACCGTTGTATAGTCATCCGTTTCTGGAGCCTTTAATGTCATATAATTATGAGTACTCGTATCGACGTCTACACCACCATCGAAGAAAGCTCCATCACTAAATGTTGCATCCTTAACATATATCCAGCGCTCATTTTCGGGTGTGGTGTGATCATCATATCCGACAAAGTTCATAACATGACGAACTCCTTGTAACCCACCATCTGCTTCATAAAAGCCAGACCATGGATCATACGCACTAATGAGATGCTTCGGATTATAGGCAGAACCTTCATAAAAGGCTGCAACTGAAGGTTGAAAATCAAATGAAACTGCATGAAGCGGATTGCTGCCTGCTCCTGTCCATGAATATGCTGATATAATACGCGAGGTTACATCGACAATCCCTGCTTTTCCTCCAAGCCCATTATAATTTGGCTCCATATTTTCACGGTAACGGGCATTTATCATTGGAGCAATTCCTTCAGATATCCAAACTTCTTTTGGCTGTTTGCCTTCAGCAATCAATTTATTTTGCAACTGAGTGAGTTCATTCGAACCAGTCAGACCATAATGGGAACTGATCACGTCAATTTCATCAATCAAATCTGGATTTTGAAGTAGTGTTTTACTAATTGTTGCTGTATCACGATAACCATCTGCAGCAACAAGTTTAATATGTTTGTAGTCTGCATCATAGTTTGGCTCTGTTTTGATTTTTGAAGTAAAGTATTTTAGCCATTCAAGTTCATTTTTACCATTATTTTGTGCTCTTTCATTTTGAGAAATCCCAACATAATCTAGTTTAAAGCCATACTCCTTATAAACTGCATCGATTGTCTGTTTATACCATTGATATCGATTCTCGTATTGATTACTTGCAGCACCACTCCATGAAAAACGCGGTTCACCCCAACGCAAAATTTCGACCGTGATATCTGGGTTGATAGATTTGGCATCAGCGGCAAATTGGAACCCTGCTCCTCTAAGCACATTTGCTGGTTCATCTGCATAACGCATTGTTGCGGGTTCAGTTCCAGAGGATGAATTCACATCAGCGCCCAACTCTACTTTAACGTGCGTGAGTCCAGCCCCTGTTTCTTTATTAAACAGCTTATTCATAATTTCCCAATACTTTTTCGGATTTTCTTCCTTGTAATCTAACAACAAACGTGATGTATTATTACCTGTTACCGTTCCAAAGCCTTTAAATCGGTTATATTTATCTACATTGTTGCCATCAATTGTAATTGTTTTTGTGGTAACTTCAGCTTTAGCTTCATTTGGTCCCATAACAAAAACTGACCCAAATAGCGTGGAAGCAACACATAAATATCCGATACTCTTTTTAAACTTTTTTCTTTTACTTACCATTTTTATAACCTATCCTTTCCCCCTCGCTCAATATATAAAACGAAATAAGTCGTTTCGATTACAGCGATTCTAGTCTATTAGTTTATTTCTTTTTAAGAAAACTAGATTTTCCCTCTTACTCATCAAATACATGAATACCAATAAAAGACTCATTACAATTAATTGGGCCCTGTCGTGATTTTGGGGCTTTGTATTTACTTTTCTGATGTTGTTCTAAGGAGATGGAATAAGGTAAGTTTGTAAAGGTATTACATTTTTCATAAATCCCTCCCTATATATTTTAAAAGGTGTGTATGTTAGCTGAGTGGGGACGTCCCTCATCAGTTCTAACCCTTTTTCATTCCCTAATAAAACAATGCTTTTCTTAAAGGTTTTCCCTATGTACTACCTGATTTTTTAGAGAAATAGTGTTAGCGCTTTCATTATGTCATATTCTCTTTCGTTTTTTATGCCATTATATCGACTTCATTTAATGTTTTTTTTACATCTTTAGGCTGTTAATAACATGAACTTATAATAAGAAGGGGCTTATTTCTGCTGCCCACAACCTGTTACAAAACTACGAAGAAACCAGGGAATGAGAAAATTGCTTTGTTATAGAGTATTTCTACCTAGCTTTTTATGTTATGGTCATAGAAAAACAATACACCCCAATCAACCTTCGTTAATTGGGGTGTATATTTCTTAAAAACTATAGCTAAAAATGCAAGCAATCTATAAAAATTATTATAGTATAGCAGGTAATAAGCATTCTAAAAAACCATCGTTGCGTTTTTCAGTTCCTCCTTAGCATCAGACTTCACTATAAACTTTTTGGCTCTCCAACGGAATAGAACTAACACCCCTCGCAGTAATTCATCTAAAATCATTGCTGCATAGATACCATACAAGCCCCAACTCATCCAAATTCCTAGGCAGTAAGATAAACCTACGGCAATCACCCACATGGAAACTAATCCAACTATCATGTTAAAGCGGGTTTCGCCTACAGCGTTTAAAGCATTGCCTAAAGCCATATTGAGCATTTTGGCCGGCTGCAGCAGCAGATTAACAGCTAGCAGCGAAACGCCGAGAGATACAATCTCCGAGTCAGACGTAAATAATTTAAGGGCCTTATTTCCAAACCCATACAGTAGGAGCGTATTGACCAAGACTAAGGAAAGCCCGATCCACATCACCCGATAGGCACTCCAGTAAGCCACTTGGTCTTGACCGGAACCATGGAGATGGGCGATGCGAATTTGCCCTGCCATAGCAATAGAGAAGCCAACTAAGAAGCAAAATGACTCTAATGTGTTCATATAAGTTCTTGCAGTTAACTCCTTGGAGCCAAGAATGGCAATAAAAGTAAAGATCACTAACTGAGTAAAACACCAAGATGACATTCCCACCCCTAGCGGCCAACTCAATTTCATAGTTTCTCGAAACAACGGTCGATCAAATATCCGTATATCAGTCCAGCTAAAACGCTTCTGGAAGGATTTCCTAAAGATAACAACCAGAATGATGGTACCTATTATGCGGCTAATGGTTGTAGATAAAGCTACGCCTGTCAGACCCCATGCTGGAAATCCTACAGCACCGTGAATGAAAGCATAGTTCATGAGAACATGAATAACATTGATTCCAATGGCAGCATACATAGGACTGCGTGTATCTCCAGTATTGCGGATCACTGTACTAAGTACAACCATGGCTGCCATAAACACCATGCCTCCGCCAACAATGGAAATATACGTTTTCCCAAGAGGCTGTAGATTCTCAGAAAGCTGCAGCAGATTGGCGATAGGCTCCGCTCCGAAAGCAAGGAGAACACTAAGAGCTGCTCCGATCCCAATACAGATCTTTAAGCCCATCATACTAACGGTACGGGCTTCCTCCTCCTTCTTCGCCCCAAGCTTCTGGGCCACAAGTATCCCGGCACCGCTGGCCACTGCCGCAAACAGAATATTTACCGCATTAAACAACTGCGTAGAAATTCCAATCACTGCAACAGCATCATCAGATACATGACTGACCATCAAGGTATCTGTAGCTCCCAGCAAAAACTGCAAAAGCATCTCAAGAAAAATAGGCCACGCAAGCATCCAAAGCGACATATTTTTTTCTTTACGTATCATCTAACCCCCTCCTACTCCCTCGTTGATATGAAAATCTGTCTTTTTCCCAACGACCTAGTCATTTCACATTATAAAAGTTATACTCTAGGTGATGTGGCAGTTTTTAAACCAAAACTTTCACTTTTCAAACCTGACGAGATTGGAGGTATGGGGACATGTCTATACTTCAGTTTATCGCTCCACCCTTGCCGCACTATATCGCTAGCGGTTTTGGGGTGTTCCAGCCTAATCAAAAACACTTCAATCGCAGGGACCTTGGGTTGTTCGATTTACTGGTCGTTACCCATGGCACTCTTTATATCGGAGAAGAAGATCGACATTATGAGGTATCCGCCGGACATGCGCTCATTTTACGACCTGATCAGCACCATTATCCGACGAAGGGCTGCCGTGAGAAAACGGGATATTTTTGGATTCATTTCAATACAGCAGGGAACTGGAGAGATACGGAAAATTACCCTATAGTACCACAAACGGAACCAATGGGATTTGATGCTTTTACGGTTCAAAGCTTTTCTATGAATATCCCGCAATTTGTCCGGTTATTACAGCCTACAACGGTTTATGAGAAAGTACAGCAATTAAATGATTTGGAGCAGCAATCACATAACAATTGGGCACGTTGGAAGCGACAATTAATCTTTCAGCAAATCCTTGAGCTACTGAATGCCTCTCTTGACCTGAACACGGTGACGCCCGGGGAACAAGTTGCCGATCAGGCTGCTTCTTATCTGCGCAAGCATTACAAGGAGGACATTACAGCTGAAAAACTTGGAGAGGTTTTAAACTTCCACCCGGTTTACATAGCACGCTGCATGCAAAAGCAATTCAGCTGCTCCCCTATCGAATATCTTATAAGGTATCGATTAGAGCAAGCCAAGCTGCTCCTCTTGCGAACGGATCTGCCAGTCGCCCGCATCGCTGAAGAAGTAGGATTTCATCAACCCTCTTATTTCAGTTACAGCTTCGCTAAATACGAAGGCCTTTCGCCACGGACTTATCGAAATCGCTTTTCGAATTACTAGGGTATAGAGTCTTTCAGTAGTTTTTCGCGGGGAAATGGAAGAGGAAAAATTGTAGTCGATAAAATCGGTACTGGATAACCTTGTAGAAATGATGAAAGCCCATTGAAGCCCATAAACGATGTAATATCCCTAAGAAAACCAAGCCTCTTCATTATTCAGAGGCTTGGTTATACATTGTTAGTATCAAATCACAGAATCTAACGCTCCCATAGCGTGGAAATGACCGTTTTTATCCCACTTCCAGGGATTGATGTTGTGAATGATGCAGTTTCCAATAGTAACTCTCTCGACTCATTAATTCGCTATGGGATCCTTCCTCTATAATTCTTCCTTTATCGATTACGAGAATACGAGTCGCATTTTGAATGGTGGAAAGACGATGGGCAATAATAAAGGAGGTTCTATCAGCCAGCAACGTTTCAAGTCCCTTTTGCAAGGCCAGCTCTGTTTCCGTATCAATCGATGATGTAGCCTCATCCAAGATTAATATTTTTGGATCTGCTAAAAGCGCACGGGCAAAAGAGATTAATTGCCTTTGTCCAGTCGAAAGCCTTGTGCCTCTTTCGTTAACCTCCGTTTGATACCCATCTGACAGCCCCATAATAAACTGATGAGCCTGAACCGCTTTGGCTGCTGCAATCACTTCTTCATCCGTAGCATCCAGCCGTCCATAACGAATATTATCCATAATCGTACCAGAAAAAATAAACGGATCCTGAAGCATGACACCCATTTGTTTTCGTAAGGATGGGATGGTGACTGTGTTAATATCGACACCATCGATTTCAATTCGTCCGCTGCTTACTTCATAAAAACGGCTAATCAAACTGATGATCGTAGTCTTACCCGATCCGGTTGCACCAACAAGAGCAATGGTTTCACCAGGATTCGCACAGAAATTAATGGATTCAAGGATTCTTTCACTATCTTCATATCCAAACATAACATCTTTAAATTCAACTTTTCCTTTGATAGGAGGAAGCTCCATAGCATTTGGACGATCTTTTACTGTCGGTTGTTCATCGATCATTTCGAATATTCTCTCCAAGTAGGCCGTCGCATTAATGATCGCATTGTAGAAATTCCCAATATTAGCGATTGGTGCCCAAAACATTCCAATATAGCCAACAAAAGCAACCAATGCCCCCACTGTTACTCCATTGCCAATCAGGGATATACCGACAACATAAATGAAAGAGGTGGTAATAATAGAAATATTTTCAATTGAAGGCCAAAGCAGAAATTGAATTCGTACTGCCCTCATCCATGAGCTTCGATAACTTTCAGATACCTCATTAAATATCCGTTTATTTTCTGCTTCCCTTGTAAAGGCTTGCGTTACTTTGATTCCATTGATGCTTTCATGAATATAAGCATTCATATTCGATTGCTTGTTACTTAACAATTGCCATGCCTTCCGTTGGGCATTTTTTATCAGCAGGATGACGCCGGCAAGGATGGGAAGCCCAAGCATTGCCATAAGCGTTAACTTTACATCAAGCGCCAACATAAACCCTATAATGACGAAAAGGCTAAATAGATCGGTAATCAAATTAATTAAACCATTTGATAATAAATCACTTAAGGAGTTTACATAGTTTACTACCCTTACTAAAATCTTCCCGTGCGGCCTGCTGTCATAAAATGAGAATGATAGCTTTTGCAAATGGGTAAACAAGTCTTTTCTAATATGGAGAACAACACTATGCCCAATTTGAGACATCATTCTAATTCTATATTTCATGCAAATCCCAGTCATAATGAGGGCGATTAAGTAAATGCCTGCAAGAGCTAACAAACCGGCAACATCCTTCTTCGGAATACTTTCGTCAATGGCTTTTTTAATCAAATATGGTCCAATTAAATTTGCACCGCTGGCGATCAGCATGAGTGAAACGGTTACAAATATCTTTTTTCTGTACGGTTTCAAATAAGCAAACATTCGTTTTAAATGAATAAAACTAAATGGTGATTCCAACTCTTCATCGACATCAAATTTATTTCGCGCCATTGAGATATTTCACATCCTCACCATTATATTGATGATCAAAATTCCCATTTTGGTTGCTAAACACTCTATAGTAATACCCTTTTTTAGCCAAAAGCTCTTTATGCTTCCCTCTTTCAATGATCGTACCATTGTCCATGACCAGAATTAAATCTGCTTCTCTTACAGAAGAAATCCGATGGGCAATAATAAAACAGGTTTTCTCCATAAGAATAGACTGTAATGTTTGTTGAATCCGGAGCTCTGTTTCCATATCTACAGCTGAAGTGGTATCATCCAGAATTAAAATGGATGGATTTTTTAAAATGGCTCGTGCTAAGGCAATCCTTTGTCTCTGACCTCCTGATAGACCTACCCCTCGTTCCCCAATAATAGTATCGTAACCATTCGGCAGCTTTAAAATAAAATCATGGGCCTCTGCCATTTTGGCAGCAGATTGGACTTTTTCGAATGAGGCATCCGGGTCACCGTACGCAATATTGCCTTCAATTGTATCCGAAAAAAGAAATATATCCTGCATTACCGTTGCCATACTACCCCTCAATTTAGCTAAATCCCATTCCTTTACACTCAGCCCATCTACCCTTACGTCCCCGCTCGTCACATCATAAAATCTGCTTAGCAGATTGACTAATGTTGATTTTCCGGCACCCGTTGGTCCAATGATCCCCACTGTTTGACCCGGCATCACTTTAAAGCTGACGTCTTTTAAAACCGGTTCGTCTCCATAACTAAAAGATACATTATTGAAATCTACTATCCCCTTAAGGTGTTTGATCTTGAATCTTTTTGCCTCATTAGTAATTTCAGGTTTTTTATTTAACAGATCTTCTACTTTTTCAGCTGAAGCGATAAACCTTTGAACATCATTTATTAACCAGCCGGCCATCCGCATCGGATTATTTAACGCCCAAATCAAAGAATTAAATGTTACTAACTCCCCCAAAGTAAGAGAATCATTAATGACCATCATTCCTCCAACTAAGAGCATTACAACAGTTAGCACTCCTGCCAATGAATCGAGAATAGGCAAATACTTTTCCCAAATCCTTGCGGAGACGAGATTTTTTTCCTTAAAGGCCTCATTTTCCACTGAAAACTTCTCAATCTCATAATCTTCCTTTGCGAAGGCCTTCACGACACGATTTCCGCTAATGTTTTCCTGCACCACTGAATTTACCCTTGCAAACTGTCCTCTGATCTCAGAAAAAGTAGGTCTGACAGTAAAGGACAAACGGGTGGCAAAGAAACCAATAATTGGTGTCACCGCGAGCATTGCCATCGCTAACAGCGGATTGATATAGAACATAAACCCAATGGCGAATACTAAAATGGTTAGATTTTCGAAGATCATATAAATTGTCCATGCGGTAAAATGTCTTACAGTCTCCAAATCACCGGTCATTCGCGCCATGATATCTCCAGTTTTGGTCCGATCGAAAAAACTAAAATCTAATTGCTGCAGACGATCGTACAACCGTTCTCTTATCGTGAATATGACACTTTGGGAAACCCGCTCGAACATTAATTGATAATTATATCGAATGACTGTCTTGATAACGGTTATTCCTATCATCGTCCCCAAAAAGGGCCATAACAAACTATTCTGATGGCCATAAATAACCTTATCAACAATTGTTCCTGCCAAATATGGATTCAGCATATTTAGCATGGAAACAGCTAATGCCAGAAAAAGTCCGCTGAATAATCTAATGCGAAAGTTCCGAATATACCCCCACACCCAACGTATACTTTTCACGATCTCACTTCCCCTCCCCCGCCTTTGATTATTAAACATAGATACACTAAAATAAAAACATTTATGAACCTATTATAGTGTTATAATCAAGGAATAAAATGTAAAATCCTAACAAAAAATTGCACAATCCTAACATTAGAGGAGAAATAAAATGTTACAATTGTTTGCTCCGCCTTTACCGACGCTTCTTGCAGCTGGTAAAAATACGTTTAATATCGGTCAATCACACACAAACCGGAACAAAATTGGTGTTTTTGATTTATTAGTTGTAACAAAAGGACGATTATTCATGGGCGAAGACAGTCATAACTTTAACGTTAGTGAGGGATGTGCGCTCATCCTCTACCCTGATCGACACCATTACTCCACTTCACCTTGTGATGAGGTAACCGATTTTTTTTGGCTCCATTTCATTGCCGTGAAAGGATGGCAGGATCTTGCCGTCTCTAAACCTTGTTATTACGAGGACAAAGCAGCTGTGGACAGTGAAAACTTTTTATCTGAGAGCCCGTTTGGGATAACGCTGCCTAAGTATTGTAAATTATCAAATCCTGAGACTGTTGAACTCCTATGCTCAAAAATTAATTCATCAGAAAACGATTCCATCCACTCTGGGGAATGGCAGCGGCAAATGCTCTTTCAACAATTACTCCAAGAACTTTCAAATCATATGCATCTGGCCACATCTCTTCCTGTATTCGCAGTAGCAGAAAAAGCAGCCATTTACTTAAGGAAAAACTATGCAAAAAAAGTAACCTACGAGGAACTTGGTTATGCTCTAAGCTTCCATCCTAATCATATTGCAAGATGCATGATCCAGGCCTTTGGCTGTACACCGATAGAATATTTAAATAAAATTCGCATTGATCAAGCAAAGATTTTACTTATTTCAACAGATTGGAGTATTGATAGAATTTCAGAAAGCAGCGGGTTTGCACAATCCGCATATTTCAGTAGAATCTTTAAAAAACTAGAAAAGTTAACACCCAATCAATTTCGAAAACAATATGTAGGAAAAATCCCCGTGAAGAACGATTGATGTACTCCTCATCACTGCCATCTATTCCTCTATTAGGTACTTACGAATGAAAAACACCTTCATCTGAGTCGCTTCATTGCGAGTTGAGAAGGTGTTTTTTATATAATACATTCTATTCAATATAATGTCTCTTTACTTATTTATTAGTTTTAGAGTGAATTGCAAGCATTTCCTGTTTATTTTTATTAAACAACTTGCTGCTCTTTCACTCTTACGTCCGTCCCGAAAATCTATGTAAGGTTGCTAATGGACTTGATAATGAGACATTTTTGTATTTTTAGAGCAAATTGCAAGCATCATCTCTTGTAGCAGCGTAATTTTCTTATCTAATTGCTGACTCATATTGAGTACCTCCGGGTTGGAAAAACCTTTATTTTTTGCCAATTCATACATGTCCAAGCGATCATTCTCTATCCCTTTACTTAGCTCTAATGCATTCCTCAAAATCATTACTCATCCTTCCCTTCTCTCCTTTTTAATTTTTATTGATTCATACACTTCATACTAGTTCGACTCAGACATTCTCTCATTTTGGTCAAAAATCTATTTAATTCTTATCTATTTGCAGGAAAACAATAGAAAGAAAAGCTGCCTTCAATTTCTTTATTAACTACTTCCGATTGTAAGACAAGGCGATACACCGTTTGTTTCTGTTCGTAATGATCTAGTATTTCATGGACTTCCAAAGAAGGTGTAAAACACTCTTTATTCCACTGCAGCTTTACTTCTGCATGTTGACTTTTCCAAACAATATAATGATCTGTTATCTCTGGTTTGAGATAACTAATAAAAGCTTCTTGAACTGCTTCTGGTCTATCGACATACCTAAAATAATCATGCATATGTAATACACACTTACTCTCTTCTGTCTTCCAGGTAAAGCTTCTATAAAATTGTTTTAAATTTGCTAATCCGTATGCTCTTGTGACATCTAAGGTATACGAAATTTCATTTTCATTTATAGACTGAGAAAGAATCTTACACTCATATTGAGCTCCTGACCGTTGCTCTTGTCCTCCAATCACTGGTACAGAGTGTCCTTTAGAGCGGTTATTCAATATTTCATAACGCTTTTCTCCAAAATAATCTTTTGTATATAATCCAGCTCCAAGATCTACTAAGATATCTTCCCCATTTACATGCAAAATAAAATTCCCTAAATCATTGTGATTATGAGGCTCATTATTATGTCCTCCCTTTATTGAAAAAGCAAATTGATCCATTCCCCTTTGTTCACGATGAATCACCCAGCCTGTGTTAGGCAAATAAAAATGTTCCTGTGTGTCTTCTTGTTCCTTATTCAATCCGTCATCCTCTGTCCATATCACATTCCTAAATATATGCGCCCAGCGATAACAATGATCGAAATGATATCCTGTAATCTCCCCTGTACTAGGAACTTCAACCCCTAACATATTACGAAGACGACTTAATAATCCTGTTGGTAGTGTTTGAGCAGCTTGTCCATCTGAATAACTAACAAAATGATTTCGGGAAAGCTGCGTGCGATAGGGAAAGCAGGCAATCTCTTTTACCCTTGCTGCTGACAATAAATCCAATTTTCCTTCTGTATAGTGATATAGCATATCGGCAAAATAGATATAATAACCAAATCCATATCCCCAATATCCAACCCCTTCAGCACACCCTCCATCTTCTGAAAATCCTTCCATAAAGGATTCCAAGGCACCCAATAATCGAGCAAGCATACCCGCGACTTTGTTTTTATCTTCGACCATTAATAATACAGTCATCCCGATTGCTCCGGCACAAACTGCACTCCAATTGTGTGCAGCAGATTCCCATTTAAATGGTACAGGATTGTAAAATAAAGGCTGCAGAACCCTCCGGTGGATTTCCACTTCTATTCGCTGACCGACCAACGGGTGTAAGCGTTCCCCTATTAGAACATAAATTTCTGCTAACATATGTGCTGTTTCTGCTGCAAATAAATCTACAGTTTCCCAAGGGGCATTTCGTTCATTGGAAAATATACAATCGGCTGTTGGAATATGTGCAGGCAAAGCCCAAGTGAATTCATTACAAACCTGCCAAAGTTCGTTTTCCATGTACGAAACATCTTGAGTATCATCGAGAAAAACTTGGAGAGCTAATGCACATAACCTTCTCCTCCGTTCAAAGTACTGATTTTCAAATGTTTTTCGATCGCCTTGCTCGACATAATTTCGATATCCGTCAAAGCTAATAGATGGAAGGGACGTTACTTGAGCCTTTTTTGCTTCCTCAATGATTTGCTCTCCCAATACTCCTAGGGATTCTATCCGCCATTCTAAGTCACCGAATAGAGTTTTCTTATCTTTTCTTTCATCACTAATTGCTTCAAGAATTTTTTTAAAACTAGTCATGTTCTACCTCTTTCCTATCTTTTCGATATGAACATCTTAATAATTGTATAAAAAGAAAAAAAATAAACAGGCAATTAAAGCATTTCATATACCTCATTAAGTTTTATTGCAGATTCAACCAATCTAGCATTCTTTTCAGCTCCATGCCTATCCTTCCTAACTCATGGAAAAATTAAAAGCTTTACTCTACAAGTCTTTTTTATGTTATTCTTATCATAATTTTAATAAGGCGTTTTCAATAGCTACATTTTAGGACTTTTTATGAAAAAATTTTACCTTTTCTATAGATACCCAAATATTCCTTCGCCAACTAGCTTTCCCTCGTTAAAGAAGAAAAGGAGCTACCCTAGCAGCCCCTTTACCCCTCATTATTTGAAAAATAAATGCTTTAACATATACTTGCTCAGCTACCTAAAGCAATATGATAGTTTCTTTATTTGCTGAAACATTCGATACGTTAGAATTTCGCATCCAGACATCATCGAACCTATTTTCTTCCTCTGCCAATTAGCAAATGTTATGAATGTAAAAAAATTACCATATTTACATAAAATCAGCACAGCCTTTTATTTTCTACTAAAGTCTTTAACAAAGCCTTTTTTACTGTGTATCCTTATAAATAACTATTATGATTATTCTAAACTAGCGAAGAGCCTGTATGTTCCAGACTCCCCACTAGTAAAAATTATTTTACAAGGGTTTCCATATCATCATTAGACCCTTTGAATCATAAATTCGAATGCCATGTCTTCAGCAGCTTGGATGAGGTGTTCGTCATGTACCGGCGCCCCCCAGCTATCATCTCCACCGACGCCCATCTGCCTGCCGGCTACTGTCACAACCGTATAGTGGACATTTGGCAGTTCATAATGATGCTGGGCATGCTCAAGCTCAAATGCTGTATAAGGCGAAATCGTACACTCAAGTGGATCGGTTACAGAGGAAACTCTGATTCCCTGCCCTTCATGGTTCGTCACACTTACTCGGCGCACTCCCGTACGGTTCCCGGATTCTTGCGGCATGACATAGCCAGACACATTGTCGGACACAGTGTTTTTAAATATCCCGAGCCTTGCTCCCATCACACGATCCGAATAATTTTCTTCTGGACCCATTGCATACCATTCGAGTTGATCATAATCGGCTGGAATCTTGAAGGCTACCGCAAAGATTGGCATCGGCGGAATATTGTCTGCACCATGATATACCGACTTGACACACACGCTGCCATCCGGATATACCGTGTAACCAACCTTTACCTCAAGCTCATTATTGAGTGGTAACTTGTAAGTAAAGGCGACACTAACAGCATCTGTCTTTTCCTCCACACCAATCGCAACACACTTACGCGACAAGCTGGCCGCGTACCAGAGTCCTGAATGGAAACCTTGTGAATAGCCTCTATCATTATCAGTAGTGGCTCTCCAGAATAACGGTGCAGGAGGAGTTGCTATCATTTCCCTACCAGCATAATTTAATGAAATCAAACTTCCTACTTGCTTCGAGAACATAACCGTGAAATCCCGACCATGAATCCCAATATTCACATCACCATGTACAACTCGTAAGTCTCCTTTTACAGGATACAGATTGTTCTGCCCCGCCTGAAACACAAACTGTCCAAACGCAATCTCATGCCCCGCATCTGCCCAGAGTGTATTTTCCTTCAGATTCAACGAAGTATGAATGCAATACTCCCCGGATTTGCTCATGATATCGACCGGCCACGTAAATTCGGCTCGGCCCTCGCTCTGAGGTGCCACAGCCAGATTCAGCTTGTTTCGATATAATTCCTGGCCCTCAAGGAAAAGGATATATTCCAAATGATAATCAGCTGTATTAGAAAAGAGGCTTTCATTCAAGACGGTTACACCAGTTTGATCAGGCACTAACTTGAAGTCTTGATACAAATATTTTACTTCCTGCATCTTTGGTGAAAGCTCTCGGTTCGCATACACGATTCCATTCGTGCAGAAGCCGTAATCTGTAGGTCGGTCGTCAAAATCGCCGCCATAAGCTAAGAATTCTTTTCCGTAACGATCCTTTTTGATAACGGCTTGATCAATATAATCCCAGATAAAGCTGCCTTGGTACATCGGATACTTTCGCTCTAAATCTGTATATTTGTACATACCTCCAAGCGAATTTCCCATCGCATGCATATACTCGCAGCTAATATAAGGCTTCTCTGGATTTTCTGTTAAATACTTCTCAATGTCCGCTGGCTTTGCATACATGCGGCTTTCCATATCGCTCGTATCGTTATAATCGCGTGCATGGAATACACCCTCGTAATGAACAAGACGACTTGGATCAACTGCCTTGAAATATCGGGAAACGTTCAGAAGGACCTCTCCTCCGTAAGATTCATTCCCACATGACCAAATTAAGATGGAAGGGTGGTTCTTGTCCCGTTCAAACATCGAGATTGCCCGATCCATAACAATATTCTGCCACTCCGGTTTATTTCCTGGGATGTTCCAAGACGGCTCTACAACGCCCATCTTTTGCCACGATCCATGCGTTTCTAGGTTCATTTCATCAATCACGTAAATGCCATATTCGTCACATAACTCATACCAATAGCTCTGGTTTGGATAATGAGACGTACGTACAGCATTGATATTATTACGTTTCAGCGTTTGAATATCCCATACCATGTCTTCCTTAGTAATCGCACGGCCTCTTCGGCAATTGAATTCATGGCGGTTCACACCCTTAAACACAATGCGTTCCCCATTGAGGCGCATGATTTTATCCACAAGTTCAAACCTTCTAAAGCCAACATTCTGCGGGATAACTTCTACTAGATTACCTGAATTACTATAAACCTTAATATAAAGTTTATATAAATAAGGATGTTCTGCACTCCATAGAACTGGTTTGTCCACTGTCATGGAAAGAATCCCTTTCTCATCAACGAACTCACCACTTTTTGTTTTCACCAAGCTGTCTTTGTTATCATATAGCTCAGCTACTATTTTGGAAGAAGCAGAGCCACTTGGCAAAAGCTCCATCTTTAATTGAAGCTGACCTGTCACATAGGTGGAGTCCAATTCAACGTTTACATGCACATCGGAGACGTGAATTTCTGGCACTGTATAGAGGTATACATCTCGAAAGATACCTGAAAAGCGCCAGAAATCCTGATCCTCAAGCCAACTGCCCGTACTCCTCTGGTATACTTCCACTGCCAGCTTATTCTCTCCCTCTATTAAAAATGGGGTAAGCTCAAATTCTGCTGGAGTGAAGGAATCTTCACTATATCCGACAAATTCTCCATTTAACCACAGGTAAAAAGCCGATTCAACTCCTTGGAAGGAAATATACACTGGCTTGTTTATCATATTTTCCGGCACATGAAACAACTTCACATAGCTTCCTACAGGGTTGTGATCCATCGGAATCTCCGGTGGACGGATATCATTATGTCCATCCCACGGATACATCGTATTCACATATTGCATCTTCCCATAGCCCTGGAGCTGAATGTGCCCAGGCACCGAAATATCTCCCCAGCTTGAGCAATTGAAATCCGGCTCGTAAAATTGCTTCGGACGATTGTCTGGATTTATAGAATAGTTGAATTTCCAATTTCCATTCAATTCATAACGCATGGCCATTGGACCAGCACTTCTTGCTTCCTCCATCGTCTCGTAATACAAATGGTCTGAGTGAGCAGGAAGGCGATTCACTGCAAACACATTTAAATCAGTAAGCCAATTTATGGTAGGGATGATTGTCATCTTTGTTATACTTCCTTTCTATAAAATTTCTAAATTATATGCTAATGCTTATATCCTGCAAGAAACGATAGCCCATAGGTAAACCTATTTCATGAAATGAATCTCATCAAATCCAACATGAAATGTTATATCATTCTATTTTTAAACTTCTTGAGATAAATGATACATTCGGAAAAATAACAGGATAATAAATAACTATTACCTTAGGGAATAATTTGGGGAGAATCCAATTACAAAAAATTGTAATCGTTTTCCATTCAAGGAACAACACACTATTTTGATTAAAGATAACAATATTTTGACTTTTCAGAGGACATAATGGGATAAGATAACCAAGGAATACCTGTTGCTTGTGCGTATTTTATAGGGTCATATTTTTGTCCTGTTTTAAGTATCATATAAAGGATTTTGGCAATCTTGCCGCACATATGTCCGATTGCTGTTTTCCCATTCATATTATGTTCTACTAGACGATGATAATAGGAGCTAAATACGGATGGGTGTGAATTCACCGCAATGATTATCATTGCCATTTGATGGAGAACACGACGTGCATCTCGAACACCGCTAAAGGTCATTCTCGTGCCCTTTACGGATGTCCCTGATTGTTTATTTCCAGCCGAAACACCGAGATACTCTTTGTATGTACTAAATCGCTCAACGTCACCAATAGCTCCGAATTCCACACGACAAGGGTATCACGAGTACCGTCCCCCAAAGGGAAGCTGCGAAGGCTGCCCTTATGCTAGGAAAAGGGATCGAGTCCTTCGTATTTCCGTGCATCAAAATGTATATGATCGTCTGCATTCTCAGCGTCTTTCCCCACGGGGGAAAGTTCTGCGTTCTGTTCGACCTTCTACTGTTGAAAGAAGTTTTGCAGAAAGCAAAGAACTTCACAGGTTTCGCTTCGCACGCTACCGTGGAGTTCAGAAAGTTACAATCCAAGTTTTGATGACCGCTATATTACAAAACTTGAAAAAACGGACCAAATTGCGTTTGCTGCGCGAATCTGGCATAGATTTAAGTTACTAAAAAAAGAAAAAAGATAGTCCATAAAAAATCTCGGAAAACCTCGAGATTTTTTTATGGACTACTTCTTTTTTCAACAACGTGTAATCCCTCTACTGAGATAGTAGAGGGATTGCTGCTATTTCCATTGTATTGTACGCCTTTATTTTATTAACACTGTTGTATTTGCAGGGATTACTAATGTTTCTTGCTCTTTCTTCGCCCCCTTTTCACTAGAGAAAATCAATTTTCCTTTATTTGAAACCTTCAATGTAACTGGCTGATTTGAAATATTGTGATACACTTGGATAGAGTTTTGTTTATACGTACGGCTATAGGCAATGACTTGTGGATTGTCCACTTGCAGCGACTGTAAATCTCCTTTGACAAGTTCTTCATGCTGCTGGCGAACACGAATCATTTCCCGATAATGATTTAATAGTGAGTCTTTTTGCTTGTTTTCTGCCTCTACTGATATTCCATTATGGCCTGCGTTGTAAACCGGTGTTTCCCAGCTTGTTTGGCCTATTCCGTTTCCTTCATACCAGCGGAACGGCTCACGAATTAGTTCATCTGGCTTTTGGCCTGTCATACCAAGTTCTTCGCCATAGTAAATAAATGGATTACCAGGGAGAGTTAGCAGGATGGAAGCTGCCGACTTCGCTTTATTTACATCTCCACTTAATTCACTCATCACCCGATTTTGATCATGATTTGTTAAGAATATCCCATCAATTTTATTTGGGTTGTATGATTTAAACATTGCATCCGTGGCAACAGCTGCTGTGGCCACCCCTTGATCAGTGCCACTTTTAACAGAATTAACAATTTTCTCAGCTAAGTCGAAGTTAAATGTAGAATCTAACGATTGATAATATGGAGCGACTACTTCTGGCTTATCCCATACTTCACCAACTAGATATGTATTTGGATTCGTTTCTCTCATCGCGTCGCGGAATTCATTCCACCATTCAATATTTTTCTTTGCTCCCTCAGGGGTTTGGCCTTTGAAGATATGCATGGCCGCATCTAGACGAAAACCATCAGCTCCTTGCTCAAGCCAAAACTTCCCGACGTTAATCATTTCTTCTTGTACTTTAGGGTTATCATAGTTTAAATCCGGCATACCTTCCCAAAATGTTGCGTAGAAATACTCTCCGTTGGATGCTTTGTGCCATACCTGTTGACCCCATGGGCCTTTTTCGTTTAAATCTGTATTTTTATCGGCCCAAATATAATAATCATGGTATTTGCTATTTTTATTTTTTAACGCATCAACAAACCATGGATGTTCATTGCTTGTATGATTGATGACGAGATCCATTATTACCTTCACATTGCGTTTATGTGCTTCTGCCGTTAGCTTACGAAAATCTTGCAAGCTTCCATACTGAGGATCAACATTATAGTAGTCTGTTACATCATATTTGTGATAACTAGGTGAGGGGTTAATGGGCATCATCCAGATCCCATTCACTTGGAGGTCATTCTCCGTTGCTGGATTTCCGTCATTTAAGTAGTCAAGTTTCTTTGTGACGCCTTTTAAATCACCATGGCCATCACCATTCGTATCATAAAACGAATTTACATATAGTTCATAGAAAACACCATTTTTATTTCCCGTTTTTGTTGTTTGTCCCTTATCGCTATGTAACGTTTCTGCATAGGTACCTGTTGATAAGCTAAGAACTAGCGGTAAAGATAGTGCCAAAGTAGTCCATTTTTTCCCTTTCATACTTCCATCCCCCTTGAAATATGAGCAACCGTTTGCATAAATTTTTAAAGATTCTCGAACTGTTAGCAAAACGTAAAAAGCCTGATAATCATGAAAAGTCCTTTATATTCACAAAATAAACTACTGACATACATGTTTTTTACACTTTAAGACTGTGAAATTTCCCATTCAACCTAGCCGAAAACTTTAGGAATAAAGTGTAAGGACAACTACGCTTCTGCCTTCGCCTAACGGCTTACCAATCAGCGAGTTTTCTTTATCCTGAGTGCAAGAAAGTCTCTCTCATGATCATTATCACCTCACTTTAGGAAAGCGTTTGCACAATTTGCTGACAATGGAAATATAACACGAATGGAAAGCGTTTGCAATACCTAAAATGTTAAAAATTAACTCATGTGATACATGTAGAGGGTCATCTAACGGATAAGGTGATCTTTTCTCAGGCTAAATGAAAAAACCTTTAAATTTAGTTGCTTCATAAACGGAATAATATGTAAAATTAATGGAAACATACAGAAAGTCCCAGACTTAGTTGTAAACACGTTGCTTAGCTTAAGTCGTCAAAAACAAGGAGTAAATCATAATGACTTCTTCTTATAGTAAGATTCACTAGCCAATTCATGAAAATAAAAACGTGAGTCGGCTTTTTCATGTAAAAAATGCTTCTATTTACGAGTAAAAAACCAGCCCATGGCTAGGCCGGTTAACATAAGATTCGAAAGCGGAAATCGATGTATTTAGAAATCTATAAAGCCTTTTCAATTTCGTTGTTGCTCCAACACTCAGTAAGAGGAACCAACAGTGAAACCAAAAGAAACCGTACAGTGTTATGACTTTACTTCATGCTTCCTCTTTTTCAATCTTAAGACAAGCAGAAGTAGCAATGGTTGTAACCCAAATAAAAACAACGCAAAATTGCCCATCATGTCTCCTAATTTAAATACTTCATTGATGCTTTTGGGAGTCATGGCGATGATGTAGATAATCGGAAGTAATCCATACATAAATGGATAAATGTTCTTTTGAAAGAGTTGCGCGAGCCCCAAAGAAGCAGCATAGTAGCCAAAACTAAAACAAGTAAACATTTTCATAATCCATATCGCGAGTAACAAGGATTCAAACCGCTCAAATAGCAAACCAGGCATTTCAAAACTTCGTATGAGATCAAGCGTTGGCCATGTTAGCGTTATTAATCCATCCACGGATAGCGTACCAATGACCATCACGACCGTTATCAAGTAAAAGATCAGTGGGATAAAAATTCCAACTAGAACAGCTTTTACTGCTTTGTTTGGCTGTTTCATAAATGCTATTATAATCAACATGCTTTCAAAACCTGTATAGGAGAGAGCAGTTGTTTTGATTCCTTTTAGTACAGGTATGAGCCCTAACCCTAGTACTGGACGCAGGTTATCCACCTCAAATGTTTTGAAGCTCAGAAAAGCAACAACCAAAAAAATGCCGGCGGTAATGGGGATGATTATTTCAAACAGACGGGCAAGCGAATTTATGCCGCCCATGATTAGATAGAGACTCACCCACATAAATGGCATAACGATGGCCCAGGATGGAGTGCCCACCAGCAAATAGGAACTTGTTACTTCTACTAATGAACGGGCATGAAACCCACTCATAATGACAAAATAACATACAAGGAGCAGACTTAGTAACC
>NZ_SCFM01000022.1 GCF_004138295.1 Ectobacillus funiculus | reverse complement strand
CTGTATTGATAAAAGGTTTTTTCCGGAAAACTTTGGCTTAATCTGACTATAATAACTCCTGCTATCATCGCGATCAGCCCGCCTACAATCACAGTTAACCAGATATCTGGTGTCTGAACCTTCTCTGCAGATGCTCTCGGCAAGGTCAGAATCCCTGTTCCAATTGTATAATTGATGACAATAACAGCAACTTGAGCCGTCGTAATCTGGTCTTTTGGGCTGGTACTCATCACAGGTCACTTCCTTATTCACAATTCAGGATTACTACTTTCAGAAGGTTCATTATTTCTAATTTTTCCACGTGTTTTCTTATAAACAGTACCATTTTACGTTTCCAAAAAGGAATAAAATTTATGCATATTGTATACGTGTCAAGTAGACATAGCATCTCATTGCCGGAAGTAGGATCTCCTCGAGAACCCGCATGAATACTGGGTTTCTCACAATCTCTGAATTTATCAAATATGCAGGATTTTATGCAATGCCTAGGCAGTGCGGGTTTTGGACTCCCTATCCCTTAACACATCCCCCTACTTTTTGTATAAAGTCCTGCTTATTTTTGGGATGTAACTTTGAAATAAAGTTTGATTAAAAATGTTGCTCAAACCCTCATTAAGGATATACAGATGTACCGAATGTGGTACAAAAACTGATAGAGATTATAATGCAGCACTTAACCTCAAGCAATACGGTACTCATGTTTTGAAGGAAATGAGCGTGTTGTCTGCATAATGTGTATCAGTTTCCAAATAGCGGTAGGAACGCCGCAAATTCAAGGCTATGGACATGAACCGTTAGGTTTGTGAGTGAAGTAGTAATAAAAGAGAAAGATGTTGTTTGTCTCTCGAAGCCCCCACTTCAAGACGTACAGCGAATAAGTGGTGGGTAGTTCACTTAAATCAATGTGGTATTAAAAGTAGTGATAAAAAAATCAAATGTAGCGATAAAAATCTTGATAAATCCCCAAAAGGTAGTGATAAAACGAAGAAAAAGTCATAAAAAATAGGCGTATCAAACAAAGTGTTGATACGCCTTAAAACTACATTGTTAAACAACATGTCGTCGTGTAGTAATATTTACATTTCTTTAATTATCTCAGTTTCAGTATTACATATTTAACCCTTGGTTTAAAGAAATTAAAAATTCATTTAAATGGATTATATAATAATAAACCTTACCCAGCTGTCCATTCTTGCTTTACCTCATAATTCGCGGCTGTGCTTTGCTTAGCTGCCTTAAGAAACTTAGTTAACACTGCACTTACAAAATACAGACTCGCAAAAATCCATATCACACCACCTGCGCCTATACTTCCAATAAACAAACCTACGAGCGCTGGTCCTACAAATGCGCTTAAACCTGCACCTAAATTCAAAATAGACATCGCTGCTCCCTTATTATCTGGCGCTAATGAAGGCATTAAAGCGGATAATGGAACATACCCAGCTAAACCTGCGCCAAATAAACTAGCAACAATGGTCATTACCCAATAGTTATGACCGACGATCTGCGGCGTGTAGTACATAGCTATTATCGAAACCCCGCATAGCACTCCGCCAAACCATGCGACTGTAGATCTCCAGCCAAGCTTATCGCCAACAATTCCAAAAATTAAATTACAAATAATATTTACAGAGAATAGAGTTCCATAGATTTGAAGCCATTCTGAAATCGTGAAGCCATATTGTCCTACATAGGATGGGAAAAACACAACAAATCCAAAAGAAGCTGTTGTATTAATGGTTCTGATAACTCCTCCTATAGCAATTCTAGGGTTTTCAAACATAATCGTAATCCCTTTTGCCAATTCCTTCAGCTTTGATGTATTCTTATCCATGACTTGCCCATCAAATTTATCCTTATTTAACACGATTGCACATAAACCGCCAAGTGATACAAAGATTAACGCACTCCATAATGTCGGTATTTCACCAATCCTCGGAATAACATAGCTTGAGTAATACGATCCTAAAACATTTAAGCCTAGTGTAAACGCAAACCAAAACCATCCTACCGCTGAACCTAATTTTTGCTCTGGGCTTCGATACGTGATCCACACGATAAAGGAATACGAGAACAATGGATACCCTACACCTCTTAGAGCATATGTTGCTAACATGACAACGTATTCATTATTAGGTAACCCCCAGCCAGCGAATCCAATGGTTCCTACTATAAAGGCAGTTAAGCCAATCGTCATGGCTTTTCTTGGACCCCAAGTTTGGACGAAGATTCCCGATAACCAAGATGAGATAGTTAATGCAATTCCATAAACAGTATAAAGAAAAGCTGATTGTTGCATCGTCAATCCATTTTTAATTAAATAAGGAGATAGCCAACCGGCCTCTAAACCGTCTCCAATCATAAATAAAGTAATTCCGATAAATCCCCAAGTTAAATTTGAAGGAATACCCAATCTGTCTAAAAAGTTCTGTTTTCTTCCTACTGCATTCATGCCCTCACCCTCCATATTCTTCTTTTCATCCCCCTGCCCACTATAGCCCTTACAATCTTTCTTACTGATAATGAGGAAGGATGATTACGTTTTCATACTTCAATTTTACTTGTATATAAAAAAATGTTCATTCCTTAGTTGCCATAACTTTGTCATATGTAGAAATTGAAAAAATTTAAGGTGTGTATCAAAGCCTTTTATATGAGGGAGTAACGTAGTCTCCGTATGAAATACCGATTAAGCCTTTCAAAGCATCAGTCTTTTCCTTTTACTAAGTTTTGTGTATTGCAATATGTTGCAAGCGGAAGAAGGGAAAGGCATGAATAGGCTTTTATAGTTTCCTACTAAGAAAAGGCGGGCCTTGGGAGCTAGATACCACTCCGAAAAGTTATACTTATCTTGTAAAAAAAGGCTAGTCCCATTCTATTTAGAATGAGAACTAGCCTTTTGTAACTGCTACTATAGGTTTTAATTTATCAATAAGCGTATCGTATGCATCTATATCCGTAAATGATTGCAAAGGATAATATATTTTGTTTGGGGCATACTTTTCCACGTCTGCGACAAGCTTTTGATGACAAATAATCAAGTCCGTATCCTGAGGAATTTCATCAACAGATGCATTATCTACTTCTATTTGTAGATTTGCTTGCTCTAGCTTTCTCCTTAACATAGCAGCGCCCATCGCGCTTGAGCCCAGGCCAACTTCACAAACAAATACAATTTTTTCAATACTGGAGGTATAGTTGACTGCTCCCGGATCACAAGCTATATAATCGGGTTCACCAGTGTTGATAGTTTGGTGTATTGCTACCTCCTCTTCATTCAGATTCTCTATCGTTCCTAATTTATTCATAAAAGTAACTTGCTCTCTATTCTCTTGCTCTGTCGGTGATTCAGTAAATGGCTTTAATATGAGCATACTGCAAAGGAATGTAACGGCTGCCGAAAGAAAAACCCCCATAAACACAAACACCATATCTTCTTTTGGAGCTAACGCTAAAAATAAAAAAATACTTCCTGGCGATGGAAGAGAGACGGTACCAACATCAAACATCTGAAATATAATAATTCCTGTCATTCCGCCTAGCATTAAACCTAAAATGAGCATGGGCCTTCTTAAAACGTAAGAAAAGTAAACCTCATGAATTCCCCCAAAAAATTGAATAAACAGCGCTAACTGAGCTCCCCTTCGTTTTTCTCCTGCACTTTTTAACCAATAGGCAAGCAAAATCCCCAGACCTGGACCAGGATTTGATTCTAATAGGAAAAATATAGACTTACCAAGTTCCTTTGTTTGTTGGATACCCAAAGGGGCTAATATACCGTAGTTTACTATATTATTAAGAAAGAATACCTTAGCGGGTTCAATGATAACAGCGGCTAACGGCAGCCAACCCGAATAAATGATTTCTTCTAAATACTTTGTGGACCATTCCACCCCCGCAGATAGTGTTTGACCAACATAAAGAAAGCAAACAACGGTAAAACTAACCCCAATCAACGATGCTAGTACATTATTGATTAATAATTCGTAACCAACTGGAATCCTTCCTTTTATAGTCTGATCACACTTACGAATAATCCAACCAATCAGGGGCCCTATCACCATAGCGGCAAAGATAACAGGAGCAGAGCTAGAAAGCGTTAATCCATAGATAACAAAGGACGCTACAACAGCACCTCGCTGCCCTCCAATCAATTTACCGCCAGTATATCCTAATAAAATAGGCAATAACGTATTATAAATAGGATCAACTAGTAATAGAATTCGCTCATTATACCACCAGCCGTATACTCCAAACACTTCGCGAATCATACCCACAGAAATAATCACAGCAATATTTTGCCATATCATGGCACTCAATAACTGACCAAGCTTCCTCATCTATTCGATAACCCCTTTAAGGTGCCTTTTGCTGTAGCGGCATATGCTTTCGATAGCACATCATCTAGCGTAGCTTTCACTTCATGAATTGACGCTCCTTTTAACATAGTCAAGAATGATTCTTCAATTAGCATGGAGCTAATTTTACTCAGCATCTTAACATGTTCTTTTGGGGCATCCTTAGGTACTACTAATAATAAAAATGTATTGATTAGCTGTTCTTTATTATCATCACGACGCCATTTTACACGTTCCCTTGTCCGAAAAACCACTGCTAATAACTCAGTTACCCCTTCTGACCGAGCGTGAATCATCGCTAAATCATCTAATACAAAGCTCCCCTGCCGTTCACGCCTTTCAATATCCTCATACAGCGTATCGTACTCACACACTACGCTATTATGTTGCATTGTATTTAATATAGTTGCTAAAATCGGTCCCTTGACTTGGATATCTTCAATCACTGCTACATTCCGCAAAATTTGTACCATTGCTTCGCCAAATCTAGCCAGTGACATCATCGAAAGCTGCTGACCCCCTTTTGCTGCTTCCTTTTGTTCCAATAACCGTTGCTTCGGAATATCTTTTAAAGAACTCTGAATTCTGGACACATCCTCTTTCCGTAAGAAGGGGCTAACAATAACAATATTTTCATTTTCTAACGGAGGGAACACAATTGTAGAAATAAATATATCAACCGAACCATGATCTTGAATCCATTCTTGAATTTGATTTACAGAGATAACCCCCTCTATTTTCAGATTCGGTATTTCAGTACGCAGCTGAGACGCAAGATACGTCGATGTACCGAGTCCGCTTGCACACACAACAACAGCCCGGTAGTCCTTTTGTAACATCTCTTTTTTACGAAGCATTGCTGCACCAATATGCATAGCCAAATAACCAATCTCGCCTTCTGGTATGGAGTATCCGGTTTTTTCTGTAAGAATCATACAAGCTTTTTCACATGCAATAAAAATTTCTGGATAGCGATCTCTAATTTTTTCAAGCATTGGATTATGGATTTGTAAACCTAGTTTTAAGCGATTAAAGGCTGGAACAAAGTGAGAAACTAGCCCCTCAAGCAGCAACTCATCCCCTTCAAATGACTCTCCAAGATAATATTCGACTGCATGAATAAAGCTGCTTGTTAATTCGAGCCATTCAAATTCCTGGGGCTCTTCAGCCTTTATCATTTGCTCTCTTAATAGCTGGGCTCCCGCAAGATGGAGAGCAATATAGTTTACCTCTATGTTTGGAATAGAGATAGCAAGTTCATTTTCAATATTGGATACGATTTTCTCAGCAAGTGAATAAATTGCTTCATCTATGCTCGGATTTGGTAGTGCCGTTGACTCTTCAATTACCCTGTCGTGTTTAATTCGTTCTACTGCAAGCATTAAATGAACAATAAGATTTACATAATTACGATCGGTTAGCTCAACACTTGATTGTTTTTCCCTTAATGCCTTATGCACAGCCTGTTCAACAACTAAAATATTCGGTGTGTGTACAAACTTAAGAAGCCTATTCCTAATTACCGAGCCCAAGATATCTTTTTCTCCAGAGGATTCATCTTGTTTAGATCGATAAAACAGTTCCAGCCATTCTTCAAATGCAATATCTTTATGAAGCAAATATGATAACATTGTTCTACGCTGTTGCTCTGTCCCTTTCACATAAACGCCAATTCCTGGCACACGCGCAAGTTCAATATTTCCTTTCTGTAACCATACAGCTACTTTATCTAAATCATTACTAATTGTTGCCTCTGTAACACCATAGTGGCTGCCGAACACAAACTGCTTCATTGGCTCCTTAGAAAGCAGTAATTCATATGCAATCCCTTCCCAACGCTCTTCAGGAGAATACGCTGATAACGCTTTTATCTGTCCGAGATGTTCTTCCAACCTTTCTCTTCCTTCTACAGAACCTTTCAGCTCAATTCCAAACCCTATTTTCCTCCCTATTTTTAAATCATAATATTTTAACACCGACTTTAATGATGTTACTTCTCTTTGGATTGTCCGTACGCTCACCTTAAATATATCAGCTAACTGTTCATATGAAATCGGCTTCTTGGCAAGCAATAGTGTACCTATTAGCTCTTTCTGTCGAGAATTAATCATGGCTAGCTCTTGATTCATTGTGTCATTCTCCTCCCCGTTGCAAGTATGAACATGGCCTGTTACTCATTCTTACCCAGTGCTTCATTGCTTTTCCTAGCAATGCTTCGTACCGTTTCTTCCGGAGTTTGCTTATTTAAGAGCATTTTCGATAGTTCAGTAAAAATCAACATATTTGCTTGCTGCCACTGCGGTATTTTTGGTCGTACGTACGTATTTTCATCTTTCCAAGCCTCAAAGGCAGCCTTCATTGGTAGTAAATTAGGTAGTTTTTTTGAATCCGGCGTCCCATCCTGCAAGTCTTTTTGGATGTCAGGAAGTGCATACACAGAATAACGGGTTGGTGTTGATCCACCAGTAGTTGATTGCAAAAGCATATATTGTGTTTGCGGTGCTGTAGCCCATATAAGAAATAACCATGCTGCCTTTTGCTCCTTCTCACTCGCATATTTATTAATTGCCAATCCTGTGCCGCCAAATGAATTGGCATAGCCCTTCTTTCCCTTTGGCAGGATAGCCCAACCCACCTTGCCGGACACATTGGATTTTGTTTTATCCTCAAATAATGCAGAAAAATCATGCCACTCGGGCGCCATTGCAAGATCCCCATTTGCAAAGGCATCTGCAAGCTGTGTCCAATCCCATGAAATACTCTCCGGTGCAGCTATTTTTATCAGCTTCCGATAAAAACGAACTGATTGCAGCACAGCATCTGATTTCCCCTGTTCAATATTTGACATCTCAACATAATCACCGCCATTAGCCGCAAGAATATTACTAAAATCATTCATTAAGGAATCCCCACGCTTTGCTTGATGCCCAATCCCATACTTTACCTCAGTAATAGTGCCATTTGCAGCCTTCTCGTTAATCCACTTGCCAATTTCATAATACTGATCCCACGACAGATTGGGACCAGGCGTCCAATCATACCCATGCTCCGCCATAAAGCTGTCTTTGTATTTTTCAAACACATCTTTTCTATACGCAAGCAGCATTGTAGACGCATCATATGGCAATGTTAACAGCTTATCTTTATTGCCCATGTAGCTGACAACGTTAAGCTGATTTTGAATAAAATCTCCTAATCCTCCTGGTACATGCGGCAATTTAGGGTCATCATTAAACTTATGTAAATCAACAAATCCCTTATCATACTGGGGAAGAATTTGGTATGGATCGGCATAAATAATCTGATATTTGGCTGCTGCCGCATTCATATCAAGCCCTGTCTTCTCAATAACTGTCCCCAAATTATCGAGTTCCATATTGATCTTAATTCCTGTTACAGCCTCAAATCTCCAAATATTCGCTGCTAAAGCTATTGAAGGCGGCGTATTTTCAGTGATCATATTAATTGTAACTCCATCAAATTGTCTCCAATCAAATCCCTCTGGTTCCTGAATTTCTGGAAGGTCCTTAACTTCTTTTTCGAAAAACAACGGAGTCGCTAGCTTTTTATTCGGTTTATCCTTCATCTTAACGTCGTTATATAAAAAGAAACTATTTATCGCTCCTCCTACAAGCAACGAGACGATTGCAATCACTATAAAGGGATAACTTTTCACCCAAAATCCTCTTCTCACAACGTTACTATTCTCCTTTTTAGAAAAATAAGAATCGCATAGACTTATTCACTATACGACTCTTAAATAGTTTTGCTTATAAGAGATTATTAATAATAATCAGCATGATTACAGTATGATGAAAGGAATGTATATGTTCTCTTCTTTTCACTCTTGAATCGCTACAGAATAGGCGGGATTTTTGTCTACTGTTTATAACACGAGGCTTACAAATATGAGAAGCAGCCAAGGTTTTCTTGAAAAGGCGCTTGACTGCTTGTTTATCTCTTGATTCACTTAGATCAAAATCAATGGTATTCCCTTCTAAACCGACTGCACGATATAAATACAAGGTTTCCTGCTAGATCGTCAGCCCCATATCCAGTTCTTTTTTCCATTTATTCATTTGCAACGCATATCTGTTTAATTTCAGATTATTTTTTTGAAGCATACGCTATAAATTATGTTGCTGAAATGTTTGTCAGCGTTTTCATATCATTCTTTAAATTTTTGTATATAGATTTATAAACACTATAATATTCATTGTATTTTTCATGATTCTCGTTATTTGGCATAATCTTTTCATCTAATACTTGCCACTCTTTCACATCTTCATAGGATAGAAGACCTGTTCCAATGCCAGCAAGCATAACATCCCCCATATTCGCTTCTACATCGTGAACTGGACAAACAACTGGATAGCCAGTAACATCTGCAAAGATTTGTCTCCACAATTTTGACTTTGTCACACCACCTGCAAGCAAGATATATTCGCCGAGATTTTCTCCGGTCGCTTCCATCGCATCTCTTAAAGAAAACGCAACCGCTTCTAAAAATGCACGGTACATATGGGCCTTTGTATGCGCCAATGAAAGCCCAACGATTGTTCCTTTTGCATCTGAATCCCAAATAGGACTTCTTTCTCCCATAAAGTAAGGAAGTACAATCAGACCTTCACTTCCAACCGGAATATTAGCTGCCTGTTCATTTAAAACATCATATGCATTTTTTCCGCCAGCTTTTTCCGCTTCGATTTCAAATTGACACATCGTTTGCCGGAACCATTTCACAATTGCTCCAGCTGTAGCTCCACCAGCAAAATAATAGGATAGTCTTTTGGCATCATATAAATATGGCCAAACAATCAAACCCTTTCCTTTCACTGGTTTATCAGAAATTAATGCTGCGCACATAGAAGTTCCGATTGCCGCTGCATAAATACCAGATTCAAATACACCAAGGCCGATATTGGCAGCACCGCAGTCAATACCACTTGCGATCACTGGCATTCCTTCAGAAAGCCCCAGCTCAGCTGCAACTTCTTTTGTCAATCCACCAACAATATCCGTTGATTCAACGATTTTTTCTGGCATCATCGACAGAGGAATTCCCATTTCCTCCATCATTTCTTTAGACCAGGTTCTGTTATTCATATCGAAAATACCGCCGATATTTCCTGCAGAAGAATAATCAATGACAATTTCTCCGGTAAGTTTATAAATGACATAATCATTTGGCGGCAAAAAAAGCTTTGTTTTTTTCCAGTTTTCCGGTTCATGATTTTTCATCCATAATATTTTTGTATAGCCGTAATAAGGGTCAGCTCCATTATGGGTAATTTCTAGAAGCCTTTCTTCTCCGATATGATCTAGGACCCACTTTGTTTCTTTCTCTGCTCTACGGTCCATCCAAATCATACACGGCCTGACAGGTTCCATGTTTTTGTCCAATGGAATTCCAGAACCCCCATACAGACCGCTAATAGCTATCCCCCGAATTTTCTCTGATGGAATTCCTGATTTCTGTACCGTATTTTTAATAGATGTTTTCGCTGCATGCAGCCATACATCCGGCCACTGCTCGGCCCATAAAGGCTTTGGGGTTAATACATCATATTCCTGTAAATCTTGAGCAATCAGATTGCCATCTGTATCCATTAAAATCGTTTTGGTACCAGATGTTCCAATATCTGTTCCAAGTAAGTAGTTCATTGATAGTCTCCTTTTATAAAAAAGTCAGATTCTTTCAATCTATTAAATACAAGTAAAAGCACCGTCTATAACAAAGTCAGATCCTGTCGTAAAGCTGCTAGTGTCCCCTGCAAGATAGACACAAATGGACTGAAGTTCTTCAGGTTTTCCCATTCTCCCAAGCGGTGCCACCTTGTTCCATTGTTCAATCAAAGGCTGTAAGCTCGGAGAATTTAAGGTAAGTTCTGTTCCGATATATCCTGGGCTGATGCAATTAACGCGTACATTTCTTGTTGCCCATTCCACTGCTAGCGATTTTGTCAGCTGGATCACACCTGCTTTAGAAGCATTGTAGGAGCACTGTGGTTGTGGCACATTCACAATATGTCCTGACATGGATGCAGTATTAATAATGGAACCGCCACCTTGTTTTAACATAACCTTTCCGGCTGCTTGTGCTGTTAGAAATACACCATTAAGATTAATATCAATCACTTTTTTCCACTGGTCATATGTCATTTCCTCAGCTGGAATATTCATACAGATTCCAGCATTACAGAAGGCAACATCTAAACGTCCAAAAACATTCAAAATTTCTTCGATCATCGCATCTACATCTTCTTGTTTTGTGACATCTGCTTTAATTGCAATCGCTTTAATTCCATTGTTTTCTTCGAGTTCTGTAGCTGTCTTTTTTGCTTCGTCGAGATCCAAGTCCACAATCGCTAAATCTGCTCCTGCTTCAGCGAAAGCGGTTGCAACACTTTTACCAATTCCCCTTGCGCCGCCAGTGACAAAAATTTTCTTTCCATCCAACCTCATTTTTTCAATAATTCCCATGTGTAATCCTCTCCCCTTTTATAAATTAATTTTGTAAAATCATTTTATAAAATATACTCACATAATAAAACTTCCTTCTTTGTTAGTCAACATTCAAAAAGCTTAAAATTGGCAAAATACATCTTGCCAAAGTTGTTATTACTTTATCTTGTGTGATATATTTAAACCGAATTAAGTGAAATAATTTTATAAAACCACTTTATATAATGAGGTATTTTCATGGATCAGGGCATTACATTTAAAGATATAAAAAAAAGTAATTACTCAGCGATTTACCATCTCATTTATCAAAATGGAAAGCTTTCAAAACAAGAAATTGCGAATCAACTTCACTTGAGTTTACCTACTGTAACCCAAAATCTAGTTCGCTTAGAGGAAAAAAAACTAATTGAGAAGAGCGGACAATTTGAATCTTCCGTTGGCAGGCGCGCAACTGCTTATGACATATGTCCTCAAGCCCGTATTAGTATTGGCGTAGAAATTCAGAAAGAGACTGTTCGAATCTTAGCAATTGATTTACTTGGTTTGGCCTTCCAGCAAACAGAATTGTCGCTTAGTTATTCCAATACAGATAGTTATTACAAAGAGTTAAGCGATGCTGTACAATCGTTCATCTCGTCCTTAGATGTGACAGAAGAGCAGGTTCTTGGGATTGGGTTTGCCGTACAAGCATTAACATCAATTGATGGACAAAAAATTACGTACGGAAAAATATTAAACTGTACAGGGTTAGAGATTGGTGTTTTTTCACAGTATCTCAAGTACCCTTGTATCTTTGTACATGATGCAAAGTGTGCAGCAACAACAGAGCTGTGGGTAAGAAATGACATTGGAGATGCTATCTATCTGTCCATTGGTAGGCACCTTGGGGGAGCCATTATCATTAATGATCAAATTGAGATGGGAAAAGAAGGACATAGCGGTACGGTAGAACATATGACGATGGATCCAAATGGTTCTCCTTGTTACTGCGGAAAGAAGGGCTGCATGGAAACCTATTGCTCAGTTAATGCGCTCTTAGAAGAAGGAGAATCATTAGATTTTTTCTTCGAACAGGTGCGTTCCGGAACGCTTCCATATGTGGAGAGATGGAATACTTTTTTAGATCATTTAGCATTTTCGATCAACAATATCCATCTTGTCATTAACAGAGAATTTATTCTAGGCGGGCATATATCCTCTTATTTAAAGAAAAAAGATATTCAAATTCTTCATGAAAAAGTTTATGAAAGAACGGCATTTCCAAGCCATGAGCCCTTTATTCATATTAGCCGTTCACCTGAAAATGGAGTTCCTATAGGTGCTGCTATCCCATTTATTCAATCATTTTTGAACGCAATTTAAGGTTCTGGTGCAAATATGACTTGTTAGAGCATAGAATTTCAATATCCTTGTCAGTTGTGAATTATGATACTACTCCAAATAAGCTATGTATGAATTCAATCTCACTCTGGACAGACTTCACCCTTTGTTGGAGTTTTCCTTTTTTCAGCATATGCAGCACCTTCACTCCACAGAGGACCTGTTCGGCTGTTCGAAACGCTTTGCTTTCTTAAAGTGTAAAAAATCTACTCACTAAAGGTTAGAGTGAGTAGATTGAGTTAGATGTATTGAAACTGTTTTTATACTCCTATTGAGTGAGTTGCTAAGTAATCCATTTCTAAATATTTATTACAGACTTTCTATTGCCGCTCTTTCGATTGCAAGCCCCTCGGTGTAACGTTTCATAAATCGTTCAAAGCCGTCTACATCCCTAGGGTCAGGGGACATAGCCATGCTAGCTTTTTCTGCAAATACTTTCTGGCTTAAATACTCCTCTAGCGTTTCATTATCCGCTTTGTTCATCATATAAGCTGCAAGCAGGGCGATACCCCATGCTCCGCCTTCTCCGGCAGTTTCCATAACGGAAACAGGAACATTAAGAGCAGCAGCCATGATGCTCTGTCCAACATCTTTAGTCTTAAACAAACCTCCGTGGCCTAGAATTTCATCCAGTTTCACTTCTTCTTGTTTGAGAAGAATATCCATACCAATTTTCAGCGCGCCCAATGCTGTAAATAAATGGACACGCACGAAATTAGCCAGGTTGAAATTGCTATCTGATGAACGGACAAATAATGGACGACCTTCTTCAAAGTGGGTAATGTGCTCACCGGAAAGATAGCCGTAAGCCAATAGGCCGCCGCAATCCGAATCTCCTTGAAGAGCCAAATTATATAAAGTTCCATACAACTTATTCATGTCAGCATCTATACCCATTGCTTTTGAAAATTCATCAAACAATCCGACCCATGCATTCAGGTCTGAGGAGCAGTTGTTGGAATGAGCCATAGCTACCAGATTACCAGCAGGTGTGGTAACAAGGTCAATCTCGGAATATACTTTGGACAGTTCCTTTTCCAATACAACCATTGCAAATACTGAAGTTCCGGCAGAAACATTACCAGTACGCTTCGCTACGCTGTTTGTTGCAACCATACCCGTTCCTGCATCACCCTCCGGCGGACAAAGTGGAATACCAGCCTTCAGCTCTCCGGTAACATCCAGAAGCTTCGCTCCTTCTTCTGTAAGTACACCAGCATTTTCGCCCGCTACCAAAACCTTAGGCAAAATATCTTCAAGCTTCCACGGTAGATTACTAGATGTAATCAATTCATTGAATTGATTGATCATTGTTTGATTATAGTTCTTCGTATTCAAATCAATTGGAAATACACCGGACGCTTCCCCGACTCCCAGAACCTGCTGTCCTGTCAGTTTCCAATGGATATAACCAGCTAGAGTTGTCTGGAAGCTAATATCAGCAATATGTTCCTCCTGATTCAAGATCGCTTGATACAGATGAGCAATGCTCCATCTTTGAGGAATTTGGTAGTTAAATAGTTCTGTTAGCACTTTCGAAGATTGTTCAGTAATATTGTTACGCCAAGTGCGAAAAGGCATCAGAAGCTCTCCATCTTTGTCAAAAGTCATATAGCCATGCATCATCCCACTAAAACCGATTGCTCCTACTGTTTGTAAGGTGATTCCATATTGCTGTTTTACATCGTTGGTCATCCTTTGATAGCTGTCTTGTATGCCCTTCCAAATATCCTCGATGCTGTATGTCCAGATGTTGTTCACATAGCTATTTTCCCAGTCATGGCTACCAGATGCGATCGGTGCATGATCTTCTCCAATGAGAACTGCTTTAATTCGGGTTGAACCAAGTTCAATACCAAGTATTGTTTTGCCGCTTTGAATAGCATTTTTTATATTAAGACTCATGTAATTTTCCTCCAATCATCATATTTGTTTATGCGTAACGATTCAGCTCGCTGATAGTTATCAAGGGGATCCCCTGCTACCCCACTTCCAGTACCTGTGATTATCATTAGATAATGAATCATATAAACTCCCTTATCCTAAGAAAGAGTTCCCTCTCAAAAACTTACATTCTTTCTATCCCTACCAGTAACGCTTTTCCAGACTGTGTTCAAGGCTCGACACCAATTGAAGATTTTTCCTTATTCACCGTCCTATCATTAGAGTTAAACGCGGATACAACTACCAATCATACGAATGATATGCATAATTTATCAAAAAGCTAGTTCATTCCAGAATACCCATACGTACAAATAGAAGGTTATGACAGAAATAACCGCCATTATTTATAATTATAACTTGCATTTATTTATGGAGCTGAGCTTAACTTGTACGTATAACATTAATTAGATTTTACCATCTTTCTTGTTTTTTTCAATAAAAATTTCTTGAAGATTCTGACGCATGCCCAATCAAGTTAACGTAGGGAAGTAGCATCTGAATACATCCTATTTACACCACTCTATACTCTTTGTTACTATAGTATATAATAAAGTTTTAGTTGTACGCATAAATAATTCAGTTCACATACAAGTTGAAAGTGGTGGTCGCATGGGGCAACAAACAAAATACAATATGGTAAAGGAAACAATAAAGGAATGGATCACAAGCGGTGAAGTCAAGCCTGGAGAAAAGATTTATTCTGAAAATGAACTTGTAAAAATGTTCAATGTCAGCAGACACACGATTCGTCAAGCTGTGGGTGACCTGGTGCACCAAGGATGGTTGTACAGAGAACAAGGCGCTGGCACATTTTGTTCAAACAAAATCCAGCAAAATGGCCAACCACACATACAAGAAAATGAACAGCAACAACCTACGAATGGGAACGGAAAAAATATCGGTGTCATCACCACATATATTTCGGACTATATTTTCCCTTCAATCATTAAGGGTATCGAATCCTATTTGACGAGCCACGGCTATTCCTTAAGCTTTGCTTGTACAGATAATGATATCGAAAAAGAAAAGCAGTGTTTACAAACCATGCTAAGCAGAAACATTGACGGGTTAATTGTTGAGCCTACGAAAAGCAGCAGTTACAATCCTAATATGAACTATTATTTAGAGCTGGAGCAAAATCACATTCCTTATTTAATGATCAATCAAGTGTATCCTCAGCTCAATCCGCCGCATATTATCGTAAATGACGAAAATGGTGGCTTTATTGCAACAGAGCATTTAATCAAGCTCGGCCATGAAAGAATTATTGGTCTTTTTAAGGCTGACGACCTGCAGGGGAGCAATCGTATGCAAGGTTTTATACGCGCTTTTAGAGAGAATAACATATCGTTATTTCCTGAAATGATTATTACCTATGCAACGGGGAAACACGAACTAGAGCGTATGCTGGAAAAATTAAAGGAGCTTTTCGTATCCCCTAAAACAACCCCTACTGGAATTGTTTGTTATAACGATCAGGTTGCTTTAGCTGTGCTCCATTTACTTCGGGATTTAGATTTGAAAGTTCCCGATGATATTTCTATTGTCGGATACGATGACTCTTATCTAGCTGAGGCTTCTGAGGTAAAGCTTACTTCCGTTGCCCATCCCAAAACACAAATGGGAATCGAAGCTGCGAAATGGATTGTTGCCGCTGTAGAGAAAGAAAGTTCAGAAGCCATTCCCCAACAATCCATTGTATACGAGCCTGAGCTTATCATAAGAAATTCAACAAGTGTTCCAAATAAGGAATTGCTTGAAAATAAATAAAGCCTGAGAATGGAATACAATTTCTCACTACGTCGAATTGGCTTCCTGCTAGAAATTTATACTTTCCTACAGTGCAAGAAAAGCGGACAAGGCCCGCCTTTTATGACAGCGTAGGGGTGGGGGTGAAAGATGCTTTTTGCGGAGGTTCAGCCCTACGCTGCCATTTTGGACCTTGGGAACTAGACATCGCCCCGAAAAGTTATACTTTCTGTGTAAAAAACAGAAAATCTACTGCTTTCTGGTGCAAATACAATGAAAGTTTGAAAACATAAGCAGACTTATTGCAATTATTTGAGGTTTTCGCACCAGAACCCTATTTTTCGCATAAAATCCTTGTTTTGCGGTAATTTCAAATCCTTAACTTGATGGGTATGGGTAAGTACCATATGCCCACTAAGTTAAGCAAATAATTGTCTCCAGAACTTCATTCTTGTAAACAGCTCAGTCTCCTCATTTTCGAAGGGTTTTTGTTTTTCTGTCTTCGATTGATAACGTAAGAGCTCTTTTTGCATAATTCAGTCGCTGCCCTTACTTCAAACGTCACCTTCCTATCTTTCAAAAACTTTGTTATTTAGCCCAATATAGAAGGCAAAGGAAAGAGAGTGCCTAGTTTTTCACGGTACCTTCATTTCCTTCCCATTTCGCTATACTGAAGGTGCATAATTGACTATAATACTATTTACAGCATTGAGATAGGCAAGCGCACTCGCTTTAATCACATCTGTGTCCGTTGCCTTGGCAATGTATTTTTCCCCTTGAAACTCTACTTGTAATTTCACTTTCCCCAATGCTTCCTTCCCTCTTGAAACACTGCTGATTTTATACTCCAACAACTTGACATCCAGTTCGATAATTTCAGCAATGCAGGAATATAACGCGTCGATTGGACCGGATCCTACTGCACTGCTTTTAAATATCTGATTTCCCTTTTTTATTTCCACACTTGCGGAAGGGAAGCTTGTGTTGCTCACGACTTGAAGGTCAACTAATTCATAGAAACGTCCGCTATAATGGCCAATGTCTTCATGATGAATCGCATGCCGCGTATAGTAATTCTCCACTATGGCGTATAAATCATGATTGTATACCTCCTTCTTTGTATCTGCCAACGTAAGAAAATCAACAAACAGATCCTCAAATTGTCTATCCGTAAGCTGCGTAAATCCTAGTTTCTCAATGGCATTCTTGACCGCATGACGTCCGGAACGAGCTGTTAACACAAGCTCCATATCGTCTAAGCCAACTTCTGTGGGACTGATAATTTCATAAGCCTCCCTTGATTTCAACAAACCGTCCTGATGTATCCCTGAGGAGTGAGCAAATGCGTTATCCCCTGTAATAGCTTTATTTACCTGTACATCAAGGCCCATCAAATTACTGACTAACTTTGATGTATTCATAATTTCCCTGGTGCGAATATTTGTATGGGCGTTATAGAAGGAGGAGCGCGTATGAAGGGCCATGATAACTTCTTCCAACGCTGCATTTCCTGCACGTTCCCCAATTCCATTAATTGTACATTCGACCTTATCAGCCCCATTTTTGATAGCTGCCAAGGTGTTGGCCGTTGCCATACCGAGGTCATTATGACAATGAACACTTAAAATGACTGTATCATTCAGATTTTTCAAACGATCGTTCAATTTGTAAATTAAGTGGCCGAACTCTTCAGGATCAGCATATCCCACTGTGTCAGGAACGTTGATCATGGTAGCTCCTGCTCTTACAACCGCTTCGATGGTTGCCCACAAATATTCGAAATCTGAACGGGATGCATCCTCTGTTGAATATTGAACATCAGGCAGTAATGTTTTCGCATACTTTACTGCCTCTACCCCTAGATTTAAAATTTGGTTCTTGGACTTCCCAAACTTCTTCTCTACGTGAATATTGGAAGTTCCCAGTACGATATGAATGAGGGGCTTCTCGGCATATTTGATACTATTGTAAACAGCATCAATATCTGCTTCAACTGCCCGAGCAAGCGCTGTAATCATGACAGCATCTGTATTTCCGACACACTTGGCAATTTCCTGTACAGCATAAAAATCGCCCTCTGAAGATGCGGGAAAACCCGCTTCAATAATATCCACTCCCAGTTTTTTTAATTGATACGCAATCTCCATTTTCTCGTACAAATTAAGCTTCGCTCCAGGAACTTGTTCTCCATCACGTAGAGTCGTATCAAATACCAAGATTTTTCTCGACATGCCAGTGTCACTCCTTTTTCATGATTAGATATAAAAAAGCCCCGTCTCTATAAATATAGAGACGAGGCTTTGCTCGCGGTACCACTCTAATTGATCCATTACACATAATGAACCCACTCTTTTCGGTGGCCATCACCACCTATCTTTATAACGGTAGAATACCGACATCCCCTACTATTTCGTTCAGGGAGTAGCTCTTGGACGAGTTCAAAGGAACATAACTGCCGATTCTCACCAACCATCGGCTCTCTGATAAGCTTATGAATCCTTTTACTATTTCCAATCATTGCCTGCTTATTATTGATTTAACCAATATCTTACTTTTGTCGCATGTAAGAGTCAAGTATTTTTTAAAGAAAACTCGCCGATTGGCGGGCCCTGTCCCCCGGGCGAAGGCAAAGGCGTAGTTGCACTTATACTTTATTCCTAAAATTTCTCACTATGTCAAATTGGCTTCCCGCTAGAAATTTATACTTTCTTAAAGTACAAAAAATTCATTACATTTTTATCGTTCTATTTATTTGAGAATGGAGCCTGATAAATACCTTTCAAATTAACTTGAATTTTACAAAGTTAAAAATCTTTCAGTATTAAAAATCCCAATATCTCAGTAAGGTAAATGAGATATTGGGATTTAAGTATTCAACAATTGTGCCATCAGTAAACAAGTCAAAACGATTACTGTGGACAGACGTCACATATAGTTAAAAAATACTCAGAGAGTAAATGTTTTGTCTTGATCAGATTTATCAGTATCTGCTACATTCGTTTTACTAATGCCATTAAACGTATTTATCGAATATCCAACATTTGATGATCCAGATCCATGATAGGTCTTTCCATTTAGTATCGGCGTTACTTCATAAATATCTCCTAAGTTAAAAGAACCACTATTTCTGTTTATTACAACTCCTCGAATAGTTGCAGGCATTGTTTCCCCTACTTTCTTAGTATTCTTTGTTCTACAAACAAAAGTTAAAGCCCCTTTATATACTGAAGGTTACTATCTTAATGTATAAAATTAGTGGAATTTTGGTGCTTATTTTTTTATCAATATGCTTTAGATCCCCTATTTCTTTACTTGCATACTGCATTGTTATCAGGTTGACATCATCGTACATTACCAGAAGTGGGATCTCCTAGGTTATCCACGCTAATACTGGGCTTCTCTCATTTTCAGACATTATGCAATATGCAGGGTTTTGTGATCGGCTTTGGCTCCCCATCCGTTGACAAGTCTCCCTACTTATGGACAGGACTTTTTGTTTTCGGAAGGAAAAATCTCGCTGTTTCTAAGTAAACAACAAAAAATAGCCCCGATTGAGACTGCTAGTTGACATAATGAACGTTAGCGGGGATTATCAATGATTCAAACAGATCTTTAAAGAAAACTCGCCGATTGGTGAGCCCTGCCCCCAGGCGAAAACAGAGGCGTAGCCCCACTTATACTGTATTCCTAACATTTCTCACTACGTCGAATTGCCTTCCAGCTAGAAATTTATACTCTCCTAAAGTGCAAAAGAATTCCCCTTCTTCAAGCCTGTGAAGGACGAAGCCCAAGGGTAAGGAAGGTTCATTCACTTCAATTTTCTAACCCTAGCCTTTTTAACTTTACAGAAGGAGCAAGAAACTCTATATATAACGTTATTGTGCTTCCTGTTGGTTCTCCTAGATCCACTTTCACTTTAGCTCCTTTTTCATGAGGTCCAATATCATATTCCTGTACATGCATATTTAATAATTTTATTTCTTTGTCTTCATAACGAAATCTAATCCAAAGTTTATCATTTAAATTTTCAGTTTTTGATAAATCAAAATATATAAATCTTGCATTGTGTTTAAAGGTGTATAACTTTATAAGGTTTGCCATTTTCAATATCTCTCCACTTTTTTATAACATATGCTCTTTATATTGAGAGATTCATCATATTCAGAACATTTTACTACTTCTGCAGATCTACATAGCACAGTATGGTATCCTTTACTACTACTTATACTTAGTTTCATATTGGTTCCCCTTTTCGTAAGTGGTGTCTTTTTAACATTCATCATGGACAGGGGGATACCTCTTGCATATCAGTAACTTTGTAGAAAAACCCTTTTTTCACATTCTTCACAGGTTTTTATGTTCAAAATATCACTCCTTATTCAATCCAAATTCCGACACTTTCCCTTACTTAATGGCTTCAAGCCCTTGTTTCAAATAATCCATTTCCGAGGTTATATCGTCTATCTGTCGATTTAACTGACTTACTTTATCAAGCGTATGCTGTGCATCCAATAAATTAATTTCTAACATCAAACGGCTTATTACTATTGTTTTAAATAAAAAAGACTGTAAACAAACCAGATTTTCTCGAGTTTGTTTACAGTCTGAGCTCTTCAATTGAATTGGAGAGCTTTTTTGCATGATCAGCTAAATATTTAAAAAGGGAAACAAGCAATTCAATCCCTTGGAAAATAGGTCCGATCATAACACCCATTCTGCATTTTCTGATAGATATACAACTTCACACCTACTATTTTCAACAGGCCTGTTCTGCATTCAGTGTATCTAACATATCGATGAACGGTATATAGTTGAAAACAGTTAGATCACTGCAACATTAACGGAAAATCACTTCGTTCCAGCGCAATTCATTTTTAAATACATGTACGTTCGTATCCTTATTGATTAAGACAGCTTCTATTTCCATTAATTCAGCAAAATCTCTTAACTGTTCTGTTGTTACAACATAGGAGAAGACTGTATGGTGCGCTCCGCCGGCATAGATCCAATTTTCTGCTGACTCACTTAAAGATGGTTGCGGTTTCCATAATACTCTGGCAACTGGTAATTTCGGCATTGCTTTTTCAGGCTGCACGGCATCTACTTCATTAATTAACAGTCGGAAACGGTTTCCAAGATCAATGATGGAAGCATTTAGAGCGGATCCGCTTGCCCCATCAAACACAAGCCGCGCCGGATCCTCCTTACCGCCAATTCCAAGTGGATGAACCTCAATTCTTGGCTTAGTTGCCGCAATAGTCGGACACACTTCAAGCATGTGAGCACCAAGGACAAGTTCGTTGCCTGGCTCAAAATGGTACGTATAATCCTCCATGAAAGAGGTTCCTACCCCGCCAGCGATGATCTTCATTAGGCGTGTCAATGCTGCTGTTTTCCAATCCCCTTCTCCGGCAAAACCATAGCCCTCCGCCATCAGGCGCTGAACTGCAAGACCTGGAAGCTGACGAATTCCATGCAAATCTTCAAATGTTGTTGTAAACGCGGTATAGTTGCCTTCTTTCAGGAACGCCTTTAATCCTAATTCAATCCTTGCCTGCTCACGAATCGATTCTTGAACAGTTCCTTCCCCAAGACCATCAGGGACGATCTCATACAGTTCTTTATACTCTTCGAAGAGTTGGTCGACTTCTTGTTCCGAAATGTCATTCATTCTTTGAACTAGGTCGCCTACACCATATCCGTTAACGGTCCAGCCAAATTTGATTTGTGCTTCAATTTTATCGCCTTCTGTCACAGCTACTTGACGCATGTTATCGCCAAATCTTGCAACCTTTAAATGCTTGCTTTCTGCAACAGCGACCGCAGTTCTCATCCAGCTACCAATACGCTCTCTAACTTCTGTATTCTCCCAATGTCCCACAACTACTTTACGTTTAATATTCATTCTTGTACCGATGAAACCATGTTCGCGGTCACCATGTGCAGCTTGATTTGTGTTCATAAAATCCATATCGATCGAATCCCAAGGAATATCACGGTTAAACTGAGTGTGTAAATGAAGCATCGGCTTTTGAAGTGCTCCAAGACCCGCAATCCACATTTTGGACGGTGAGAACGTGTGCATCCAAGTGACGATTCCAGCACAATTTTCATCTGTGTTAGCTTCTAGAACAAGGCGGCGAATAGAGTCAGCCTCTTTTACTACAGACTTAAATACTAACTTGAACGGGATTGAAGTATCCTGATCTAACCCTTGAACGACTTGTTTTGAATTAGCCTCAACTTCTCTTAATGTTTCTTCCCCATAAAGCAATTGGCTGCCAGTCACAAACCAAAATTCATAAGGTTTTATTGTTAACATTGTATAATCCTCCTATATGTATAATAGACTTTATTATTCTAGCAAAGATTTTCCTAATCTATTAAACTCATACGGATAAGTAACTCTCTCAAGCTCCTCGGACTTTCTTGCTCGGTCACTTCAACAGACACTATTTTTGCCCATAATAAGCATGAACACCATGTTTGCGCAAATAGTGTTTATCTAATAAAAACTGATCGATTTCTTGCACTTGCAGATTTAGCTGATATGTTTGCAGTGCCATTTTTGCAACTTCTTCAAGTACAACCGCATTATGAACAGCCTGATGAGCATTTTTCCCCCAGCAGAAAGGTGCGTGGCCTGTAACAAGTACACCCGGCATGGCAGTCGGATTGATTGCTCGATTTTGAAAGGTTTCAATGATCACATTCCCTGTTTCAAGTTCGTATGCCCTTTCAATTTCTTCTTTTGTTAACGAACGTGTGCAAGGAATTTCTCCGTAATAGTAGTCAGCATGTGTTGTTCCTAACGGAGGAATCGGGCGCCCGGCTTGCGCCCAGCTTGTTGCCCATGGCGAATGAGTGTGAACTACTCCTCCAATTTGAGAAAATGCCTTATACAGAGCTAGATGAGTTGGCGTATCGGAGGAAGGCCGCAAATCCCCCTCAACGATTCTCCCCTCTAGATCAACAACTACAAGGTCTTCTGCCTTAAGCTCTTCATAAGGGATTCCGCTCGGCTTAATGGCCACAAGACCCTGCTCACGATCAATGCCACTGACATTCCCCCACGTAAAGGTAACCAATTGATGCTTTGGAAGCAGCAAATTTGCTTCCAGTACTTCCTGCTTCAGCTTCTCTAGCATACCGTTTCCTCCCTCTCCCTTTGTTACAACAAATGTGCTGTAGCGCTTTCATTACATCGTTATCAAATTTAAATGCGGATATAACTACAAATCATACGAATGATATGCACAACTTCTTAAAACATTAATGATTCAGATTATTTTATACGTACAAATACAGGATTTTGACAGGAATAACCCTCATTATTCATACTTATAACTTTATATGTACCCATGAGATACAGTCTAACTTGTACGTATAACATTAATTAGATTCTACCATCTTTCTTGTTTTTTTCAATATAAATTTTAAGAATCTCATTATTTTTTGCACGCTTTCCTGGCTGATTTGTCCATAATCCCGCGAACAGGTTCTTATAAAGACCTTATGTCTTGGTAAAATAAAGAAAAAATATAAGGGTACTCATTCAAATATTCCTATTACAATCTCCGGATACATCCTATTTACATCATTACTATAGAATAATCTTTTAGTTGTACGCATAAATAATTCAATTTACATACAAGTTGAAAGTGGTGGTCGTATGGAGCAACAAACGAAGTACAATATGATGAAGGAAACAAGAAAAGAATGGATCACGAGCGATGAAGTGAAGCCTGAAGAAAAGATTTATTCTGAAAATGAACTTGTAAAAATGGCCAATGTCAACAGACACACTATTCGTCAAGCTGCAGGTGACCGGTGACCTGGTACACCAAGGATGGCCGTACAGAGAACAAGGCGCCGCACAAGGTTGTTATTCGGTTGCTACGGCAAATAAAAAAAAGAGAGGGGATTCCCCCCTCTCGATTACACATAACGTATGTTATGCGTAATGATAAGCCCTTAAGAAAAGAAGCAAATCTGCTCCTTATTCTTTGACTATTCCGAATGACTTAGCCAGTCCAACATTTTCTGTTTGAAGATAAAACTCGTCCGTCGTTCCTTTAACAGTTGCCCGTAAGAACTCCGCAATAAATTTTAACTCCGTTTCCGTTAGTTCTCTTCCATTCCAATGTAATTTTCCCATATTGATTTGCCACTCCTTTATGAACCATATTTTTTGGTTTCTTATAAAGTTGCACTTATGGTGAAATTTTTTACGAACGAACAAGAAATATACGTCTTTTTTATTAAATCGCTAACCCTAGAGACTAAAAATACGTCAAAAAATAAAAAAGAAAGCGTATACTTAAATAATACCATATAGTTCCAGTAGATAACAACCGAACATACATTAAAATTTCTGTACCAAGGAAAAATATTAGATCTCCTTACAGGATATCAACCAATTCACGATGCTTGATCCATTTCTTTATCTTTTCAACGTTATCACCATTGATACGCTTTGTTTTATTACTTAGAAAACGAGAAAGCGTGGAATACGAAATACCTACCTCCTCCGCAAGTGTACGCAAAGGAATTTTTAATTGTTCTTTGTACTGATTAATAGTGTCACGAATATTTTCAAATTCTTCCTGACCATCATTTGCACCATTTTGAATCTCGATGACAGGCGATTCTTGCTTTTGATTCACTGAGCTCACAAACTGGTCCAGCGATGATTCTGCAAATATCTCTAATTGTTGTTCATTAGACTCTTGTCTCCATTGCAACGATTTCTGCAGGTGTAACATCTCCTGCGGCGGCACAATAACAATTTGTTGATTTACCCAATAGCTCTTGAACCAATCCCTTTGATTCATTGCTTGTTCATTTAGTGCCTGATGATAACTCCAAGAAGCGATGACATGATCAGCCTGTAGGTTGTCTAGTACATTTTCAAATACTTCTTTTAACCTAGCTGGTTTATGGTTCTTACTATCTATTCCCATAACTGACAATAGCCCTTTCTCCCCACCTATCGAGAAGGGACGGTACATCGTTGTACGGCTCAGTTGACGAATACGCCATTGCCAGCTTAAATACCGGGTAAGTCTCTTATGATACTTATGACGATCCTTAGAATATTGCAAAGCTTTAATAGGCATCAGGGCCGTAGTGCTTTTTTCTCCTATGAGATAGTTAGATAAGAACTCAGAAGGACGTATTGTGCAGCTCTCTATTCCTATTACCTCGTCCGTATTAATATCCTTTGCTAACACAATGTCCTCTAATACGAACAATCGTTTAATATGCTGCCTTTTATACTTATAAAAATCATTCTTTTGTTCCTCATTGCTGAGTACAACGATTTCATTATCTTCATTAACGTAAATAAATATGCTTGCTAGAGCCGCTAATCTTTTCATGACCTCTAAACGGTCCTTAATCCGAAAGCTTTTTGCACCATCTTTCCTTCTATGATAACCGCAAACTTCCAGTACTTGTTCATAAGAAAACTGAATCATTTCCGTCGAAGAGTTTGTTTGCTCAGTCCAGGCCATTGTAATTACATCTAAGCAATCTGCTGTTAAGTCGTCCATCGCGCTTAAAACGTTAGTAATGGTTCTTTCCCAAAGCATGGAATCCTCGATACTCTTTAGCTTTAAATCTTCATCCTTATGATTAGACAGTTGAACAACATGCTTCTTTTTATCGGGTAGCTGATACATTTTCCTTCCCGTATCTTTGCTAAAGGTAAATTTATTTTTTGATATTCCATCACGTAAGTAATACAACACATCCGTGTTATTCATTTCTAAATAACTTGAAGCTTCCTGATATAAGTCCTGACCCTCATGAGAAGCTGCTCCCCTCACTATGTCTAGACTATCCTCAAATTCCTGTTGAATAAGCGGTCCTAAATACGAATAAATCTCTTGCACATATGATTCTATATTAAAAAGAATGTCATAGAGTTCGATACCCTCTTTTTCCTTCTTTCTTAACCATTTAATAAGTGCCAAAAAAGAAAAAGACATAAAAGGTGAATCGTATAAGTTAATCATATCTTTTTCAATATCGTTATAAAATGATTGCCATTTTGACAACACCGACTCTTCTTTTCCAAAGAGCTGCCGTGCAATTAATAGTGCCGTTTTAAAGGTATGATCCATCTTACGCTTCCCCCTCTCAGAACAACTTGCCTCTGTTTAGCATACAACATATCCTCTGACATGTGTTATCCTTTGTTGCACTTTTTATAGAAAGTGCAACATTCTGGCACTTATCTTCACCAACTGTATAGCTAGTAATGGATACATGATTTACTTTTACTAGATTGATTTATTAGTACATGGCTGTTCATTTTTGGAAAGTGTAACAACCTGGCACTTATCTTCACTAACTGTATAGCTAGTAACGAACACATGATTTACTTTTACTAGATTGATTTATTAATATGCAGCTTTTCGTTTTCGGAAAGTGTAACAACCTGACACTTACTTTGACCAATGTTCTTCATTTCATCTCTATTTGGATTATATACATATCGTAACATCTCATTTTCATTCAAGACCCATACTTACTAGTTGCAATTTTATCCTCCAAGTTGCAACATCCTGGCATTCATTTTGACCAATTCGCTTCTTCACAAACAATGATTTCTTTTTACTACTGAATTATAACCCTTCTATAGTTAAAAATATGTTCATTCTCTGGCACAAACCTCTACCAAAAAGTGCAACATCCTGGCACCTATTTTGACCAATCTTTAACTTTGCAACCCAATCAAACCCTTGGTACATCTGGACTTATTTATTTTTTCAACTTGCTTTCTTTTCGCTAAAAAGTGCAACATCCTGGCACCTACTTTAACCAACTTCTAAACCTGTAATCCCCTTCAACCCTTGATACATCTAGCTTTATCGCATTTTTAGTAAGTTCTTTTCCTCCGCTATCTGCAACGAAACATGCTGGCACCTATTTTGACGTGAAATTTCGATTTTTCATAAAAAAGTGCAACATCCTGGCACCTACTTTGACCAACTTCCAACTTGCAACACCTTTAAACCCTTGATATATCTGGATTGATGTAATTATAGCTTCTTTTCTTTCTTCGCTAAAAAGTGCAACATTCTGGCACTTACATTTCCCTAAAAATTTTTTAAAAATTTTTTCAGCCCTTGGTACACATGGGCTTTTCCCATGTTGCATTGTTGCACTTTCTCTTTAAGGACGCCCTTTTCCGATTTTGCTATCTGCTATACTGTAACATAGGCAAAATTATACGAATTATGGAAAGGAGGGGAAAAAAGTGCCACACTCTCAATTATTAGTAAAAAATAAACGTAGTTTAAAAGGCCTTGAAACAAATGCTGTACTAGTTTCTAGAGAATCTTGGGTTCATTTACTCGAGAGTATGGAAGAAAACTACTACAAGGCGAAGCGTTTGTCTTCACCAGCTTACATCAAATATTTACCGTACGAAGAGAGACAGATTCATAAAAGTATGTTTCGTGTGGATGCTTTTTCCCTTCCTTCCAAATTTGGGACAGCTCAGCCTAAAAGTTATCTATTGCATGGTGTAACCAATGCTGTTATTGACGTCTTTATTATGTTACATAAATTATGCAACACAAACGGTATTATCCGTGATGTTACGATTCATCAGCTCTATGAAGAATATCTTACCTATAAAGAATGGGATGCTTCTATCTCCCATATGCAGTTCTATGTGGCAATGGAAAAATTACGCTTACATCAAGTGATTTCTACTACGAAAAACATGTACGGGCGCTATACGATTGAAATTTGTCACTTTATGAATCAAGAAACAAAGAAGCCTAATTACTATGCTTCTATTCACCCTGTTGTCTTTACATATGATTTCTTTAAGCTTTCCGTTGCCGCGAAGAAGTTATTTTTGGACATTTGTATCCAACAAGGAACTCGTCCAGAATTAGCACGTATGCTGCCAGAGGAAACGCTGCAAGGACAAAAGGCTTATATGGGCGGCTTATTTCAATTCCTGCATAAGAAGCATTTGCATCAAATTCAAGGTGTCTTAAAAGAGTTAACTACACCACTCCCTTCTCTCAACATCCCGCTTTTTGAGAAGTGTATGCTGGTGAAAGAGTACAGTAGAAAATTCAACAAATTAATTGTATCCGTTAACAAACAACTACGGTCTGCGAACGAATCTTCCAATGCAGAGACTTATCGTAATTGGTTACGACCAAAAGCGATTTATAAGCGTAAAGCTGCCTTTATCGAAAAATCATTGCAAGAACTGCATCTGGGTGACTTAGCTATACATATGAACCAGTTCATCAATGTACTAAAACATACATGCCATATGCAAACGCGAGAAGTGTTAAGACGCCTTCGTATGCTAATTGCAGGTAATGGCCAGCCTGATAACTTAGAAGTTGTTTTACATAAACTTGTTCGTAAAGCATTTCATCACAGAGTTTTAGATGTAGCTGCCAAGACAGGCATTTATTCACTCATCACCCATAACGTGAAGGCCTCTATGGCAGAAGAAGCTTTGTTCCAGTTCGGTAATCGTTATTCCATGCACTCTGTACGCAGTATTAAAAAGTTATTTACTGCCGCACAAGAAGTGCTACAACAAAAATATATGGTTCCGCTTCAGGAAGAAATGTACTATGAGAGAGACATCCGCTATCCAGAAGAAGCTTTATTCCGTGATTATGCATGTAAGCATGGGGCTGAGTTGCATTCATATTTCCAATTGGAGGCTGAGTTAAGAAAGAAGCTCCACTACAAAGGAAATACTGTGCCAGGTCATTTACGGGAAGAAATGCTCAAGAAAATCGAGCATCTCCCACAAGCTCCAATGCGTGTTCTCTATCCGCCAAGGGATTTTGATCTCACAGCATTCCTCGCAGAATTGGAACAAACATTACGCAAACCCCGTGTCCAGAGAGAATGGGAAGTTCTGGTGTAAACAGCTCCCTTTATTTGTGGAGCAAAAATTCTAGCCAGATCTCTTCATGGTGATAAGCCCTCCAGCTGAAAAAAATAAGCTGTTATGAGGGCTTTTTGTCATGCTTAGATATTTTATGAAAGCAACAGATCCCATTTGGAGATGGATTTAGGTCTTGATTTTCCGCTATACACAGCAAATAATTATACAAACTTTATAATGGGTTCTCTTGACTGTGAATAAAATTCTTTGTTCAACAATGCACAAGATACTTATATACCCCACTTATAAAACAAAAAAGCTTAAAGAGATATGTGGATTTAGAAATACTTCTGTTTATATGGCCGATAAAGAAAGCAAAATGTGGATATAAAAACATAGAAGGCTTGATATGAATGAAGTTTATACCCAAAAACACAAATAATCTTAATGATGTCTGTGTAATATGTGATTTATCTGGATAGTGTTTATTAAATGTTTATAGATTTTTATAAAATGTGGATAATTATCTCATATTTTATAAAATTTCTGATTATTAATAGAAAATTCAGTTATTTTTATTTATTAGATTTTATGTATCATAATCCTTATACTTTTATGTGCAATTATTTTTAATGTTTCAGCTTTTTTGAGTATTTTTCCTTGTCTAACCCGTGATTTTCTCGCAAACTTTCAAATTTTATGTACTGAAAAGGCAGGAGATTCCTTCTCCCGCCTGAGTCTGTGGCTATATGTAATAGTTTTTCTTTTAATTCTTTTTAATATAAAAGTTACACAGTTATATTAGTTTATATGCTAGGCTTAATGCTTCTAGTACATATTGTTGTGAACAAATCTAAACAAACATATAACTTGTTTAGTTCTGGTGCAAATACAATAAAAGTTTGAAAAATTTTGCCCAATCATCGGTTTGTCCATACAAAATAAACTTTAGTGATACTACTTCTGTCGCTACGTTTTTCAACAACATAGGGCGCATGAATGATTCATGCGCCTGCTCTGCTTGAAACTAGTCTCTTAGCTTTTAGTCTTTTCTAGCATATTAATAAATAATTAGGCCTTATGTGTCAAGTTGAGTTTTATACTAGAATCGGTCTAACTTCACAATTGTCAGCTTGTATGAACTTTAAGGTTCCATCCATCCAAAAAGCGGGCAGTGTTAGCCAACATTTCATCGAATAGTTTGATAGCTTCATCAGGTTTAAGTGTACTTAGCAAAGGATCCTGTACAAAGGCCTGGAATGCTAAGTCCTTATTCTTTTGAAGCGCAGCTTGTAGGGTGGTTTCTTGATTCATTACATGGCGCATCACCAGATTTTGAACAGGTTTTGGCAATTCACCAGCGAGTACTGGACGGACACTGCTATAACTAAGAACAGCATTCGTCTCTACCACTGCCCCATTTGGAATCCCCCTTACTTGGCCTTGATTCGGTACATTCACATTAGTAATAAATTCACCCAAGCCTAGAAGAGCTTTAATGATATCAATACCTTCTTCTCCTGTTGGTTTTAGTTCAAACGGCTCAGCGCCAGTAGCTAACCGATTACTTTTTTCTACTAATGCTTGTTTATTTTTCTTACGCCAGGCAACAGGCGTTAACCCGAATTTCCACTCTCTTACGGTTTCAGGATTTGTTAAATACCACGTATTCGGCATAAATTCAGCTAAATGACGATCCCCTGCCGCTGCAATCAAGCCAAAACGTTTAAATAAATCAAATTTCACCCTCTCCGCTGAGGCAAAATGATTATTCATCCAATGGCCTTTCTCCGATCCTTCAAAACCACTTTCATAATATTTGTCTACAAACTGTTCATACAACGGAAACAAATCAATCCCTTTATAGGAAGCCTGATCAATCCACGTAAAATGATTAATACCTAACACATTGACCTTAATCTCTTGACGCTTCACGTCCTCTACTCCCAATAACTCTTCTACCATAGACGCTAGCAACTTTTGTGTTCCAAACACTTCATGACAGCAGCCAATTGCTTTAATTTCTGGGAACGTCGCATATAAAGCCCGTGTACAAAGGCTCATTGGATTAGTATAATTAATCACCCAAGCATTTGGTGCATGCTCCCGAACCTGTTGGGCTAAATCCACAAAAATCGGAATTGTTCGTAAAGCCCTAACCAAACCACCAGGACCAACCGTATCCCCTACAGATTGATACACACCATACTTTTCCGGTAAATGAACATCGGATTCCATCTCATCAAACGACCCAGGGAGAATGGAGATAATGACAAAGTCAGCCCCCGTTAAGGCATCCTCTAATGTTTTAACAGCTTCATATTCCCATTTTCCAGCTACATCCGTCCGATCATGTAGACGGTTCCCAATTAGTTCATTTTGATAGGCAGCCTGATAATTGATATCATACAGTTTCACCTTACCCGAAAGCGTATCTTCCATCGCAAGGTCACTCATCAATCCCCAAGCCCATCCTTTGGAACCTCCGCCGATATAAGCGATTTTTAAATCGGTTACTTTTTCATTCGTATAACTCATTATTTTCTCCTCCATTCAATAAAATCTACTTCAAATATATAGCAATAATGAAAAAGAATCCTTTCAGTATTTGCTCAATTTATTGTTTTTTCTACAATTCTTGCTATTTGATTTTCCAAAAAAATGTTATTCTTAAATTAGGAGGGAATGCTCTTGTTAAATAACGTGGACATGATTGGAGACTTTTGTGTTGAAAAAACCAGACGAACTGAAGCATATAGTATGAAGTCCACGCATCGTCACGACGCGTATGAAATTTATTATATGTCTAAGGGGGAAAGGCTTTACTTTATTAAAGAACGTACTTATCATGTGAAAGCAGGAGATCTTGTTTTAGTAAATATGTATGACTTGCATAAAACAACGGAAGCGTATTCACCAAATCACGAAAGGATATTAATCAACTTTAAATCGGACTATATACAAAGAATGGCCAATGGAATGGAAGAAAGCTTTTACGAAATATTTCAGAAGTTTCCTGTGCTTCGATTAAATATTAAAGAACAAGGAGCCGTGGAATCTATTCTAAGAAAAATGATAGAAGAGTATGAAAACAAGACGGAAGGATATCAGACCTATTTAAGGTTGCTTCTGGTGGAGCTGTTGCTTTATATATATCGGCACATAAAAAAGAATAAAATTGAACCTATAGAATATCCCAATTCCTTGCATGAAAAAGTGTCTGAAATCGTACGGTATATCAACAGCCATTATATGGATGTACTTACTTTACAGTCTCTCTCAAAGCAATTTCACATAAGTCCTTATTATCTAAGCAGAGTCTATAAAGAGGTGACGGGTTTTTCTTTTGTGGAATATCTGAATCAGGTACGGATTAACGAAGCACAAAAATTGTTAAAAACTACAAATTTAAATGTTACTTCCATTGCTGAAAAAGTGGGATATGAAAATCCTACTCACTTCGGGCGTGTTTTTAAAACAATAACTGGAACCTCTCCGCTGAAGTATAGAAAAAATGGTTCTGGTACAAATACAATAGATGTGTGAACTACCACGAACCTAAAGGTATCGTGGTTTTACGCCCACAAATATAAATTCCTTCTGGTTTTTGACGGACTTCTCCCGTAAGAAAACTTGCTTCTTTTGAAGCATAGGCATCGCTTCCATATTATGTATGATCTTTTCTACTTTTCCTGAGTTTATACAGTTTTCGACATGTACCTTTGCAAGATTTGACGAAAGGTTAACCCCCTAAATGTAAGCGTTATCTGGTATGATAGTAATTGGGTTGGATGGCGCGCGTGGCTGTCAGGGGTATACAGCGTAGGTGGGGCTGGTACCAGGGGAACAGGACTGATAGAGTTCCTTTTTATTTTGTAAATACATTACTTTAGAAAGCTATCCAGGATTATGGACAGGCTTTTTTGCTTTTAAAAGGGAAGATCTTACTTTCCGGCGGTCAACGAACAGCCCCAATTGAAGCTGATCGTTGACATAGTGAATGAAAACGGAAGTACGTACAGTCTGTTTATGTAACATTAGCACTTTTTAGCTCAATAACTTAACTTATAAAAGTGTCCATTTAAAATTAAAATATTAATATATAGAATTTTAATATATTTGATTATGATATTTCAATTACATAAGATGTTAATTCTTTTATCTTTGAATTTTTACTTGCACTGGTGAAATTATAGACGTCACAAAAAGCGTAACTTTGCTTATTTTCTAATATTATCGTTCCGTTGACAGAACCAGTATTGCTATGGGTAATGATGTTTCTAATGTTTAGTTCTGTTACTTTACTATTTTTCATTTGTTTTAGATTTTCAATAAACTTTTCTTTTCCTTGAATAGATTTTTTACCGATTATATTCCAATGAAAACTATCTGTAATGTTCTCAGTAATAAAAACCATATCGTTATTAGCAAAAGCTACGGTGAATTCCTTAAGGGAAATTTTTTTGGGTGCGTTTCCGCAATCATCTGAGCATATGATGTTGAAATCAACGTACTCGGGATTTGTATTATCCATTATTTCACCCTCCTTTTTAATTTCTTTTTATTTTTAATGCTTACTGTTTTGATATCTAATGCAATACATATAATTCCTATTACTTTTCTTAGGGTGTTACCCATATCTCCAAGACTATTAACTGTTAATCCAATCAAGAAACTCCCCAGTAGACAAAGCGATATACCATATAATGTTTTCAATAAGTTTAGCACCTAAATTCTTCACGACATTTTTTAGAACTGTATCACTTTCTTTAGATTTTGGATATTTTTTCTGTTCTTTTTCTTGCTTCCATTTAGCCTAAGCCGCTGTGGGAAAAATAAATCCAAAACAACTTTGCAATGGGCATTTATGAAGCAAGTATATAATTGTTCCTTAGATAAAATTGAGGGACTTTGATAACATAATTTTTTTCTTTATCTACTTGGATTCTGTCTGTTTTTTCGGATGGATTGGATTAAAAATATTCGGACTCGTGAAAAAGTGATGGGGACGTAAGGGGGACAGGAGTTACTTTTTATGGGGACACGGTAGGGACACCACTCAAAAATAGGGGGACACAATGGAGACATTTTTACCATTTTCGTGTACCCATGGTTTTGTCAGGCTTTGCCTGACTCCACACCCAGAGTGGGGACAAAAACCCCTTATGCTCTTCTACCTTTCTGAAAAACGGCACCCAAAATGTTTCTAAATGTACCTAACATGTCGTATTGGTAGTTCAAATAAAACAGTTATTCGTTTTCAGTTTCATTGTTTCCGTTGCCACGACTCTATAGCCAGTTTGCTAAAAAAGCATAAAAAATATAAAGTGTAGTCAATACACTAAGGAGGTAATTCAAATGAAAAAACTTTTAAATTTAGTCGCTACAGCAATGGAAGAATACGGAAAATTAATGGATGCATACGGAAATGCTCGGATTCGTACCAAATAAGTTTTTTAACTTAAGTCATCAAAAGCGAGGAGTAAATAATAATGATTTCTCCGTATCATAAAATTCACTAGCCGACTCACAAAAATAAAAAAACGAGTCGGCGTTTTTATGTGAAAAATGCCTCCGTTTATGAATCTTTCCATCTCTCCATTCCTTGTATAAGGTATTTATTTCAAATTTTCATAGCATTCGGGGACTTTGATATTTAATAGTCTTGTTTTAGAGACCATACCAGCACTTTCTAACGTTTGCTTTGAGGGAACATTATAATACCAGCACCCACAAATCGGATTTAGTTTATTGTCATAACACCATTCCTTTAGGTGATGTATGATTGTTCGACCTATTCCTTGTTTTCTGTACTGTTCATTTGTAAACATTCCGATACTTGCATACCCGTCAAGTAATTTACTTCGTTCTACAATTCCTATTCCAAGCAGTATATTTCCTTTGATGAAGGTGAATATTTCTCTATTTTCAATGCGTTGTTCCACTTTATCAATGAAGTCCTGACATACCTCGGTTATTTTGCTAGCATCATTAGGAACGGCAGCTCTGAATTCCCCCTCTTTATAAAGTTTTTCTGTTGGAATTTCCACTTTGTTATCTTGGAAAAAGTAAGCTTGTTTTTCAATTTTATAATCATGATCTAATGCCAAGCTTAAAAAAAGTTCGTCGCATGTTGGAACCATGATGGATTGGACGGAATGATCTCTAAGAACATTTTTAAAAATCTCCTGAGATTCCTTATAATAGCGTAACTCTAAATAAAATTGTGTAAGATACTGATTACTATGAACGGCAAAATAACCTGCCACTTTAGAATTATAATTGATAGTATAAAATGCGTAATTGAGAATATGCTCCTCCAAGAAGGAATCGATAGGAGAGCTTAATGTACTTACATATTTCTGGATTACTTTTTCAACATCAGTTTGTGCACATTCTTGAAAATAGAAACTCATGTTTGAATACCCCCTATTTTTTGTTGACCTCATGAACAACTCATACAATATATTGTCTTACCCACAGGATGAAAACTCTATTTAATAAATGACCCCTCCACTCCAAATGATCTTAAAATATATATAAAATTTTCTTTATGTTGATGGAATCCTGCTTGATACATTTGTTGTCCAGCCCTTATTAGTCCCTAAAATCTTCTTGATGTGCTTAATCACTGGATCCCCCCTTCTAAAATGGAAATAGCCTCAATCCCTTAGGAATTGAGACTATTTCCATTACCACTCTCACAAAGATGAACAACATGATACTAGCAGCTTATTTTATCTAGTACTTAAAAAGGTTAAAATATGTTTCTTTGCAGGTATTGCAGGTATTGCTCCCTTTACAGAGGCTGTAAGGGCTCCGCTAGCATTGGAAAACTCCAAAATTTCCTTGTGATGCATATTTAATAACTGAACCAGGTTTGTCACTTGAACATCCTTTTCAAGTAATTTATATAAAAATCCTCCCATAAATGCATCTCCCGCCCCAGTTGTATCAGCAACGGTTACCTTAAACCCTGAGGATTTATACATCCCTTCTTTAGTATATAATTCGGCACCTTTTGCACCTTGTGTATATAAAACAGCTTGAACATCTCCTACAAATAAAGACTGGATTGCTTCAGTTATATCCGAAATGCCCGTAATAAACTCCAATTCTTCATCAGAAACTTTAACAATGTGAGCTAGCGGCAGGAATGCTAGGACTGTGTCTCGGCATGCTGCAGGACTATTCCAGAGAGGCAGTCGTATATTCGGGTCAAAGCTGATAATGCCCCCACAGGATTTTACTGCTTCAATGGCTTTTCCATGAGCATATTTCATAGGGCTTTCCACTAAATCTACTGAACCAAAGTGAAGAATATCTCCTGTTGAAAACCAATCTGATTGTATATCATGATCTGTTAACAATAAATCAGCTGATGGGTTACGATAGAATGCAAAGTCACGTTCCCCATCTTCTTTAACAGAGACAAAAGCTAAACCTGTATTCGCTTCATTTGTTCGGAAAATTTTATCTACCTCAACATCATTATGTTTTAGAGTATCAATGAGAAAATCTCCAAATGCATCATTACCCAGCTTTGTAATGAGGGAGGATTTTCCTCCATACTTAGCAACAGCCACAGCAACATTTGCTGGAGCCCCGCCCGGTACTTTCTCAAAAGTTGATACGTGCTTTAGTTGCTCCCCTTTTTGCAGTGCGATAAAATCAATTAGTGCTTCTCCAATACAATATAGCTTTCCCACATGTTCCACCTCATTTACAGTTTAAAACTCCTGTTCTTAGCTCAAATTATAATTAAGAAGCCAAGGCTTTTTGTGAAAGCACTTGGCGAACTTTAATTTTGATAAATTCCTTAAAGGAAATCTATTATATTTCTTTTTCTAAACCTATGGAGCAACATAACATAAGGACATAATCCTAGCTGTACGTAACAGATTCTTGAAACAAACTACTTTATTTATTTTCTTTCCAAATATCTTTCAATTTCCACACTTTTAAATCTTTGATACGAACCGCTCCATTTTTCGCGTAGAGTTGAAAATCCAAACTTGATGTTTGTGGATAGATTCTACTTGTCATTACATTAAAACCTTCGTTAGCAAATACCTCGACAGATGAGCGATCTAGATAAAGATGAAGTGACAACGTATCAGATTGCAGTTCGACTTTACTGTTGCGAATCCCACTTACACCACTACCTGACTTTTCACGGTCAATAAATAATTTAGAGGTCTTAACATTAAATCCAACGATTGTCTCCTCTGTTCCTTCCTCATTACATCTAAGTTTTAAACCAAACTCATCTGCTGTCACATCTTTCAGTGAAAATTCTACTTTTATTTCGAGCAGTTCTTCTTTGATCCCTGTATGAATGCTCTCATTATTAATGGCCTCTATAGATAGATCAATGGGTTTCTCACGAAGCATTGCCAGCTCAGAAACAGGATTCATCGCAAGCTTTCCATCATCAGCAAGAGTCAGCTCGCGAGGCAATGTTAAAGCACCGGCCCAACCATGCTCCTTTGTTGGCATCGGGGATTCCCACATATCCATCCAGCCGAAAGCGATACGTCGACCTTGATCATCAAGCAACGTTTGAACAGCATAGAAATCGTGTCCATAATCTAACTCTGTAAACTCACCATGCGAAAATTTGAGTGTATCATAATCAAAATCTCCCACAATATAACCTGTTTGGAACAGATTTTGATACTTCTCTCCTTCAGCTGCCATTCCCTGCGGTGAAAATAACAGCACATGCTTTCCGCCAAGTTCAAAGAAATCAGGGCACTCCCACATATATCCTTCTGTTCCATCGCTTTCTTCCAATACGCCAAGATATTCCCACTGTCTTAAATCTTTTGACTTATATAAAACAACTTTTCCAATATCTTCTTTTCTAGTTCCTAGGACCATATACCAATGGTCTTCATGCTTCCATACTTTTGGATCGCGGAAATGCCCAGATCCTTCCTCAGGGTGTTTCGCGATAACCGGATTGACAGCTTCTTTTGTAAAATGAATACCGTCCGTACTTGTCGCAATACATTGTGATTGGTCAAGAATATCCTTCTCACGATCAACCCATATGTTACCTGTGTAAATTAACGTCAGTACTCCGTTATCATCAACTGCGCTTCCTGAAAAACAGCCATCCTTGTCATACGCTTCTGTCGGTGCAAGCGCAATCGGCAAGTGTTCCCAGTGAACCAGGTCTTTGCTTTTCACATGCCCCCAGTGCATCGGTCCCCAATTTTCGTCATATGGATGATGCTGGTAAAACACATGATATTCCCCTTTATACTGAACTAAACCATTAGGATCATTAATCCAATTAGCCGGTGCCATAATATGGTATCCCAGTCGGTAGTGATCGTTTACTTTTTCTTTAGCATTCTTAAGTGCTTCTTCCGCCTGTTGAAGTTTGGTTACTGCTAACATCCTATCCTCTCCCTATCTATCCTTTTGTAATTTTTCGAATTGTCTTGTAAGCCTTTGCTTTTTTTATAAGGTAAAGTTGAAGCCTATGTTGTGAATAAAAAAGAAAACATACATACTTAACTTCCAATACAGGATTTTTAAAATTCTCCCCTGAAAGAAAGATTTAGAACCTTTTACTTGAATAGTGCAAGCATTTTCAACTGTATTATATGTCAACCGGTTTCATATGTCAACCGGTTTCACAAATAGGTCACATGATATATAAAACCTAAAAAACATTGTATAACGGCAATGTTTTTTAGGTTATTTGAAAAATGGAGTATAATTTGTTTCTTTTTCAACTTGTTATAAAGCTTTTCAACTGTAAGCTGTTAAATTTGTTACATGAACAAATTAGCTTTTACGTAGTTTCCCCTTTTAAAAGTTTAATTGGAAGGCGGATTTCCAGTGGTAAATCAGTAACTTCACCTTCAATTTTTTTTAATAATATATCAATTGCCGTTTGGGCAATTAAACTAATTGGCTGCTGTATCGTTGTCAATTCCGGCAGTAATATTTGACCCGTTTCTGTTCCGTCATAACCGACAACTTTTATTTGTTTTGGTATATCTTTCCCTCGTTTTTTTGCCTCAGCCATGAAGGCGGCTGCAAATAAATCACTACTCGCAAAAATACCGTCTACTTCTGGTTGTTCATCAAGGATCTTACTCATTACTTCTTGTTGACTTGGCCGATCAAATGCCTCTAGAATTTCATATGTAATGGGGGTTCTCCCGTACCTTTCCATTACATCCTCATACGCTTTTCTCCTTAATTTTGCCGGTGTTTCCAACTCGCCTGATCCATTAATATGAACAATATGTTGACAGCCTTTCGAGATTAACAATTCTGTCGCTGTTTCACCACCCGCATAATTGTCGGAACTAACTACAGGAATTGTTTCTGAGAGGTTACGATCAATTGCTACAACATTTAAATTTTGCTGATGATAATTCAGAATACCTCGATTGTGTGTCCCAACAATGATTCCATCTACTTGATTTCGCATAAGCATTTCTAAATATTTCTCTTCTTCATCTATACGATTTAAGCTGTTGCAAAGCAACACTTTATAACCTAATTTGGCACAGATATTCTCTATGTGAAAGGTGAGTTCACCAAAAAACGGATTACTTATTGTTGGAAAAATTAATCCTATCAAGTTCGTTCGTTTATTAAATAAAGAGCGTGCAACATCGTTTGGAAAATAATTCAATTCATTCATTGCCTTGTGAACATTTTCTCTTGTTTCCGTACTGATGTAACCACGATTATTCAATACCCTAGAAACCGTTGTTCGTGAAACACCTGCTAATCTTGCCACATCCTCAATTTTAGGCTTCATTCCATGTCCTCCTGCGCTTTTAAAACCCATACATATTATACTAGTACCCAAACAGCTAGGAAAGTTCTTGTTTATTACAAATAAATAAATTTCATAAAAAAACAGGCATTTCCTGCCCGTTTCTAACCTTATAAACATTATAATACGCATCCTACGTGAAAAGCTAATCACTCAGGTTTCCTTCTGTGAAAGCCTCACTATATAACAAAGAGTATAATCAGAAATAAAGTCACCCAATATAGTCACTATAAAAAGTTATTGATAAAGGTATCTATTTCAAACCGGTTTCCTTTAAAATCAATTTAAAGTAGTGTTATAGATGTATAAATTATAGTGATTATATAGGGTCACTATTATATATAACCATTAGTTTATCAATCATAGATATCTTACAAAAAACAAACCAAATATGAATGTCAGAGGTGTTAGGGACCTCATATGGATACTATTCATGAGCACTTATTTTAAACAATTTATGTAGGATCAAATAAGCAAATTATACAACGTTTGTCTTAGAAAAAGTGAAGCCTTTTGAGGTAATAGGATGCCAAAGGAATGATCATCCACATAAAGGTGTATTAGGACATATGGTATTGTACAGGTCTTTATGAGTTGCAACAATCTATATCGATATAAGCACATGGAACCATTTTTCCGTACTATCTTTAACAGATTTTCCGGCAAGAAGTCCCCCTCCTCAAGGAGTGGGAAGGGCATAGCCCAA
>NZ_SCFM01000021.1 GCF_004138295.1 Ectobacillus funiculus | reverse complement strand
TATGTCATTGGCAGACGCGGCATGAATCTGAAGGAACAGGTGCCAAAGGTGTTGCGAGCCTATACAGAACGTAAGGATGGGGAGCACCACTGGAAGCAATGGAGTGTATTAACAAGGAAATTCAAAGCACTTCGCCCACATTTGTTCTATCATGTATCAGACCAATCTGATCCACTATTCAGCAAAGAAATTTGCGCGTATGGATTGATCCAAGTAGAACGTGACGTTTTGCAGAAGTATGTACCAAAAGTTTGGTTAGAAGAAACAGAAATCTGACCTCGTTTGGAATGGCACAGCCTGTTCTTGCATCACCACCATTTTGCCGCAAAGGCCAGAGGACCC
>NZ_SCFM01000020.1 GCF_004138295.1 Ectobacillus funiculus | reverse complement strand
CATCACCACCATTTTGCCGCAAAGGCCAGAGGACCCAGCTCCAGAATGGTGGGTGCATTGGTGCAAGAACATCGCAACACGTATAGGGTGAAAAAAGAGAAGCAACTATCACTCCTTGTATGAGACAAGGTCACCTCGGTGATTTTGTCACGTACAAGAAAGTGTGAGCTCTCCCTATTTGCTCTATGAGAAGCTTGTTGAACGGCTCTGTATTTCGCTTCCTAGGAAGAGGATACAGAATCTCCCACCTCAAGGAGCGTTAGCGAGTAGGTGGGGGTAGTTCAATACAGAACGCAGATTGACCAGTATTCTAGAACGAATCAGACCAAACGATTATTTATTTATACAATTCGGTCATAATGATCAAAAAACGTATGGAACAGAGCCATTTACAACGTATCAATCTTGTTTGACGCAGTATATTACAGGAGCGAGAGAGAAGGGAGCAATTCCTGTTCTCGTTACCTCTGTTCATCGAAGAAGCTTTGATAGCGAGGGAAAGCTAGTCAATACGCTAGGAGATTATCCGGAAGCGATGAAACAATTAGCAGCTTTATCTAATGTTCCGTTACTCGACTTATGGTCTAAAACAGAAGGATTCTATCAGTCATTAGGTGTGGAAGGATCCAAACGATTATTTGTATGGTTTGAGCCTGATAAGCATCCAAATTATCCCAAGTGAATTCAGGATAACACTCATTTTTGTGAGGAGGGAGCAACGGAGATTGCTAAGCTGGTCATCGAAGGGATTCTGGAATTACAGCTTCCGTTAGCTGTCCATGTAAAAGCCAGCAAGAGTTCACATATTGTTTCTTAACGGTTACTAGAAAATGGAGGACAAATACATGAACAAAAGATTATATCATGGAGCTGCTTTTTATCCTGAGCTGTGGGATGGAGGAGTCATAGAACAGGATATTCACTTTATGAAAGAGGCCGGCATTAACGTTGTAAGAATGGGAGAGTTCGCTTGGTCAACGCTAGAGCCGGAGGAGGGACAGATTGATAGCAGCTTCTTTGTAAATATCATTACTAAACTCTATGAAAATGGTATTGAAACAGTTATGTGTACACCGACGCCTACACCTCCTATTTGGATGTCTCATAGACATCCAGAGCGCATGTATGTTGATGAAGCTGGAAATGTGATGGGACATGGCTCCAGACAGCATGTTTGCACAAACAACTCCTACTTTAGGGAAAGAGCCGCAATTATTACAGAGCACCTTGCTAAAGCAATCGGAAGCTTACCTGGAGTAATCGGCTGGCAGCTTGATAATGAGTTTAAGTGCCATGTGGCGGAATGTATGTGTGAGACGTGTAAAGGTTTATGGCATAGCTGGCTAGAGGCGCGTTATGGAACAATTGAGAGGCTAAATGAAGAATGGGGAACACAAATTTGGAGTGAACACTATCACAGCTTTGAAGAAATACCGCAGCCGGGAGCAGTACCATTTTTGCATCATTCCTCATTAAAAACGATGTATCAGCTATTCTCGATGGAAAAGATTGCTGAATTCGCAGATGAACAGGCTGAAATCATCCGGACATATTCTCATGCACCAATTACACATAACAGCAGTGTGATGTTTCATGTAGACAATGAACGTCTTTTTCAGAACCTTGATTTCGCATCATTTGATACGTATGCCCCGCAGGATAAACTTGGTTCATACTTGCTGAATTGCGATTTATGGAGAAATTTCAAACAAGGAAAAGACTTTTGGATTATGGAGACGAGCACTTCCTTTAGCGCCTCGCTAGAAAGCTATGCGACGCCCCATCCGAACGGATATTTAAGAAGTGAAGCGGTAGCTGCCTATGCACTGGGAGCGGAGGCCTTTTGCTATTGGTTATGGAGACAGCAGCGAACGGGCTGCGAGCAGCCTCATGGATCTGTTATAAGTGCGTGGGGAAAGCCGACGGTGGGCTATGTCAATGTATTGGAAGTAGAACAAGCAAGGAAGGAAATCGAGCCTATTATTTTAGCTTCAAGGCCGTGTCAGGCTGAAGTTGCTATGACGTATTCTGACCGGGCAAAAGCATTTTTTAAAACAGAGCCGCATAATGGACTGGATCATAAAGCGCTGGTCACTGAATTTTATGAGCGAATACTAGCAACAGGGATTCACCGGGATTTAATTCCCGAAGGAGCTGACTTGGCCGGCTATAAGTTGCTATGTACTCCTTTTCTTCATTACGTATCTTCTGATTATATAGCAAGAGCGACCGCGTTTGTTGAAAAGGGAGGTATCTGGGTAATTGGTCCTCTAACCGGGGGGCGAACAGAGCATCATACAATTCACACTGATGCAGCATTAGGAGAGCTAGAGCATATCGCAGGCGTGGAGACCTTATTCACGTTTCCGATGGACAGTACGGGCTCAATAGGGAAAGCATTTGATGTATCGGCACCATTAGGGCTCTGGAGCTCTGTATTTGAAGCGAAGGAGGCAAAGGCCGTTGGAATTATCGAGGGCGGACTTACACCAGGAAAGGCATTTCTAACGGAGTACCAGTATGGCAAAGGGAAAATTGTTATGCTTGGCTCTCTGCCTATAGGAGAGGATGGAGATGCGATGCTTATCAAGCTGCTTGATCACTATGCCGTTGAAGCTGGGATTAGGCTCCGCACCGACGTAACAAAGGGAACAATTGTTGCACCGAGACGAGGAGATGGATATACAGTTTGGGTCATTGTGAATATGGACGGAAACGGAGGAAATGTGACTGTCCCTCAGGACGGAATAGATTTAGTGACACAAAGCAAAGTATTTTCAGGGAAATTAGAAATTGGCAGTTATGAGTATAGGATCATTAGGTTTGATGAGGAATGATGTACAAAATAAGCAGAAGGGAGGAAACGAAGCTGTCACCAGTACGGTTCGCAGGAAGAGCCGTACTGGCTGCTTTTTTCTTATTTAGAAGATAGCCATGCGGACTCTAAACATAAGCTAATTATATTACTAATCCTTTAGCTTTTTTATATCCCACTTCTTTACTTTTCGTTTCTTGCACCGTACTCCATTGTTACAACAATCGTCCTTGGTAGTTGCCTTCACCCATATAAACATGAAAAGAGGGAATAAGAAAAGGACAAGTATGCTGATTAATAACTCCATTATGTTTCCTCCTGATTATTTCTACTTCCTTAAAAGCTTTCAATTTATATATGAGTCATTGCTGCTAACTGTATAAGCCGTATGAGTGATAACTAGTATATGATGAAGGTACCTACGTTTGTTACTGTATATAGATTAAAGTTTGCGGTGCTAGAAGCATCAATTTTACCTTACCGATGTAAAAACAGGAGATATACGTCTCCTGTTTTTTTGTACTTTAAGAAATGATAAATTTCAGCGGTATATTGGGAGATTTTAAGGATAAAGTGCTTTATATCTCTTTTTATATGAATAAAAGACACTTTTTCTATATTTTTACTTACTCAATTTATGAATACTTAGGAAAATAAGACACCTATATCATAATGAAAACGGTTAAAAACCAAGCTGGTTTATAAGAAAATAAGTTATGTAAACGACATCATTGAAACAGGAATTAGGTTAATGGAATTAGCTAAGGTGTTAATTACTATAATCCATTTCTATAAGAATAAATGTTTCCTGATGTTGAAAATTGCCTAGCGTATATTTTCGTTAAAATGTGAATCGATTCCTGGATCTTATAATTTTTTCGAAAATAACGTAAACGCTTACTGAAGTCCAGATTTGTTAAAGGCATTAAGGGGGTATTTAGTGAAAATGGAAATGAAATGGTGGCAAACTGCAGTGGTGTATCAGGTGTATCCGCGCAGCTTTCAAGACAGCGACGGCGATGGTATCGGTGATTTAAAAGGTATTATTCGTCGATTAGATTATTTAGAAAAACTAGGGATTACAGCGATTTGGCTTAGCCCAGTGTACCAATCACCAAATGATGATAATGGCTATGATATTAGTGATTATCAAAATATCATGACGGAATTTGGAACGATGGATGATATGGATGAGTTGATTAAACAGGCCGACCAACGAAACATCAAAATCATTATGGATTTAGTTGTGAACCACACATCCGATGAGCACAAGTGGTTTATTGAATCTCGTAAAAGCAAGGACAATCCATACCGTGACTATTACATCTGGCGTGACCCTGTAAACGGCGATGTACCTAATTCTCTGAGATCAACATTCAGTGGTTCAGCCTGGGAGTATGATGAAGAGAGTCGTCAATATTATTTACACCTTTTCAGCAAAAAACAACCAGACCTAAACTGGGAAAATAAAAGAGTCAGACAAGAGGTTTGGGATATGATGAATTTTTGGTTGGAAAAAGGTGTTGGCGGATTTCGGATGGATGTAATTGATTTAATTGGGAAAATTCCAGATGAAGAAGTGACAGGAAATGGGCCGAAATTGCACGATTACCTGCAAGAGATGAACCGGGAAACCTTTGGTAGGTATGATGTTTTAACAGTAGGAGAAACGTGGGGAGCAACTCCAGAGATTGCCAAACTGTATTCTGATCCAAAACGCAATGAGCTATCCATGGTCTTTCAATTCGAACATGTTTGTCTAGACCAACAACAAGGTAAAGAAAAATGGGATCTTAAACCATTAGATGTGAATGAGTTAAAACAAGTTATTAGTAAGTGGCAAACAGCTTTAGGTGATGAGGGCTGGAATAGTCTGTTTTGGAACAATCATGATTTGCCAAGAATTGTATCCCGTTGGGGGAATGATACAACGTATCGTACGGAAAGTGCAAAAATGTTTGCGATTTTACTGCACCTGATGAAGGGAACGCCTTACATCTATCAAGGGGAAGAAATTGGCATGATCAATTGTCCTATCAACGATATTAGTGAGGTCGAAGACATTGAAAGTGTGAACATGTACCACGAGCGTTTGGCAAATGGCTATAAAAAAGAAGAAATTATTGCTTCCATCAACGCTAAAGGGCGCGATAACGCTCGGACACCAATGCAATGGGATGATACAGAAAACGCTGGCTTTACAACAGGAACACCTTGGTTGCATGTGAATCCAAATTATCATGAGCTTAATGTGAAAGCGAACCTAGAAGACCCGAATTCGATCTTTTTCTGTTATCAAACATTAATTCAATTCAGAAAAGAAAATCCAATTGTGGTCTGGGGAGACTTTGAGCTAGTAACGGATGTACCTGAACAAGTCTTTATGTATTTGCGTCATTACGAAGGTCAAACTTGGGCGGTTGTAGCCAACTTTGGAGAAGGAAAGGCCTCCTTACAACTGCCAAGCTTGGGACAAAGTGATGATGTAATTATTAGTAATTATGCAAGATCAGCAGCTGATTTTCATCAATTGGATTTAAAACCATATGAGGCATTCGCTGTGAAACTATGATTTCAATGAAAATCATTTGACAGGGTAGTACAACCGATTCAATCAGGAGGAAACATTCATGAAGAAGAAAATTTTCTCAATAGCCGCTGTTTCGCTCATCTCATTTGGCGTTTTGGCAGGCTGTTCATCAGGTTCTGACTCTGCAGCAGCTACGAAAACAAAAACGGTAGCAACAAAAGAAGAATTAAAACCTTTTGGAAAATATAAAGAAACCGTTACGTATACCGTTGGGAAGGCTACACCAGGGATTCCTAAATTACCTAAGGGCCAAACCTATGAGGATAATGCTTATACACGTTACTTAAAAGAAACGCTAAATATTCAAAGTAAAGATAAGTTTGAAGCGAAAGATGGGGATGCCTATAAACAGAAGGTTTCTATGGCAGTCGCATCAGGTGATTTACCTGACATTATGGCGGTTGATGCAGCAACATTACGTCAGTTGGTCGATAATGACATGATTGCTGACTTGACAGATATTTATAAATCAAGCACTTCTGATCAAATCAAAGCGATGTATGATTCCTACGACGGACGCGCATTGGAGGCAGCGACATTTGATGGTAAACTGATGGCCCTGCCCACAACACAAAATGCCAATATCCCAACCATGCTTTGGCTGCGTAAAGATTGGATGGACAAGCTTGGGCTAGAGGCGCCTAAGACTGTTGATGATATGGAAAAAGTCTTAACAGCATTTGTCCAACAAGATCCAGGTGGTAACGGTAACGGAAATACGGTAGGTTTAACTCTTTCTCCTAGCATTGGCGGGATGTACGGATCACTGTTCCAAGCGGATAATATCCTACAAACTTATAATTCTTTCCCACGTCAATGGATTGAAAAAGATGGAAAAGTTGTTTATGGGTCTACTACAGATGAAACAAAGCAAGCGTTAGGTAAGTTAGCAGATTGGTACAAAAAAGGTCTGATTGATCCACAGTTCGCTGTACGTAAAAGCATTGAAGATTTGATTATAAGCGGTCAAGCTGGTGCATACTTTGGTCCTTGGTGGACACCTGACTATCCATTGAATTCTGCAAAACAGAAGAATGCAAATATCGATTGGCAGCCATACATCATCTCTAAGGATGGCAGTGGTACAATCACAGCTTATACACAAAACCCAGTCTCTGAATTCTATGTGGTACGTAAGGACTTTAAACATCCGGAAGTACTACCTAAAGTAGTAAGTGCTTTAAGCGATAAGTTACGAAACGAAGATCGTAATTATCAACCGGTTGTTGATTTCATAAAAGAAGGCGGTGACCGTGGCGCACCAATCAATCTTATGGTGAACTTTAATGACGCAACAGCACAAATGTACAAGAATATTAATGCAGCTGTTAATGGCGAAAAAGATCCTGCTGCATTATCGCTTGATGACCAATCGTCCTATGAGAAGATTCAAGGCTATTTAAAAGATCCAGCAAAAGCAGATGCCAACCAATGGAGTGCCTATATGTCTAGGATGGTAGCTGGCAAGCTGATGGCTGAAACAAAGATTAATGAAGTAAACCCAGTTTTCTTTGGTCAAACAAAAAGTATGAAGTTGAAATGGGCTAACTTAACGAAATTAGAAGATGAAGCCTTTATGAAGATTGTAACTGGTCAAAAAGATCTAAATTACTTCGACACGTTTGTTGATACATGGAATAAAACAGGCGGTAGTGATATTACTAAAGAAGTGGCTGAAGCGATTAAACAAAAATAATGACTAAAGGGTACAAATGTTAGTTTGTACCCTTGTAAAATTTACTTCTGAAAGAAGGTAGAGGGTGAAATGAAAAAACGTGGAGGGCAGCTGGAGTACCATCTAATGTTGGCACCGGGCATGATTTTTTTAGTCATTTTCAGTTTTATACCAATGGTTGGTCTTGTCATGGCGTTCCAGGATTATGTCCCTGCCAAAGGGATGTTAGGCTCTGAATGGGTTGGCCTGGAAAACTTTAAATACATGCTAGAAATCCCGGATAGTATGAAGATACTAAGGAATACAGTTGTTATTGCGGTGGGTAAGATTATTGCGGGAACGATCGTGCCTATTATCTTTGCCTTATTGTTAAATGAGATTCGGCTGAAATGGGCTAAAAAATCCATCCAAACCATCGTCTACTTGCCTAATTTTTTATCTTGGGCAGTCTTGGCAGCGGTATTTGTTAACGTATTTGACTATCATGGACCAGTAAATAATTTCTTACAGGGACTAGGATATGATCCGATTTTATTCTTAGGGAGCAATGAGTGGTTTAGAGAAATCATTGTAGCAACAGATGTTTGGAAAGGTTTTGGATATGGTGCTATCGTGTACTTAGCCGCATTAACAGGGATTGATCCTGGGCTATATGAAGCAGCTTCAATCGATGGCGCGAATCGCTTTAAGAAATTGCTGCATGTTACTTTACCTGGGATTTTGCCAACCATTATGCTGATTTCAGCACTCAATTTGGGGAATATTTTGAATGCTGGTTTTGACCAAATCTTTGCTTTATATAACCCAATTGTGTATGAGACTGCGGATGTGATTGATACGTATGTGTATCGTGTAGGTCTGATCGGACAACAGTATAGTTTTGCAACGGCAATTGGCTTATTGAAATCCGTAGTAAGTTGTGTACTCATTTTATCAGCTAACGAATTATCTAAGAAACTTGCAAACATGCGGATTTTTTAAAAGGAGAGAAAGTTGATGAAATCAAAAATAGTTAGAAGCCCGTTTGCTATTGCATGGGAGAGAAGTTCGAGGAAACCAAAATCATTTGGGAGCCGGTTTGCTGATGTATGTATCTGGGCTGTAATATTGCTAATGACAATCCTATGTGTGTTGCCATTACTTAATATGGTGTCTATCTCTTTTAGTGATAGAGTTGCAGCTCAAGCGAATGAGGTTGGATTGCTGCCCGTTAATTTTAATGTAAATGCTTATGCGGTGTTGTTAGGAGATGCACAGTTTTGGCGTTCATTTCTGGTTTCTGTGGAAAGAGTTGTGTTAGGGACCGCTTTGAACATGATGTTAACGATTCTGATGGCTTATCCATTGTCTAAACATAAACGGGAATTTGGCGCACGCAATATTTATATGAATCTTTTGATTTTTGCAATGCTCTTTTCCGGTGGGATGATTCCCACGTTCTTAGTTGTGAAGAACTTAGGCTTGCTTGATACTATCTGGGCGCTTATTTTACCAGGAGCAGTACCAATCTTTAATGTGATTTTGTTAATGAACTTTTTCAAGAGTATTCCAAGTTCGTTGGAAGAAGCTGCTATTATGGATGGGGCGACAAAATTAAATGTTTTGCTCAAGGTTTATCTGCCGATTTCACTTCCGGCATTGGCAACCATTTCACTGTTTGCCATTGTAGGGCATTGGAATGATTATTTTAGCGGTTTGCTTTATATAAACAAAGCCGCTAACTATCCGCTGCAAACGTATATTCAACAATTGAACATTGACGTTACTAAAATTACAGATGTGTCCCAATTAAAAGCAGTGGCTTCCATTTCAAATCAAACATTGAATGCAGCTAAGATTGTAGTCTCTACTATCCCAGTGCTATTAATCTATCCGTTTTTACAAAAATATTTTACAAGCGGGTTAGTAATCGGATCTGTTAAAGAATAGGGACGAGGACTATTTTATTAAGGGGAAATACAACATGAACTGGTTTACATTTAGTGATCATTTGACTAAGCGGCTCTATATAATTTTAAAATTGACAGGGATTTGGTGGCTGTTTAATGTGCCCTATGCTTTCTTAGGCATGAATCTGTTGGCAGCGCCAGATGTAGTCAGCGTACACACGATATTCATCATTGGGATGGTCCTATTACCGTTTGTTGCAATTCCGGCAACGGTAGCTACCTTGGCAATTGCAAGAAGGTTCACGAAGGATGACGACGCTTTCCCATTTCTTCAAGTATTCTGGAAGTCTTATAAAAGAGAGTATAGAAAAAGTATGATCTTGGGCTGTCTCAATGCTATGATAGTAGTTGTTTTTTACTTTGCACTACAGTATTATGCGGGGATGTCGTTACTATTAATGATAGTCTTTTATACACTGCTTATCGTCACACCGTTTTTCTTTTTGTTTGTCTATAGTTTTCTTGTGGATCAGGAGCTGCCTTTGAAGGCGTACTTGATCAATACGATATTTCTATTATTAATGCATCCTTTGAATGCCATCCTCGTGATTTTGGCGCTTATGATCACAACTTATATCTTATGGGTGGCATTTTCGCCTTTACTAATCTTTATTTTCCCAGGATTGGCCGCCCTCATTGTGACCTATTTTTATCAAAAGAGTATGGGCGTTGAAATCAAAAAAAGACAACCAGTTCATAACCTTAATGCAAATCGTTCTTAATAGAACATGCACCACAAAAGACGCAGTTGCCGAGCCTCAATAGAATATTGGATCTCGGTAACTGCATATTTAGTGCTGTCTACTTGACAGGGATATGATTTGAATTTGTCCGATGTACAAGTCCCTAATAAAGAACTTTTTGAGTACGAAGCGATTGGTTGTCTAGTGAATCAAGTCGAAGTAATAAATTGAACTTATAAGTAATTATTATGAGGGAATATGCTAGTCCTTAACGGTGTAGAATTGCAAAGCCTTGATGAGACCCCTGCTAGGAGGGAGATAAATGATAAAAAAGAAGTTGTGTATCCTATTGATTATCTCGTTGTTTCTAGCCACTGTAATAGGATGTATAGTCAAGTTCTATGGAACAGACAATAGGCCTAAAGTCGCCGTTGTTTTACAAGATTTAGACTCGCAGTATTGGAATATTGTGAAGGCAGGAGCAGAAAAGGGGTTTCGAGAGTTTGATATAGATGGTAGAGTTGTTGCACCCAGTTTCAAATCAAAAAAAGATGTACAAGAGTATGTGTTAAAAAATGTTCTTAAAGAACATCCTGATGTATTAGTTGTTTCTCCATTACAATCAGCTGCGGTCAAGTCAATCTTACAAAAATTTATCGAGCATAAGATTCCAGTATTACTGGTGGATACAGATATTCCCCTTGAACATAAGACTGCTTATATTGGTACCGATAACTTTGAATTAGGGAGAAAAGCAGGTGAACTATTAGCTTCAGGACTGCAGCCTGGAGATGAAGTGGCCCTTATTGCTGGGGAGGTAATCAGTCCAGTTTCGGGTGACCGGATAAAAGGAGCTACATCTAGCTTAAAGGATGCAGGAATCAAAATTGTAGCCCGAAAAATAGATTTGCCAAACGAGGCTTTGCCGGCTAGAAAAGCTATGGCAACGATTTTAGAGGAGCATCCTGATGTGAAAGGTGTCTTTGCTACAACTGACATTATGGCACTAAATGCTTTAGATGCAATTAAGAAGCAAGGAAATAAAATGCCTGTCATAGGAGCAGATGGGATTATCAAAATGGTTGAGTCAATTGAGGATGGGACGTTAACTGGTACAGTAGCACAAAATCCTTATGATATGGGTTATATAAGTGTTGAAACTGCATTGAAAGTAATAAAGGGAGAAGAAGTTAGAAAAAATATTGATACTGGTGTAGATCTTATCACCAATGATAATGTGAGGCAGAAACTGGATTTTCTGAAAGAATTGTTGAAGTGAAGTCTCGCCATTAATTATGAAGAGCTTTAGAACACTTGAATGAATTGAGGGGCTGGAGTAATATGGAAAACAGTGATTGTAGCTAAAGAAAGGATCAAAAGATGTCTAAAAGATTGTTGCAAAATCGATTTTCTACCAAGGTTGTCATTGCTATTTTTATCGGTATCCTGATTCCCACAACCCTTATCAGTGTTTTCTTTTTTATTTCGTCCTCTAACATCGTTAAAGAAAACGTTCGAGAGTCTTCGATACAAATCGCTCGCCAAGCAGCGGATTCCCTTTCATTTATTTTGTCTGTGGGCAATGATATGTCGGACCTTATTTACAGTAATGAAAAACTGCAAGAAATCGTAAAAATGGACAATGAGGATGGGACTTCTTCAACTGTAAAAGATAAAAATAATGAAGAAATGACTTCCTTTTTAAATTCACAAATTTATTCGAGTTCATTCGTTCGGGTTATATATGTATTAAAAGATGAAGGAACAAGCTGGGGAAGCGGGACGTTTTCTCCCGTGAAATTGGCAAGATACAACCTGCAAGAGCAGAATTGGATACAGAGAGCGGTACAAGCAGACGGTGCGTTAGCTTGGCAAGGATTACAATATGATCTTTTTAGTGGAGCCGGTGAGAATACAGAGCTTGTTCTTCCGGTAACACGTGTGATGAAAGATTTCAGTAATATGAAAAATATCGCTTATATACAAGTGCTCTTAGATGGAAAAGCAATTTTAAACAAAATTGACCAATTGAAGCTTGGAAAAACAGGGCACTTTTTCGTTGTAAATAAACATGGACAAATTATGATTGATGCCAATATGGAACATATTAATAAAACCGTTGAAAACCATGACTTATATAAGCATATTGTCGATGATACTGCCTATGAGTTTGAATTTCAGGAAAAAAACACTACCTATTATGGGGTGAAGCAGCCTCTTGTGAACGGATGGACACTTATTGGAACCGTTCCCATCAAGGAAATTACCGGTAAATTAACAAACATTCAACGTATTACAATTTTTGCATCCATTGTATTTACCATGGTAGCGATTGTGGTAGGAGTATTCGCAGTAAATAGAGTGACAAAACCGATAAAGGTATTAACCGAGCAGATGAGGCTTGTTGGACAAGGAAACTTCCAAGTCCAAACTCATATTCATTCCAATGATGAGATCGGTTTAATGAGCAGGCAATTTAATCAAATGATTCATCAAATCGAGCAGCTCATGGAACAAGTAAAAGAAGAACAAAGTCAAAAGACAGAGGCTGAATTGCGCGCGGTTAAACATCGTATTAATCCGCATTTCCTCTTTAATACATTAAGTACAATTCGCTGGTTAGTAAATTTCAAACAAACCGATCGGGCTAATACTGCGTTATCGGCATTAATTCGGTTATTAGAAGCGAGCATGGGGAAAACAGGAACGTTCATTACGGTCAAGGAAGAATTAGATATTATTGAAAAGTTTCTAGCTATTTTGCAAATTCGGTATGAGCAAACGTTTCATTTAGAACTGGAGATTGAACCTACAGTGGAGGACCTTCTCATTCCTCGGATGCTGCTGCAGCCAATTGTTGAAAATGCAGTGTTTCATGGCTTAGTCCCAAAAGGAACAGAGGGAACGCTTTGCATTAAGGGCAGCCGTGTAGAAGATGGTGTGAAGATTGAAATTAAGGATAATGGAGTCGGCTTTAAACAGGATATATTAAACCAACTGAATCATAAGGCAGATAAGATGAATTCATTTATCGGAATTGGTTTAAGACATGTATATGACTCAGTTAGACTTTATTTTGCATTAGCATCGAGTGTTACCATCGAAAGTGATTCTAACGGAACAACAGTTACAATTGTTTTAATTAACAAAAATAGAGGTGAGAATCGTGTATAACGTAATAATTGTAGACGATGAGCCAGTTATTCGGTTTGGGCTAAAGGCTTCTGTGAACTGGGACCAAGAAGGGCTCTGCTTATTGGGGGATTTTCCGAATGGAGAAGAAGCCCTCAAAGTAATGGAGCAGCACAAGGTCGATATTTTGATTACTGATATCAAAATGCCGGTCATGGATGGCCTTGCCCTAACAAAAAAGGCGTTAGAACGATTTCCAACTCTAAAGGTAGTTCTAGTAAGCAGTTATACTGATTTTGAATATGTACGAGAGGGCTTGAAGCTTGGTGCTGTCGATTATGTGCTAAAGCCGACTTTAGAGCCGGAAGAATTTAGCGGACTTATTCGTAAATGTGTGAAGCTGATCGAAGAAGAGCAAACCGTAGAGGAGAAATTGCAGCTAATCAATCAAGCAGCTTTTTTGAAGGAACAGAAAAGCTTGGAACAAATCATGAAGCGCGTTATTTTACAGGACTTAGAACCGATTAATTTCCAAGAGCAGTTTGCTTGGCTGCAAGGGTCTTTACTCATCATTACAATGCGTTTGAACCGTGCGGAGGAGATAGAAGAGCAGTTTGGTTTCTTGTTTCAAACCATGATTTTAGAAGATATACAGGACCTCTTCTATGAAAATGTTAATCAGGGTATTTGTTTTCCAGTAGCCGAAACTGAAATGCTGTTTCTGATGCAGATAAATGCAGAGCCTTATAAAGTACTTGAAACGTTAAAAACAGAAATTGAACAAGAAACAAATTTAAGTTTTTCCTTTGGATATGAGGTAATTAGTGATGTATCTGCTGTGAAAGAAGGCGTTGAAAAAAGCCGCGTAGCTTGCAATCAACACTTTTTTCATGAATACCAGCATATTTTTCGTTACCAATCATTTCCCAAAGAAAATGCAGTCCCTTTAAGGCTAGATGAGTTTCATCAGTTTTTGCTGCCTTATGACGAACAAAGGCTGACGGCGTTCTTACAAAACCGATGTAAAGAATGGGGACTAGGACGGCTTGAACCGTCTGAAATAAAAAAAGAGGCTTGTGAAATAGTAAGTCATCTATTTCTAAAGCAATTAAAATGGGAGCTATTATTTGAAAAATGGGAGCAATTAAAAAAAGCTGAAACACTTGTACAGCTACAACAAATCCTTTTTCAACAAATTGCTGAATATGATTACTTAATTCCACAAAACCAAACGTTCTCCCAGGGGGAGAATCAAGTTATAACAAAGGCATTGGAATATATTCATAAGCATTATACAGAAGAGCTCACACTGCAAACGGTGGCTGGCCATATTCATATGAGCCGTAATTATTTTAGTGTGTTATTTAAGCGGCACATTGGTCAAAATTTTATTGATTATGTTATCGATCTCCGAATTAAAAAGGCAAAAGAATTGTTGCGGAACACATCTTTAAAGGTGTATGAAGTCGCTGATCAATCAGGGTTTAAAGATGTAAAATATTTTAGCAAGTTATTTAAAAAGTTAACAGGCATATCACCAGCTGATTTTCGTACTACACAGCGAAATTAATCACTAAGAATTAGCAAACTTCAACATGGAGACAAGGAAATCGGAAGAGAGGGCTTGGATGATGATGAACAGATGGCTACTGATTATTAGCTTAATCGGTATTGTTTTTACTGCAGCTTGTAATAATCAGTCTATTTTAGATAAACATGATGATATCCAAGTTCCTCTACAAGAAAAGCAAGAGATTGTTGTTTGGCACACATACAGTGAAGAGGAAACAAGAATATTTGAAAACGAGATTATTCCTTTGTTTGAAAAAGAATATCCAATGATTGATGTGAAGCCAGTCCGTCAATCCTACACTAAACAACTAAAATCTGCACTTGTAGCAAGAGCCTCTGCCAAAGAACCACCTGACGTAGTACGAATGGATATAGTATGGCTCCCATACTTCAATAAGTTAGGGCTGCTTTACCCTATTAGTGATTTTGCTGGTTTTGATCAAATCAAGTCATCTTTATTAAATGGACCATTACAGTCGAATTATTTTAACGGTAAATACTATGGATTGCCACTTGATACGAATACAAAGATTGCGATTTACAATAAGGAACTACTTCAGAGAGCCGGTTATACGAAGCCGCCTAACACAATGGATCAGGTATTGGATATTGTCGTGAATCATAACGCTGCAATCAGTATGGCAGGACTTAATGCGTGGGAAAGCTTGCCTTATTTTTATGCATTCGGTGGAAAATTGCTGGATAGCACCTATACAAAGGCAACAGGCTATTTAAATAGTCAAGAAAGTATTCATGCAGTGGAGAATCTACTTAAACTGTATAAAAACGCAACTTCAACAAAAGGGCGTTTAACTATTAACACAGATAGGTGGAATGGGATCATAAATGGGGACAGCTTTATGATTGATGAAGGGCCTTGGTTTTATAGTATTCAATCACCTGAAAAAGTAAAAAAGATTGTTAATACGACCGTCTCTGCTCCGTTCCCGGTTACAAATGGACAAGGATCAGTGTTGGGAGGGGAAAACCTCGTGATTATGAAAGGATCACAACATCCATCAGCTGCTTGGCAATTTGTGAAATGGATGGTGAGTAAAGAACCCCAGGAACTTATGTTGAAGGCAGGATTAATTCCAATAAATAAGGATATAGATTTTAAAAAATTTATTAAAGACTATCCGTACTATCAGGCATATATCAATGGAATAAATAATGCCTTCTTGCGTCCCCCAGTGGCAAAATGGGATGAGATAGAGCAAGTGTATACCAACTATTTTCGACTGATGTTTTCTGGACATATTGGAGTTGCAGAGGGTCTAACAGCGGCAGCGAAAGAAATTGATCAATTACTTGTAGAAGATGAAGGAAGATAAATATGGAGAAAAAAGGGTAGAAAAAAGGTGTGTCTGCTTAGGAATGATATCAATCTCACTATCAAAATGGGGTTAATGCCCGTTAATGGATGAATAAATTATACCAAAGGAGCGTAGACTATATCATTCATAGTTTACGCTTTCTTACATTTTAAGAAAGAAATTTTTAGCTGGGAGACCATTCGACGTAGTGAGAAATTTTAGAAATGCAGGATAAGTAGGGCTACGCCTCTGTCTTTGCCTAAAGGCAGGGCTCGCCAATCGGCGAGTTTTCTTCATTGAAATAAACGATAATGAAACTCAGGATTCTTAAGAAGCGGTCAACCTGAAAAGAGAATGCTAAAGTAGGGATGAAATCTGATTAAAAACCAACTATTTAGATATTTACAGAAGTTGGTTGTAAGCGTTATCATAAGAGTAGAACATTTAGAAAAGGAGATACAATTATGGGTATTCATACAAGTAAAATTCCACTCGTACTATACGATTTAAAACGAATTGCTGGGATTGATGCGTATTACAAAAACGGTATCTTCTACTTGGGGACGGGTGAGATTGAATTTAAAAACGGGTTATTTGTCTGTATAAGCAGGCAGGATAAGTTAGTCGAACTTTGCAGAATCATCAATTTTTACCTATACGAATTAGATACACATCCACAGGGGGCTTAAGGGCTCCCTTTTTTCTTTGCACTGCAGGAAAGTATAAATTGCCAGCTAGAAGTGATTCGACGCAGTCAGAAATTTTGTATACAGTGTAAGTGCAACTACGCCTCCGTCTTCTCCTAACGGCTCGCCAATCGGCGAGTTTTCTTTATACATAGAAGCTGTACAAGCATAAAAACCTGCTTTCTTCCTTAGTAATTGAAGAGAAATTTAGATAAGTGATACTTATGCTGCATTTCTAAAAGGGAGAATTATCCTCTTAAAAAGTGTTTTATATTCCTCTATCCTTTGTAAAAAGAAACACCTTTTTCAACTTTTAATTTTTTCTATTTAAAAACATCACAAAATAAGACACCTTCACCAAAATGATAACGGTTACAAAAGGGTTGATTTTATAAGAAAATAGTCATGTACCAGATTCTTAAAGTTTAATTTAGGAATTCTAGAAAGCATTTACGTAGAGAGGCTATAAAATCTTTGAAAATGGTAGAAAGGAAAGAACAATAATGATTTTAAGGAAAGCACTAGATTTAAGTAAAAGTATAGATAATCATCGCTTAGACCTATATGAATTGGTAAAGAAAAAAGGGTTCTCTAATCCTGATGTAATAAAGATGAGCCAGCAATTAGATAAGAAAATTGTAATGTTGCAAAGGATAGTGCATGCAATCAGTTCTTAACAAATGTTTCATTATTAAGTCTAGCAACCTGGCTGAGCCTGTAAGTATCCCTGATGATAGCTTGCCAGAGCTTTATACACCTAACCAAGTTGTTAATATTTGATAGCGTTACAACAGGCTAGTAAATATTAAACATATAATTTATTTGAAAACAAAAATAAAACGATTTAAAGGAGGAAAAGCATGAAGTTTTTTAAACATAAGCGAAAGGCATCTCTTATTGGGTTAGCGGCTTTGAACTTTGCTTTATCGGCACCGGTCACAAACGCTCAAACACAGGAGGCACCTGCCGAATCAACCCAAGCAGCTAGAAAACTGCTGCCTACTAAACCAATTCAAGCACTTTTAGTAGACAAAGCACGCTATAATCCAGGTGAAGAGGTGACCATGTCGTTGCTTTTTGACTCATCACATGAATGGAAAGGGACTCTGAATTTGGAAGTCTACCATTTAAACGAGAAGGTAGCGGAAGGAAAGAAAACTATCCAAGTCAAGAAGGATCTAAAAGGGCTGGAAATCAAGTGGACTCCTCCTTCCACAGACTTTAGCGGGTATCTTGTAAAGGCATCCATTGAGGGTTCCAATCAAACCTTAACTGCGGCTATTGATGTCTCAAGCAACTGGACACGCTTCCCTCGTTATGGATATGCAACAGAATTCCCGAAAGAGTCGGCAGCCGAAAGTGACAAGAAAATGAAGCAACTTACGCAAGAATACTATTTAAACAGCTTTCAGTTTTACGACTGGATGTGGCGCCATGATGTGTCTGTTTATTCCAAAACAGATGACAAGGGAAAACCGATTCTAGATAAAGACGGAAATTTCATTACAGAAAACATTACCTCAGCCACATCGTATTCAGACTTATTGGGGAGAAAACTCTACCCATTAGCAGTAAAACAACAAGTTCAGGCCGCTCAGAAATATAATGCAGCAGCAATGGCCTACCAAATGAACTACGCGGCTAGAGAAAACTATGAGGATTTTGGAGTGAAAAAAGAATGGGGACTGTATCGAAAGAATGCCCAATTCCCAAATCCTAAACCCGTCGACCAGGAAGGATTTTTCTTTGACTGGGTGAATACAGGGCTGTATCTTCAGGATCCAGGTAATCTAGAATGGCAAGCTTATATTAATAAAGAGTTCGTTAGAAGTGTAAATGAATTTGGCTTTGACGGAATTCATTTAGATCAATGGGGTGCGCATGATAATGATTACTTATACGATTACAATGGGGAGAAACGTTATTTTTCTAAGGACTATGATTCTCTAATCAATTCTGTAAAAGATTCCTTAGTAAACAATGATGATAAGAAAAGCTTTGTGACCTTTAATATGGTTGGAGGAAATGAAGGATATAAGGATGTCCCTGTTCCATCTACGAAAACAGATTTCGACTATAGTGAAATTTGGCAGGACAAAGACAATTATCGCGATCTACTAAAAGTCGTAGAAGAAACTCGGGCGACGAATGGCGGAAAAGCAGTTGTAATTGCTGGTTATATGAATTACAAGCAGGCTACCGGCGATCACTATGAGGCTGCAGACGTGAAAGATGTTCCAAGGTTAGAACAGGTTGCATCAAGTATTCAAAAGGTTCCTGGTTGGGTTGGGGATTTTGGGAAGCAAGATGAAGATCAAATTATTTGGACAGTGGATGTACCTGAAGCAGGAACATATGATTTAGCTCTTAAATATGGACATGATAATGCTGAAAGCCCGGAAGGTAAATTATCGGTCAATAACCAAACCGCAGTGAGTACAATACCTTTTAATGAAAAAACAGGCTGGGGAAATCCTATTGGAGTGAAAAACCTGTCAGTAGAGTTAGCAAAAGGAAAAAATGAAATTAAACTTCAATTAAATACGAATAACCTTTGGTTAAATGTAGATAGCCTCGTCGTAAAAAAAGATTCCTTTGAGAAAGAATATGAAGCTGAGGATGCTGAACTTATCAGTTGTAAGGTAGATAAATATGGACATGTGTCTAACTTTGAAGTAGATGGAGACTTCATCGAGTTTACTGCTAAGGTAGATAAAGCTGGCTCTTACCCGATTAGCTTCGGATACGGCGTGGAACGAGTGGCTGTAAATCGCCATTTGTATGTGAATGGTGAGCTTGTAAGCGATGCGGTGAAGCTTGAGCCTACCGGCAGTTGGGAGTCGTTCCAAAACTCCAAAGATATTGAGGTGCCCTTAAAAGCAGGAGAAAATAAAGTTGTGTTAAAGGTAGGAGGTGCAACTGATACAGGTGCAAAGGTTGATTATATGACAGTTGGGGATACACGGTACCAGGCGGAAAAAGCTACTATCGGATGGCAGCCAACGAAACAGCCTATAGTAGAAAAATCGGATGATCGACTTACTAATTTTAAGCAACAAGGAGATTTTGTATCATTCAACGTGGATTCGGATCAATCTCAGGAGGCGCCAATTACTATTTATTATAAAAATGCCGGCGAGGAAACAAAACGAAGCCTAGTTGTGAATGGTAAAAAAGCTGGAACGATTACTTTCCCTCAGACAACCGGAAATGCTTGGGGCAAAGCCGAGACACAAGTTCACCTGTATCAAGGGAAAAATGAGCTTCAAGTAAAGATGGAAAATGAAACAGCTACAACAGGAATAGAGCTAGATAAATTTGAACTGAACGGCACAGTGAGAGAAGCCGAGCAAGCAGAGGTGGGATGGAGTCCAGTAGTAACAAAAACAAGCCAAGTTACAGCAGCCCCTGGTTATACAAATAATCTTGGAAATGCAGGGCAACGCGTTATTTTCACTGTTAACAACCAACAAGAGACGGATACACTTCGATTTAAATACAGATCTGGTAATAATCCAAAAGTAAACATTTATGTAGATGGAAAGTTAATTCCGGCAAACAATGCATATGTGGATGGAAAAACAATTTCTGAAAATATATTTGCAAGTACACCAGGCGGCTGGAATGGTGCAATGGTTGAAAAGGCAATCAAAGCAACTGTGCCTGCTGGTCAGCATGAAGTTGTATTTGAACTGGCTTCGAATGGGGAGTATATCAATTTAGATAGCTTGCTCATTGGTGATGAAGAATATCAAGTTGAAGAAGCAGCATTTGCTCCTGAAGGTCATGGAATCACAACGACTGTAGGTCATGTGTATGACTTTAAAGACGAAGGAGATTTCTTAACATTTGAAGTTGATGCTCCGCAAGCAGGGAGCTATGACTTGGTATGGAGGTATAATAATGACTCCGACTCGCAGCGAACTGCTAATCGTGCTGTGTATGTAAATGAGAAGAAAATCGAAAGCATTGACTTCCCTCATAGCAACGAGTGGAAAGACACTACAATGGCTGGAGTTCCTTTACAACAAGGGAAAAACAAAATATCCATTAAAGTCGAAAACGTTGATGATGATGGGGTGAAGCTTGATTATCTACAATTAGGAAGTAAAAAATACCATGCTGAATCGGCAACTGTCCTTCCGCCAATGCACATCTCTAACGGTACATTAATAAATTTTGGTCATATAGGAGACGAAGTGGGCTTTGACGTAAATTTAGCGGAAAAGGGAGAGACTAGCTTTATCTTCACATACTCTAATGCAGGAGCGGATACAGCTCGTACTATTTACATTGATGGAAAACCTGTATTAGATGATAAAGGGACTCCGTATGTTGTTACATTTAAAAGTACAGGAAATGTGGATTCTTACAGCGAAGACGGCTACATTGTATTGCCAAATTTAACAGCCGGAAAACATAAAGTAACATTGAAGCAAGAGGCAGGCCAAAAAGGAACCATTCAATTGCGTCGAATGACAGTCGGATTGTTTGATGAGCCGTCTATACGCTTGATGGATGCAGGCTTAGCTGCCATGGGTGCTACTCATATTGAAGTTGGTACAGCAGAAAAGTTTGAAGAAGGCCCTAACATGTTGGCTCATGAATATTATCCAAATCGCAGTAAAAAAATGACGAGCTCTCTTAAAGAGTCAATGAAAGATTACTATAAGTTCTTTGCGGCCTATGAAAACATCCTGTTTGACAGCAAGAAAGTAGATCAAGCTGTTACAGTAACGAACAATGGACTACCACTGCAAGTAAGTAAAGATGGAGCAAGCAACACAATTTGGTCAATCACGAGAAGCTACAAAAATAGGAATGGACTTGCAGGTTACGATGCAATTCATCTCATCAATCTACTTAATAATGATGCAAACTGGAGAAATGCAGCAGCTAAGCCAATGAAATATCCAGAATTAACTGTAAGATATCCAGTAGGAAAGAATGCACAGGAATTACCTAATCTGAAGGTTTATACAGCAAGCCCTGATCATGACAATGGAGAGTTAAGAGAAATTCCATACAAGTGGGACAATACAGATGTAGTCATCACGCTTCCTAGTTTAGAATATTGGGAAATGCTTATAATTGATCGTGATGGGCTGCAAGGCAATAAAGTTTCTAAAATAAAATGGTAATTCCTAAGATGGATTAGACTATTGGCGAGCTCCCTGTGATTTTACGGAGAGGACCTTGCACTGTAAGAAAGTATAAATTTCCAGCTAGAGGTGAATTTGACGTAGTCGAAAATTTCAGGAATACAGTATAAGTAGGGCTACGCCGCTGTCTTCGCTGGGGAGCAGAGCTCGCCAATCTGCAAGTTTTCTTTATGCAACCTATGCAATATTACAATGAATATTTGCTATAATAAGAGGAGGTATCAATTGACTGGAGGAATATACATATGGCTATTAAAGCAATTTTTTTCGATTTAGACGACACGTTGCATGATCATCAAAAGCCGTTTACTGATTCATTGCATAAAATGTTCCCGGAGCATGCGGAAATTCTCGCTCCAGAAGATACATATAAGAAATTTAGATATTTTAGCGATTTACTGTGGGAAGATTATTGCCAAAATCGGTTAACCTTGGAAGAGCTTCGTGTGCAAAGAATGGTATTAGCGTTAAAAGAATATGAAATTAGCATCTCTAACGAGGTTGCTCAGCAATTCCAACTTCAATATGAGGCTGCTTTGAACGCCATTGAGCTATTTCCAGAGGTACCTGAATTATTGACAACACTTTCCAATCAAGGGTTTGAGCTTGGCATTATTACAAATGGACCTACTGCACATCAAAGGAATAAAATGAAATGCCTTGGTATTACGCAATATATTCCAGAGCATCGTATATTTGTATCTGATGCGGTAGGACATGCAAAGCCAGATCCACGAATTTTCCATGAAGCTGCGAAAACGGTAGACTGTGCTCCAGAGCATATCCTTTATATTGGAGACTCTTGGACAAATGATATTGTAGGATCTTCTAAGGCGGGTTGGCAGTCCATTTGGTATAATCACCGAAAAAGACAACCGGATACTGAGCATACACCGTTAGCAGAAATTGAGCAGCTGTTATCTATATTGGAAATAGTTAAACAGGGTTAGTTCGTTCTAATTCTTGATCTGTGATTAAAATGGTTGCTAATATAAGCATGTCGACAAGCCCTTGTGATTTCACAAGGGCTTGTTGCGGTTGATTACTGATAATAGATTAGCAGTGTGTTAATAGAGAATTCTACAATTGTTATGTAGAGTAACCGCACCGGAAAACGAATCTTATAGAAACAGTTACGTCCCCTTCACAATTGTTATAAATAAACAATGATATGTAGCTCTTACACCTTTTTCGTCCCGATAATGAGTTTCATAGAGACTCATCAACTCCCTAAGAAAAGAAGGGCGTTGGCAGGAGTGCTCCTGATTGCTATTACTTGCTCCAATCTTTTGAATCGAGTTGAAAAGAGCGCGCGTTGACGGAAAATACTCTAATTCAAGCTGTTCTGTTTTGATTATCTCAAATGAACATGAATTTGCAGAATTGAGCACCTGCTTACAAAGCGTATCTAGCTCCTCAAGAGAATAAAATGATTGCCCTGGGGAACTGCTTAGTTGAAGCCCCAGCTTTTCTTTTGCCTGCTGATAAGCAGCATGAAGCTCTTGAAAGGTTTTGGCTCCAAATGTGGAAAATGCAAAGATTCCATCAGGCTTTAATAATGTAAATAATCGCTGGATCACCCTCCTAGGATGATTTAGCCATTGAAAGGTTGCGTTTGAAATAATAAGGTCATAGCTGCCAGTAAGAACGATTTCCTCAATATCACCGCATAAAAAGGTAACACGCTCCTCTTGGATCCGTTCTTGTGCCACGTCAATCATTCCAGGTGCCAGATCAATCGCAAGAATTCGAGCCTTCGGAAATGCCTTGCATAATAACTGTGTCAAGTAACCCGAACCGCAGCCAATCTCAAGAATATTTATCTGTTGTTCTACTAAGTGTTGAGGAAGTGAAGCTATTAGCTGCCTTGCCATTGTTTTTTGAACATGTGCATAGTTATCATATGTTTTTGCATGCTTACTAAATCGCTTTTTTAAGAGCTGTTTATTAATCATTCATCTTCCATCCTTTGCACAAATTTTTTGATTAATCGCATGCATTCATCTGGTTTTGTGAAAAAGGGGATATGGCCTGTTTCGTTCATTATAGAAAAGTGGGCTTTTTCTCCAAGCTGTTCGTTTATAAAAGCAGAAGCCGCAAGTGGACAGATTGTATCCTCTGTTCCATGAATCAATAGGCATGGAGTTTTAATCCCATTAAGGAGCGATCTATAGTCTGTTTCTAATAAATAGTCTAGACCCACCATAAGAGATAACATGTCATCCCCTTGAAATTCTCGTTGCACTAGGTCTACAAACTGATGATGCTGTCCTTTGTCTTGTTCGGGCTGAGAGAACATAGCTTCATAAAAAAGAGTAAGTGTTTTGTCTTTATCCTCTTGTAATTGTTTTTTCATCCGCTTCACAACGCGTGGCTGCCAGCCTGAAGGATATTGTTCACAGCTTGTAAAACGACTTGTTCCGCTAAAGAGGATAAGACCTTTTATACGTTCCGGATACAGGCTTGCAACTTTAAAAGCTGTCAGTGTACCTAATGACCAACCGAGTAAAAAAATAGGTGTATGAATCGAGGTAATCTCTTGTATCACCCGCTCCTCAAAGTCGATAGGAGCTTTTATATGCCTCCATTCCACGAATGAAAGATCAAATATGTTAGAGAGCGATTCAATACATGGCTGAAATACTTCCCTTTCCATCCCCCAGCCGGGAAGCATTACTAAATGCGATTGTTTCATCTCATAACCCCTTTTGTTAACTAATTTTTATTCAAGGTTAACATTTTCTTTATCTAACCATGACTTTGTGAAACTGTCAATACAAGGAATCGTAAGGGGGGGTAAAAAGCTTTAGAATAAGCCTGCTAGTTTTATCTAGGGGCTATGAAAAGGCAACTAAGGTGCTTCTATAAAATATAACAGGCAGTCTCCAAAAGGTTGTTTTAGCTGTTCATTAGAAACATGGATACACGACAGAATCTTATAAAGGAGTTGTTTAGATATTTATCCTGTATAATGATTAATGAATTTGAAAAAGTGATAGCTTACAATAGGTAAAGGAAGATATTAAGGAGGAGTTTATTATGAAGTTCCTACATATTGTGAAAAATGAGGAATTAAGATTAGCTATTTTCACTGAGCAGGGCGTTCTTGATTTGGCTGAGGCTGGTGAGGCATTTAATTTCTCCCTTCCACAAACCTTAAAACAGGTCATTATACAAGGTGAAGAAGGTTTAGCTAAAGTTGAAGAAATTACAAACAAAGCCATGAGCCAAAGAAAGGATCTTTTTAGACAAGAGGAAAGCATTACCTTTGGTCCAAGTGTTGATAACCCGGAGAAAATTATTTGTATTGGTTTAAACTATATAAGCCATGCTGAGGAATCAAACATGAAAGTGCCGACAGAACCCATCGTATTTAGTAAGTTTAGCAATGCTCTTTCGGCGCATCAACAAATCGTAGAATTACCGAATAATGCAGAAAAATATGATTATGAAGCTGAATTAGTTGTCATTATTGGAAAGGAAGCACGAAATATTACAGAAGAGGAAGCGCCAAATTATATTTTTGGCTATACGATAGGAAACGATTTATCTGCAAGGGACTTACAGTTTAAAACAGGTCAGTGGTTAATAGGGAAAACATTAGATGGATTTGCCCCAGTCGGTCCATATACTGTGCCAAGTAAGTTTATCGGTAATCCGCATAACCTCGATATTGAGTGCCGGGTAAATGGACAAGTACGTCAAAAAGCAAATACAAAGGATATGATTTTCAATTGTTATAAAATCATTAGTTATCTGTCAGAGTATATGACCTTAAAACCCGGAGATGTAATTTTTACAGGCACCCCGGAAGGCGTAATCCTGGGGTATCCAGAAGGGGAGCAAGCTTGGCTGGCTTCACAGGACGAGGTCACCATATCAATAGACAAGCTGGGGACATTACGAAATACATTAAGTTAAACCTCTAACATTAAACCATATAAGACTACATAGATTGAGGATGTCCCAAAAGAGTAGCGCTATGAGCTACTCCTTTGGGACATCCTCTGATATTTTAATCAGCTTCACCAATAACAAGGAATCTTTCATATGAATAACAATTCAAGTTCACTTACTTGTTTCTTTCCGAACAATCGGAGCTACCTCCGTAGCTAATAACTCAATGCCCTCAGCTACTTTCTTAAACGGTATACCGCCTATGTCGATCTGCGCCATAAAACGTTGATGCCCAAATAGCTCGTATTGGCGAAGAATTTTCTCGATAATCTGTTGCGGGCTTCCCACGAACAAAGCGGTATCAGGAGCTGTCATTTCGTCAAAATCTGCTCTTGATATTGTACCGCCCATCCCTCGCTGGCGGTTAACGTATGACCAATAATTTGAATAATAAGGATAGAATTCGTCTTTGGCTTGTTGGGTTGTTTTTGAGATATACCCATGTCCTGTTATGCCTACCTTGAGACTTTCCAGAATATGTCCGGTTTCAGTACCAACTTTGCGGTATAAATCAACTAATGGCTTAAATCTGGCCGGGTCACCGCTAAGAATTGCTATAGCCATCCCAACACCTAATCTGCCGGCGCGCGTCGCACTTTTCGGTGATCCCCCAACGCCAACCCATATTGGTAACTGCTTCTGTAAAGGCCGAGGTGCAATTTCAGCATTGCTCAATGATGAACGAAAGTGCCCTTCCCATGAAATTCTCTCGTTTTCATTAAGCTTTAAAAATAAATCGATGTTTTCTGAAAATAAGGCGTCATAGTCATTTGTGTCAAATCCGAAAAGAGGGAACGATTCCACGAACGCTCCTCGGCCAGCGATTATTTCCGCACGTCCATCCGAAAGTAAATCTAATGTAGCGAAGTCCTCAAACAAGCGAACAGGGTCAACAGTACTTAACACTGTGGTTGCACTTGTCAACTTGATGTGTTTGGTTTTTTGAGCAATGGCTGCCAACATAACCGGAGTAGCTGATACTGCATAGTCTAACCGATGGTGCTCACCAACCCCAAAAATATCAAGTCCAGCCTCGTCAGCAAGCTTTGCTGCCTCAATTATCTCCTTAATTCTTTGCCTAGCACTAATTGTTGTACCAGTATAAGGGTCTGGACATATATCTCCAAGCGTATAAAGGCCAATTTCTATTCCTGAATTTGTAAATCCCTCTTCTTGTCGCATTGCTGCATTTTCCTCCAGTTAAGACTGTAAAAACATCATTAAAGGATGACTCCAAAGGTCCAAATGTGACCAACGGAGTCATCTTGTTTACACTTTAAGAAAGTATAAAATTTCAGCTAGAAATGAATTTGACGTAGCAGCAAGTTTTAGGAATAAAATATAGATACAACTACGTCTCTATCTTCGCTAATCGGCAAGTTGCCTTTAATTTTTAGCGTTTGCGATAAGTTCTTTAAGCTCTGGCGTAAATCCCTTTACCGCTTGGTTTCCAATTACCGTTACAGGCACACCCATAAATCCAAACTTCTCTACTTCCTTTTGATATTCTACGCTTGCCATTACATCTCTTACCTCAAAAGCTATGCCTTCTTCTTCTAACATTTGTTTCACATAATTGCACTCTACACAACCAGCTGTTGAATAGACAATCACCTGCTTGCTCATTCGCCGACAGCCTCCTTTAACGCTTCTTTTGTAATTTTCCAGTGAGAGGTATTCCAACGAACTTGCCCATCCTCAAGTAAAAAGACTTGTGGAGATTCATGCTTAATTCCAAACTGTTCAGCAATTTGATTAGAAACAGGACGGTCTTCAATAACTAATACAATTGCGGCAGATGTATTCGTATCCTTAACAAAAGCTTGAAATTCTTCATGCGCTTGAGCACTGATGGGGCAAGTTGTACTATGTTTAAAAAGCAAATGCTTTCCTGATTGTTGTACAAATTGATTCATTTCATCGATGCTTGTTAATTTTTTAATTTCCATTTTAATACCCCTATCCTAATTATTTTCATTTTTATTATAACAGTTTTTTCAATTTTTGAATGGAATGGTGTACGCGATATGATATCCCAGATAACTTTTGTAGCAATACTTTGTGTAAGTGATTCTGTTTATTTTCCGAAAATTACACTCGTAAAAGAATACGATTCCCAGACGGATCTAATGTAACAAAGGAACCATTCTCTTCTTTGACAGTTGCACCAATGCTCTGTAAGCGAGCAATAACATTATTTCTTGTTTCCTCATCCGACAGCAGCAGCGTAAATGATTCGAGTCCGACACTGTGAGCTGGTGGGGGAGGTGCCCCTACACCGTTCCATGTATTTAATCCAATATGGTGATGATATTTACCGGTAGAAATGAAAAGTGCTTGATTCCCATAGCGGTTCACCACTTCAAATCCGAGTCCCTGAATATAAAATTCTTCAGTCTTTTTTAGTTCAGATACATGTAAATGGATATGTCCCATGATAGTGCCAGCAGGAAGAGTAGTCCAAGATTCTCCTTGCCCCTCCGCAAGAAGGCTCTCTGCATCCACTGGTTCGGTTGCCATTACTACTTCACCGTTTTTCCAATTCCACCCGGAAGAATTACGGTCTGCATAAATTTCAATTCCATTTCCATCAGGGTCAGCTAAATAAAGAGCCTCGCTTACAAGATGGTCTGATGCGCCTTGAAGGGGATAGCCGACTTGGATAAAATGCTTTAATATTCTTCCTAAATCAGCACGATTAGGCAGTAAAAGAGCAAAGTGATATAGTCCCGTAGTTCTTCCTTGCTTAGGAACAACGTTTTCTGGCTGTTCAAGCGATAACAAAGTAGTTTTGCCATTGGCAGTTAGCTTAGCTGTTCGTTCCGTTTGTTCCAATACCTTAAAACCGATTACTTGCTGGTAAAATGCTAGTGCACGATCCAAGTGTTGTACCTTTAGGTTTACCTGCCCTACAAACGTATTCGGTGCATGATGAAAATTCATTTTAAATCGCTCCTTTTGATTTAAGCATCCTTTGAACGGAACAGTAGATTATCTAAAGCTAAAAAAGACTTGTTTATTGCAGCAAGGTAGAGTGAGATTACCAATAAAGCCAAGTCAAGTTCGTAACCAGCCATTTGACCATTTCCAAGAAATCCAGCAGCTAGTTTTACTTTTACTGTCGCAACAGCTAGGATCAGTACGAATAAAATGGAAACAATTCTTATTCCAATTCCCAAAACCAAAGCAATACCGCCAATTAATTCAATCAAAGCTACTACATAAGCGCTGAATCCCGGAAAACCTAAACTTTCGAAAAATCCAGCCGTATTTGCAATGCCACCCTGAAATTTTGCTAATCCATGTACAAAGAATGTGATGCCTAAAAATACTCTCAAAATTGTTGCACCGATTTCATTACTTCTTATCATTTCTCTAACACTCCTCTTTCATAATTATTTTGCTCGTAATGACAACAAACTGTAATTCGATACTTAACTTTTCAGTTAGTTACTTTATGTAAGTTATTATATTTTTGTAACTAATTTATGTCAAGTAACTTATCTAAAGAGAAGAGTTTATTTATGAACTGAAAACCTTATGTTCCGACTCTTTGGAGTTTTACATGTTTAAGTAACCCTAGAGATTTGTCTTAATGAAGATAAGTATATTTTTAAATTATTTTACTCAAGATAAATCTAAAGAAAATTATGTCTTGAATCTAGAGGATCCTATAGGAATGGGGTGATTTAATGCAATTGCAACTTATGAAGTACCAAGGTGAATGGTATGTTTGGCTGCTAGTGATTACTTCAATACTAATCGTGCTGCTTATGCCCAAAAAAAATTTAACATGGATAGGAGTATTTATTACTTTAGGGGTGGCTGGACATTTGACTTGGATTGCTGATTCTATTGCGGGATCTGTATTTGATACATTTGATCTGGCAAAGAGCAATACTACAGAGCTTAGCGATTCCTTTTTACTTAGCTTTGTTCCTGCCTGTATAGCTGTTATTTATGTTAATTTTTATAGCTCCCGGGCAAGATGGACTTTTGCATTTATTTTTACATTATTGTCTTTTTTCTTAGAATTGGGATTGGTCACATCTGGATACATGAGAAATAAAGGCTGGGAAACATGGTATGGGTTACCTGTTTACTTTATAGCTTATAGATTCTTCTTTCCGTGGTTTTTGAAAATAATTTCAAAGGATTTAGTCAAAATATCTTCTTGAACTATTTGCCCGCTTCCGAGAACAAATTCTATGTAAACAAGCAGCCCAAAACAGGATTGTTTTTGTTTCTTTACACTCTAAGAAATTTTAGGAATAAAGTATAAGGGCAACTACGCCTCTGTCTTCGCCCAAGAGCAGGGCTCGCCAATCAGCGAGTTTTCTTTAGCGGTAAACAGCGTAGATTTTAACTTCTATACAGTCTTCAAACATTTCCGTATGAAAAAGTTATATATCTAACAAAAAGGCAGTAAATATTAAAAAAGAAAATAACGCAAAGCGTGGTGAGCATGCTGGAAATTATAATCGCTCAAAAAAATGATACATTAAGAACGCTGGCCGATCAGTATCATATAGAGCTTCAAGCATTGTTAGATGCTAATTCCCACATTGAATTTCCAGACCAAGAAATCACTGATATGGAAGTGCGGATTCCTGTACAGCTAACATCTCCTCAAACACCTCCAGTATGTTATCCGGAAATGCCTGCTTCATATTTAAATCATTGGATTCCCCTTACTCCTCTTGAAAAAATGGCAGTAGAGGAGTATGACGCTCTGGTAGTAGGGAGCGGAGCTGGGGGAAGTGCTGCTCTGTATCGTTTATGTGAACAGTGGCAGAATAAAGGAAAAAAAGTTGGAATGATCGAAGCAGGAGGGCTATTATTACCAACGCATGCACAAAATGTTCCTACCTTAGAAGTAGAACGCTTTCAACAATATTTTTTAAGCCCTAATATCTCTACACCTATAGGTTGGGAGCTTCCGGAATTCCCTGGGGCAAGACTGGTATTTGCATTAGGAGGAAGAACGCTATTTTGGTCAGCAGTTTGTCCAAGAATGAATGAAGCAGAATTTAAGGATTGGCCAATTTCTTTTGAGGATTTGCTTGAATACTATAATAAAGCTGAGGAAGTTTTAAAGGTTACTCAGGAGTTTACAGAGGATTCCTTGCTAACTGAGATTATCATTGATCGTCTTCACAAAAGTGGGTTCCCACAGGCTATGCATGTTCCGATTGCAACAGATGTTTCACAAGCAAAATTCGGAAAAGTTCATTCGGATGTTTTTTTTAGCTCCATCTCATTCTTGGCGAAATCCCTCAATATACATCCCTTTGATTTATCGATCTATTCCCGCGCTGTTCAGGTTATTGTTGAAAATAACAGAGTGACAGGAGTAAAGGTGTTAACCTGGGGCGGGAAAGCCTATATCATACGGGCGAAAAATGTTATTTTATCAACTAGTGCCCTTGAAACTCCTAGAATTCTACTGAATTCAGGAATAGAGGGGAAAGCGATTGGTCATTACTTAGTAAACCATTCCTTCTTAGAGGTAAATGGAGAGTTAAACCGTTTCGAGTTTCCAGAAAATTTAGGAAATCTCGGCATTCTAGTCCCACAAACTGCAGAAGTTCCTTATCAGCTTCAAATGTATGGAAGAGGGGGATCCTTCTTTTATCACGAAAGACAAGTGCCATTGCGTGAAAAAATACCTGTTTATTTACAAGGCTTTGGTAGGGTTGAATCCCGTTATGAAAATAAGGTAACCTTGCATCCTATGAAACGTGATATTTTTGGAATACCAAAAATAAATGTTAATTTTTCCTACAGCCAAAAGGATCTTGAATTGATTAACTATATTCAAGAAAAAATGAAGCAAGCGTTACAAGGCATGAGAGTGAGTATCCAGCCAGGAACGGAGATTTGTCTGCGCCCTCCAGGACTTGATTATCATGAAATGGGTACCTGTCGAATGGGAGAGGACCCTGAAACATCGGTTACAAATAAGTACGGACAGGTGCATAATATTTCAGGTCTATTTGTCGCAGATAATAGTGTATTGCCTCATAGCGGTGCTGCCAACCCAACACTTACCACAATTGCCTTAGCTTTTCATACTGCAGATTATATTACCCGCAAATAGAAGTTTATAAAAGCGTAAGTAAAGAATGATAATGTTTTCTATGTATAGAGACATTGAGAGTGGGAGAATTAAAAATATGTAACATACCATCTTTCAAAGATGGTTTTTTTACGCTTTAGATATACATTTCTATACAAAAGCGGGTTCGATGCAATCAGAAAATTTTCGAGACAAGGTATGAATGCAACTATACCGGTGGTTTTGACTTATATCATAAAAGTCTAGTTCATATAGGAATAAGAAGTAAAGATCTGTATAAATTAACATATGGTGATGTGTTCAAGGCGCTAGTTCGGTGTGTAGAATAACGGTAAGAATCAGAGCTGTGCCTTGCAAGTCAATTCGGAAAATGGACAAGTATAATTAGGAGGATAAGTATATGGCAATTCTAGAGGATGCAGTTCAGCGAATCAAAATATTGGAATGCCCAACCGGAGACTTGGAACAACGAGTGAAGGGAATATTAGAGGAGTATGGAGTAGCAAACGGAGATAAATTGATGGTAAGTCGCGATAAAAGATTTGATCAAAACGAGGCACAGGCATATAGCGCTACAATTTTAGGAGATCAGGAGCAGTCGCAGTCCATTGTCATTTTAGCCAAATCAGGACTTGATGATTATGTAGCCCAGGTTGTAGATGCTTATATAAAATAAAGAAAACTCGCCGATTGGCGAGCCCGGCTCTTGGGCAAAGACAGAGGCGTAGTTGCACTTACACTTTGTTCTTAAAATGTAAAAATAGAATGTAAGCTGTATCATTTTATGTCCACAATGTCTTTAATCAGCTAATCCTCATCTAACTTCAAATAGTACTGTCCGTCCCGCAAAGCATATAAAACAAATCCTTGAAAAGAAATTTTTTTCTTTCTGGTCTCTGTAAAACGCTAGGCTACAAAGGTAACCTAGCGTTTTTTTATCGCACTGTAGGAAAGTATAGGACTACATTTGATTTCATTAAAATAAAAATTTTTTTCTTAAATGTATTGATTAAAAAAATTTTTTTCTTTATAATCAACTCAAGAAATGAAAGTGGTTACAAGAAAACGCTTCATAGAATTAAAGGAGGATTCATCATGTTATTACTCATCGTCTTAGCAGCGATTGTTGCTCTTTTGCTGCTTATTACTTGGGCAAAGCTCAATCCATTTGTTGCTCTTATTATTACTGCTATTGGTGTAGGTCTTGCCACAGGCATGCCGCTTATATCACCTGATCCAACAAAGGTTCCTGGTATTATCGATTCTCTTAAAGCAGGTATGGGAAATACGCTAGGATTCCTCGCTATTGTTCTTGCACTTGGAACAATGCTTGGAAAGATGATGGCAGAGTCTGGCGGGGCTGAGCGTATTGCACAAACATTGATTGCTCGCTTTGGACAAAAGAACGTTCATTGGGCGATGATGTTTGTAGCATTTATCGTTGGTATACCTGTATTTTTCCAAGTAGGCTTTGTTCTTTTAGTTCCATTAGTATTTACAATTGCACGTCAAACAGGAGTTTCATTAGTAACGATAGGGGTTCCGTTAGTAGCAGGTCTTTCAGTAGTTCATGGACTTGTGCCGCCACACCCGGCTGCAATGGCTGCAGTAGGCATTTTTAAAGCTGATGTAGGTTTAACAATCTTGTACTCTATTATTGTAGGTCTTCCAACTGCAATTCTTGCAGGTCCGCTTTACGGAAAATGGATCGGAAAGCGCATTCATAAAGAAATCCCAAAAGAAATCGGTGAACAGCTTACAGAGCATAAAGAAGCAAAGGAACTTCCAGGCTTTTTCAATACAGTATTTACAGTTCTCGTACCGGTTATTTTAATGTTAGCTGCTTCTATCGCTGAATTATCCTTGGCAAAGGATAGCGCAGCATTTAAAGTATTTAAATTTTTAGGAGACCCAGTTGTTGCTCTTTTAATTGCAACCGTTTACTCTTTCTTTAGCTTAGGGTTCTTTCGTGGCTTAAACCGTGATACTGTTTTAAAATTTACGAACGACTGCTTAGCTCCAACAGCTACTATTCTTTTAGTTATCGGAGCGGGTGGAGCATTTAACAAAGTGTTACTGGATTCAGGGATTGGCCAATATATCGCTGAGTTAGCACAACAATCACATGTTTCACCAATTGTATTAGGCTGGGGTATTGCTGCAATGATTCGTGTGGCAACAGGTTCTGCAACTGTTTCGATGATGACGGCAGCTGGTATCGTTTCTCCTATTGCAGCTGCGATGCCTGGTACAAACCTAGAGCTTCTTGTGTTAGCGACAGGTGCAGGATCACTTATTCTTTCTCATGTAAATGATTCTGGATTCTGGATGATCAAAGAATATTTTGGAATGACTGTAAAAGAAACATTGCTAACATGGACAGCTTTAGAAACAATTATATCTGTAGCAGCATTTATATTTATTCTAGTACTTAATGTATTTGTCTAATGAATCAGAAAAGGTGAGCTCCTTTTATAGAAGAGCTCACCTTTTCTGATTGCATCAATAGCTTAGGGAAGGGAGAGGCGTTTTGCTTTACAAATTATTACTATTATATTCTGGTTTCTGAAATAGCATTTCGTATTCTCTCGAGTGATTTTTTGGCATTCTCTTTATTTAAAATCGCGATGTTTATATATAGGGCATCGATTAGGCATAGTTGGCCAATTCGTGAAGCTAATGCTTCGGATCGATACTCCGTTTCCTCCGAGGTTGTATACAGGGCAACATCTACATTTTGACTGATTGGAGATTTTGGAAAACTTGTAATTCCAATTGTTTTAGCACCATTTTCATTCGCTGTTTGTAAGATACGAAGTGTATCCTTGTTTGTGCCAGAGTGAGAAATGACAACAGCAACATCATTTTCTGTTAATTGGGAGGCAGACATTAATTGAAAATGCGAATCGGAGAAGACAAAGGCTTTTATTCCCGCCCGTAGAAACTTGTGATAAGCATCCATTGCAATGACCGCTGAGCCGCCTGTTCCATAAAACTCTATCCGATTGGCATGAAGAATAAGCTCTATCGCCTTTTTGAGAGAGTTGCTATCTAAGATTTGTAATGTATTTTCTAGTGTTCTGATATTGGATTTAAATATTTTTTCAGCCACTGTTTTTTCATTGTCCTGTTCACTAATTTCTTCATGAATCTGCTGAATAGGATTCATCACTTCTGATGCCAATGCAATTTTCATCGCTTGATAGCCTTTAAAGCCTATGCGTTTACAAAAACGAAAGACGGTCGCCTCTGCAACGCTTAAGTCCTCAGCTACTGTATTAATGGTACTATGAATTATTTTTTCTGGATTCTCTAGAATATACCCAGCAATCTTCTTTTCCTTTTCGCTCAATCTTGGGTAATAGGAACGTATTTTTCCTAAACAATTCCCTGTCATAAGAAACTTCCCTTCTGTAAGGTTACTATAGCAAGTATAACATAAAGTACAGGCGAGAAATAAATTTCGATGAAAACAATAATTAGAAAAAATTTTTTTCTTTAATCTTGTAATTAGGAAATTTTTTTTGTATGATTTGAAACATGGAAGAAAAAATTTTTCAGAAGAGTGTTGGAATTAGAGCTATTTAGAAGACAGAAGAAATTCCTGAACCACTCTTCGGTATTGTTTTTGCTGCAAACGGTTACCTGTACGTGAATGGTACACACTAACTCACAGTTTGAGAGATGTCAGGAGGAAAACACTATGAGTCATAACATTGAAACATTAGCTATCAATACAATTCGCACTTTATCAATTGACGCTATTAATCAGGCTAATTCCGGCCATCCGGGCCTTCCGATGGGGGCTGCTCCCATGGCGTATGCATTATGGGCGCATCATCTGGATCATAACCCTGCAAATGCAAAATGGTTTAACCGAGACCGATTTGTTCTTTCGGCAGGCCATGGTTCCAGCTTGTTATATAGTTTGCTTCACTTGGCTGGCTATGATGTATCCCTAGACGATTTAAAAAGCTTCCGAAAATTAAACAGTAAAACACCAGGTCATCCGGAGTTTGGTCATACAGATGGTGTTGAAGCAACAACTGGTCCTTTAGGACAAGGGATTGCGAATGCGGTCGGGATGGCGATGGCTGAAGCGCATTTGGCTGCGAAATTTAATCAAGCTGGATTTCCTGTGATTGACCATTATACATATGCGTTAGTGGGTGATGGCGATTTAATGGAAGGTGTCACTTATGAAGCTATGTCGATGGCTGGTCATATGAAACTCGGAAAATTAATTGCTTTATATGATTCAAACGACATCTCCTTGGACGGTTCCTTAAACCTTTCCTTTTCAGAAGATATTCAAAAGCGAGCTGAATCTGCTCATTGGCAATATTTGCGTGTAGAAGATGGAAATAATGTCGCGGATATTGCAAAAGCAATTGAATTAGCGAAACAAAATCCGGATCAGCCAACCTTGATCGAAATTAGAACGATTATCGGCTACGGCAGCCCAAAAGTTGCCGGAACAAACAAGGCACATGGGAATCCGCTTGGAGCAGAAGAAGCGAAAGCAACAAAGCAAGCGTACGGCTGGCACTATGAAGAGAATTTCTTTGTGCCAGAAGAAGTACAAGCCCATTTTGAAGAACTAAAACAAAGAGGGATCGGCAAAGAAGAGCAATGGAAGGAATTGTTCCATTCATATCGAGAAGCGTATCCTGCATTAGCGAATGAACTAGAACAAGCTATTACAGGGGAGGTTCTTATCGAAGCGAAAGATATTTTGACGTTTGATACAGAAAAATCTATTTCCACTCGTGTAGCGAGCGGAGAGGCGATGAATCACTTTGTAAAATCGATTCCTTCTATCTTTGGAGGAAGCGCAGACCTTTCCCACTCTACTATGACCGATATCAAGGGAGAAGCAGCATACGCAGTAGAATCCTTTGGTGGACGTAATGTGTACTTTGGTGTTCGTGAGCACGCGATGGGAGCGGCTGGCAATGGAATGGCTCTTCATGGCGGGGTGAAGCCTTTTGTAAGTACCTTCTTTGTGTTCAATGATTATCTTAGACCGTCTATTCGTCTAGCAGCCCTGCAAAAGCTGCCGGTTACGTATGTCTTTACTCACGATTCGATTGCAGTTGGAGAAGATGGTCCAACTCATGAGCCAATCGAACAACTGGCAGCTCTTCGTGCGATTCCTGGCCTTACAGTGATTCGTCCATCAGACGCAAATGAAACAGCGAGTGCTTGGGCGTATGCTCTGCAGCAAACAGATGGTCCGGTTGCTTTAGTATTGAGCCGTCAAAACCTGCCTGTGTTCCATGAGACAGAAGCGAATCTGGAGAATCTTTCTAAAGGGGCCTATGTACTAACACAAACGGATGAACATCCAGACGTGATCTTGATTGCGACGGGTTCAGAAGTGTCCCTGGCTGTGAATGCGAAAGCTGAACTGGAAAAAGAGGATGTATCCGTTCGTGTTGTAGCTATGCCAAGCTGGGAACTGTTCGATCGTCAATCAAAAGAGTACAAGGAGCTTGTTCTGTCAGCGGCTGTTACGAAGCGTGTAGCACTTGAGATGGGAATCTCCCTTGGCTGGGAACGCTATGTAGGATTCGAAGGGAAAATCTTATCTATCGAAACATTCGGTGCTTCTGGAACAGGGGCTGAAGTTATGGAGCTGTTTGGCTTTACAACAGCAAATGTTGTTCAAACTGCAAAAGGTCTACTTCAAACTGCAAAAAGTGTACTACATTCATAAAATGGGGGAAATGGATTATGAAATTTTTTATCGATACTGCAAACCTAGAAGACATCAAAAAGGCATATAAGCTAGGAGTGCTAGCTGGGGTAACGACAAACCCTTCCTTAGTAGCTAAAGAAGGCGTTAAATTTGAAGATCGCATTGCAGAAATCTGCCAAGCAGTTCCACGTGTGGAGTCTGTATCAGCTGAGGTAACGCCAGATGCGATCACTGCTGATGAAATGATCGCACAAGCTGAAGAGCTGATTAAAATTAACGGTGGGGATGACAAGGTTACAATCAAGCTTCCTATGACATTAGCTGGTTTGGAGGCTTGTCGTTATCTGGCAGATAAAGGTGTGAAAACGAACGTTACCCTTATCTTTACAGTGAATCAAGCATTGTTGGCAGCTCGTGCAGGGGCAACGTATGTATCTCCATTCTTAGGCCGTTTAGATGATATTTCTGAGGACGGCGTACAACTAGTGTCAAAGGTAGCTGAACTATTCCGTATTCATAATTTTGATACACAAATTATTGCCGCGTCTGTTCGTCATCCAGATCATGTGACTCGCGTAGCCATGGCAGGTGCTCATATTGCAACAATTCCTTATACGGTAATTGAGCAAATTTCTAAGCATCCGCTAACAGATCAGGGTATAGAAAAATTTGCTGCTGATTGGCTGGCAGTTCCTAAAAATTAAGAGAAACCATCTCACTATTCTTCAGAGAGCGTTAGGTTCTGCGTGCAGTACTAACGCTCTCCTATATTTCTAACGATAAGAAAATTTAAATCGAGCTATCAGAAGGAAGGATTATATATGCCGAAGCAACAAATTGGAGTCGTAGGTGTAGGCGTAATGGGAAAAAGCCTTGCACTAAATTTTGAGAGTAAGGGGCATTCCGTTGCTCTCTATGATATTTCAGAAGAAAAAGTAAATGAAATCATCCAGGAACATCATGATAAAAACCTTATCGGCACTCATAACATTGAAGATTTCATCAACTCCCTTGAGTCCCCTCGTAAAATCCTCCTTATGGTAAATGCAGGAGAAATTACAGACAAAGCAATTGATTCCTTATTTCCTTACCTAGATAAAGGAGATATTTTAATTGATGGCGGCAATACGTATTTTGTCGATACAGTTCGTAGAAACAAACGTCTTGCTGAAAAAGGTATCCATTTTATCGGTGCAGGTGTTTCCGGTGGACAGGAGGGCGCATTAAAGGGACCGTCAATTATGCCAGGGGGGCAGAAGGAAGCATATGAACATGTGAAGGAGATGCTTGAGGGCATTTCTGCAAAGGTAGATGGCGAGCCATGCTGTGCCTATGTAGGGCCAGATGGTGCAGGCCACTATGTAAAAATGGTTCATAACGGGATTGAGTATGGAGATATGCAGTTAATTTGCGAAGCGTACTTTTTCTTAAAACAAACCCTAGATTTAAGCGCAGCGGAGTTTCATGAAATCTTTACAGAGTGGAATCAAGGTGAGCTGGAAAGCTATCTCATTGAGATTACAGCTGACATTTTCACAAAGAGGGATAAAGAAACAGGTAAGCCTTTAGTAGATTTGATTTTGGATACGGCAGAACAAAAAGGAACAGGAAAATGGACAAGTCAAAATGCACTTGACTTAGGTGCCGCGCTTCCGATTATTACAGAATCCGTCTTTGCGCGTTATATGTCTGCAGTAAAAGAAGAGCGGGTGTATGCAAGCGAGGTATTATCTGGTCCTACAGGAAAAGCAGCACTTGCAATTAAAAAGGAACAATTGATTGAAGCGGTACGCCAGGCTTTATATATGAGTAAAATTTGTTCGTATGCTCAAGGGCTTACTCAATTGAAGGATGCTTCAGAAACATATGATTGGAACCTTGATTTAGGAAGTATCGCCATGCTGTGGAGAGGCGGATGCATTATACGTGCAGGCTTTTTACAAAATATTAAGGAAGCGTATGACTGTAATGCGAGTTTACCAAACCTTCTGCTTGACCCATACTTTACAGAAATTGTAGGTTCTTATCAGGGCGGGCTGCGAGAAATTATCGCAATAGCTGCACAGCAAGGAATCCCAGTTCCTGCTTTTTCAGCAGCTTTATCCTATTATGATAGCTATCGTACGGCAACCCTGCCTGCAAACTTACTGCAAGCGCAGCGGGATTATTTCGGGGCACATACGTATAAACGGATTGATAAAGAAGGTACATTCCATACAGAATGGGTATAAGATAAGGGGAGAGGCTGTAGGCCTGCTCCCTTGTTCTTTTTACACTGTAAGAAAGGATAGCTTTTCGGGGGGATGTCTAGCTCCCAAGGCTCAAAATGGCAGACTCCGGGCTGAACCTCCGCAAAAGGCAAAAAGCGACTTTTACTCCGGCCTACCCCTACGCTGCCATAAAAGGCGGGCCTTGTCCGCTTTTCTTAACGTTAGACGGTGATAATAATGTTATTTTGCCCGCGTATCATTTCTGATCGCTCTAAATTCGCCTTGCTGCCTAATATCCCGTGAAGAGCTTCCAACGAGAACTTGAAATAAGCCCGCTTTAGAAACCCAGTCCTTCAGCGTTTCGTCATAAGCCGAAATAGCTCTTTTATCTACTGTGAATGTTACTGTTTTGGTCTGCCCTGGTTGTAATGCAATCTTTTCGAAGCCTTTCAGTTCTTTGTAAGGTCTTTCAATTGTTGTCTGCTTATTACGAATATAAAGCTGGACAACTTCTTTGCCGGATACGTTCCCTGTGTTTGAAACATCTACTGATACAACGATTGGCTGATTCTGATTAAGGTCCATCTGAGCGGAATTTAAAGTAAGATTCTTGTACATAAAGTTTGTATAAGAAAGACCGTGACCGAATGCATACGCAGGTTGTATATCTTTTGTATCGTAGTAACGATAGCCAACATAGATTCCTTCAGCATAAAGAACTGTGTTGGCGGCAATATCACCAGGAAAATTACCGTAGGAAGGAACATCACTGTACTGTAATGGAAAGGTTGCAGGAAGCTTTCCAGAAGGATTGGTTTTCCCTGATAGGACGTCAGCGATTGCGTTTCCTCCCTCTTGTCCAGGCTGCCAGGCTAGCAGAATCGCGTCCGCATAGTCTCTCCAGCTCGCAACCTCTATAGGTGCACCTATATTTAAGATAACAACTAACTTTTTACCTTCAGCATGATAGGCATTGGACAAATCTTTTATGAGCTGCACTTCTTCTGGCCTCATATCCATATCAGATCGATCTGCACCTTCTGTTGATGCTCTTCCTATTGAAACTAAACCGATATCTGTATGTTGCGCCAAGTAAACAGCATCACCTGCGCGTAAGCCCTCTACCAGCTTGTTTCCATCCATAGAGCTGACTACTGTATAATTGGCGTTTTGTAATCCTTGTATAAGTGAAACAACATCCTTAGGTTCCACATTTACTTGAGAGCTTCCGCCTCCGCCAATGATGATTCCTAGTTTGTTATGGGCAAGGTCTACAACTGCGTTTTGGCCCGCTACCGCAATTGTGTGGATTCCCTTGAACGGCAAGGTATGATTTTCATTTTTCAGCAGAACCATTCCTTCAGCAGCCGCTTCTCTATCTATCCGAGCACCTTCTTCAGCGACCTGTTTCGTCAGGGACGTTTTATGGTTATAATCTACATTTTTATATTCACCCTTGAATGTAGGTGTCTTAACAATAATCCTCAAAAGATTGCGAACGCACTCATCAAGAGCCCTTTTACTAAGAGTACCATTTTGCACTGCGGCTTTAATGGCACTTGGCGAAGATGCTGATGCCTGGTCGTACACATCTTTAATCAAAGGAGGCATAGGCAAAGGCCCATTGTATGCGCCTGGCATGATTAAATCATTTCCGGCCGCCAAAGCAGCAAAAGGATCCTTTACAGCCCACCAATCTGACATTACAAATCCATCAAAGTCCCATTCATTCCTTAGAATATTTGTCAAAAGATATTTGTTCTGAGTAGCAAACGTACCATTCACCGCATTATACGCACTCATTACTGTCCACGGCTTTACTTGCTTGACCGCCATTTCAAAAGCAGGAAGATAAATCTCCCTCAATGCCCGTTCGGATAGAACCGCATTCATTGTTGTTCGGTTTGTTTCCTGATTATTAACAGCAAAGTGCTTAATAGATGTGCCGACGCCAACGGATTGAACCCCAGTGATAAACGCTGTAGCGATAGTGCCAGCTAAGAAAGGATCTTCAGAGTAGTATTCAAAGTTTCTTCCGCCTAAAGGGTCACGCTGAATATTAACAGCAGGTGCTAATAGAATATCAATTCCATACTCTCTAGATTCTTTCCCCATAGCTTTTGCAACCTTTGCAGCTTGCTCTGTATCCCATGTTGCAGACAGCGATGAGGGAATAGGGAATGCAGTTGCATATCGCGGGGCAGCACCAGCAAACAAACCACCGATTCTCACGCCCGCGGGACCATCCGAAAGAGTAATGGACGGGATGCCTAAACGCGGGATTGCATAGGTGGCACCAGCTATCCCATTTGGTCCTGGGTAACCTGCCCCAATAACGAGATGAGCTTTTTCATCCAGTGTCATAGCTTTTAGTACCTTTTCGATAGAAGCTTCATTTACTAGTTTTGGGGACTGATCTGTTCCATTTGCAGCTGTGACGTTCGTATTAATAATCAGCAGCAAAATGGCAATCATACTCAAACTGATCATTTTGTTCAACCTGTTGTTCATGGTATGTTCCTCCTAGGTGGCAGCGATTGAAGGTAGTTATGCTCCAGCTGACTATTGCTTCATTCGTACTCGTATGGGAATGATCTTCATTTTATAAAGATCCTGTTACTGTAGCTTTTTTCTTTTTTTCCTATTTTTATTAGCGAATAGGGGAAAAAGAAAAAATATAATTCCATAGCAAAAATGCTTTTATTACTTCGCTATTTATAAATATTTAAGAAGCTAGCCTAACACACCAGTATTTTAAAATTAGAGAAATCTTAAAGGATCATTTACAAGAGCTTATGTTATAGATCGTTATGGATTCGACTAGCGGGGAACCAATAATTGTAGCGGCAGGACTTGCTTTGGAGGTTAAGTTTGTGATGAAATTCTAAACGCTATTTTCTACACAAAAATCCCTAAGGAAGTATCCTTAGAGATTTTCTTACATTTTAAGGAAGAATAAATTTCCAGCTAGAAGTGAATTCGACGCAGGAGGAAATTTTAGGAACAATTGCAGTTTGATTGCTTGTAGGGAAGCTTTCTTAAACGGAATGAAACAATCCGTACCTGTCTAGCTGTACAATCGGCTTTTGATCGATCACTAATCCATTCGAGCTCTTGTTATGCAAGGCACCATTGACAATCCATGACGTTAAAGGAGCAACATTCATTTCCTGCATTTCTTCCCAGCTAAAGAAGCCTGCACCATCTACTTCTACCCCGTCTGCTTGAGGCTCCCCATCGATATAATCCATTGAGAACACAATATACACATTGTGGATTTCTCGCGGCAAGTCACATAGGGCAATCATTCTTTGTGTTTTTGCGTGTATCCCTGTTTCTTCCTCAACTTCTCTTTCAATCGTCTTCTCAATATGCTCGAACTGTTCAATATAGCCCCCAGGTATAGTCCATCTTCCTTTTCCAGGGTTTTGCGCTCGTCTTATTAGTAATACCTTTCCATCTTTAAATACACAAGCTCCTACCCCGATGCTGTAATCTCCCCAATGGACAAATTCACAGCTTGGGCAAGCTTTCCGATTTTCTCCCCCTATACTTCTTACTTCTAATCTTTGTCCGCATGAAAGACAAAAATTCACCTTTTCCATATTCATTCTCCTTTGATGCAGCAGATAGTTAACTTTTTGTTCTCTGCTATTTTGTGTGAAAAATAACATAGTGCATACTCACAGTTAAAATTATGATGCAATAAAAATTATATAAGATTCTTAACCTTATCAAAACTGCTTTTTATTTTATATGAATTGGTTCCTAGCATTGAATATTATAGTATAATTATAAAATGAAGAAGGAATTGCCCGTTTGAATTTCAACACTCTTATGAGTAATGAGGCGACCAAAATTGATGTAAATAATGGAAATATGACCTTAGCAGTTTAAAAATTTTGAATTTTTCTCTATTTACCATATTGATTATATTGACTTACATCTAATTTTAGGTAACGATAGTAATACATTTAAATTTTACTTGGAGGATAACTATGAACTTTGTTAGCACAAGAGGAAATGTAAGTGAAATTGGTTTTATTGATACAGTCTTAATGGGATTAGCGAATGATGGAGGTCTTTTAGTTCCAGAAAAAATTCCGCAAATCCCTGCAGAAAAGCTGCAAGCAATGTCTCAGCTTACGTATCAGGAATTAGCATACGAAATCTTTTCCTATTATGTTGATGGTGAGATTCCAGGCAACGAGCTAAAGGAATTAATCGAGAAAAGCTATGCAACTTTCCGCCACCCAGAGGTAACTCCTGTTCAAAAGGTGAAGGACAATATGTACGTACTGGAGCTGTTCCACGGCCCAACCTTTGCGTTTAAGGATATTGCCCTACAATTCTTAGGAAACTTATATTCCTATGTCTCAAAGAAAACAGGTGAAACAATTCATATTCTTGGCGCTACTTCAGGTGATACAGGTGCATCAGCTATTGAAGGCGTAAGAGGAAAAGAAGGCATTCGCATTTGTATTTTGCATCCGCATGGAAAAGTAAGTAAGGTGCAAGAATTACAAATGACAACTGTACATGACGAGAATGTCTTGAACTTAGCAATCAGAGGAACGTTTGACGATGGCCAAAGAATCATCAAGGAATTGTTCGCTGATGTAGATTTCAAAAACAAATATCATCTGCGCGCAATTAATTCCATTAACTTTGTTCGTATTTTAGCTCAAACAGTTTACTATTTCTATGCCTACTTCCAAGTAACGAAAGAGACAGGAGAACAGAAAGTAAACTTCAGTGTTCCGACTGGTAATTTTGGAGATATCTTTGCCGGCTACCTTGCGAAAAAAATGGGTCTTCCAGTTGGTAAGCTTATTGTGGCAACGAACGAAAATAATATTCTAGAACGCTTTATTCAAGATGGAGTGTACCAGCCTGGTGAATTCCGCAGCACATACAGCCCTTCTATGGACATCCAAGTAGCAAGCAATTTCGAGCGTTATCTATACTATTTGCTTGATGAAAATCCAAGCGCAGCTTCTGCTTTAATGGATCAATTTAAGTCCGAAGGCAAAATTGTCGTGAATGAAGAGCAGCTTCGCCAAGTGAAAAAGGATTTCGCAGCGCATGGAGTAGCAGGTGAAGAATGCTTGCAAACAATCAGCAAATACTATGCGGAATCCAAGTATTTACTTGATCCGCATACTGCATGCGGTGTTGCTGCATATGAAACATGTAATGAACCGAATGAGGTTTGCGTAACGCTCGCAACAGCTCATCCGGCAAAATTCAATGAATCAATTGAACGCTGCGATATTGAGCAAACATTCCCTGAACAAATTAGTGCATTATTCGATAAACCACAATATCAGGAAGTTGTTGACGCGGACAACGATGAAATCGTTCGTCAGCTTGAGAAGCTGTTTAGTTTCTCAAATTCCTAATATGTAAAATCAATTCATTAAACAAAAAGGAGTAGAGAGTCTACTCCTTTTTGTTTTGCAATCAGATAGGATAGGCTGAGGAAAAAAGCTGGGGAATCAAAAGGATCTATTTAGATCAGAGTGTGCAAAAATTCGTACAATAGGCTCGCTTGAATAAAAAATGACATATGTAGGAAGTTTATACATTAAGAGCTTGCAGATAGACAAAGGAAAGATGATGTGAGTATCCATTGTAGGACTTGTCTGTCGCAAAAGTTAGCATAATTATTTAAGAAATGGGGAACAAAAATGAAAGCTATGATGGGGGAATGGATGAAATCTAAATACAAGAAAATGCAGGTGAAAGGATGTTAAATGCAACTCAAACCATGTGTTGGCTAACTGAACAATTGAAAAGCTGTTTTGATATGACCCATAAAAAGCTGCAAGTTGATGAAAAAACCGCTGTGCTTTTGTTTGTCAAAACAGTAGTGGATGGTATGCAGCTTCAACAAAATATCATTAAGCCTTTCTTTGAAATGCCTACCGAGCAGCATTTTGATGCATACTTGCATTCACTTCCTAATCAACAGGAGATTACATCAAGAGAGCAGGTTCTTTTGGAGCTGACAAAAGGAAGTCTTGTGGTCATGATTCGAGGCAGTCTGCTTATGTTCGATATTAAGAAGGTAAACTCGAATAGCGTATTACAAACTTCTGTTGAAACGACCATTCAGGGGCCGCAAACCTCATTAAGTGAGGATATACAAACAAATTTGAACTTAATTCGGCAACGTTATCATCAACCTTCCCTCTCGATAGAAATGTTTGAAGTAGGAACGAAGTCTCATCAATCACTTGCTGTTTTATATGATCGAGAGCTTGTCAATCAAGCAGTTCTCGACGATATAAAAAAAAGAATAGAGAAATTGGGAGAACCTATTATTCAATCCACTGGGGAATTAGGGCGCATGATGAACGGAAAGAAGTATTCTCTCTTTCCTACTATGATGGTTACAGAACGGACAGATCGAATTATTTATAACCTAACAGGCGGAAAAGTTATTCTATTGTTAGACGGCAACCCGTTTGCGATTATGGCACCTAGTGTTTTTTATGATTTTATGAATTCAATGGAGGATAACTATCGTTCCTATTGGATTACGAAATCCACAAAGATATTACGTTATACAGGGTTGTTAATTAGCTTGATTTTACCGGGAACATATGTCGCGGTTACTTCCTTTAATCCGGAGATATTTCGGGTGCAGCTTGCGCTGTCAGTAGCAGGGAGCCGTGTCGGTGTTCCGTATCCTTCCTATTTAGAAGTATTATTTCTGCTGCTTATCATGGAATTGTTAATTGAAGCAAGCATTCGGCTGCCCAAATCGATAAGCGGAACAGCTACAACCGTTGGCGGCTTGATTTTAGGTACTGCTGCAACAGAGGCGGCCTTAGCATCTAATATTATGATTATTATTGTATCCGCGGTAGCCATTTCGAACTTTGCCATTCCCATAAATGAGATGAGCTTCGCGATACGAGTGACAAAATACTTGCTATTGTTCTTTGCGTCTGTTTCTGGAATCGCAGGGCTGATATTATCGTTTATTGGATTCATTATGTATTTGACACATATGAACAGCTTTGGAGAACCGTATTTTAAGCTGTTTCTTCAGAAAAAACCTGATGAAAATAGAGGGATGTAGAGGTGAATCGATATTTTTATTACTTAGTAATTGTAAATATGATTGCCAATATTGTCGCATCCGTCCCGAGAATTTTAATTGAGGCTAGAGCAAGGGGAGCCATTGCTTCTATGGTTCTTGCCTTGTTTCTTGGTTGTGCATTTATATATATAATGGCAAGATTTTTTCATTCATTTCCTGGTAAGGGACTACCTGAATTGCTAAAGGAATACATCTCTAAATGGATATATATCCCATTTATTTTGTATCTTATAGCTGCATGGTTTTTAGCAGGACTTGTGACGCTCATTACCTATTCCTTCTTATTGAAACGATTTTTGACGCCAGACATGCCGGTCACATGGATTATTTGCATTTTTCTATGTTTTATTTCATTCGGTGTGTTAATGAATACTAAAAGTGTATTATATACGATTGAAGCAATTGTGGTTTTTAACATTCCCTTGGTATTTTTAATCATGATAAAGGCGTATACGGGTGAAGGGATGAAATGGGACTTTGTGAAAAAGTCAGTTATGTATATATATCATATTCCCGATTATTCTGCATTTTCTGCATGCTCATATGTATTTTTAGGTGCAGCTAACTTAATTATTTTCAATCGTGTATTCACGAAAAAACAGAAGATGAGCTGGCTTCAATTAGGAATTACACTCTTTGTTGCGGGGGGTAACCTAGCTACCACGTATTTTATTCCTATTGGATACAATGGATTTGATCAGATTGACAGACTAGTTTATCCTTGGATTCTTACAAGTGATTCGATGCGGATTGAATTTGGTTTCGTCGAGCGAGTTCTATTCATTTTCTTAGTTTTGTATTTGGCAATTTCCTTTCTTAGCATTTTAATTCACTGGCATGTGACAGTAGAACTTTTAAAAAGTTTGTTTTGGTTGAAACGATTCCAATGGAAGGGGCGTAATCTGACACCTTATCTGTTTGTTAGTTTGTTTTGGTTTATCAGTTTGATAATAGTCCCATATGTAACGGAACAGGACGTTACCACATATACAATAGGTTTTTTTAACATATTACCATTCTTCTTTATAGTTGTTCTGATAATGCTTTGGGTTATAAAAAGGAGAGCAAAAACATGAAGGTATTCTTGAAAAGAGGAAAGATCCTTTTCCTTGTCATGGTCATGCTGTGCTCTGTTATTTTATCAGCAGGCTGCGGGTTTAAGGATATTGATAAACGTATCTTTATTGTGGCGATCGGCCTTGACTATACAAAAAACGACACAAAACCCTATCGTGTTATTTTAAAATTAGCCATTCCATCTGGTACAGCTAAAGATTCTACAGGCCCACGCTATACATATTTAACAAAGGAATCAGCAACCTTAGCGGAGGCTGTACGTATTTTGAAGACACATATTGATAAGGAATTAGATTTTGGTCAGGCCAAAATGATTGTGTTAGGTGAAAATTTGCTTCATCGAGATATGGAAAAAGATATTGATTTTTTCCTGAGAAGAAGGGATATTCAATTTATTTCATGGATGGCTATTGGCAGACCGACAGCGGAAAAGGTACTGAAAACAGAACCTTCCTCAGAAATGGCAGGCTCTAATGCCTTATTTAATATTTTTTCTGGAATCGGAACAGAAAGCGGATATATTATAACAACCTACCTATTTGATTTTAGAAGAAGATTGTTAGAACCGGGCATGGATGCAATTGTACCTATCATTGAGACAAATAAGAAAAAAACGAAGTTTATTATCAACAAAGCGGTTGTATTTAAAAATCATAAAGAAAAGGTGGAGTTAACAGCTGATCAGACAAAAGATTATAATACACTTTCTGGAAATGCTGAAAAGGTAGATGTGAAGGTTAAAAAGAAGGGATTAGACTTTGCATTGTCTGTAGATACGGTGAAGGTAAAGTATAAAATTTTAACCCCGGCCAACAAAACACCGGTCCTGAAGATGGACATTAAAATGGAAGGGATTGTCGAGGAATCCAAAGATCGCCTTCCACCTAGTAACATGGATACCTATAGTAAATATGCAAGTGAATTATCCAAAAAGCGACTTACTGCTTTCTTGAAAATGCTTCAGAAACACCAGGTAGACCCCTTAGGGTTTGGTCTTCGCTATCAGGCAACCCACCTGCACACAAGGGATACATACGCAGAGTGGAAACAAATTTATCCCCACTTGAAGTTTGATGTATCTGTTAAAACTACAGTGAAGAGTGTCGGAACCGTTGAGTAATCTAGACAAGGAACGATCCTCACTTCAAGTGAAAAATTCAGCAAGTGAGGATCGTGTAAGAGAAAATGATTAAGATGTAATACCGTTAGCTAGTTAGCACACAAAAAGATTTACGAATCAGCTTATGATAAAAGCTGCTGTGCAACAATATATCCCGAGCCGCCATTAATTCCGTGTCCTGGCCAAGTCGCTGCACCTACCATATACAGGTTGGACACCGTTGTTTGATGACTCGGTTGTCCAGGAAGAGGACGGAACAAATAACTCTGTGACAAATCATGGGCCCCGCCGTATGGATCACCCGGACCTGCATTTGGATTATATTGCGCAATGGTCTTAGGTGTGACAACGGCTTGTCCAATAATGGCACTTGGGATATTAGGAATATGCTTACCCACGACCGAAAGTACACGTTCAGTAAAGCGCTGGGTAAGATCAGGAGTCCAAGTGCCATCACCGACTTCAATCTGACCGGCAGCATCGCCGCGAGGACGGCACGGTACCTCTAGCACTTGAATTCGCATGACAGCTTTACCAGCCGGTGCCCGCGTAGGATCAAGATTGGTCGAGCAGTCCACAGTGAATGTTGGTTTAGCCGGCAGGAGATCTGCCATTCCTTGCGCGATCGCCAGTGTAAAGCCATCCAATCCATCTGTAAGATGCGGTTGGCCAACCTTGGAAAAACGTGCATCAGGCCATCGCGGCGGCTCACTCAGCGCAAGATGAATTTGTACGCAGCCGCGCCCATAGCGATATTGTTTTGCTTGCTTGCGTAAAGGAGCACTAATATCCGCTTCCGCCAAAAGTGAAAGATACAGTTGGTCGGGAGTAGTAGAGGCAACTACAGCCTGCGTAGCGTAAAACTCGTCGCCATCTGATGTTTGCACTCCAACAGCTCGATTGTTCTTCACTATAATACGTTGTACATGTGTTTGTACACGAATCACTCCACCTTGATCTTGCACTAATTGCGCTAATGTTTGTGCTAACATTTCACTGCCGCCTTCCGGTATCGGCATCCCGCCGCCCATCAGTGCCATCGTAGTGAGCGGAACCCAAATCCCGCTACCAATTTCATCTGGCGTACGCCCCAGATGAGTAACCCAAGATGCGAGCATCGCTCGCAACACCGGAGATTGAAAGGGTTTTACAGCATTTCGCGCTGTTGAGAACAATGAAGCGGCAAATTCCGAATAGCCCGGACGTCCGCTTTCATGAAGCAGTTTTGTAATAATTTCGTTTGCGGGAGGGCGGGACAGATCTTGATTGAATAACGTGAAAACATCGTTAGCATAAGGATTAAACTCTTCAAACATTCGCATCACCGCGGCTCCGTCATTTGGAGATAATCGTTCGGCTTCTGCAACGAAATCCTCAAACGATCGAGGGAGTATCGCTGTTTGTCCATCCTCCATAGAAACGCCGGTAGGCAAATCGGTATTTACATAGCGTAACCCTCGAGCTTCTAAAGATTTTCCGAGATCCGCATAGGCCTGCCCTGTCAAAAAGAGCGGATGGGCCGCGGCATATACATCATGCTTAAACCCTGGTACAGTTAACTCCTCCGTACGTAAAAAACCTCCTGGGCGATCATTCTTCTCCAACACTAACACGCTGCGACCGGAACGGGTTAAGTAGGCGGCCGTAATCAGGGCATTATGGCCGCTCCCAATTATGATAATATCGTAAGTTTTCGTCATTGGTTCACTCTCCTTATGTATCAAATATAAGAAGTATTGTGTATATTTTTTGTATATCATGAAAAATGAATGATTAAGATTAGTTATTTTTGCTGAGCCTGGTGCGCTTGACTGAGTTGAGATCTTCTTTATCTGTTCGGCAAACCTTAAAACAGATTACGGTGCAAGAGGAGGAAAGCTTAATTCATTTTCAATCGCTGTTCCTTTTTAAAGCTAGGAGATACAATTTCACGGATACCCTAGAAGCTGTAATCTTCTGAGGGATGAGGCTGCTATAGTTAATAAGAATGCTTGGGACACTAGGGAATACATTAAGCTGCATGCTTAACAGTAGACAGTTGGCGCTAAAAAATATACATAGAGGATTGCCCCTTGAATACCAAGGGGCAATCCTTCTAACATTTATTAAATAACATTGGTTAACACAGGTTTACTAGGCTGATCTTGGATGTTCTCTCCTACTAATGTAATACCTTTAAACGAATCCTTAGAAGCAACGACAGCATGGTCCCCTATAAAAATTCCAGGGCCAACGACCGCTTTTTCAATGATTGCATTCTCGCCAATTACTGCATTCGGTAAGATGACAGAATCCTTTATCACTGTTCCTTTACCCACTTTTACTCCGCTGAAAAGAACAGAGTTTTCAACCGTTCCGTAGATTTCACAGCCTTCACTAATAAGGGACTGTTTTACCGTAGCATCATAATCAAGATACTGGGGAGGGTATGTTTGTTCAACGGTATATACTTTCCAATCAGAGTCATTTAACAAAACGTTTGTTTCTTTTTTAAGCAAATCCATATTTGCTTCCCAGAAGCTATCAACGGTTCCGACATCCTTCCAATACCCGTTAAATTCATAAGCAAATAGGTTAAGCTTGTCCTGTAGCATAGCAGGTATAATGTCTTTTCCAAAATCTTTGGAAGAAGCGTCATTTTGTTCTTCTTGTTCTAAATAGTGTTTTAGAGTTTTCCAGTTAAAAATATACACTCCCATGGAGGCTAAATTGGAGGAAGGGTTTTTTGGCTTTTCTTCAAAATTCACGATTCGGTTTGTATCTTTATCAATCTCCATGATACCGAATCTATTTGCTTCGTTCCATGGAACCTCGATGACAGAAATAGTAGCATCCGCTGATGAATGAATATGCTGCTGCAGCATATTATCGTAATCCATTTTATAAATATGATCTCCAGAAATGACAAGCACGTACTCAGGGTCATATTGTTCGATAAAATGGGCATTTTGGTAAATCGCATGTGCAGTGCCATCATACCAACGTGCACCGTTCTCGCATTGGTACGGAGGAAGAATGCTTACACCGCCATCTCTTCTGCTCAGATCCCATTCTTTTCCGTCTCCAATATAGTTTTGTAAAACATGAGGGTGATATTGGGTCAATATTCCAACTGTATCAATGCCTGAGTTCCTGCAATTGCTTAATGTGAAATCAATGATTCGATATTTTCCGCCAAAGGGCACCGCAGGTTTTGCCAAGTTATCCGTTAATGCTTGTAATCTTGTTCCTCTTCCGCCAGCCAAAAGCATAGCAATACATTGTTTTTTCAACATGTTCCCTCCTGAAAGCGATTTCGTGGTTTTGGATATAGGGTTTTGTATATAGGGGTGTGTTATAACCGATCTTCTTCCCATAGCTTGTAAAAATATTCCTGCTCCTCATCGGTATAAATTGGGATTTCTGTAGTATCTTCTTCAGAATTGACGAAATTCAGTATCTCTTCCATTACAATCCTCCTCTAAGTTGTCTCAAGTACGATAACGTAACAAGCTTTATTTTAACAAAATATGTTTATTTAACTAGTCCAACAGTATGACGTTTTTAGGTGAATATCGACAAAAATAGTAACGCTTATAGGGAATATCGGGTAGTTTGAAACTAATTACTGTTGAAACATAAGTTATTTTTTGTGAAATTGTCGAAAGTTTTTTGGGATTTCTGTAAAAAGATTCATAATATGTTCATTAGTTTCCTTATTTTTAAATATTTTGGAAGTTATAACCCGAATAGTTATTTACAAAAATAAACATCTTTTTAAATATATCCCTTTAATACCGCAAAGCTGCTGCTTCATCGAATATGAACAGTGAAAGCCAAGAGCTTGCTCGTTATGCTGATTTACTACAGGAATAATATTGTGGGTAAAGTAGTTAAAACAGAGAGATGTATGAAGAGCACAATCATTGTATAATCATTAGGGAATGCAATTTCAAAACATTTTCTGGGGGTGTAAAAATGGCATATACAATTGTATTGCCAAAATCTGCAACGTCTCATGCAAAGCCTAGTATAGGAGAGGCGATACTTTGCATGGGGTGGACTTTACTGTAAGATACAATCGCCCAAATGAGTCTCTGTCTCTCCTCACACTACTTGGCTTTGCACCTTATTTTCATTTTCACTAAAAAATAAGGGGCTGGCAGAAGTGAAATATGTAAAAGCGACGGCTATTTTGCCTGAGGAGCTTATCGCAGAAATTCAGAAGTATGTGCAAGGAGAAACAATTTATATTCCCAAGCCTAAACAATCTTATCAAAAATGGGGAGCACGTTCTGGAACAAGAGCATTAATCAAGAGCAGAAATAACGCCATTAAAAATGAATTCCAAGGCGGCAAGAGCATCAGCCAATTGGCAGAAGAATATTTTCTCTCTACAGAAACAATTAAAAAAATTGTGTATTCCAAGTAAATAAAAATGATAGCTATAGCGCTGATAATCATGTACATTATCAGTGCTTTTTGTATGCCGAGTTTGATTCAGAATCAATTTCGACATTGTGTAGAACGGAATGCTCTTTTACAATAAAAAGGGATAAACAAACAATGTAAAATCGTGAGGATCTCCCTACGAATGGTTTGTTAAAGAAAACTCGCCAATTGGCGAGCCCTGCTTTTGGGCGAAGACAGAGGCGTAGTTGCCCTTATACTGTATTCCTAAAATTTCCGACTACGTCGAATTGATTTTTAGCTGGAAATTTATACTTTCTTACAGTGTAAAGAAAACTCGCCAATTGGCGAGCCGTGCCCGTTCATGCGGGATGAATAGGAGTGATGGAAATGAAACCCTTTATCAGAAGTGACCAGTATCACTTTATAAAAGCACAAACACAAATCCTTATTAATGGTCATGCATCCGCGAACGACATAGGTGTTCTTGATGCGCTAAAATCTCTTGCGAAAGAGAAGGTGCTACATTTGTTTGCGGATCTTAGCGAAGAGCAAGCCCAGTTGCTGCAACCGATTGTGAACATCAAAAATAAGGAAGATGCGGAAGTGTTTTTATCACAAATAAAGCCGTATGTGATTCCGTTTCAAGAGATAACAGAACAAACAATCAAAAAGCTCTTTCCAAAAGTGAAAAAGCTCAAAGTACCTTCATTAGAACATATCGATGAGAGAGAGATTTCTTATTTGGGCTGGAACGATCAAGGTTCAAATAAAAAATATCTTGTAGCTCCGTATCATAACAGGCTTATTGGTTTACAGGGTACATTTAACATTATTAATCAAAAAGGAATTTGTGCATTGTGCAACCGTCATGGGGAAGTGGGGATGTTTATGTCTAAAACAAAAGGTTCAGGAATAGACACCTTTACAACAAGAGGAAACTATATTTGCCAAGATAGCTATACATGCAACTACAACCTAACTACGCTTGATAAATTGCATGATTTTATTGAACGGCTTCAATAAAATCACTGGGATTAAGAAAAGCAAATATAATTGTCTTTCCTCTTGCGCAAGAATGTTCCCTAGCTGCTATGAAAATGACAGCTCTTTGGCTTTCTTACAGTAAGTAAAAAGCAAAAGAGGTCATGGTGTAATCATCCATGACCTCTTTTACTTTGGATAAATTGTGTCCTTTACATGATAGTATGGGACGTGATGTGTTATACATGCTTATCAGCCTGATCGAGCAAATTTGCCAGTATCATGCTATTTTCTTGGTCTGCATCGTATTGCACAATATCATCATACTCAAACAGCTCGAACTCTTCACCAAACTCCTGTTTCATGAAGCTAACAAATTCTTTAATGCTTTCTCCTACTTCTTCATTACGGCGAAATTCCATCATAATGGACCGAAATCTATGAGGAGGAATGTCGCATTTGATGTGATAAGACTTATTGATACCAAAAGAATCTCCTGAATCGTATAAGCTGTATGTATACAATCGAAATCCACCCCTTTTTCACATGATATATATATCGTTCCAGAAGTGTGTAACATTCATTCTCGTTTGCTCCCTTATTTATGAGTTTTCTTTATCTATCTGGATCTTGAGGATGCAAAATACGCGGGCGCCGGTTTTTTAATGGGATAGGTGCCCGCACAAGCACATCGCGAAATGGGCGGTAACTAAATGGAATAAATGGCCAAAGGTATGGAACCCCAAAGGATTGCATCCTAGCCAGCATAATAATAAATAAAGTGGCACTAATCACATAGCCGGATGTATGGAATACGGCGGTTATCAGCAATAAAGCAATGCGAGCAAGCCGGTTTGCCAGGCTTAATTCATAGCTTGGTGTAGCAAATGTGCCAATTGCTGCAATTGAAAAGTATAAGATTACTTCGTTTGTAAATAAGCCAACCTCGACAGCAACTTGTCCAATCATTAAAGCCGCGACAAGCCCAAGTGCAGTTGCAAGCGATGTCGGTGTATGAATGGTGGCCATCCGCAGCATGTCTATTCCGACTTCGATCAATAAAAATTGCAGAAGTAAAGGCACCTGCCCCTCCTTATTAGGACCGATAAAATCAAGGCCTGCAGGTAAAAGGCCTGGTTCAATATTAAATAAATACCAGAGCGGCATTAAAAAGATGGAACCCAATACCGCGAGATAACGGACAATTCGCAGATATGCCCCAGATAACGGTTTATTTCGGTATTCCTCAGCATGCTGCAAATGATGCCAGAAGGTTACAGGTGTAATGATGGCAGATGGGGAGCCGTCAACGAAAATACACACATGTCCTTCAAACAGATGAGCCGCTGTTGTATCGGGACGTTCCGTATATCTAATGACCGGAAAAGGGTTCCAATAATCCCCTGAAATATATTCATCAATTGTTTTTTCAGCCATCGGTAATCCGTCAGTATCTATTTTAGATAACATTTCCTTTAGGTTTTCTACCATTGAGGGATCAGCAATATCCCCAATATAACAGATAACAATATCCGTCTTCGACCGGCGTCCAAGCTGCATAAACTCCATTCTTAAAGTGCGGTCTCGTACTCTTCTTCTTGTTAAGGCGGTATTAAAAACAATAGTCTCAACAAAACCGTCTCTAGAGCCTCTGACGACTCTTTCTGTGTCTGGCTCTGCTGGTCCACGGACAGGATATGTACGCGCATCTATTAAAATAATTTCATCGATGCCATCTACGAGAAGTGCTGTCGGACCTGATAATACCGTATCAACCACTTTGTTTAAGTCGTCTATCGTATCGACCTCTACATAAGGGATATACGTTTTAAGAAGTTTTTTTAATACATCCTTTTCGAGGTCCTCTTTTTTTACATTTGCCAAAAATTTCATTAAAAGATGCAGGATATCATCTTTTACTAGACCATCTACAAGAAACATCGCCATTCGTTTTTCGGCATACTCCATATCTAAATGAATGATATCGAAGCTTTTTCCAACACCAAGCTCCTTGCGTAAATAGTTTATATTTTCGTCGATGTTACTGTTTACTCGCTTTTTTCGTGTTGTTTTTTCCATGGTTCACCTCGAAGACAATCAGCCTAAATTATTACCATATATTTCCGAATGGTTATTTTTATAATTGACACCGAGGTGAAAAATAATACTATCTTCTTACATTCTATATCCGAAGAAATCTAGATTCTTTGCAGCCGGATAACTTTTTATGAAGTGCACTCAATTTATATGAGCTTAAATCCGCTAATTAAGATAATTACGGCCATAATGGCTCTTAAAGGCTTTGTAGGGAGCTTTGATGATAAGGCGCTTCCTAGCATCACACCTGGTATAGATCCTAACAACAGATTAAACATTAATACATAATCGACATTACCAATTCCAGCATGTACAATCCCTGCTGAAGTGGCTAGCAGAAAAGCATGGGCAATATCTGTTCCCACTAATTTTGAAGGGTTCATTTTATAAAGATAAAGCATAGCTAGAGCAAATAATGAGCCCGAACCAATTGAGGTCAAACCGACAACAAATCCGCCAATTGCCCCAATTGCAATGGTTAACCGCTTTTTTTCATGTATGGGCTTCATTTGAACACCATTCCATTCAAATTGCTCCTTAAGGAACGTTTTAACTAATGTCATTAAGGCTACTATAATCAAAACGTATCCTAATGCATGTCTAATGATTAGCTCCTGATTATGAAAAAAAGAGTCAAATAAATGAAGAACTCCAACTGCACAAATTGCACTTGGAATACTTCCGATTGCAAGATATTTTACTAGTGTAAAATCAATCGTTTTTTGTCTCCAATGCTGCATAGAACCGAAAAATTTCGTGATGGAATTATAAACAAGATCCGTTCCCACAGCAATAGAGGGACTGATTCCGATTAATACTAAAACAGGAGTTAACAAAGACGCACCTCCCACACCTGTTAGTCCGACTAAGAAACCGACTAAAAGCCCCATGACAATGATGCCAATGCTCATTCGATGCACACTCCAAACATAGCTTTATAAAAAGTAAATTCATATCGACAATTTATGAAATGGTTATGCGCCTTGTTACAGACTCCACTAAGGGTATATGCTCTAAATCAATAGGCTGCCGTAATCCATAGCATTCGCAGAAGGGGTAAGTTCCTTTAAAGATCCTCCAGTGAGCAGGGGGGATGCAGACTGATTTTTATTTGTCCATTTTTCCAAATCACTTTCACGTTTCTTGTTATATGGCCAATTCCGCTAATTGTATAAGAATGCAGTTTGCTACCGTATTTATGCTGCAGAAAACTCGCCGATTGGCGAGTTCTGCCCCCGGGGCGAAGACTGGGACGTAGCCCTACTTATACTGTATTGCTAAAATTTTCGACTACGTTGAATTCGCTTCTAGCTGGAACTTTATCCTTCTAAAAGCGTGAATAAGCCCGGCTGCTGACCGGACCTTCATTGTAGTTATTCTTTGCCCACCAAGTTCGTATTCATGATAGATTTGCTTTTCTTGACGCTTTCGAGCAATGGCGTTTTCTTGACTGCTTCAATTAGACGATCCCGGTCCTTGATAATAGGGATCAGAGCAATAATGAATCTTCCTTTTTCAAAATCCCTTCTTGTAAAGTGGTATCGCTTCAGACCTATTGCTTTCGTTGCTTCAAACAGAGCCGCCTGTCTCTGGCCAAAATGATCCAAGGCTATCCGAAAACGCTCCTCATGGGGAGTAATAATAACAGCTAGTCCTTCCTTCTCAAATCTATTGGATGTGTGTTCTGTACCTAAAAGATTTGATACAAAGACTCCATCTACAAAAAGCTCGGTGTCCTTAATTTCAATCGTTCCTTGTTCCACTTCGGCAATATCTCCGATGGTTTTCCCCTTGGAGAATCTCTTCAGAATATACAAAACGATGAAGCCCACCAATGCTCCGGCTAACACATGCAGCCAATCGTTATTCGTATCTATCAATTGGATGGTGATTGCGGTTGCCAGCGAAACAATTAAGGAGAGATAATTTCGGGCTTCGAAGGTTTTCGCAATGCCGTCAATGTAGGCCTCCCCGCGATACGTGTATTCAATTTTTTCTAAATCCTTCAAACTATCTCTTTCTGATTTTCGTACATCTCTAAATTGTTGGATTGCAAGGGATAAGAATGTAACAGCTATAAAGTTCTTTGTCATCAGGGCGGGGATCGCAACTGCTCCTAGGGCAGCAGCGATAAAGCCCGTTACAAGATGAATCATATAGCCATTTGGATAACTCGGGTATTGCCGAAAATCCTCTTTAATATTAAGAATTCTAGCTAGTGTACCAACAATAATAGCTGTAACAATCATGACGATATGTTCATGAGAAATCCATTGTGCGTTCATTGATTCACTCCAAGAAAGGAATTTATTCTTCGTTTTCCTCATGCAGCTTTATTTTTCTACCGCCTACATACAAGCAAGAAAAAATATCTACACCAGGATTTGCTTTAGCTAACCCCTTCAAATAAGGAGTAACTAAATCTTTAAAATCTGCCCCTACTTCCTCTGCTTCTAAAATTCCATAGACATACAGCTTTTTTTCACCAAATAAAAAAGCTACGTTTCCTACACCTTTGTTCGTTGTATCCACTACATTTAAAACCTGATATTCCGGAGTTATTACCTCTGGCGAAAAATAAATTTGCAATTCGATCTACTCCTTTATGTAAGCTGTAATTTCTCAAACAGAGTATCACTTTCTTTCGATGGATCCTTCTTCTTTATATGGATGAGCATCATACAGAGCAAGCCAGCAAATAATGTAAGGCCAGCCGTTACGAGGAACATGCCTGTGCGAGACCATGCCATTAAAGCGCTGTAAATAGGAGGACCGATGGCAACTCCTAAAAATCGAACAGATCCGTATAAAGCTGTCACGAAGCCTCTTCGATCAGCAGGAACTGAACCGGTAATAAAGCTGTTAATACAAGGAAGTACAAGCCCGGTGCCGATACTGCTAATCACAAGCACGCTAAAAAAAGGAATTAAATTTTTAAACAACACTAGTGCGGAAAAAGAAGCAGTCATAAGCAGCAAACCCAAAATAATCAAGGTTTTCATTAGGGACATTCTTTTTCCAATTTTACTGCCGGTTATATACGAAGTAGTTGTCATAAATAAAAGAGGAATAGCCAAGATACACCCTTTTAAGACACCGTTAATGCCATGATCCTTTTCAAGGATATTGGAAATATAAAACAATATTCCAAATAAAGTAAATAAGCAAGTTGCACCGGTCAAATAGGCAGCAAATAACCAACGCCCTTCGGTTTTAAAAACAGATATAAGACCTTTTGTATATTTCCCTACAGGTGTATGCTGTGCATGTTTTTCCTTTTTCTCCTTAACAAAAAATATTGTTAATAGGACAGAAATTAAACAGAAAATTGGGAAAGCAAAAAATGCAGCATACCAGAAGAGAATAGCTAATAGAGAACCGATAATGGGACTAATAACTTTTCCGAAGCCGTTAGAAGCCTCAACTAAGCCTAAAACACGGCTTTGTTCTCCTCCCTTAAATAAATCTCCTGTTAATGCCATTGCAATCGGTGCTGTTCCAGCAGCTCCAGCCCCTTGCAAAACCCTACCTACAATAATCCACATATAGGCATTAGAAAACCATGCAGCGGCTGCACCTGCCAGAAGCCCGCCGCTCCCATATAAAATGAGGGATGGGATAATCACAGCCTTCCGTGAAAAACGGTCAGATAAATATCCTAAAACAGGAATGGATATTGCAGCGGCAATCGAAAATACTGAAATAATTAGGCTGACTTTGAAATGAGAAATACCGAGTTCTGTTTTCATTTCCGGAAGAACTGGAATCAACATCGAATTACCCAAAACAAGGATCATCGGGATTGAACCGATAGCAAAAATCGTCATGCCTTTATGCTTATGCTTTGGCAATGCATGTACCCCCTAACTGTTGGAATTAGCTTTTCTATTGTTTGAAGGAAGATAATAGTTTATACAAGGCAAACACCCAATTTATAAGAAAAACGCCTAATATTTACACATTCACCCAATTTTTGAATAATGTATCGTAAAGAAAACTCGCCGATTGGCGAGCCCTGATCTTGGGCGAAGACAGAGGCGTAGTTGCACTTACACTGTATTCCTAAAATTTCCGGCTACGTCGAATTCACCTCTAACTAGAAATTTATACTTTCTTACAGTGTAAAGAAAACTCGCCGATTGGCGAGCCCTACTTTTGGGCGAAGACAGAGGCGTAGTTGCCCTTATACTGTATTCCTAAAACCTCCGGCTACGTCGAATGGCTTCTAGCTGGAAATTTATACTTTCCTGCAGTGTAAACAAGGAGGAGTTTTTTGATGGATTTTTTACGATTGCCGAAGAGGACAACAAGAACTAGAACATATGGCTTGACTTCAGTTGCCGATTTCGGAGTATCTATGGGAGAACTGAAAAATATTTTGTCCGATTACAGTCATATTATTGATATTGCCAAAATCGCAATTGGCTCGGCCTATGTGACTCCCAATTTAAAGAAAAAAATTGATTTGTACAAGGAACATCATATTACACCATATTGCGGGGGAACACTTTTTGAAAAATGCTATTATCAAAATAAAATTCCCGAATACCTAACGTATTTGCGCGAGCTGGGAATTGAATGGGTGGAAATTTCAAATGGAACGTTAGACATACCTCTTCAGGAACGCCTTCAGCTTGTTTCTCATTTTAAAAAAGATTTTCATGTGGTAGGGGAGGTTGGCTCAAAGGATCCAAATCAGGAAATGTCCATTTCTGAATGGGTGGAAGAGATACAGCTTTTTTTAGACGCAGGATGCGATTATGTTCTTACAGAAGGCAGGGATTCAGGTACTGCCGGTATTTATGAAAAATGCGGCAGTATTAAATCTGATTTGATCCAACAATTAATCCAAGCAATCGATAGTAAAAAAATCATCTTCGAAGCCCCTACCTCTAAACACCAAATGTATTTTATTAGAGAAGTTGGTCCAAACGTGAATTTAGCAAATGTGAAATTACAGGATGTATTAGCGTTAGAGGCTCAACGCTGCGGATTGAGAAGTGAAACATTTTATTTGGAGGAACACGAATGCCAATTACCTTAATTAGACATCTTCCGACAAAATGGAATCAGAAAACATGGCTTCAAGGCAGAAGAAATATCGAATTGGCCCTGCTTACAGAGGATTTTCATAAAGGCATTGCTGAGAATCAGCAGCTCCTAAAAAAGTTGCTCCCATTTGATTTAGTATTAGCGAGTACATTAAAACGAACCCATCAAACTGCACAGCTATATGGTTATCAAGCAGAAACAGAAGGTTTATTGGACGAATTAGATTTCGGTCCCTTTGAAGGGCAGCCGAAGGAAAGACTCATTGAAGTATATGGAGAGAAGTGGATAGAAAATCCAAAAGAGTTGGTTTTAGGAGAAAGCATTCAGAACTTAGAAAAACGAATTGTTTTATTTTTAGATAAATATAAGGATTATGAGAATTTGTTAGTGTTTGGGCATGGCTCATGGATCCGAGCGATTCTATCGTATTCGCAATACGGGCATGTTAACTATATGAACAAAGTTACTGTTGGTAACAATGAATGTATTACATTATCAATGGCTTCTAGAAAAGAATCGAGATGAGAACGGAGCATGATGTAACAGGTTAACGTATGGGGAAAACCGGTTGCACTCTCTATAACAATCGTATTTTTAAAGAAGAAAACTTTCGCACAGGCTGATAGGCAAATTATTCTCAAACAGAGTATGGACGCCACCAAGCCAAGAAAAGTTAGTTTGGGGAGGAAACACTGTGAGCCAAAATATGCCGCATGGCGGAAAATTAGTGAATCGAGCGAGCTTGGATTCTATGGAAGATTTTTCTCTATCACTACCTACAGTTGAACTAGATTATGCAGAGCTAAGTGATTTAGAGTTAATCGCAAATGGAGGTTATAGTCCATTAGAAGGATTTATGGGGAAAGCAGATTATGACTCTGTTGTTCAAAATATGAGACTGGCAAATGGACTTCCTTGGTCTTTACCGATTACATTGGCGGTCGATCATGAGAAAGCGACAGAACTTAATATAGGTGAAACGATCAATCTTGTTCACAAAGGTAAAATCTATGGTGTAATGGATGTACAGGAAAAGTTTTTGCCTGATAAGCGTGTAGAAGCTGAGATGGTGTATAGAACGATGGATATGGACCACGCAGGTGTAAGCAAGCTATTTGGCCGATCTGATGTGTATGTAGCCGGCCCTATTACTCTTGTAAAAAGACCCAAAAAAAGCAAGTTTGCCTCTTATTACTTAGATCCTCATGAAACAAGGGAAATGTTTAAAACATTAGGTTGGAGTACAATCGTTGGTTTCCAAACTCGCAATCCTGTTCATCGGGCACATGAATATATTCAAAAAGCAGCCCTAGAAATTGTAGACGGTTTGTTTTTAAATCCGCTCGTAGGAGAAACAAAATCAGATGATATTCCAAGTGACATTCGAATGAAAAGCTATCAGGCCTTGCTTAAAAATTACTATCCGCAGGACCGCGTATTTTTATCTGTTTTTCCAGCAGCCATGCGCTATGCGGGACCTAGGGAGGCTATTTTCCATGCAATCGTACGTAAAAATTTTGGGTGTACGCACTTTATTGTCGGAAGGGACCATGCGGGAGTAGGCGATTATTACGGAACTTATGATGCACAAAAAATCTTTGACAATTTTACAGAAGATGAATTAGGAATTAAACCATTATTTTTTGAACATAGCTTTTATTGTAACAAGTGCGAAAATATGGCATCCTCCAAAACGTGTCCTCATGATTCGGAGGATCATGTTATTTTATCAGGAACAAAAGTGAGAGAAATGTTGAAAAACGGAGAACAGCCTCCTAAAGAATTTAGTCGTCCAGAGGTAGTGGAAATTCTCATTCAAGGCATGAAAGAGACCGATACAAGCAACTAAAAGGATATAGGAAGTGGGGAAATGAGCAACATTATTTGGCATCATTCAACTATCACCAAAAAAAGCCGGCAGCTTATGAATGGCCATAAAAGCTGTGTGCTTTGGTTTACAGGGCTATCGGGATCAGGGAAATCAACCTTAGCAAATGCAGTAGACCATGAATTGTTTAAGCGAGGCTTTAGGAGTTATGTTTTAGATGGGGACAATATCCGCCATGGATTAAATAGCGATTTACGTTTTGGCGCCCAGGATCGAAAAGAAAATATCCGCAGAATCGGGGAAGTGGCAAAGTTATTTGTGGATAGCGGTCAAATTGTTTCCTCAGCTTTTATCTCTCCTTTTGTTGAGGATCGAGATCTAGTACGAAGCATGTTTGAAAAAGATGAATTTATTGAGATCTTTTTAAAATGTCCTATTCAAGTTTGTGAAAATCGAGACCCGAAAGGTTTATATAAAAAAGCAAGGAAAGGAGAAATTCCTGATTTTACGGGAATTGATTCTCCCTATGAGATTCCGCATAAACCAGAAGTAATCATTGAAACCCATAAAGTAACAATTGAGCAGTCTGTAACAAAAATAATATCCTTTCTAGAAGAAAAGAAGATCCTTTAATCAGGGTCTTCTCATTTTTTTCGTAAATTTGCAGATAAGGGACCGATTCTTTGAAATTTAAAGGCGTAAATAAAATCGATGATATTAGTCGATAACAGCTGGCAAATTATCGCATAAATCACAATTTTATAATCTATAACAAGGGCGGTTAATAGAAAAATCAAAAGATTGATGCCCATCATAACCTTTCCAGGACTCCAATTTTTATAGGAGGCAATCATGAGTGCCGGGATGACCATACCGCCGCTTGAGGCTCCCACCCGAATGAGTAAACCTACACCAATACCAAACAGAATGCTTCCTCCCAAAATATCTAGCGCAATATGTACATGGGGAAGAGCAATCATGGGAGTTAGGATACTAATAGTTGTTGAGGTAGTTGCAACTGAAATAATAGTGCGAATCGTCCAGGAATATCCAAAATAATTTAAAGCGAAAAATAAGAACACAATATTGGCTAACCATAACGAAAAACCAAGAGATAAATGAAACCAGTGATTCATCAGAAGTGCTAAGCCTGCTGCTCCTCCGGAAGGGATAGAGTGTGGAAACAAAAATAGGGACATGGACATGCCTTGTAAAAAGGCGCCAAATACTGTGCAAGCATAAGTTAATAAGGTTCTCTTCATAGTAAACTAAAACGATTCCTCAGCTGAGCATGTATACCCTCCACATTCATTCCTCCCTAAATGCTTGCCTTCCTTGTCCATTTTATGAGACAGGATACAAGAATATGTGGGCTTCTTTTTCTGAATCACCGCCCTCAAGCTTGGATAATCAAGTAGTCATTGTTTTTTAATTTAACGACATCAGCTTTTAATGCATGTGCAAGATCTGCAGTTGTTTCCTTAAGTTCTTCCTCATCCTTTAAAGTCATAAACAAGGGAGCTCCTGTAACCTTTCGATTTTCATTTGCTGTTAAGTAAGCCACAATTTTATAGTTTGGTGCAATGGAAGCTTCTCTTCCCATATGTATCCTTGCCCTCCTCACTTTTTGTATTATGTTTCCATTTATTTTCAACCTTATTCACGGAGGTGTCTATTAGAGGGAGCAAACACGTAGTTATGCTCCCTTTCCAATTTTGGTTTTCATGCTTTTTGATGTGCTAAAAAGATACTCTTTAACAGCATTCGTTTGATATTTTGCTTTTGCCACGAAGAAAGGGTTTAAAATAACAATCGTTAACATGTTTGCGGCTAATCCCCAGAAGCCTTCATAAATACCAAATGAACTGCCTGTTCCGTATACAGTAAATGTTGTTGTCAAGCCAATAAGCAGTCCAATTATTGTTGCTTCCTTCGTTTGGTTTTTCCAGAACAAGCTAACAACAATAGCAGGGAAAATCTGAACCATTCCTGACACACCTAAAAGCTGCAAGGATACTAGAGCTGAAGGGAATAATAGTCCAAACAATAACGCAAGTCCGATTACGACAAATACCATAGAACGAGTTACGAGCGTTAATTTAGTACCATTTACGCTTGGATTTATGAGATCACGATAAATGTTGTTTGCAAACAAGTTGGAAGCACCAATCGCCATAATGGAGCAAGGGATCAATGAGGCCAAAGCAATTGTTGCATAAGCTAACCCTTGTGCTACACCCCCGTAGGAAACTTGAATGAGATTTAATAACGCAAAACGTGGGTCGCTTCCTTGAGGCAATACATGGTAAGCTACGAATCCAAGGAAAATAACCAAAATTAGAACTATATTGTATAACGGCAGGAACATGGCATTTTTGCGAACTGCATCAGCACTTTTAGCTGTAAATACCCCTGTTGCTCCATGTGCCCACATAAATAATGCCAAGGCAGAAACAAGAGATGCTGTGATAAACCACGGAATACCTTTTGGACCCGATTCAGGGATCGTCAGCAATTGCGGTGATTCCTTAACAAATGTATCAATCATCGGACTCCAGCCGCCAAAATGGATAATCGGCAAAGAAATTACTAGGAATAACATAATCACCCAAACGAGAACATCTTTAATAATTGCTGTATAGGTAGGGCCTTTGATTCCACTGAAAAATGTATAAAGTGCAACTAACAGGAATGAAGTAATAACGACTACTTTTACATTAATATAACCTGTTCCAGCTACTTGAAGCGTATCTTGAATCCCGGCTAGCTGTAAATCAATATAAGGGATAAGCATTAATACACCGACAATAGCGACCAGAGAGGAAAGGAGTTTACTATCAAAACGTTCTCTCGCATAATCAGCCAGTGTTGTTAGTTTATATCGGTTAGCCACTTTCCATAGTTTCGGAAGGTAAAAGTAAGAAACAAAATAAGCGATGATGCAGTAAGGAATTGCAAAGAACGCAAGACTCCCACCTGCATAGGCTGAGCTTGTTAACCCTAAAAATGTATAAGCTGTATATAAATCAGCCCCTATCAAAAACCAAACTAGCAATCCGCCAAAGCGTCTTCCGCCGACAGACCATTCTTCTACAGAACTTCTCGCAGATTTATCTCGTCCTGCTAAAAATCCAATTAAAACGACCATCAGGACAATACATACAGTAATCAACAAAGCTGTCAAATTTCCTTGCATTAGTCAATGCTCCCTTCCGATTTTTGAATTCGATAAATTCCAAATGTGCATAAAGGTGTTAAAATAATCCATAAAAATAACCAAAATTGAAGAAAGGGTAATCCTAACACAATAGGATCGATCCGATTTACAAAGGGCAATACCACTAACTGGGAAATAAGGGGAATCATCGCCAATAGAAATACTGCAAATTTTTTACTCATTTCAAAACCTCCTGCTTGATAAATACTTGGACTTAATAATAAAATAATTATTCTAGTAGATTTATTATCTGAATAATTAATATTATTAAATAACTTTCAATGTTCAACATAATAACAATTATAGAATCTAATTACAAGTAAAATTTTGAAAATTTATAAGATTCATGCTTAAATAACGTGAAAAATCAGTCGATATGAACAAAAAGGGATAATATAGAGGGGGGGAGTTTGATATGAATAATCGATGAGTAGATTTTTAGAATAAGGTAATCTAGATTATGATATATTTAATAAACTTTATTAAAATTACATAATATGTTGCTTTTGGTTCATTTAGTTTGCTATCATGAGCATTGAGAAGTTGGAAAATAAGGGGAAATTTATGCTTTCCTATAGTGTAAAATGGACATCGGATTAGACTGAAGTAAGAGATTACAAGATAATAAAAGAAAAGAGGTTAACTTTATTTCTATGGCAACTATAGCAAAAACTAGATATGCATATTTCCTTTTGATTTTAGCGAATATGATATGGGGTGGTAATTTTGTAATAGGACGGATTGGAGCAGACTATTTTCCGCCATTTACATTTTCATTACTAAGATGGTTAGTTGCTTTCCTTATATTGACACCATTTATGGTGAAGCGTCTAAAAGCAGATTGGCACATTTTATGGAAATACAAGTGGATTCTGCTTCTTTTAACGGTTACAGGTATCGCGGGATATAATACTATCATTTATTTTTCTTTGCATTTTACAACGTCTATTAATGCAGCTGTTGTGAATTCAATCACTCCATTATTTATTGCTATTTTTTCGATTTTTGTTCTTAAGGAGCGACTTACACTTGTACAAGTAATAGGAATCAGTTTATCTATTACAGGTATTATTTTTATCCTATCAAAAGGATCTTTAGGAGCATTACAAGCTTTCTCGTTTAATATAGGAGACTTATTTGTCTTAATTGCTGTTGTTTGCTGGAGTTTGTACTCAGTTGTGGTTAAAAAATATGCAACGGTACTGCCAGCTCAGACAACATTGTATATTACCTCGTTTATGGGGGCTGTCATGTTGCTTCCATTCAGTATGTTCGAGTTAAATCGACCGGATGTCCATGTTGTCTTTACTCCGATGTCTATTTTTATTTTGTTCTATGTAGGGATTTTAGCTTCTATCATTGCTTTTCTATCATGGAATACAGGTGTACCGAGAGTGGGAGCGGCAAAGTCAGGCATTTTCTTAAATCTACTACCCGTCTTCGCGACTATCTTTGCTACAGTATTCACAAATGAGTCCTTATTATGGTACCAAATTATTGGTGGAATGATTGTTATTTTTGGTGTTTTACTTTCTTCAACAGCACCAAAAACGGTTCAACAAAGAGCTTTACGTTAATGTCCAAAACAAGCTTTGAATGCTATTTAAGTAACTAGATAATGGCAGACGGGGCAAAGATTGATACAAGAGCAGGTGTATTCCACCTGCCTTTTTGCGTGACTATTCTTCCCAAGATTTGAAATGTCTTGGAACAAACTGATAGCGTGCAAGTTCCACAGCAATCAGAAAGCCGCAAGGACTGATTAGAGAGGCTTTGCGACTGTTTGATTTTTATGTTTACAGAGGAAGTTCAGAAATCTTTTCAACAAAGGATAATAATGGAAAACTTGAATGTCTTTGGAATATATCATGTATAATATTTCTATAAAGGCATTATATAGCACGGAGAGACGGAAGGATGTGAACTCAGGTGAGGGAAATAGATTCTTTTCTCACTAAAGAAGCATGAAAATAAAAGTACTGATTGCCGATGATAATTCATTTATTAGGGAAGGTATGAAAATTATCTTGAGCACGTATGATGAATTTGAAGTATTGGAAACAGTAAGTGATGGAAAAGAAGCGTTTGATTATTGCAAACATTACGAGGTGGACGTAGTGCTTTTAGATGTGCGTATGCCGAACATGAACGGTGTCGAAGCAACGAAGCTTATATCCGAACAAACAAAGACAAAGCCGTTAATCTTAACAACGTTTGATGATGACGAATATGTTCTTGATGCAATCAAAAATGGAGCAAAAGGATATTTATTAAAAAACAATGACCCGGAACGAATACGAGATGCTATAAAAAGTGTATACAATGGGAACAATGTTATGCAGGATGTTGTAATGGATAAACTAAAATCAAACTTGAAAGAAAACAAAGCGATAGAAATGAAGATAGATACGAGTCGTTTCACAGAAAGAGAGCTTGACATCATGTCCTTCATTGCAAGAGGGTTTTCTAATAAAGAAATTTCAAAGCAACTTTTTATATCAGAAGGAACAATTGCCAACTATATTACTTCTATCTTAGGGAAGACAGGATTAGGGCACCGAACGCAAATAGCGATTTACTATTTAACGGGAAAAGTAAACTAAGTGGAGCGAAAGAGATGGAATCGTGGATTATCATAAATAAGCTTATTATACTAATCTATCTTGTGCTCCATTATGTTCATGGAAATATACATAAGCCCTGGATTGTATTCGCTCTTCTTTTATACCTTTGTCTGAATATTAGTATTTACATCGTGAAACAAGCTACAGCAAAAAAATCTGGTCTGCTTCTATCCATCATACTTACAATCCTTTTTTATTATGATGCCGATTCTTTATTCATCTTGTTTTTCCCCCTGAACCTGTATGAATTGGTTTCTTATTACATAGATAAAAAATGGCTAATATTTACTATGGCCTTTTTTCCTGTCCCATTCATCATGGAAAGCGTATATTCCTTATATATCTTAGTTGCTGCGTTTAGCTTTACCATTTTTACGATGGCAAGTATATACACGAGTAAGTTGAGGAAGCTTGAAAATCACATGGATGAAATGAGAAAGGATATCCAGAAACTAACAAGAAGCTTGAACGAAAACAACGAATACATGCGACAGTCCGAGTACACCTTTAAATTAGAGGAACGGAATCGGCTGTCGCAAACAATCCACGATCAAATTGGGCATTCCATGACAGGTGCATTCATTCAAATGGAAGCAGCAAAGCGATTGGTGGAAAAAGATACGGATAAAGCAAAGGAATTGCTGCAAAATTCCATTAATATCCTAAAAGAAGGAATAGAAAAAATAAGAGTCACTCTAAAAAACATCAAACCGCCAACAGAACAAATGGGTATGAACCGCATCAAATTACTGGTAGATGAGTTTGCTGCTAAACATGATATGAAAACTATTTTCCGACACAAAGGAAATTTAGAGGTGATTTCGCCTATCCATTGGACAATCATTCATCAGAATGTAACAGAAGCTCTGACCAATACGATGAAATATGCCAATGCAACTGTTGTTTCTATTGAAATACATGTACTAAACACATTTATTAAAGTCGAGGTAAAAGATAATGGAAAAGGCTCGCAAAGAATTAGAAAGGGGCTTGGAATTACCGGAATGGAGGAGCGAACAGCATCCATGAACGGTACAATTATCGCTGATGGCACAAATGGTTTTTCTGTTACAACGTTATTGCCGATACAATGAGTGAACGATCTCATGCGCAAAAAAATGAATATTCTCATGCAAAAAGGATGAACTTATGCACTAACAAAGTTCATCCTTTTTGCTTACAATAACGACATCAAGATAGTTTAGGGGTGAAACCATGAACGTATTAGAAATTAAAAACTTGACGAAGAAGTTTGGGGACTTTATCGCTGTAGATAATATCTCTTTATCCATTCAAGATGGAGAGATATTTGGATTTTTAGGGGCAAACGGTGCTGGCAAAAGCACGACTATTAATATAATTGCTGGACTTTTGCGGAGCAATGATGGTGAGATCAACATACTCGGCAAGAACAGTATCAAAAACAAAAGGTTTGCAAAAATGAATATTGGAATTGTTCCTCAAGATCTAGCAATATACGACGATTTAACAGCATATGAAAACGTGAAGTTCTTTGCGGGTCTATATGGGCTGCGTGGTACTAAGCTGAATGAACAAGTGGAAGAAGCGCTGCAGTTTGTCGGACTTGGTGATAAACATAAGAATTATCCAAGGGATTTTTCAGGTGGAATGAAAAGAAGATTAAATATCGCCTGTGCGATCGCGCATAGACCTAAGCTTATCATCATGGATGAACCGACAGTAGGAATCGATCCGCAGTCCAGAAACTATATCCTTACATCTGTTAGAAAGCTGAATGAAATGGGAAGCACTATCATTTATACGAGTCACTATATGGAGGAAGTCGAAGAAATTTGTTCTAGAATCGCTATTATGGACCATGGAAAAGTAATTGCAGAAGGCACAAAGGAAGAATTAAAATCCATCATCACAAACACGAAAGATATTTGGATTGAGGTCAAATCTACAGAGGATATTGAGATAAGCAAAATAAAAGAAATTAGTGGCGTGCAGGCCATTCATTTTGAAGATAACATAGTTAAAATCAACTCGGATACAGGGGTCAATAATCTAAATAAAGTGATTCATTATTTCATTTCCAATGATATTGAAATTCGTTCATTAGAGGAACAGGAGCCAAATTTAGAAACCGTATTCCTCACATTAACAGGAAGAAACTTGCGAGATTAACACGAATCACGTAATTGGCGGCAAATTCGCTTTGGTTTCTCAGAGCCTGATGAAAAGGGAGGGTACAATCAATTGAATATACTGAGCATTGCTATAAATGAAATCAAACGAGATTTTCGAGATGTGAGAACATTGATTTTTATGCTGGCATTTCCTATCGTTTTGATGTTAGTGCTCGGAACGGCACTTTCTAACGCATTTAATACTAAAACTTCCATTCCTGATATTCAAGTCTTATATAAGGATACAACAACTGATGCGCTGTCTCAATATTTTGAGGCATTCGCAAAAGAAGTGAGTAAGTCGGGCATTCATTTTAAAAAGATTTCTAATCATACAGATGGGAAAGAAGAAGTTAAGCAAAATCATTATGATGGATATGTTGAGATAAACAATGATGGAATCAAGCTGTATGAAAGTGATAGAAGCGGTATTGAAAATAATATTATGGAAGGGATGCTGACCTCTTTTGTAAGTAAGTATAATGTTGCAACTGAGGTAGCAAAAGTAGATCCTGAGCAAGTAAGCACTGTAATTGCAAGCGGTCAGCATGACGACTATATTAAAGAAACGTCTTTGCATTCTGCTAAACAGCCTAGTGCTATGGATTATTATGCCATCACCATGACAACGATGATTGTTCTTTATGGAGCTATGGGTGCCAGTTATTTAATACGCGGTGAAAGAATAAGAGGAACAGCCGACAGATTAGTTGCCTCTCCTATCAGAAAGGGAGAAATTTTCCTTGGAAAAATACTAGGGAGCACTGTACGTAATTCTCTTTGTGTATTAGCAGTTATCCTATTTAGTAAATTTGTTTTTAAAGTAAACTGGGGAAATCATCTTGGGTTTATGTTCCTTGTATTACTGACAGAAGTTCTGTTAGCAATTAGTTTTGGACTCGGCATTAGTTATATAGCGAAGACAGGGGAAGCCTCAAGAACGATTGTCATGGTTGTCGTACAGTTCGCTTCTTTCTTCGGGGGAGCTTATTTTAAAATAGAGAATACTGGTGAAGGAATCCTGCATATCATTACAAAGCTTTCTCCGCTTACATGGGAAAACGCCGCCATTACCAAAATGATTTACGCAAACGATGTATCGGCAGTTATGCCTGCTGTACTTGTAAATATTGGGGTCGCCGGGATATTTTTACTGATTGCAATTATATCATTCCAAAGGCGGGAGGGGCTGTAAAATGAAGGATGTCATTTGGTTAATACGGAACACTTTACGTATTACCTTCAAAAATAAGAAAAATATACTTTTGTACCTTTGCACACCTCTAATCGGGATCTTTATTTCATTTCTATCCTATGGGGGTTCCGGACAAACGATGTTGCAAGTGGGGATTGTCAATAACGACAGCAGCTATATTACAACAGACACGATAAAATTTATCGAAGGCTTAAAAAATGTCAAAGTAGACAAAATTAGCAAATCTGAAATAGATGAGGCTATCACAGCAGGCAAGCTAGATTGTGTGATTACCTTTGACGTTGGATTTTCTCAAAGCATTCAAGAGGGAAAACCTAATCATATTGAGATTACTGCTATTAAAGGTGCAGAAACAACAGGATTTATCAAATCTTATTTATATAATTATATAGACAATCTTATTTCAATCAGTAAGATTACAAAAGGTGATAAGGACGCTTTTGACACAATGTATACGAATTACCAACAGGCTCATTTTCAGTTATCAGAGGCTGTATTAAAAGATACATCAAAAAACAAAGGAATAACATATGGAACAATCGGATATTTGCTTATGATTATGCTTTTATCTGCCGGGAATTTATCAGAAATTATTATTAAAGAAAAAGAAAGAAAAACGTATTTTAGGTTATTATCCACACCGATTGATGCGAAAACCTATGTGTTATCCAATATAATAGTCAACATGATTGTAATGACAAGTCAAATCATCCTTACTTTAATATTAATCACACAAGTATTTCACATAAACATGTATGTTTCCTTTTGGCAAATGGCAGCTGTATTGATGATCTTTGCGTTAGTAGCAATTGGATTGTCATTGATGATAGTAGCCTTTGCAAGTAGTTCTAGTGCGGCGGGAGCTATGCAGAATTTATTTGTTACTCCAACCTGCTTGCTTGCAGGCTGTTTCTTTCCGATCGGGATTATGCCAAAAGCTGTTCAAAGGATCGCTGATTTCCTTCCACAGAGATGGGCGCTAGATATATTAACTAAGCTGCAGGAAGGTAAGCATGTGGGAAGCTTATATTTGAATGTGATCATTTTATTTGCTTTTGCCATTGCTTTTTTCTTAATTGCCATCTATAAATTCGGAAGAAATAATCATACAAGGGATTTTGTGTAATCGATCTTGTGAGCCTGGACTAGGTTTCATGATTTCAAACACACTCTTGGCTTTGCAAGATTACATGATCATAGAAATGGATTAAGGAGCGTTAACTCAGCAGTGGCATACTTTGCCCGCTTCTGAGTTAACGCTATTTACATTTTTCTTTATGGCGAAGAGCCGAGTGAATTTTGTGTATTAGACGAGTTTGCATAGACAAGGTATGATAGAAAAAAGGGGGGATTATCAGATGGAACCAGAAATTGTGCTTGATGTCCGGGGCATAACAAAGAAAATAAAGAATGATGTGCTTGTTCAAAATTTATCGTTTCAGATGAAGAAGGGTGAGATTGTTGGATTACTCGGACCAAACGGAGCGGGGAAAACAACTACGATGAAGATGCTTGTGGGCTTGATGCATATAACAGAGGGAGATGCTTTTATAGCAGGCTATAGTGTGAAAAGCGAGCTGCAGCAGGCACTTGCGAGAGCTGGTGTGATGGTGGAGGCCCCCTCATTTTATCCATTCTTCAGCGGCTATGATAATTTAGCCTATTACGCCCGGATGGCAGAAGATGTTGACGCAGCTCGCATTGATGAGGTAGTACATCTTGTTGGACTAACACAGGCTATTCATAAAAGGGTGAAAACGTATTCTCTCGGAATGAAGCAGCGTCTTGGCATTGCACAAGCGCTCCTGCATAAGCCGTCTGTTCTTATTTTAGATGAACCGACAAACGGATTAGATCCAGCCGGAATTCGGGAGATGCGAAATTATGTAAAGCATATTGCAAAAGAGGAAGGGACTGCTATCCTCGTTTCCAGTCACTTGTTGGCAGAAATTGAACTGATGTGTGAGCGGGTTATCATTATTCAGAACGGGACCTGCATTGAGCAGTATAGTCTATCTGATATGCCAAAATACACTGCCTTTCAGGTGCAAAATGCAGAGCGGGCGTCCGCTATATTGGCAGAATCGTTTCAGTTAAAATCGGAAGATCTCCACATAGAAGAGAGAACATTGATAGTGCCTGTGTCAGAGGAGCAAATCCCGGCAATCGTCCGGCTGCTTGTACAGCATGAGATAAATGTGTATGGCATTATGCCTGTCAAAAAAAATCTGGAGGATATGTTCCTAGAGATGACAGGAGGGAATATTATTGTTTAAATGGGGGTTGCTTGTATATAACGAGCTATTAAAGATTGTGAAACGCAAAGGATTTCTCGTGCCGCTCCTTCTGCTTTTTGTGCCGGTGCTTATTCTGGGAAACTGGGATTATATTGAATATCAGCAGGCGTTACAGACAGGGGACTGGAAAGAAAATATGAAACTTGATATCGCCCGCAAGCAGGAGGAGCTGAGGGCGTTTGGACAGGCAGATAGTCCGACAGCGGACATATTGCGTCAAGAAATTGCCGTGGGTGAATATCAATTAGCGCACAACATCTCGCCGTACAGTGAACACAGTGTATTTGGTTTTATGAATAGTGCTGTGGCTTTAACAAGCATCATTGGTGTTTTGTTGATTTTTTACGCAAGCTCTATTGTTTCAAAGGAGTACAGTATGGGAACAATCCACTTTCTCTTAGTGCGCTCGGCATCCCGAACTAGTATTCTATGGGCTAAATTTGCGGCACTTGCCATGCTATATGTGATACTCAGTGCAGTTCTTATGCTTTATTCGTTTATACAAGGAGTATTTTTATATGGAAAGATTGCTTTTGACTCGGTAGTGGTAACTGCCGTAGGTAACATAGCAGTTACAGAAAGCATGATGATGGCAACGATAAAGGCATATATGCTTGATTTTCTACCAATGTTGTTGTTTGCTGCAATTGCTTTATGCCTATCTGTTTTGCTGCGTTCTAGCGGACCAGCTTTGATTACAACTCTGCTTTTGTTTCTATCGAAGGGATCGTTAGCGCAGTTATTAAGCAAGTACGAGTGGAGTAAATATGTGTTTGTTATGCATACAAATCTTAGAATGAACATAGGAGGACTTGGGGGACTGACTGAAACAATGTTTTCTATTGCAGTTCTGCTTTTTTATACCGCACTGTTCTTTCTTATTGCGTTTTTTGCATTTCAAAAGCGTGATATTGCCTAGCAGTACCGACAATCGGTACTGCTTTTTGTTAGCTAGCTCTAGTAGGTAAAGCAGTTTTTTAAATAGGGCGCTTTTTAAAATTGCTTGAATAAATAATAAATACGATTACTATCAGAATAGCTAACGCCGCATAAATATTGCTGTAATTCAGGCTTTCGTGCTTAAGTAAAAAGGGATTGAGTTGAAGCGTTGCGTTTTTTATTTCTAAAGCCTTACAATTGGAAAAGGCGTGAGGCGGTTTGTAGAATTTTTTCACGTGAATCCACTTTATTTGTCATTAAAACTATTCCCCCTAATTGTTATGAAGACCGACTTATATAAATATAGGAAAAGTCTATCTAAATGTCAAAAGGAGGGAGATTTTATAGAAGTTACACTCTTATGTCTAAGATGTTACGAAACTTCAAACGGGTTACAGCTTACAGATTGGTATCATTTAGATACTGTCTAAAGAATGTTTCAATGGTAGCAAATGTGATTGCTGGAATAGCCATATTCCTAAAATGTCTCGCTACTTCGAATTGGCATCCAGCTAGAGATTTATACTTTCTTAAAGTATAAACGAAAACCACGGGGAGAACATGCTGCTGTCTCACCGTGGTCTTACTGGTAGCTTAATTGATAGTGGGAATATGGAATAATAATAGGCAGGGGAGAAAAGCTCAATTTCCCCGAAGGAGTAATAATGCGCCGAAATTCAACTATTCCCTTTATTTTAATTTTATCACCAATCTTATAATCGATTATTTCATCTGCAATAAGCATTGGAATTGTGCTAACACGATCTCCTTTTATCATAACCCCTTCATAGACATTCATAAAGAAAATGAAATTGATTGTTCCATTTTCCCAATCCTGATATAATCGTTTCTTAAATACCTCGCCTATTATATTCAAGACGTTGTCACTCCTGATTATTTGAATCTCCTACTTAAACACTGCTTGCGAAATGCAGTTCAAACTTTTTTCACGCTTTAAGAGAGCCTTCATTCTCCGTCGGTTGCTTGCCAACATATTTTGCTTCCGGGCGAAAAATAGTATTGTCCATGGACTGTTCTATTGTATGTGCGGTCCAGCCCACCATTCTGCTTACAGTAAAGGTAGGTGTAAACAAGGAAGGAGCCATATTAATAGCTCTCATTACAGCAGCTGCATAAAATTCAACATTTGTATTGAGCCTTCTCCCAGGTTTATATTCATCAAGCAATTGAACAGCAAGTGTTTCAACATAGCTTGCTAGCTCAAGCCATGGATCATCTGCCCCAATCCGTTTCGTAATCTCACTAAGTGCCTCGGCCCGTGGGTCTCGTGTTCTGTAGACACGGTGTCCAAAGCCCATGAGATATTCTTTTTTCTCTAATTTTTGCCGAATCCATGTTTCTGCTTCTTCCTTTTTGGTAATCCCATTTAACATATCGATGACTCCTGTAGGTGCGCCGCCATGCAAAGGTCCTTTCATAGCCCCGATCGCTCCTGTTACCGCAGATACCATATCGGACTCTGTAGAGGCTACTACCCTTGCTGCAAATGTAGAGGCGTTCATTCCATGCTCCATCGTTAAAATCATATACGCTTCAAGCGCTTTTGTATGAGAGGGAGAAGGGCGCTTCCCTGTTAACATATATAAATAGTTTTCAACATGACCGAATTCCATGTTCGGTTCAATCATCTCTTCACCATTTATTTTCCGATAAATCATAGCTGTAATCGTAGGAATCGCAGCTGTTAGTCGAATAGCTTGCTCAACAGTGGGCTTCCAGCCAAATTCCTCCGTTCCTAAAGCCGATATAGCTGTGCGAATTTGACTCATCATCTCCATATTACACGGAAGTAGTTGAATGCATTCAGAGACGTGTGATGGTAAAGCGCGATTGTTTTTTAATAGCTCAGAAATACGTTGCTTCTCATGATCTCCTGGCAAGTATCCGTACCATATTAAATATGCTATTTCTTCAAAGGAAAAATTTAAAGCTAGTTCCTTCGCAGCATAACCCCTGTAAATTAATCTTCCTTGTTCTCCATCGACTAAGCTTATGGCAGTTTCCGCGGCGATTACATTTTTTAAGCCTTTTTGAAACATCTATAATCTTCCTCTCATATAGATATCTTTGTTTCCACTGCATGCTGTCTAGTGCGGGTTTCGAATGTCTATCAATTAGTTTGCTAGTAACAATTCTGGTAAAACAGTAAAGGATGCTTCCGTTTTTTCCTGTACTTCCTCTACTGTAGTCCCTTCTTGCGTTTCTACAAGAACCATGCCGGCAGCTGTAAAGTCAAAGACCGCTAAGTCTGTAATTAAACGATGTACAACCTGCTTTCCTGTTAACGGAAGGGTACATTCTTTTTTGATCTTGGATTCTCCATGCTTGTTGACATGTTCCATAATGACAACAACTCGTTTTGCTCCATTTACAAGATCCATAGCTCCGCCCATGCCTTTAACCATTTTTCCGGGAATCATCCAATTCGCCAAATCTCCTTTTTCGGAAACCTCCATCCCGCCAAGGATAGCAAGGTCAATATGTCCGCCGCGAATCATGGCAAAGGATTCTGCGCTATCAAAGAAGGAGGAACCGGGAACTGTAGTGATCGTTTCTTTTCCTGCATTAATTAAGTCTGGGTCTTCCTGTCCCTCTACAGGGTAAGGGCCTATTCCTAGCAATCCATTTTCTGATTGAAGCAGTACATTAAAATCACTTGGAATTTCATTTGCTACCAGGGTTGGTATGCCTATACCTAAATTAACATTCATTCCATCCTGAATCTCTTGTACAGCACGTTTCACAATTTTTAAACGAATGTCGTTCATACATTTTCCTCCAGTTACAGTCATTTTTAATCCTGAACTTAATTAGCTAATATGAAGTACAAAAAAACTTAAAGCGCTCTGACCGTACGGCGTTCAATTCGTTTGTTGTAATTTGAACCAAGTAAGACACGTTGAACATAAATCCCTGGAGTATGAATTTCATCAGGATTCAGTTCTCCCACTTCCACAATTTCCTCCACTTCTGCGATGGTAATTTTCCCTGACATTGCAGCTAGGGGATTGAAATTTCTTGCTGTTTTGCGGTATATGAGGTTTCCCAGCTTATCAGCCTTCCATGCCTTTACAAAAGCAAAATCTCCTACAATGCCCTCTTCCAAAATATATGTTTTACCATTAAATTCTTTATGTTCTTTTCCCTCAGCAATAGGAGTTCCAACCCCTGTTGCCGTGTAAAAACCAGGAATTCCAGCTCCGCCTGCACGAATTCGTTCAGCTAACGTACCTTGAGGAACCAATTCGACCTCTAATTCCCCGCTCAGGAACTGCTGCTCAAAAATTTTATTCTCTCCTACATAGGAAGATACCATTTTTTTAATTTGGTTGTTAGCTAACAGCAGACCAAGTCCCCAGTCATCGACCCCGCAGTTGTTGCTGACGACTGTCAAATCCTTTGTTCCTCGTTCTTTTAGTACGTGAATTAATTTTTCCGGAATGCCGGAAAGACCAAATCCTCCAACAATTAAGGTTGCTCCATCCTGAATATCTTGAACAGCTTCAGTAAAAGAAGTCATAACTTTACCTTTCTTCATTAAACAATCTTCCTTTCAAATTATAATTGGGTAGCCAGAATTTCATTTTTAAATATATGATTCTCAGCAGCTTTGTACTTTAAATATGTTCATTTTGCAATGAGGCATCCATAGTTGCTTAAGCTGAAGCAGAAGGGTAGTAATAGGATATGCAAATCGCATTTCATACGGCTGTTACTTTTTCTGAAAGTTCAAACTCTTCTATATGTAAGAGTTTACATTTGGTACTTCTATAAGTAAAATGAATAAAAAGAATACTTTGTATGACCAATTCGAATAAACAGGAGATAAAGATGGAGTTAAGAGATTTAAAATCCTTTATTGAGGTAGCCAACTACAAAAATTTTACGAAAGCTGCATCGCATTCCTATTTGTCTCAGCCTGCATTAAGCAAAGCGGTTAAGAAGCTGGAAGAGGAGCTTCATGTAGAACTGTTTGATCGGTCTAGGAGACAATTAAAATTAACCGATGCCGGTAAAATTGTGTATCAACAAGGAATAAAAGCATTATCATCCCTGTCTGAATTAACAACGCTTTTAGATGAGTTAATAAACATAGAAGCGGGCGAAATCAAAATTGGTATTCCCCCCTTGATAGGAACCTTATTTTTCCCTTCTATTGCTAGAAGCTTCAGTGAGCAATACCCAAAGGTCGTCTTAGAATTAGTGGAGCTTGGGGCAAAACTTATTGAGGATTTAGTGGAGGAGGGGCAAATAGACGTAGGGATTATCGTCTTGCCGAGTGATAAATCCAAATTTAATATCAGTCCTTTTGTAAAAGATGAATTCGTTTTATACATTCATAAAGACCACGATCTAGCACAGCAGCCTTTTGTATCACTACAGCAACTACAGGATGAAAAATTTATCCTTTTTTCACGGGAATTTGCGTTACATGACTATATTAGGCGAGAGTGCATAGCCTCTGGTTTTACACCCACCGTCTCTTATCAAAGCTCACAATGGGATTTGATTATTGAGCTTGTCGCCTCACAATTGGGAATTGCCATTCTTCCTAAATCTATTTATTACAAACAAAATAATCCTAACATTAGGATTATTCCATTAAGAAATCCAACTCTAATTTGGGAAGTAGGGATTATAACAAAAAAAGATTCCTATCATTCATTTGCTTTGAGAGAGTTATTAAAGCAGCTTACGAAAGGGACTGTATATGACTCGTCCTCGAGCTCGAATGTAAAGAATATACCTGACAAATGAAGTTACAGAACGTATCATGTTCTCAATCGATTTCCCCTATCAATGCCAAAAGATTGCTTCGTTTATAAGGAGTGTAGATACATAAGGAAAACTAAAGCAGTCCAGCTTGCCGAGAGAGCGAGATGGGCTGCTTTAGTTTTTTACAAGGTGTATTAGTGAAAACGACACAAAAAAATAAGGTGAAAAACGAGAGTGCAGCATCAAAATAATGCCTTATAAAAATAAGGAAAGAAGCCGTTCATTATGTAAAAAACTTTCCTTTTTTCATTATATTTCAGACTGTTTAGACTTTTTTAAAAATTTATAATTTTTAGTATTTACAAGATTCGACTTTCTTTGTATTATAAGAACAAGAAATACATACACATCAAAAACATTAGAAAGGGAGGTGATTCCAATGGGATAGAGAAAGGCGAAATGTACATAAACATGTGCATGGGACAAGACCAAAATCATTTAAAGACACGGTGCGTTCAGCTGCTTAAATGAGGCGGAGGTGCATAAGGTAAAACATTGAGTACAAGAAATCATAGGATTTTGTGAAGAATCTCTTTTATCCTACAATCCCCTGTCCGAATACGTGATAAAATGAAAATAACTGAAAGGGTTTCAGATTAATGGAAGACGAAATAGTATAAGCGACCTTGTGACTCCTAGGTGGATGATCAAGGTCGCTTACTTATATATATGAGAAATAATCCATTTTTTCTTAGTTTTGAATTTATCCAGTTCCATAATCTTTTAATAGTACTTATTCATACAATATTCGTGGATTTCATTTCCATTTTCTCTTAATCGTTAACAACCTTTGACTTGCAAAAGGGGATGTGACAATGACATGGATATTTTCACGCTCGAACACTTAATTAAAGAGAAAAAGACCCAGCTCTTAAATATAGGTGAACGCTATGGACTCAATCATCGTAAGACAATTCAATGCAGCCAAGAGCTAGATCAGCTATTAAATTTATATATGAAAGAACAGAACACAGTTGCACACGCAAATTTACCTCGTAACTATCCACCTATATATGATTTCCGTTGAAAACATTTTCGTAAAAATGCCACAAGAGGCTCTTCCGCCTTATCCTTAGCTTGGTGGGCATGCAGCAGAACCTCTTTTGAGATAGATATTGATTCTTCCTCTTCAAGATCAGAAACTTTTTTAGGTATGTTTTGCAAAGTTTTTCGAGAGGATTTTTATCACATCTTTTTTAGTTAAAAATGTAATAGCGTACTCTTTCATGCAACAAATGTATAGATAGGAATGTATGATAAAAATTTTATATTGTTTTCATTTTAATCTTATAAAACACACACCCATTTTTAATAAAGGCCAATTATTCTAAAGGTATTGAAAAGGGGAAAGGTTTAAATTTTAAAAGTTCCCAGCGGGTGGTGATGAAAGTGCCAGCTATGTACCTAAAACGGATTTGGACGCCTTTAGAATGGTTTGGTATATCCTTTTTTAAGGACCAAGAAGACGGAAGGTATTATTACAAAAAACAGGGTGGGAATCTAAAGCGTTTTGGAAAAGCCTTATAGGGTAATTTTGATACTTATGTTTTTGAAGAGCGTTTCATAATTCCCCTTTTTCTGTCAAAGGAGTTAGCTGTTAGCCAAAGCTAGGTGCAAGCAGATGCGTCTCATGTATTGCATTCAACTCATACATTCACAGCAGGCGGACAAGCCATTTCTGCGCATATGCAGCAATTGGCCAAACAAGCGTTTTTAGCTTTATATATTACAGAATGAAAAGCGTGAAGACACTGATTCAGAAGATATATCTGTTCTTTGAATCAGTGTTCTTTTTTGATTAAAAAAGTATGAGTTTGGATATATGAGGTTACAACTTATCAACTGAATGTTTTAAGATCGAATCTCAATGAGTATAATAAATGACCCCTCATCCTAACGAACGTGTCATAAATGCAATTAAATCCTGCACTGTCATTTGGCTGGGCTCTTGCATGATCGTGTTTTGTACCCGCATCCCATACATGAACATAACAAGAGTTTCTGCAACCTTCGCGCTGTGAACTTCTGCGGGAATCACTTTGTGCATCTTTCCAACATCGATCCATCTCGTGCACGTCTCCAAGGTGAACTTGTACGCATCCTGAACCATTGCTGCTACCTTCGGGTTATCCATTTGGCTCAGCAGGTAAATGAAAATTTTATTCGTAACATCTTGGTGATTCGTAGATTGGAGCATACCTTCAGAAATAAGCCGCAGTGGATCATCCAGTCCCGATGTGTTCGGACTCGTTACCACCTCAGTAAAGCGTGCATTCATTTTTTCAACACGTGATTTGAGCACTAAGCCGAGAAGTTCGTCTTTCCCTGATACATAATGGTAAATAGCACCCTTGGATAATCCTGTGCTCCGAATGATATCCTGCAGAGTTGTCTGTCTGCAGCCCTTTTCTTGAATAAGTGCCTCGGTGGCATCCAAGATAATTTGAAAACTCGTGTTGGCAGCTGTCATGTACTTTTTCCTCCCTACAGTATGTAAACTGACCTTTATTATATTATAAGCATCTTAACATACCGACTGACGGTCTGTAAATGTTTCTTATCCAAATAAATGAGCCTCTTCTTAAAGGCGCTAAGAGAGGAGACTGATTCAGGTAGTATTTGGAAAGAAAACAATTTTTAAATAAAAGGTTGAGGATTGCTGAAGAATTTGCTAAGATAAAAGAAATTAAAGGGCTATGTGTAACTGGCGAAACGCGGAGAACCGTGGGGGAGCACATAGTATCGTAGCCGTTCGCCTGGGCAGAGGTAAGGGAAATATCCCTTGCCTCTTTCTGCTTATAAGGAGAGGATATTGACAGCAATTGTAATTTTTAAGCTTCAGGATTCAGGTTTCAGCAGCCTTGAATAGTGATAAGTTTCTTTGCTTAAAATCTTGTTTGTTAATTTAGGGATTCACAAACTATTATTTGTTAAACAGAGGAGAGAACAATATGAGCACACTTACTTTAGAAAAGGTAAAAACAATTAAAACTTTGAATAATATTGCCGAGAGCGGATTAAATGTATTTCAAGATGGCTTCGCTATCGACAATGACAGTGACAATCCAGATGCTATTCTTGTCCGCAGCTTTAATATGCATGCAATAGAGTTCGGTAATGATTTAAAAGCAATTGCACGGGCTGGAGCAGGTGTTAATAATATTCCGCTTGATAAATGCACAGAGCAAGGTATCGTTGTTTTTAATACACCTGGTGCTAATGCTAATGCTGTAAAAGAAATGGTATTAGCTTCAATGCTGGCGGCATCCCGTAACCTTTTTGACGGTGTGGCATGGACAAAGACGCTGGAAGTAGAAGGCGAACAAATTCCAAAGCTTGTAGAAGCAGGAAAAAAACAATTCGTCGGAAAAGAAATTAAAGGAAAAACTTTAGGTGTCGTTGGTTTAGGAGCGATCGGTGCTCTTGTAGCAAATAGCGCGCTTGATTTAGGCATGGATGTAATTGCGTTCGATCCGTTTATCTCTGTTGACGTAGCTTGGAACTTATCCCGTAATGTACAACGTGCTATGAAGATTGAACAATTGTTTGCTAATGCTGATTATATTACTGTACACGTTCCATTAACTGCTGATACAAAAGCAATGTTTAATCAAGAAACATTTGGCATCATGAAGCAAGATGTTTATATTTTGAACTTCTCACGCGGTGAGCTTGTGAATGAGGCAGATATGGAATTGGCGCTTGAGAACGGAAAAGTTGGTAAGTATATTACAGATTTCCCGAATGAAGCAGTATTGAAAATGAAAAATACAATTCCAGTTCCGCATCTTGGTGCTTCTACAGCAGAATCAGAGGAAAACTGCGCGATTATGGCAGCTCGTCAAGTAAAGGAATTCTTAGAAACAGGAAATATTAAAAACTCAGTGAATTTCCCTAACGCTTCCCTTCCTTATGTAGGAAAGCAACGTGTGGCAGCTTTCCATAAAAATGTTCCTAACATGGTAGGACAGATTACATCAGCTATCTCAAGCTATGATTTGAACATTGCTGATATGGTTAACAGAAGCCGCGGAGACTATGCATATACAATGATTGACATTGATAACGAAGTAAACAGCGATATCCTTCCTAGCTTGGAAAACAAAATCAAACAAATTGCAGGTATCGTTACAGCTCGTATTATTTAAGTAAAGATTATTATATAGTTTATAAAACATCTCAGTCTTGTTTTTTATTTCTGCTAGATGTTATCAACTAACAAAGCCGCTCCTTTTGGGGTGGCTTTGTTAGTTTCTAGAGCGTTTCTTTGATATATTGGATGTGTTATCGATCTTAGATTTTAGCTTATAATTTGTTAACAACAGCTGTAATCGCTTCTTGCTCATCGGTCCCCATAGCTACTACTGTTACCTCTGCTCCTTTTTGTAACGGTAGAGATAATAACCTGAGTATACTTTTTAAATTAATCGTTTTGTTATAGACAGGGGTGTATAAGGTCATTTCACTTTGGAATTTACTTGCCTCTCGGACAATTTCTGAAATTCGCTTTAGATGGTGATAGTCTCCTTGCAACAATATGGTTTGTTTCACCATAAGTATCCCCCCTTATCAAAATTTTGATTAGTGTAGCGGATTTAAAAGTGGAAAAACATTGAAAAACCCCTAAAATGGTAAATGTAGGATTTTATTTAGTATAAACGTGATGAGAATTTCTGACAGGATTTTTGTGAGATAATCCTACAGTATTTTTTGCGCTTTTAAGAAAGTATGACTGAAGCAATTAAAAATCTTGGTTCTAACGAGAGAAAAAGGACGAGTAAACTATTGAGATAGGTCTGAATAAGGGGGAGTGTGCAATAATGAATTATATTCGTTTGAAGACAGGACTTAATATTCAGGATATTGAAGATAGAGTACAATACAATCCAGAAATTATCGAGCTGCATTTAACAGAGCATGATTTATATGAGCCGGAAATCATTACACAACGTATACAATTATTAAAATCTCAAGGAATTCGTGTGTACCTGCACCAACCAATGACCTATAAGGGACAGTACTTGGATATTATCAGCTCAAACCAAGATATGCGCGATCATTATAACTGGTCCTGCAAAGCACTAGCAGCCATTTGTAATCAGGAGGATATTCAATGCGTCATTCACTGTCACTATACAGCATCAGAAAACACGGATTATCAGAATGCAATGAAAAGGAAGGAAACTAGAAAACGAATTGAAGAGGTATTACATATTTGTCATACAGCTTTTCTTTGGGAAGACTCGGTAAAAGGCATTTTCTCGGCTGAAAATCCATTCCTATTCTCAGAAATAGTGGAACCATTGAATTTACCTTTAACTATTGATGTCAGTCACTCTTTTATAGCATTACAAGGAGATAATCAAGGTTTAGAAAGACACCTAGAGAAATTTCATGTTTTTGCGACATACTTTCATCTTGCAGATAGTATGGGAATCATTCATGATGCACTGCCGTTAGGTACAGGCCGAATTAACTGGAGAATGGTTAAACCTTACGTGAACGATAAAGATTTTATTTTTGAAGTTGATTTAAGATCTTCTAATTTTACTGACTGTACGCCAATGGTTGTGAGCGCGGAGTATTTTCAGTGGATAGAATAAAGCTGCCCTTAGGCGAAGACAGAAGCGTAGTTGCACTTATACTGTATTCCTAAAATTTCTCACTACGTCGAATAGTCTTCCAGCTAGAAATTTACGCTTTCTTAAAGTGCGAAAAAAGCATAAAATACTCCCCATCTATGGATCTTGGGGAGTGTTTTATGCTTATGATCTAAGTGCACTTAGGGGGGAGATGACATGATGTTATGATTATTATGAACGATTTAGCTGTAAATCGGGCTACTGTTTTTATGTACTGTAATCACATCGCTCGTTGCGTGGGTGTCCTGATGATAAATATGCCTTTGTTGTTTGCCTATATCTGTTCCATAAACATGAATAGTAATAGCGGGCTGTTCGGATAGATTACGGACACTATGTATATCCGCATTAGGCGGGTATACAAATGAAATATCATTACGGTTTACATGCACTACGTCAATCACCTCTAACGTATAGTCTTGTTCACCTGCTGCACTAGGAACTTTACGATATCTGGTTTCTTCAATAGTACCCTCATATATCCCCACAAGTCCCCAAACTAAATGGTCGTGAATAGGGGCTGTTTGTCCGGGGCCCCAAACAAATCCAACAATCGAAAATACTTCATCTTCAGGCTTATATAACAGAAATTGACTATATTTATCTGGGCTGGGCTTTTTATACTCTGCAGGCAGTAGGTCTTTTGTTTGCAAAAGCGTTTGGAAATGGGGCTTGAGACGTTCTACGATCTCTTTTTCCGTTATTGCATCCTTTAGTATTTCTCTTACTGAATCCTCAAATTTGATTAACTGATCACGGATTGCCATGGCGGTTCCTCCTTAAATTAGGTTCATTTTCGATACTTTGAATCTCTTAATCCCTCAATTGGCGTAGCAAGTGAGACTGTTCATATACTATGTTGAAATTAATTCTAGGGATAAGCCTTAGCTCCAATTCTTGAAAGGTTATCTAGAATACTGTCTAGCGGATAACTTCTGATGCACTCTTGGTATTACGTAATCTCCAACCTCCTGAATTGTTTCAAGAAACGGATAACCACGAAGTAGAATCTTACTGAATCCTAAATCAATATACTCTATAATGCGATCAGCTACTTGGTCAGGTGTCCCTACTAATGAGATACCATTTCCACCTACAACACTTGCTACGCCTGCCCATAAGTTTGGACCGATACGAAAACCATTATCCCTAGAGGCGCTTACAAGTTTTTGCAAGCGTTTATTCCCTTCGGATTCACCGGATTTCGTTTGTTTTTCTTTATAAGCAAAATGGTTTTGACTTACACTTTTTAATAGTTTATCGGCTTTTGCCCAAGCCTCTTCTTCAGTATCACCTAAAATAACTTGCAGCGAGACACTATAATCCAAGTGGCGTTTTTCTTGTACAGCTAGAACTTTGATCTCCTCGAGCTGTTGTTGCGTAAGTTCTAGTGTCTCTCCCCAAAGCATATACACATCGGCTTCTTTGGCGGCTGTTTTTTTTGCTGCTGCCGACGATCCCCCGAAAAATATTTTTGGGTGAGGCTGCTGCAACGGTTTATAAAATAAAGATGCATTCTTTAAAGTATAAAAATCTCCGTGATGATCAAAGTTATCTTCTGTAAACAACCGTTTTAGAACGTGAATAAACTCTTGGGTTCGTTTATAACGTGTACTATGGTCTAAGAAGTCGCCATCAGCATTTAACTCTTGGGGGGATCCTCCTGTCACAATATTCACTAGCGCTCTTTTGTTAGAATAATAATCTAGCGAAGCGAATTGACGAGCAAAGGTCGTCGGGGAAATAAACCCAGGTCTTGCAGCAAATAGAAATTTAATCTTTTCAGTTGCTGTAATCAAAGCAGAGGCAGTAACGATAGAATCGATGCATGTATTGCCAGTTGGCAAAAGAACGGTATCAAACCCTTTTTTCTCAGCTTGTTGAATAACAGTTTTTAAGTATTCAAGTGAAGGCTCTCTATCGGAGATTGTTTTCCATGGATCTACTCGATTGGAATGTGCCGTATTACTAAAAATGGATTGTGAGTCACCGTGAGTTGGTAAGACAGTGATAAATTCAACCATATTATTTCCTCCTTAAATTAAAGTTAATCAATCAGAATAGTTTGTTATAGAGGGCTCATAAATATCATAAAGGCAAATATTTATTTTGTATAATTGAAAAAAAGGAACTGTAAATTCATTTAAATTGAACTGACTATAAAGCACTCATTATTTCGAGAGCATCTAATCTAAGAATAAAATTACCAATTCTTACTTGACTTATCGGAAAAATGGTAATAACATTTTTAAGTAAGAGAATATATAAGCTGACTAGACAACTGGAGGCCTTAAAGCAGTGAAAAGTATCACAGGCTTTGTCTAGGAGGATTATCTAGCTTCTTTTAGAAGCTGCTAAAGCCTATGATCTTTTCATTCTAAGGATCATCGGCTTTTTTACGTGCATTTCATAATAGAATAATTGGGGTGAGCAGATGGATTTAAGAACAGTTAAAACATTTCAAACGATCGCCCGACTCGGAAGTTTTCAGCAGGCAGCTGAAGAATTGAAGTATGTCCAATCAACAGTCACAATGCAAATTCAAAAGCTTGAGTCGGATCTCGGGATTAAACTAATAGAAAGAGGCAAGAAAATTCATTTAACAGAAGCCGGTAGACTATTCTATGAAAAGGCAGATGTGTTATTAAGACATTTAGATTATGTAAAAGATACAATGCATGAATGGCTGCACGGTGAGGCTGGCAAGGTTAGGATAGGGGCAATTGAGCCAATGGCTATTTACCGATTGCCTAACATACTAGCGCCTTTCAGTAAACGTTATCCAAAGGTGCAAATAAGTATTCAAGTAAACAATACACAAACCTTAACCAAAATGATTAAAGAAGGTGAAATTGATATCGCAATTTGCAATACTCCTATTTTGGATCATACAACTCTATTCGAGCCTCTTTTGCTTGAGGAAGTGTCCCTATTACTACCGGAGAATCACAGGCTAGCACATAAAGACAGAGTGTACTTGTCTGATTTTAAAGAGGAGCAGCTGTTATTAAGCGCTTTTGTTTGTAATTATCGAATTAGTTTAGAAAAATCATTACTAGAAGCTGGGGTTAATCCTAATATAGGATTGGAGATAAATAGCATGGCTGCTTTGAAAGAGTACGTCCAAGCTGGTCTAGGGATTGCTGTGGTACCCGATATTATGGTTGCTTCTCCGCCTAGCGGTACAATTGCAAGGAAGATAGCAGACTTAAATGTTGGGGTAATGACGGGTATTTTAAGAAAGGCAAATGCTACGATTACAAGCGGGACATCTATTGACCGGTTAATTACTTCTATAAAGGAATCATTTGCTTTAAAGTAGAATTCAATATTTTTGAATTTCTCATTCATATTTATCAATTATACAAATTAGATAAAGTAAGCTATAGTGTATTAAAACATAGAATTCCGATTAGTTCACTTGACTAGATGGTTTGCATTACTATCTAAAGTTGCTAAAAGAATGGCTGTAGGTAAGAGGAAGGAGCGTTAGGATGAATCAAAGCAATATACGACCACTAACTGGCATACGTGTTCTAGAGTTTGGCCAAATTGCAGCTGGACCTTACACTGGTATGCTGTTGGCGGATTTAGGGGCAGATGTGGTAAAGATTGAAAGACCCAACGGTGGGGATGGCATGAGGCTTTGGCCGCCATTTATTTACAACAATGAGAACGAAGGCTATAGTGCTAATTTTTCATCTTTAAATCGTAATAAGAGGAGTGTTGTAATTGATTTTAAGAATAGGGATGAATTACAAATACTAAAGAAACTTTGTTTAGAAGCAGATGTGATTATTGAAAATTTCAGACCAGGTATCTTGGGAAAATTTGAATTGGATTATCATAGCCTTGCTGAGGAGAATGCTAAACTTGTCTATTGTTCGATCTCGGGTTATGGCCAGCAAGGACCATATGCAAAAAAAGGGGCCTTTGATGTAACTGTTCAAGCCATTAGCGGGTTAATGAGCGTAACTGGAGAAGAGGAAGGCTCACCTGTGAAGTGCGGTGTTCCTGTAGCTGATTTTTCTGTTGGATTATATGCAGCATATACAATTGCAGCAGCTATTCATAAGGTTCAGCAGGATGGCAAGGGAACATATATTGACTGCTCCATGTTAGGGAGTGTACTAGGGATCTCAGCATTACAAACTAGCGAATACTTTGGTAATGAAAAAGCGCCTAAACGTTTAGGAACCGCCCATCCTCGCAACGCTCCTTATCAAGGCTTTTATGGGAGTGACAAACCTTTTGTCATTGCCGCAGGAAATGATAAATTGTGGAAGGAGGTGTGTGAAGCAACCGGCTTAGAAGAATTATTTATAGACTCCAGGTTTGTTACCCAGACGCTGCGTGCCAAAAATCAGAAAGAATTAGCAGCTATTTTACAGAAGGTTTTTGTTACAAAAACTGCCGAAGCTTGGATTCAGGAATTTGATCGAAGAGGAGTGCCATCAGCCCCAATCCATGACTTCCAGGAAGCTTTGGCAAGTCCTATCACTCAATCGCTGGATGTTGTAAAGGAGTTACCTTTACCTAATGGAACACAATTAAAAACAGTAGGCTTTCCTGTGAAAATAGAAGGATATGAATTTGAAATATATCGTACACCGCCTTTAATTGGTGAACATAATGAGGAAGTGCTACAAGAATGGTTGGAAAAACCTGCAATTAATAGTTGAACAGCTCATGCAGCTGCAATTGTAGAAAATATTAGATTAAAACCAAGTATTTCGATAAAAATAATTAATATTGGAGGAGTTTAAATGGTTGAGTTTCTTACCATGTCGCCTACAGCTGGAGATGGGAAATATGTTGGAGTTCCATGGGAGATAGAGCCTTCTTTTCACTATAACCATCAAATTGCAAGGGTAACGGAACAGACAGGATTTTCATCTTTATTATTGCCGGTAGGAGCTGAATGCTTAGATGCTTCAATCGTTGCGGCATCCTTAATTCAATCAACTGAAAAGCTTAAGTTTTTATATGCAGCAAGACCTGGCTTTATTAGTCCTACTGTCTTTGCTAAGCAATTTGCTACATTGGATTATTTGTCAAACGGCCGCGCTATGATTAATGTTGTAACGGGCGGTTCATTAGAGGATTTAGGAAAAGATGGAGATAGCTTGCCTCATCACTTGCGGTATAAGAGAACAGAAGAGTTTGTCCATATTCTAAAACGCTTATTTACCGAAGAAATTGTCACTCATAAAGGAGACTACTATTCTTTTACAAACACATCACTATTCCCTAAACCAGTTCAACAGCCGCGACCAGAAATTTTTATGGGAGGAGCATCTACAGCCGGTAAAAGGGTTGCTGCAAAATTGGCAGACATATATATGCTGTGGGGAGAAACGCTTGAAAATACAAAAGCTCGCATTGATGAAATGAATCAATTGGCCGCAGAGGAAGGAAGAACCTTAAAATATTCTGTATCCTTTCAAGTCATCCTTGGAGAAACAGAAGAGCTAGCCTGGGAGCGCGCTCATCGTTTAATTAGTAAAGTAAGTCAAGAGAGTATCGCACAAAGAGAAAGATATAGAGTAAAAGATGAATCGGTTGGACATAAAAGGTTAGAAACGCTAATGAAGGATGCCAAAGATAATAATTTTGTTATTGGACCTAATCTTTGGGCAGGATTGACACAAGTACTAAGCGGCAATTCTATTGCGTTAGTAGGAACACCAGACCAAATTGCAGATCGAATCGTTGAATATGTGAATTTAGGGTTTGAAAAAGTGCTTTTAAGGGGCTTTCCTCATTTAGAAGTAATTGAATCAATCGGGAAGGAAGTAATCCCAAGGGTGCAAAGCAGGTTGAAAGAAAGTCATGCACATGTTCAGGTGTAGAGCTTTGCTGCGATATGAAAAAGTAAAAGGGAGGGACAGAGAATGGATAAGGCTAATACCAATATCTATAAAAACCGAATAGCACCCTGGATGTTACCAGTACTACTAATAGTCCTTTGGCAATTGTTCTCGTCTGTTGGACTTATTTCCAAAAAAACCTTACCGGCACCAGTGGATATTTTATATAGTGCGATTCAGTTGATCCAAACTGGTGAATTACTAGAACACATTAAAGTAAGCTTCCATCGAGCATTTATAGGCTTTGCAATCGGAGGGAGCATGGGGCTCATACTTGGTATTGTGAATGGGGTATCCCCCGTTGCCGAAAAGCATTTAGATACCACTATTCAGATGTTTCGGAATATTCCGCACTTAGCTTTAATCCCGCTTGTAATCCTATGGCTGGGGATAGGAGAAGAAGCTAAAATCTTTCTCGTTGCAATTGGCGTTTTCTTTCCTATCTACGTAAATACCTATCACGGTATTATCTCAGTAGACAAATCATTAATTGAAATGGGAAAAGTGTATGGATTAAGCAGAGATAAATTACTATTAAGAGTCATTTTTAAAGGAGCTCTTCCCTCTGTTCTAGTGGGAGTTCGCTATTCCCTCGGCATTATGTGGCTCACTTTAATTGTTGCAGAAACAGTGGCAGCTGATTCAGGTATTGGATATATGGCAATGAATGCTCGAGAATTTATGCAGACCGACATTATTATTGTAGCAATCTTGTTATATGCCATTTTAGGAAAACTCGCTGACTCTTTGGCGAAGTTATTAGAATTTAAGTTGTTAAAGTGGAATCCAAATTATCGAAAATCCTAATCTGAGGGGTGAAGAAATTGAAATCTAGTGACAAAGGAATTCACCTAAAAATAAAAAACTTAAAAAAAGCATTTGGGAATGTTGAAGTGTTAAAAGGGATCAATTTAAGTATACCCTCCGGCGAATTTGTAGCAATTGTTGGGAAGAGCGGGTGCGGAAAAAGCACGTTACTAAGACATATTGCCGGATTAGAAAAAGAAAGTGATGGGGAAATATTTCAAAATGGCGAGAGATTAGGTTCCATTAATAAACATGCACGATTTATGTTTCAAGATGCCCGTCTCCTTCCTTGGGAAAGGGTTTTGGAGAATATCGGGGTAGGCTTAGGTTTAAAGGATAACTGGAAGGAACAAGCTTTATTATCTTTAAAGCAAGTTCATCTTGAAGAAAGAGCGAGTGATTGGCCTTCGGTATTGTCAGGTGGACAACGCCAGCGCGTAGCACTTGCAAGAGCTCTAGCTACTAAACCTAAACTTTTATTATTAGATGAACCACTAGGTGCGCTTGATGCGTTAACACGGATCGAGATGCAGGAATTAATAGAAACAATATGGAAAGAGCAGCAATTTACAGCTGTGCTAGTAACACACGATGTTGCAGAAGCAATTACACTTGCTGATCGCGTTATCTTAATTGAGGATGGGCAGGTGTCTATGGACATGCGTGTTACGTTACCAAGACCGCGTGAAAGAGGAAGTAACGCTTTTGGGAAATTAGAAAGCAAGGTACTATCTCAAGTTATGAAAAAAAATCAACAGCCGCTTTTAGAAGACGTTACTACAGTATAAAAACTAAAATTTCTTAATGAAAAGGAGAAGAGCGAGATGATCATTGCAATGGCCATCACAGGAGACCAGGAAACAATTGTACCTATTATTGAAGGAGAAACTATTCGTTTATACGATACAGAAACGGAGCATGTAAGTGACTTTGAAAATCCTGCTAATAACTTAACTACTGGAAAAAGGAGCGCTGTTATTAAGTGGGCCAATAATAAGGGAGTGAAAGTATTATGCTCCCCGCCGAGTATGCTGTGTGAATTATCCTATGATTTAGCAAGACAAGAGCAGTTTCAGTACTACCGAGTAAAACCTCATACAAGCTTTTCAGCACTGCAAAGTCTTATTAAGGAAAACGGCTTGGAATTAGTGGCAGCGTTGCCGCTAAATGAAATTGAACCAAGTGTTATAGCACCAGCCAAGCAATAAAGTGAATTTATTTGGTATATATGCAATCCACATTTGCTAAGGAGAGATTATGAAACATTTAAAAGTTACGATTCATAACGAACATTCAGTTAAAAAAATTGTCAATATATCTTTAAACTCTCCTCATAATCTTAACGCGATTCATTTAGAGTTATATGAAGAATTAACTGGTTATTTAGATGCAATTTCTGCAGATAAAGAAGTAGGTGCTCTTATTTTCAGCAGTGAATTGGCAACCTCATTTAGTGCTGGTGTAGATGTGAAGTTTGTTCAAAATCTAACCAATCAAGAGGCTAGTGAATTTTTTAGCAAGATATCTAGTTTATTAGAGAAAGTTGTACATTTGCCCATTCCTACAATCTCAGTATTGAGTGGGTATACATTTGGGGCTGGAGCCGATCTTGCCATTTCATGTGATTTTCGTATTGCTAGCAAGTCAACAACCTTTCGATTTCCAGGCCCCCAATTTGGTTTGATTCTAGGTACACAACGTTTAATCCACGAAATTGGACATTCTAGAGCTCGATTTTTAACTTTATCAGGAAGCAGAATTGATGGGCAAAGAGCGTATGAATACGGACTTGTGCATGAGGTGTATGAAAATGAAGCAAAGGCAAAAGAAAATGCTCTAAAACTAGCAGAAACAGTACTGACTGTTCCAGTGCATGCAGTTCAACTATTGAAAAAGATTTGCAATGAACAGCCAAAGGATGCAACCGATTTAACCAGAGAATCTGTTCTAGAAGGAGATTTTAATAGCCGATTCAATGCGTACATAACACAGACAGCGAAAAAAAAGAGTTAGGGTGAAAAGTGAGATGATGAAAAAACGAGCAGTGTATATATTAATGACTCTCATTCTTCTTGTACTAGTGGTAAGTGGCTGCGGGGAGAGTAAACAAACAGCTGGAGCAAGTAATACCGCTGAAAAAGGGGTATTACGGATTGGGTATCAAAAATCTGCACCAATGCTGCTATTAAAGAAGAAAAAGCTCTTAGAAACAAATCTAGGTAAATTAGGTTATGAAGTGAAGTGGTATGAATTTAATACCGGCATTGCTGTAGCAGAGGCATTAAGTACCGGAAGTATCGATTTCGGAGGGTTAGGAGATTCTCCCTCTTTATTCGGTAAGGCTAGAGGCTTGGACTTTGTCTATGTTGCAAGTGAGCCCTCTGTCCCACAATCTGAAGGGATTTTGGTGAAAGACAGCTCCTCCATACAAACAATTAAGGATTTGAAGGGAAAAAAGGTAGCCTTCAACAAAGCCTCAATTTCCCAATACTTGCTATTAAAAGCTTTAAAATCTGAAGGAATGACTATTGATGACGTTGAGCCTGTTTACCTCAATCCGCCAGAGGCCAGCATAGCTTTTTCTCAAGGACAAGTAGATGCATGGGTTACATGGGAACCATATTTCACAACAACCGCAAACCAAGGTGGCCGAGTTTTAGTGAATGGAACAAATTTTGTATCGTTACGTTCGTTTTATATAAGCAGTAATGCCTTTACAAAGGAGCATCCAAAAGCTATTAAACAAGTAGTATTGGAGCTTCAAAAGATTGGCAAGGAAATTAATGAAAATCCATCTGAAGCAGCAGAGCTAGTTTCTGAAGCAACAAAAATACCAGTTTCAACTTGGAAAGAAATATTAAGTAAAAAACCGGCAGATATTCAGTTTATGGATGAACAGGCAGTGCGTGATCTTCAGACTCAGGCTGATGATCTACTTGAAATGAAGTTAATTGGCACGAAAATCCAAGTTGCAAAATCCGCTTGGACTCCAACTAAATAAGAAGCAGCTGTATATCAACACAATCCGTATAAGGGGGTGAAACTTTAATGGATTGATAAAGAAAACTCGCCGATTGGCGAGCCCTGCCTTTGGGCGAAGACAGAGGCATAGTTGCACTTACACTTTGTTCCTAAAATTTCCCGCTACGTCGAGTTTGCTTCTGGCTGGAAATATATACTTTCTTAAAGTGTGAAGAAGCTTTTGGAGTATACAAGCGAGAAGGTAATACAAATAACAAAACAATAACTAAAGAATACAGAATATTCAATCTTTAAATGTGATAACTACTAAACTTATAAAAAAGGGGAAAAAAGCATGCCAACAAAAACAAGTTCAATTTACCAAGAGCCAGTATTTCATACTGTAGAGGAAGAACGTCAACATCGCAAGGAGCGATTAGCAGGGGCATTTAGAATATTTAATCAGTTTGGATTTAATGAAGGGATCGCAGGACATATTACTGTTCGTGATCCGGAGAAGACGGATCACTATTGGGTCAATCCATTAGGAGTACATTTTGGAAAAATGAAGGTAAGTGATCTTCACTTGGTAAATCATGAAGGGGATGTCGTAATTGGTGATCGGCCAATTAACAAAGCAGCTATCGCCATCCACTCGCAAATACACCAAGCGAGACCGGATGTCATTGCAGCGGCTCATTCCCATTCCCTTTACGGAAAAGCATGGTCAGCTTTAGGAAGGCTTTTAGATCCGCTTACTCAGGATTCATGCGTATTTTATCAAGATCATGGATTATTCGATGATTTCACAGGAGTTGTACTTGATAAAACTGAAGGAGAACGTATTGCAGATGCTCTTCAGCAGTACAAAGGGGTCATATTACGGAATCATGGCCTTCTAACAGTTGGACATAGTGTAGATGAGGCCGCTTATTGGTTTATCGCCATGGACCGGGCGTGCCATGCACAATTGCTTGCAGAAGCTGCAGGTAAACCGATTGCCATTGATCATGAAACGGCTCTATTGACACACTCTCAAGTTAGCAGCCCATACAGCGGATGGTTTAATTTCCAACAATTATGGTATAAATTGCTGGAAGAAGAGCCGGATGTTTTACAATAAAACGTTTATTGAACACGATATATGAGAAGCTTGGGCATGAATACGAACCTATTCATGCCTAAGTTAAGCGGTGATTAGGAAACAATAAGTCTATCAATGTAGTAGGAGGGGGAATGTATATATGCAAAAGCTACATTGGCTAGGAGAATTTTTGCGCAAAAACATAGTTCAGCGTTCTTTGCTGCTCGGTATTGCTTCAATCGGGAGTCTCGCGATACTAGCTGGTTGTGGATCTGCTGATCAAACAACAGCTAAGACAGAATCAGTTGACCTTTCAAAGGTAACTTTAGTGTTAGGCGATCAAGCTGGCATGACGAAAGCAAAAGTAGAGGCTTCTAAAGTCCTTGAAGGAACACCTTATAAGGTCAAATGGGCTAGTTTTCAAGGTGCTGCACCTTTATTTGAGGCTGTGAAAGCAGGATCAGTAGACACAGCACCGGCTGGGGATACACCAGTATTAGCTGCAGCGGCTTCAGATGTTCCCATTAAAATTATTGCCACAAGTGTGTCTTCACCAGAGGCAGTCGGAATATTAGTACAAAAAGGTTCCTCAATTAAAAAGGTCGAAGATTTAAAAGGAAAAACAGTTGTTGTTTCTTCTGCTAAAGGGAGTATTGCGCAATATCTGCTCATTGAAGCTTTAAAAGAAGCTGGCCTATCCACCAAGGATGTTAATGTGAAATTTGTTCTTCCAACAGATGCGGCCGCAGCGTTTCAGGCTGGTGAAATCGAAGTGTGGGCTACGTTTGACCCTTACTTAGCAATTGCAGAGAAAAATGGCGGAAGACTGTTACGCAGCGGGAAAGATATTAATACTGGATTAGGATTTATCACTGCTTCGAATGCAGCCTTACAGGATCCTGGAAAAAGAGCCGCCCTCGAAGATGTGATCAAAAGAATCTCTAAAGCATGGGAATGGGAAAACAAACATAAAAAAGAATATATCAATATATACTCCGATATCACAAAATTACCTAAAGATGTCTCAGAAACAATTAATGGAAGAGTAAATGCTGAGGTTAGAGCCGTGACGGATCAGGATATTACCGCGGTGCAAAAAGTAGCAGATGTGTTTATGGATGAAGGTGTACTTGCGAAGCCGGTAAAGGTAGCTAAAATAGTTGATAAAGATATATTTAAGAATCAGTAGTATTTGGATACATACTCGAGAGGTGATGAGCACATGAAATTCTTAGTTGTGGGAGCTGGAGCGGTAGGGGGCTATTTTGGCGCAAGATTAGCGGAAAAGGGAGAAGATGTGACGTTTCTTGTTCGAAAAAATAGAGAAGATCAACTACGTGCAAGAGGGCTAGTTGTTCACAGCACACATGGAGATGTAATCCTTCAGCCAAAGACAATCCGCAGTGGTCAAACGGGAGCATTTGATGTAATTCTTATTGGCACAAAGGCATATCATTTGGAACAAGTGATTGAGGATATTCGGCCATTTGTTCATAAAGATACGGTACTGATTTCTATGTTGAATGGGATTGAACAGATCACGAAGCTTCGTCAAGCCTTTTCAGACCATTCGGTAATAGGCGGAGTTTGTTTTATAGAAGCTACCTTGTCGGAAACAGGAGATATTATTCAAAGAGGTGCTTCTCATCGGTTTATATTCGGGGAGTGGAACGGGGAAAAAACAGAACGTATTCTAGCAATAGAACAGGCATTTGCTAATACAAAGGCTCAAGTGAGCGCAGTTTGCAATATTCTGCAGGAAATGTGGCACAAGTATTTATTTATTACAACAGTTTCCGGAGTTACAACACTATTTCAGCAGCCTATTGGTCCTATTAGAGAGGTGCCAATGGGGACAGAGCTGCTACAAAATCTGCTAGCGGAAATTGCTCAAATTATGAGGGCGGCACAAGCAACAATTGCAGAAGACATTGAGCAGATACAATTCACAAGAATATGTGAGATGAATTACGATATGAAGTCTTCTATGCTGAGAGATATGGAGAAAGGACTTCCTGTTGAAGGTGACCACCTGCAGGGATACTTGCTGCAATTGGCACATGAACACGGCTTGCAAGCCCCTACTCTGCAGAGCATCTACGTGAATCTAAAGTTATACGAGAAAAGGTTTCATAGTAAAAATTCCATCGTCAGTGCAACTCGGGTTTAACAGTGAAGGACTCAGACAGGCTTCTATTAGATTGGGGTTAGTAGATAGTGCTCAGAACGAGGAAAGGAATTTTTAAGTATTTTTTTGGATAATCATATATAATTACAAACAGGCTTTCAGTTTAGAGATGGTGAAAGTAACTTACTGTCATTAGAACGGCATGATGTAGCTATTTTTACGAATTAAGAATAAGCAGCACATAGCTAACCCGCAAATATAGTTTATTTGTGTAGCTGGAAATGCTGAAATTCATGCTAAGAAACGACATAATAGGAATTGTAGGAGGATATCCCATGCAAAAAGTAAAATTACTTGTTTTAGATGTAGATGGTGTCCTGACTGATGGGAAGCTTTACTACGGCAGCTCTGGAGAAGAATATAAGTCTTTTCATACACAGGACGGGTTAGGGATTAATCTTGCTCGTCATAGCGGAATAAAGATTGCATTAATTAGCGGCAGAAGCTCCAATGCTGTTAAGAAGCGAGCAGCAGAATTAAAAATAGATGTTTTTTATCAAGGTATTCATGACAAGGTGCAGGTATTAAATGAAATTATGGCTGACTTCAATATAAATTTGGAGAATGTATGCTATATGGGAGATGATTTGAATGATCTTCCTATCCTTCAAATCGTCGGATACCCCGCAGCGCCGCAAAATGCAGTACCTTTGGTTAAGGAGAGTGCTCGCTTCATTTCAAAAGCAAATGGAGGAGAAGGCGCAGTGAGAGAGCTCATTGATCATATTTTAACTGAAGGATATGATTATAAATCCTTGTTACATCATTACTTTAATGGAATGATTACCTTTACTCAATAATACTGTTCCAAGGAAAAGATGATGTTTTTACAAAACTTGCACTTTCGTTGCCTCATAGCCGCAAACTATACACTTGCATTCTGCTTGTGTTTTGCGGTTTTTTTCATTGCATAGCACACGTATCATAATCGCCAAAACCAACTGTAGCAAGCGTTGTAAAGACCCAGTAAACAGCGGTTAAATACGATTTGAATGTTTGCGGCTCTATCCAAAGAGCAACATACGCAGCAACTAATATGTATAAGGTGACAAAAAGCAAAAAGATTTTGTTCCTTGACTTCACTAGATAATATAATAATTTCTTTATCATTTTCCGACAGAAGACCCCCACTTCAAGCACGTGATGGGCGTAGCCCAGTGGTAAGTGGGGGATGAATGTCGGCTAGGCGAATCGCCTAGCATGTTTGAATAGGAAAACTCTACTAGACAAACGTACGTTCCTTTGGTGATATATAATTACCAAAATGAACCAGAAGGGAGGAGGAGGGAATGAAGAAGTGTTATTTTTCCAATCGAATCTATAAACACACGATCCCTCACGATTTGAATCAGGAACTCTTTCATTCTCTCCGTCTCTATAACAGAGCCATGCGCACGGCTTATGCTTGGCAGACAAAACATCTACGCACAGGGAGCAAACCGTATGAAGGCAGTCTTCATCTTGCGATTAAGGAACAATTTCAAATGGACGACTATTATGCGAATAGTGCAGTCCAACAAGTAAATGCCCTTCGTACATCGCAAAAGGAACTACAAGCGTTGTATGTCAAACAGGTAGACAGTGTCGTGCAATCGATTCAAAAGAAATTAAAAAACGAACGCAGCAAGCTGACGGCATTGCGAAACATGAAGCAATCGATTGTGGATGGAAAACCGAAATTGCATAAGAGAATGGGGTATCGGGTGCATCAAACAGCTCCCGGTGCGGTATATGCGCTTCATCCTGTCTCTATTTCTCCTTAGAAGGAAAACGAAGCGGATGCCCCATGAGAAGCCTGTTGAACGGCTCTGTATTTCGCTTCCTAGGAAGAAGATACAGAATTCCCCACCTCAAGGAGCGTTAGCGAGTAGGTGGGGTAGTTCAATGTAATCCCCATCATAGCTCCCCCTAACTTCTAAATTATCGATTATATTTATACTTCCCAATTTTTTTAGTTGAGTATAACTATTAAAGGAACTTTTAACCAATTTAGGTGCAAGTATTAAAAGAAAAACAGCCGTATTGTAACAGCTGTTTTGGCGTTAGCAGACATTTTAGAAATATATTTATTCAGTGCCTGATGTTATTTTTGTGTAATAAGCAAGTATAAAAATAATTACAGGAGGAAGTGCCGCCAATCTAAACCACCCCTCTGCACTTCCGAAATACACAGATAGGGCTGGCAATAAAAGCGCAATGCCGCTCGCTAATAATGCCTTCCACGATTTTTTCCATACACCCCAAAACAGTAAAAATAATGAAGCTCCAATCAAGACCCAATAAAGAATAGCTACCAAGAAGAAATCCATATTTGTTCTCCCCTTTGTCCAACTTTCTGTATCTATCTATAAATTATATGTTTATATTCACTATATGCTCCGTCCGCTCAATAGGAAATTAACAAATAACATGCTCATGCTCAAATAAAAAGAGGATCGTAAACTTAGGTGATTGTCCTATCTCTCACTAGTCCTATGCGACATAGTATATAGAACAAAGCTAGTACGTTTTTTAATATCACAAACGTGCCGCTAATCAAAATAGGAGGATCACTATGAAACTTACAAAAGAAAATATTTTGAAACGTCTTCGCAACTGGAAAGCATGGGTTGCGCTATTTGCGTTAATTGGGATGATTGCAAAGTCCCTTGGCTATGCGGATTTTGAGGGGCAGCTTGGGCAAATTCAGGAGGTTATCTATACGGTAGGTGTTATACTGGGTTTATGGACTGACCATGAAACAGTGCAGGGAGAGGATACTTGATGGGAAAAATAGCTGATTTTTCACATCACAATTCGATTGATTGGAGCAAAGCAAAGGACGAGCTAGATCTTGCTATTATTCGTGTGCAATATGGCTCTTCTTTCATTGATACAAAATATAAACAATTCGTAGCTGGATGCAAAAGCTACAATATACCATTTGGGCATTATGCATATTGCCGCTTTGTGAGTGTAAATGATGCAGTGGTAGAGGCGAAGGATTTTATAGCTCGTGCAGATAAGGCCGCTAAGTTCTTAGTAGCAGATGTAGAGGAAGTGAGAGTAAAAAATCCAACAGATCTTATCCCTGCTACGCAAGCATTCATTGACACTTGCAAGGCTGCCGGCTGGAAGGTCGGCTTATATACAGGACATTTCTTTTATAAAAAGTATGGTATGAGCCAAGTAATAGCTGACTTTTTATGGATTCCTCGTTACTCCTCAATTGATATTGGACAACCTACAGGGGCTAAGCCAGATATGGCATGCGATGTATGGCAATATACAGAAAAAGGAAGGCTCGCTGGTGTAAACGGGAATGTGGACTTAAATTTACTTATTGGAGACAAACCACTCGAATGGTTTACTGGTGCGCCGCTAGGGAGCTAATGGCAGTACCTTATACAAAGCCATTCTTTCCAGCACTGCTTTTTGATAAGCAAAAGCTCTTGAAGAATTTGAGAGTAAAGGTATTCAAGGATGAAGAAGTTGCTCTTAAGGCCATGCAGAGCAAAGCAAATTTATCGTAGAACCAAAGAACCATAGCATGCGGTAAACGAAATAAAGAAATGAAGCCCTTTCCTCAAACGGAAGGGCTTTTTGACACTGTAAGAAAGTATAAATTTCCAGCTAGAAGTGAATTCGGCGTAGTCGGAAATTTTAGCACTACAGTATAAGGGCAACTACGCCTCTGTCTTCGCCCAAGAGCAGGGCTTGCCAGTCGGCGAGTTTTCTTTATTCTACCTCAACCTATGTGCAGAGTGCTCCTTACAATTCATAATGGTTACGAAGTAAATAAGCAATCCATTTACAATGGGGGTGATTGCGAATATTTTCTAGTAACCCTTTCACGATTGCAGGTCCAAAGCTCGGTTCAAGCAGCTGTTGCTTGAGCAGGATTACCGATTCTTTTTCAATACCCTCTTCGATTTCTGCTATTTTTTGCTCCATAATTTCAAGAATTTGCTCCTTTGTTACCTCTTCATTCATCGGTTGCTTACACATTTGGAGCAGCTCTTGTGAAATGAATGGTATCGTTGTATGTCTTGCCAGTACATTTGTTTTTTCCACAAGCGATCGAGCCAATAGCTCCAAATCCAATGGTACGTTATAGAATAAAAATAGATGGGAATAAATACTCATGAAGCCTTTAATACAATACATAATATCATATTTTGTCTGATCGGCCTCTTTACTATATAAACGTTCAATCATCGCTAAGATATTTTTTTCAATCAATCTGTCGTAGTAATGAAATTTGAAGATGAGTTCTTGGTTAAATGATTGTGCTTGCTCTTTAATGAGAATTTTCGCGAAATCAGAATGTTTATAAAAAGAATTAAATGCTGTGTAATAGAACTCATATAAAAGTTTTTGATCATCACTCGCATCTCTGACCACGTAGTCAATATCAGATGTGAGTTGGATCATGAAATGATCGATTAGGGCTAAAATCAATTCATCCTTTGACTTAAAAGATAAATAAAAAGCACCTTTAGAAATACCGCAATACTCAGTTATTTGTTGAACGGATGTGGCTTCGAAGCCTTGTTTTGCAAAAAGCTCTAGCGCCTTTTCCATAATTAATTGTTTTTTAATCATCTTCTCGCTCCCAGGTTATATTGTTGACAAATGACTGATTAGTCATTACTATAAATGAGTGATCTAGATAAGTTAATTAAAGGTAGGTGTAGCAGTGAAAGGCTTAGTTAATTTTGTCTTAAGGAATAAACTAGCTGTTTGGTTACTTACAATCATTATCACTGTATCTGGTATTTATTCAGGTACACGCATGAAGATGGAAACAATTCCGGATATTTCAATCCCTTACTTAATTGTGACGGATGTCTATCCAGGAGCAACTCCTAGGAAGGTAATGGAAGATGTGTCCATCCCCTTAGAGAAAGCAGCAGAGAATCTTGAACACGTAAAATCAGTTAACTCAAATTCCTATTCTAACATGGCAAGTATTCAAGTGGAATATGAATACGGCGTAGATATGGATGAAGCAAAACGCGCATTGCAATCTGCGTTAGATGCCGTGGAATTGCCAGAAGGAGCACAAAAGCCGAAAACTACAGCAGTTAGCATGAACATGATGCCGGTTGTTGCCTTAAGTGTAAGCAGTTCAAAAGAGGATATTGTTGAATTAACGTCAACCGTAGAGGAAAGCTTACTTCCAAAAATCGAGAAAATCGATGGTGTTGCGTCTGCGACTATGACAGGTCAGCATGTTGAGGAAGTGGATCTTACTTATAACAAAGCCAAAATGGCTGAGCTTGGCTTAACCGAGGATAAAGTAAAGCAAATGATTCAAGCGAGTGACCTCTCTGTTTCGTTAGGGCTTTACAAATTTAAAGAAGGTGAACAAGCTGTAGCTATCGATGGTAAGTTCATGACGGCTGATGAATTAAAGAATATGCTTATTCCTGTAACACCATCAGCAGCAAATCCATCACCATTTGTGAAGCTAAGTGACATCGCTACAATTGATGTGGTTGGTAAAGTGGAATCGGTTTCACGTACAAATGGTAAAGAAGCCATTGCGATTCAAATTGTCAAAGCTCAGCAGGCTAACACTGTTGATGTTGTAAACAAAGTGAAGAAGCTCGTTAAAGAAGAAAAGGCAAAATATGATGATCTTGTTATCGATGTAACACTTGATCAAGGTGCACCAATTGAAAAATCCGTTTCAACGATGGTGGAAAAAGCAGTATTTGGCGGTTTAATCGCTGTATTAATTATTCTGCTATTCTTACGCGATCTTAAATCAACAATTATTTCCATTATCTCTATTCCAGTTTCCATTTTCATGGCATTTATGTTGTTAAACTGGATGAATATTACGCTAAATATTATGACGCTCGGGGCGGTTACAGTTGCCATTGGTCGTGTAATTGATGACTCTATCGTAGTAGTTGAAAATATTTACCGACGTTTGCATTTAAAAGAAGAGAAATTAACAGGACGAGCACTTGTACGCGAAGCGACAATTGAAATGTTCAAGCCGATTCTCTCATCAACATTAGTAACGGTGGCCGTATTCGCACCGCTTATGTTCGTTGGCGGTATGGTCGGTGAGCTATTCACACCATTCGCGTTAACAATGACGTTTGCACTTGGAGCTTCGTTAATTGTTGCGATTACGATTGTTCCTGCATTGTCTCACTTCTTATTTAAGAAGAAGTTATACGGCGAAAAAGCAGCAAACAGCCATAAAGAGGCTGGTGCATTATCTAATTGGTATAAAGGGGTCCTAGAGAAGGCACTTAACCATAAAATCATTACTTCATTGCTTGCTGTTGTTTTATTAGTCGGCAGTTTGGCATTAACACCATTAATCGGTTTTAGCTTTATGGGAAGCGAAGAAGAAAAAGTGATGTACTTAACGTACACACCAAAAGCAGGTGAGCTGCCGGAGGATACATTAGCTAATATTAAAGTGGTCGAAGAAAAGATGCTAAAACGTGATGATATTGATATCGTTCAATTATCCGTAACGAAAAATGGCGATTCGACGGCGGCCATGATGGGTGGCGGAGCAGGCGGCGGTGCATTGATGTATCTCATCTTTGACCCTGACATGAAAAACTTCCCAGAAGTTCGTGATAAAATTGAAAAGTATGTAAAAAACATAGGACAAACAGGTGAATGGAAGAGCCAAAACTTCTCTTCTACGTCCGCTTCTTCAAATGAGGTTAAGTACACATTTTACAGTGAAGATTTAGATAAACTGAATCAATCTGTAAAAACGGTAGAAAAAGAAATGAAGAAGGTTAAAGGTTTAAAAGATGTTTCCTCTAGCGTAGAAGATGCCTACGTTGAGTATACATTCAAAGTAGCACAAGCTGAATTGCTGAAGTATGGTTTAACAACGGGACAAATCGCCGCGATGTTAAGCCCTGCAAAAACACAAGATGTGTTAACAACGGTTAAGAAAGACGGCGACACATTAAATGTCATTGTACAGCAGGACCAATCTGCACAGCCAAAATCAATTGATGATATGTTAGCAACACAGGTACCGACAGCAACTGGTGCAACAATGCCGCTTTCGGAGCTTGTGAAGGTTGAAAAAGGTACAACGTTAAATACACTTGCACGCAGTAAAGGTGAATACTACGCAACTGTTTCAGGAACAATCATTGGTAATGATGTTTCAAAGGTCACACCGAAGATAGATAAAGCAATCGATAAATTAGACTTGCCTAAAGGTGTTACAGTTGATGTTGCCGGTGTAACGGCAGACATGAAGGAAACATTTACACAGCTTGGTATAGCTATGGCTGCCGCTGTGGCAATCGTGTACTTTATCCTTGTTGTCACATTCCGTGAAGGTGTCGCTCCGTTTGCGATCCTGTTCTCGTTACCATTTGCGGTTATTGGTTCATTTGTCGGCTTATTAATCGGTCGTGAAACAATCTCTGTCTCCGTCATGATGGGTCTATTAATGTTAATTGGTATTGTTGTAACAAATGCCATTGTCCTTGTAGACCGCATTATTCATATGGAGCGTGACGGAATGAGCATGCGTGAAGCAATTCTCGAAGCTGGCGCAACGCGTCTACGTCCAATTCTAATGACAGCAATCGCAACGGTTGGCGCGTTAATCCCATTAGCAGCGGGCTCAGGCGGTGGCGGTTTAATCTCGAAAGGTCTTGGTATTACAGTAATTGGTGGTTTAACAAGTTCGACGTTATTAACATTAATTATTGTACCTATCGTTTATGAAGTATTATCTAAGCTATTCAAGAAAAACCGTAAAGAAATAGAAGAAAACTAATTGTTCAGCCCTGCAAGGAATGCATCTTGCAGGGCTTTTTCTTGCATTTTAGGAATACAGTGTAAGTGCAGCTGCGTCTCTGTCTTCGCCCAGAGGGCAGAGCTTGCCAATCGGTGAGTTTTTCGTTATGAATTTCCCATAAACCTAGGCAGCTTTCATGTTAACAGAGAAAAGGATAATGGGAATGATGCAAGCAAGAATTTAGCAGGAATTCAAAATATCTATATTACGGATATCATAAAGTATATAAAAGCAAAATGTCAGGAGGAGCGTCCGTGCAAATACATGTAGTACAAAAGGGAGATACCTTATGGGCACTTTCAAAATATTACAATGTTGATATAAAACAAATACTCGCGGTAAATCAACTAGGAAGCTCTGGGAGTTTAGTGGTCGGTCAATCACTGGTCATTCCTACGCCTGGTTTAATACAATATACTATTAAAGTGGGTGATACCCTTCCAGCAATCGCCCAGCGATACGGGGTCACGGTGCAAGCTATTTTACAAACAAACAGCCTTACGATTTATTCGCCGATTTATATAGGGCAAACCTTGCTTATTCCCAAAAGGATCCAGACAAAGATTGAGGTGAATGCTTATACTACTAGTATTAGTGATCAAACAGGAAAAGACATCAAAAATGTAGGACGGTATCTTACGTATATTTCCCCATTTACGTATGCTTTTACAGATAACGGAACTATTGTCACAATAAAAGATACGTCTATTTTAGCAGCTTCCAAAGCCCAACATGTAGCACCTCTTCTTGTCCTCGCAAATCTTACAGGTGGAAAATTCAGCTCTGATCTTGCAGCAACGATCCTTCGTAAGCCCAACTTACAAAAAACGCTCATTACAAATATAGTTAAAACAATAAAGGCTAAAGGCTACAAGGGTTTAAGCTTTGATTTTGAAAATGTATATCCAGAAGATCGTAAAAACTATGAGGATTTCTTAAAAAAAATGGCAACTGAACTACACAGAGCAGGGCTCTTCCTTTCTGCAGCAATGCCGCCCAAACTTAGTGATCAGCAAACGGGATTACTGTACGAAGCACAGAACTATGCTTCTCAAGGGAATATCTTAGACTTTGTGACCCTTATGACTTATGAATGGGGCTGGGCTGGCGGGCCGCCATTAGCAATCGCTCCAATTAACGAGGTACAACGGATATTAAATTTTGCGATTACAGTCATTCCGCGTAATAAAATCCTCATGGGGGTCCCTCTATACGGAAGAGACTGGAAAATTCCGTGGGTGAAGGGAACACAGGCGAAGGTAGTTAGTCATCAAGAAGCAATTCGCTTGGCCGCAAAGTACGGCGTCACCATCTATTACCATGAAACCTATCAATCTCCCTACTTTCAATATACTGACGAAACAGGGCAGCAACATGAGGTATGGTTTGAGGATGCACGCAGCATACAAGCTAAATTTGATACAGTTAGACAATATGGTCTTCGTGGTATCAGTTATTGGAAGCTAGAAAATCAGTTTGCACAACAGTGGGCAGTTCAGGATGCGAATTTCTTAGTACAGAAATTGGTATAAGGTGCTTACACTATCGAAAAGGATAAACTTCCAGCTAGAAATGATTCGATGCAGTCGGAAATTTTAGGAAGACAAGGAAACAAAAGCTCTGTAATTTTGCTGCGGGAAATGAATAGAATTCAGGCTTGAAAGCGTAGGGCACTGATTCAGGGAGCATATTTGCTCTCGGCTTCGGTGTCCTCTTTTAGTGTAGCGCAATCCTACACACTCTATCATGCTTCCGGCGCATTAAAATGAGATGAATGCTGGTAGTTTGGAAAACTTGGCCATCTGTCCTATCACGCGTTAGCTGTCTTTTACATAGTATAAGACAAGCCAGTCTATGAGCTTTTTTCATATTGCTGGTAAAACAAGAGAATAGGAGATGGTGTCAATAGTTAAGATTTATATCGATGCAGGTCATGGAGGACAAGATAGCGGAGCGGTAGGAAATGGATTGCAGGAAAAGAATATTGTGCTAGAAATCGCGCGCCAAATGAATCAAATTTTAGTGAAAGAATACGAAAACGTGCAAACAGCTATGACACGCATGGATGATACGTTTGTATCCTTATCAGACCGTGCAAGTCGCGCGAACGCATGGGGAGCGGATGCCTTTATTTCCATTCACTGTAATAGCGGCGGCGGGAAAGGATTTGAGTCTTACCGTTATAGCGGTGCATCCGATTCACGTACAATTGCTTTTCAAAATACAGTACACGATCATGTAATGGGATTTTACCGTCAACAGGGCATTGTAGACCGAGGCAAGAAGTCCGCTAACTATGCTGTTCTTCGTGAAACAAACATGATTGCTGTTTTGACAGAAAACTTATTTATGGATAATGTAGAGATAACAAAGTTTAATGATTTGAATTTCCTTATCGGGGCAGCCCGTGCTCACGCGGAGGGAGTAGCAGCATTTTTCGGATTGAAAAAGAAAACTCAAATCGTATATATTTATACTGGGGGATACGCTGGAAATGCACTTGTAGAAGTGCATGATTACTTGTTCCGTACAGGGGATGGCTTCGATTGCAAGCGCGGGGAAGACGGTTCCATTATCTTCTTAATCGGTCCGTTTGATACGTCGCAACAGAATTTTAAGGACTGCAAAAATTTCTTAGATTCAAAAGGACACTACAACAAACTTCTGTCGCCTGAAGAAGCTGCAGACTGGCGATAAGAAAGGCGGGCACGGTCCGGACGAAGCCCATTCATGGAAGCTTTCTGTGTGTTCTTCGACACAAAAGTCGCTTTTTTCCTTTTGTGTCGAAGATTATTCTGGAGACTGAGGCAAACCGGGGGGCTAGAAAATGTCCCAAAAAGTTATACTTAAAGTGAACTAAGCGAAGCCGCCTTTTAGAGCGGCCTTTTCTTATTCTTTCATAGATTATTGTTTTAGAGGGCATCTACACCTCTGTCTTCGTCCGGGGAGCAGGGCGAAGACAATTAGTGAATCTTCTCTATATTTAGAAAAAATGTTTGGAAACATTTACACGCTTAATTATTTTTTGATATTGTTGTATCATGATAGAAAGGTATGAAAAGGGAAGTGAGGTAACGAGATGAACATTGAAGAATTTAGGGATAGTGCAGAGATGTTAAAAGTAGTAGCTCATCCTACCCGCCTTGCACTTATAAAAGTTATGATTGAAAAAGGACCATTAAATGTAACTTCTCTTTATGAAGAATTTGGCATGCCTCAAAGTACAATTAGCCAGCATCTAGCAAAATTAAAGGCTGTTAATGTCGTATCAGGAACGCGTAAAGGCTTGGAGATTTACTACGAGTTAAAGGACGCGCGAGTAGCAGTCATTCTCAATGCGTTAGCTGGTGCTTAAGACATCATTACCAGCTATTTCTCAAGAAAGATTTACATGTTAATATAGGCCAAAAGCGAAAGCATGAGGGCGTTGATTCAGAAAGGATAGTTGCTTTTTGTTTCAGTGTCCTCTTTTGGTTTAGAAAGGGATGGAAAAACAAGCTGCTGTAAACAACAACATTAAGCCTCGATAGTTTTCTTAGTCTTCTTATAGCAGTAATCGATACATTCATAAAAGGAGAGGAATAGCGAGATAACCGTTATATACGTCGGGAATGAGTAAATCAGTTTCCAGCCATGGTAGGTAAATAAACCTAATTTTATATTGATGTATTCAAAAAACACCGCAAATATAGCCCAAACTAGAATATAAAAGACAATTTGAACGCCTCTTGGAAGAAGAATATCATAAAGGTAGACGCATAAATAACCAAAAGGAAGATAAACTCCATCTAACAGTAAATCAAATACTTCATATTTCTCCGAATCATTTAAACGATAAAAGTCATAAGGCGAGATAGCAGCGATGCTGTGATCAAGAACCTTAGGGATTGCTACACTTAATAATAGGATAAGAATAGTCATCGATGCAGGGAATCTTTTAGGTAATTTAAATAAAATACTACTCAAAAGGAGGATAATGATTATAAACCATTCATTTTCATCGAAGTGTTTTGGAAAAATAAACATGGATTAAATGAGCCCCTCTTTACATAATGTTTTTCGATACCACTGCCATAAAAGGTATGACATAGATACGATAAAAGACCACTTGATAAGTGAATAAGAAAAATTCCAATTTTTTTCAATAATGGTATCTAACAAAATAAAACAAAATTCAACTGAAGCTATTATAAGTATGGCTAATAAAAGGAGAGCGTACTTTTTTACTTTATGCTGAATAAGCATTGAAATATCAAAGAACCAAATAACGAGTAAAGGATAAAGGATAAGCAGGCCAAGAGTCTCGGTCCAAAAGTTTCCTAAATCCGTTGAAAGCTTTAACCATTTAAGATTGACAAAAACCATCCAAGCGATGCTGTGAGTAATTAACCAAGAGATCATCCAAAGGAAAAAAATCTCAAATATATGCATTCGTTTCGAAGTAACACAAAAAGAAATCAAAAGTAGTAAGGTTATGGCTATAAAAATTGGGAAGACCATTTCGTTCACCCTATTTCAATGTTTTCATAGGTACATCAAAGACATTCCATAAAACAATCATCCAAATCATTGAAAGGCCCCAGGCTAAAAGCGGGTTTTTATGATGAAGCCGCAGCATGGAAAACATTACAGCATCAAATGCTAATGACCACCACATATTCCATCCGTGATAATGATGTAGCAAGTTAAAGTGAAGATCGATACATTCGATCGTAGCATAAAGAAGGATCCAGAAAGCCTGCCACAACAGCTGCTTCCACCAAATATGCGGGTATTTCCCGAGATATATTAAGATTGTAGATGGATATACAATCGCCATAACCATGAGGTTAATGACGAGATGTCCAAAGAAAATGTGTTCTCCAATTACGGTTTCCTGATACTCCCACATACGATGAGTGTACAGGAGAGCATTCTTTAAGAGGTCGCCGCCAATAAAGAACAGGATTGTTGGATAGTAAGCTCTCCAGTTCCGCCAATCCCCCCATTTTATTGCTGCAGCCAAAAATAACATAGTGTATATAAAGTGCATCTACTATCTACCTGCCCTTTACTTGAATAACTTAATTATGCCAAATAAGGAAGGTTATTAATCCTAGAACTTGGGCGGTTATCCTGTAACTTATTAGCCTTGTCTTGCATAGTATAGGACAAGCTAGTACATTTCTTTCGTTAATGTACAGCTAATAAAAACAGGGGGACTGCCATGAAACTTACAAAAGAAAATATGTTCAAACGTCTTCGCAACTGGAAAATATGGGTTGCGCTATTTGCGTTGGTTGGGATGATTGCGAAATCTCTTGGTTATGCGGAGTTTGAGAGACAACTTGGGCAGCTTCAGGATATTGTATATATATTAGGTATCATGTTAGGAGTATGGACTGATCATGAAACAACGAGAGGAGATGCTGCATAATGGGAAAAATAGCTGATTTCTCACACCATAATTCAGTCGATTGGAGCAAGGCAAAGGATGAGCTAGATCTTGCTATTATTCGCGTACAGTACGGATCTACCACAATTGATACAAAATATAAGGAGTTTGTAGCTGGCTGCAAGACATATAATATTCCTTTTGGACACTATGCATATTGCCGCTTCGTGAGCATCAATGATGCGATTGTAGAAGCGAAGGATTTTATATCTCGTGCAGATAAAGCTGCAAAATTTTTAGTAGCGGATGTCGAAGAAATGACAACAAGGAATCCAGCAGACCTTATCCCTGCTACACAAGCCTTCATTGATACCTGCAAGGCCGCAGGTTGGAAGGTCGGATTATATACAGGTCATTCCTTTTACCAACAATACGGAATGAATCGAGTAAGAGCCGATTTTTTATGGATTCCTCGTTTTGCTGCAAATGATATTGGACAACCTACAGGACTTAAGCCTGACATGCCTTGTGATCTTTGGCAATATACTGCAAAGGGAAGGCTTGCTGGGGTAAGTGGAGATGTAGACCTAAATATGCTAGTCGGAAATAAAACCCTTGCATGGTTTATCGGAACTAGCGGCAAGCCAACTGGAGAGATTCGTTATATCTATACAGGCGGCTTCGCTGGCGCTGCACTTGGGGAAGTGCATCATTATCTGTTTACAACCGGGCATCATTTTGATGTAAAACGCGGCCCTGACGGATCTCTCATTTTCCTGATCGGTCCATTCGATACAGGCATGGAGAATTATGCAGATTGTAAAGCATTTTTAGATAGTCATGGCCATTACAATAAACTGCTAACACCGGAGGAAGCTGCAGACTGGAGATAAAAGAAAGAAGCCTTCTCGCAGAGGCTTCTTGGATAATTTAGAATTTGAGTTGAATGAATTTATCAACATATTTTCAACAAATAGGGTTTAATTTTATTCAATCCCTCTATGATAGATAATATTAGTACATAATCTATCATAGGGGGATTTATTTTGATTAACGATTTACTTCAGGAAGCAAAAGAATTTATTAGTTCTTGCTATCAAGAATTAAATAAAACGGAACAGGAACAAGAAGCTAGGTTAAATGAAATTAATAACCAAATACTAAGCCAAGGCTTTTATGAACACACAACTGCAGAACTAGAATATGGTGCCAAAGTAGCTTGGCGTAATAGCAACCGTTGTATCGGAAGGTTATTTTGGGATCATTTAAATGTTATTGATAAGAGGCACTTAAACTCAGAAGAGGAAATGGTTGAAGCTTTATTTGAGCACATCGAATATGCAACTAATCAAGGTCGTATACGACCGACAATAACAATTTTTTCACAGAAAAATCCTAATAAAACGGTGCGTATCTGGAATCACCAATTAGTTCGTTATGCAGGCTATCAAACGGAACAAGGTGTTTTAGGAGATCCTCACTCCTTAGCTTTTACCGAGACATGTATAAATTTAGGTTGGGAACCGAAGTATGGAAAATTTGATGTCTTACCGTTAGTCATTCAAATAAATGAGAATCCTCCAAAATTAGTCGAGATTCCAGAAAAACTTCTGCTTGAGGTTTCCATTCGTCATCCTCATTATACATGGTTTGAAGATTTAAACTTAAAATGGTATGCAGTACCGATGATTTCGGATATGATTCTAGAAATTGGCGGCATTACCTATCCGGCAGCTCCCTTCAATGGCTGGTATATGGGCACTGAGATAGGGGCAAGAAACCTAGCAGATGAATTGCGATACAATATGCTTCCTCAAATAGGGAATTTAATGGAATTAGATATGAAAACTAATACATCTTTGTGGAAGGATAGAGCGCTCTTAGAACTGAATGCAGCCGTTTTGCATTCTTTTAAGGAAGATGGTGTTAGTATAGTAGACCATCACACGGCAGCTCAGCAATTTAAAAAATTTGAAGAGAAAGAAATAGAAAATAACAGGGCCGTTTCAGGTGATTGGACTTGGCTCATCCCACCCTTATCACCAGCTACAACCCATATTTTTCATAAGCCCTATCATAATAAAATTATAAAGCCCAACTATTTTTATCAGCCTAAACCTTATTAATTTTTGAATACCTGCTACAATGTAACTTACTGTTTCAAAGTCTTGATTTTGCAGAAGCAAAGAATCCTTGTGAAGATGAATTGTAGGACTGTCTAAAGTTACATTACTTGCTGTTCAAGAAAGCAGTGGTAACAACTGAAATGTTTGAAGAATTGTTCTGAGAGATAAACTGTGCTGTTAGTCCTGTTATGGTGAACCATGCGACAAATGATAAATACACATGGGATATTACTTCTGCCGCAAAACCTTCGGGACATTTCGAATCCCTTATTTCTCCCTTATACAGCATGTGTCTTTTCGAAAGGTTTTTCATAGTATATAACATCTTCTCTACATCGTCTGAGAAAGGGGTTATATTTTGGAAAGGACAAAGCTTACCGGGAGAATCGTTACACCTGACGATCGTGAATATGAGCTGGCAAGAATCAATAATGACTTAAGCAGCCCAAAGTTCCCAAGGATCATTGTATTTTGTCAGGAGATCGAGGATGTATTAAATGCATTGAAATGGGCAAGGGAAAATCATGTCCCATTTCGGGTAAGGAGCGGCCGGCATAGCTATGAAAATTTTTCCTTAGTAAATGATGGTCTTGTAATTGATATCAGTGAAATGTACAAAATCAAAGTCGATCTTGAAACAATGACTGCCAAAATAGAAGCTGGCGCTAATTTGGGGCAGGTATATCATACATTATGGGAATACGGGACGACTATCCCTGCAGGAACCGAAAGCAGCGTTGGGCTTGCAGGCCTTACGCTCGGCGGGGGAATCGGTATGTTAACTCGATTGTTTGGACTGACTTGTGACAATCTGCTTGAAATTGAAATGGTAAGAGCGTGTGGAGATAGAGATGCTAAGCTGATTAAAGCCAACAAACATCTCAATAGTGATCTATTTTGGGCTTGCCGCGGAGGCGGAGGCGGAAACTTTGGCGTTGTTACATCCTTTACATTCAGGATTCATCCTATCTCGACGGTATCCATCTTCTCCATTACATGGGAGTGGGAGGATTTCGAAGCTGCCTTTGATGCATGGCAGCATTGGGCACCTGAAACGGAAGCACTCCTTACTTCAGAAATTGAACTAAAATCAAAGGAAGCAAACCAAATTATCGCTCAAGGTGAATTTGTTGGAACGTCATCAAGATTAGAACAGCTTCTATGGCCATTAACGACAACCGGTTCGCCAACAAGTATATTGATAAGAGAAGTCCCATACATTGAAGCTGTGCGATTCTTTGAGGATTCGAGTGGAAACATACCAGCCCCCCGCAAGCGATCAGGCTCTTTTGTGAATAAACCTTTTCCAATGAAAGCGATCTTAACAATGAAGGACTTTTTAGCAAACGCTCCAAATGAAAAGTCTGGCATTTGGCACCAATCTCTTGGAGGAGTGGCAGGCCGGATCGCTCCAAATGAAACAGCTTTCTATTACCGAGATGCCATTATCGCCCAGCAATACTTCGCTACATGGAACGAACCTTCAGAGGAACGGCAAAATGCCCGCTGGATAGAAGCATTAAGGGATGCTTTGTCGCCATATACAACGGGTGATTACGTGAATTGGCCAGATCAGTGCATTAGAGATTGGCCAACAGCGTACTATGGAGAAAATTTTCATAGACTTCGAGAAGTGAAAACTGAATATGATCCATTTAATGTGTTTAAATTCCCTCAAAGTATCCCGCCTTTTAATAGATGGTTTTGGTGATCCATAAAGCCTCTCTGTAACTTAGCGACAGAGAGGCTTTATTATGCGCTCTCCCAGGATGCTAGAATATTTCTGGTTCGTTAACTGAAATATCAGCGTGCGGAGGGAGTTTTGATGTCAAAAGACACTGATATAGGTTTGTAACAAAGGTTAAGGAACTGTAAATCTTTTTTTGAAAGGTCTCCTCCTTATATAGAAAACAATATGCTACCATTAAGTTAGGGGGATGATAACGTGAAGTATTTCAAGAAATGGAAGAAGATTTATTACGGAGTTCTCCTTGCTCACAACGAGTTGATCCTACAAGGGTGTTTGGATGACAATTTGAGGAAGAACATTCAAAATAAGATCAGTTATTATCATAAAAAGGTCCAAGCCATCGGTGACTAAATATGGGATGGGCGCTTTTTTCACACTTTCAGCAAGTATAAATTTCTAGCAGGTAGACAATTCGACGTAGCGAGAAACTTTAGGAATAAAGTATAAGTGCAACTATGCTTCTGTCTTCGTTCAAGGGCAGAGCTCGCCAATCGGTGAAGGCGTTCTAAAGCTGAACAGAGTACAGTCTTAGTGGAAGTGATCACTTAACAATTTACTACACTTCTCTGCCTAGGCTATGAAACTTAAAGGTAAAGAGGAGGGAATCTATATGGTTAATAGGTTTTGGCTGCTAATGACCATTCTGTGGTGTATGGCGATTTATTTGTTTACTGCTACGCCATCATTTACTAGTCAGAATACTAAAGATGTAGTTCAAGAGACTGTTCAGACTTCGTATCATGCACCTCATAAAGATACTAATGATACGAAGTTCTATCTAACAACAGATTCTCTTAATCAGATTATGAGAAAATCAGCACATGTTGTGTTATTTGGGATGTTAGCTTGCTTAACCTGGAACACACTTCGTTTTAAGAGAAATCGCTACATCCTGTCATGGCTTTTTGTAACTGTGTATGCAGCTTCAGATGAATGGCATCAATCCTTTGTTCCAGGCCGTGGTGCAGCTGTGCACGATGTGGTATTGGATTCGACTGCAGCCTGCGTGCTTCTCTCAATTATATTCTTATGGCAGGCAAAGAGGGGGAAAAGGCCTCAGGGTATCATAGCTTAAAAAGAAGAGGAGTCCGATTAATTATCGGGCTCTTTTTCTTTTACACTGTAAGAAAGTATAAATTTCTAGCTAGAAGGCTACTCAACGTAATCTGAAGCAGTGTAAGGGCAACTACATCTCTGTCTTCACCAATCAGCTAGTTTTGAAAGAAATTTACAGGAAAGACACACCGTGTTCACAGAAGGTAGTTAGTATAGAATTACAGTTTTGGATAAAGAAGAACGAAAGGGTGATCAAAGTGCCAACCATGTACTTGAAACCTGTGTGGACTCCGCTAAAATGGTTTGGTATATCCGTTTTTAAGGATCAGGAAGACGGAAGGTACTATTACAAGAAGCGGGGAGGGACCCTGAAGCGTATAGGAAAAGCCTCCTAGAGTGAAGTTTTATCAAAAAATAGGGAAGAACATCCCTTCCTCAATCATGTGAAGGGAAATTGAAGCAGGGGTACTCTTGCAGCAAAATCTGTTAGACGAACTATAAGCAAGGACAAAAGCCGTTTCTTTTCATGAAATCAAAACAAAAAGGAACGGATTTTTCCGTCCTTTATTTATTCTGGTCGCCCCATTCAGTTATTCCGTAAAAATAGCCGTCACCGTCGCCGTTATTCATTACAACGTCAAGGTCGTGGAAGTATCGGTGAAGTTTCCGAAGGTCGCCTTTGTTTTCATTGGCTTTAAGATTTTCTGCCAATTCCCGAATGTCTTTGAAATCCGCTACCAAGTCGGCGTCCCCGTTGTAATTTATTTGATTTAGTTCCAAAACAATATCTTTTGCTCTTTCATGAACGGCTTTCCAATTGGGCGAATCAATAGCACCCCAACCCGTCAAGTCATTCAACGAACTATGATTCGAAGAAACAAAGCCCGTCGGCATATCCGCCTCGATCGATGGTGTTGACTTTGTTTGAGTCGGAGAGTCTTCATATGCTCCTTCTTGTGTTGTTGCTTTTGCCACCGTGTCCTTGCTATTGAATGAAGTCGCTATCCCGTAAAAGCTTCCAATGATTACGACCCCAATACAAATCCAAAATATTGTCCAAAATGTTTTATTTTTCATAATGGTCATAAGCACTTCCCCCTAATGCAAGTTTCTAAGTTATGTACATATTTCCATTATAAATAGTAATTTGAATATTTTGAAACAATATTACTTGCGATCAGATATAAAGCAGCGGTATACAAGCTTACATAAGCATACGCTGTGGGTTGTTGAGGATTGATAGCAGGAGTTAGTATTCGCTTGACAATAACGCATGTACAACGGAACAGGGGAGTATATCTTTCTAGCGTTTGCTAGCGGTATGCAGAAAGAACTACGGGAATCTAGCGTTATACAGCAGTAGCTAGCGACAGCATGTAGGGTCGTAAAGAATACGGGAGTTAAGCACACTCTTCTTTCTTTTGGTCTACGAATCTGTGCGAGGATCAATACGAAGTGTAATCGAAAGATAATACGAAGAAGCTACAAAGCTAGCGAAGAGAATAAATGGAGAAGCGATCCTTCTTTCTCTTCTCATGAATGAAACGAAGCAAGCGGCGAATGAGGATCGATCATAAAAAGTAGCTAGATACATGAGCGTTATTGGATCGTTAAAAGTTGTGATCCCCAAGCAAGGGCAGTCGGGGCTACATTATTACCTTTAAATCACTAGCAATGTTTTTTTACTCAGGACGTACCCATTAATGGCTCAAGGGATGAAAGCGACACAAGCTCGACAGTAAACCTGCGGCTCATATCTTCTATTTCCGCCAAACCGTTACGATAGACGAAAAGAATCCGATACCATTTTGCGTTGTAAATAACAATATCTCCACATTTCAAACAAAGCCCTCCCGATATTTTTAATCTGTTAACTAATTTTAGCATCTAAATGTAAAGATTTCGTAAGATTTATGTAAAAAAGCGCACCGCATAGCGCCATAAGAAAAGAGAGAAAGCGCCTATATTATAAGGAGTGCTGCCTTGATCTATTCACATCGGCTCATAGATCATTACTATTTGCTGCGCCGAGTATTAGCGATTAAATGTAGGGAATGTAAATACACGAAGCCGTTAGGCAAGTGTCAGGCTTGCCCGCTAGTACAAGCGTCAATTTAAAAAGACATGTTATTTCCTGCGTAGAAGAACGAAAGGAACACAGATAACAGAAGTCAAGACATGCAAAAAACTGCTGTATCCCTTGCAGCTCTAAGGGTGAAGGCGAGGGGAATTTTACGAAAGTCTATAAGGGCACAGTGACAAAGCTACTTAAACGCCTAGCAGATAGCGAAGCAGGTGTAATCTTTCGATGCCTGTCGTATATCCGCTACAAAGTATACGCGCTTGTAGAAAATCCGCATGAAGAGGATTTAACAGATTTTCTGAAAAGAAGTCCCCTTCCTCAAGGAATGCGAAGGGCGTAGCTCAAATGAGTAGGTGGGGGATGAATTTTCAGTAGGCGTAAGCCTATTTCTTTCTCTTCTTTGTAGTTGGTTATTGAAAACAGAACACACATTCGTTATAATAGTATTACCAATACATGGAAGGTGGTGTTGAACATGGCAACTAGGGAAGATGGAACTCATATAAAAGGAACAAAAAAATCTTTACCAGATGGTTGGATCACTTCTGGTTTTCGTTTTTCTATTGTTCCTACTGAAGAACAAGCGATACGCCTAGAACGAGCATTTGGGTGTGAGAGAAAGGTTTACAATGTATATATAGCTGGTTTGTATGAACATTTGGAAGGGATTGGATTTGAAGGTGGTTTTATTCGTTATAAGGTTCCTTCCTACACAACGATTACTGCTCAATACGATTATTTAGATAAAAGCAATGATTCTTTTGTCTACAA
>NZ_SCFM01000002.1 GCF_004138295.1 Ectobacillus funiculus | reverse complement strand
GTAATATCCTAGAAGCAAGACGGTAAAGATGACAGGATTCTTAGAGTTCAAATGTGCTCAACTGTCTTAGCGTTGTTCCAAAAGCATTTAGCTAAGTCCACAAATTGTTTAGGCACTCGATCAGAAACAAATTCAGCATTTAGTTCTGCAAGTTCTAAATTTCCTGATTCATTGTAAACAAGAACGTCCGCGCCCCTGATGATTGATGAACGCTACTCCTGAATGGTTGTGTTTATGATGTTTATCTTATGTAGTTTTTGGCAGTATGCTCATTGGAGAAGACTGGTATGAATAACACTACTAAAAAGAACAGTTCTTTTATTTTCTGGAGAATAAAAAAGTCTGACCCTACAAGATACATGTGCACCTTCTGGGTCAGACTTTTTTTGTCTATATATTTAATTAAGCTTTTTGTACGTTAGCAGCTTGATCTCCACGGTTACCTTGAGTAATTTCAAATGTAACTTTTTGACCTTCTTCTAGAGATTTGAATCCCTCACCTTGAATAGCTGAGAAGTGAACAAATACATCATCTCCACCTTCGCGCTCGATAAATCCAAATCCTTTTTCTGCATTAAACCATTTAACTGTACCTTGTAACATATTGTTGCCCCCTAGTGCGTATTCACACACACTTGTAATACTATTCTTGTCTAGACATATTAAGACACAAACTGTTTTTACACTCATTATCCCTTCATACACCGAACAAAAATAATTCTCTTTTAGAATAACAGGGAACAAAACAAATAACAATGGGGATACTTGTTAAATTCATACAGACTGATTAATTTTTTAAAAAGACTAATTGCTCATTCTGTTTTAGTAATTGATATTTTCTTATTCTTCACCAAATATCAGCCTTGCCGAATGTAATCCCCTGATACGTCTGTTCAACTCTTTTTCCATTTTATTATATAAAGGTTCTAATTCAGCAGGTAACTCATTATCATGAATTATTTTCACTTCACGCTTCCTTGTATACTTAGCATACACAGTGTATTTCTTGTCACCGTCAATTTCTATTGTTGCATGTGCATCTTCGAATTGATAGTTCCCCAATACATGAACTTGAATATGAGTAACATTCATAAGTATCACTGCTCCTGTTTAAGATAAGACAGCATCTTTTTTCAAATCTCTTCTAACACTTATAGCTAAGCACTTAAATCAATGTCGAAAAAACCTTCAAGGAAAGTGTTTTTGGCGTAGTAAAATTTCATACCATATAATTTATGTTATTTGTGAAAGATATAGTGCAGGATAAAGTTGGGATGTAATAAAAAGCAGTTTTGAGGCTATTATCACGATTAAATTAACCAAACAATATTTCTGTACAAAATTACCCTATGTGGCTATTCCTTACTATATGCTATTTGTTGTTATTTGTTCTTATCTATATATGTCTAGGTGAGCATCATGAAAGTGATGTATACGTTGTAAAGACACAGTTAATTTGAAATATTTTACAATGCATGTTATGATAATATAGCAGTTAAATTACGACTGCAAAACTTGGAGGTGGGCAGTTGAATAAGAAAGCTCATGAAGCTAGAACGATACTAATTAAAATGATGCGGACGTATCAGACTAAGACCGTGAAAGAAACGGGATACAAGCTAGTAACTATGAGAAATGAGGTCAAGCAAACTTTACAGACAGGTAAGAACCTCAATGGAAAGGATATAACTCCAAGTAAGAAGAAGGAATTACGAAAGCATTTGCTACATTACAGAAGTGAACTAGAAAAGTTGATTGCTTCTAGTAAGGTATACAAAGAGGAAAAAGGAAACTAAGAATACAAAGACTTTGCAGAGAATCATGAAATGAGGTAATGGCTCTCTTTTTTATTTTCTGGGACAAGTAAAAGATTGATGGTATAGAAGAACCCGTTTTCCTTGCCCCTATTGTGCTAAATGTTTCCTTTTGTTTGTTAGTAAGGTGTAAGCAGGGGTTACCTAATCTTTCAGGAAATGTATGACTAATATTGATTATGAAAATTACATTGCACATAAAAAAGGAGATACTCTAAAAGGCACGCAATATACCCTTTTGAGCATCTCCTTTTTATATGAGAAGGTTGTGGAGCATGATTGTATCATTCCCGGCAAAAAGCGCCTACTTCTAAATGATTGTTTCTCAAATTCTCTATGACTCATTACCATACAGGTTTATCATTGTTTATTACTCTCTTCAGTTCCTTAACGCTTTTCCGAAATGCAGCTCTATGATGCCAAAGGAAATTTACTGCTTCTTTCTCTGTTGCATCAAATAATCCCTCTTAATTATCTCTGCGCCCACAGTCCCAAAGATACAATCACTGTATGATATTCATTTAATTAATAAATATCATTGGAATTTTCCTTGTTTCTCAACGTCCTAAATGCTATACATCCAGAAATAACCTGTAGCAATAATGGGATAAACATAACGAATATAGAATTGGTGCTAAAAAAGAAAAAAAGAACATTATACGGTGTTCCCTGTATTATACAGTTTAATTTATCAATATAGCTCAACATATAAGAAATACATGTTGTATAGTGTATTGGCTTCTGGATGGAAATTTATACTTTCAATATAAAAAAGCCAGTTCGTACAGAAACTAGCTCTTTTTACTTCATAGTTTGTATGTGAAATCTTATTCTATAAGGCTTTTCCTATCCGTTTAAACGGTTTCGTCCCGATCTTATAATAATACCTTCCATCACTCTTACCCCTAAAAATAGAAATTCCAAACCATTTTAATGGTGTCCAGACTGGCTTTAGGTACATAGTTAGCATTTTCATTTTCACCACCAATTCGAAGTAAATAAGTAAAAGTATATGAGTGAGTATACATACTTTCTTATTTACTTTCCTGTATTTAAACAAACATTAACAAGAATGATATGTTAACCCAACAAAGTTTGTGATCCTTTTACAAATGTAAAAAACGCCCCAAAAGAAGTAGTTTTTCTTTCTACAAAAACATTGTGAGATTATCTCACGCTAGGTTTGTTGAGAGGTTAAGCTAGACCTATAATGTAATTACCCCAACTCAAAGTGCTTTGCTGTTTTGTCACAAATGCCAACACAAAAACGCTTGGATTAAAATATAATCCAAGCGTTTTACATTAACAGTCTTATTGAATTAAAGCTCCCATTCGCGCAAGAAATATGTTGTCCATTATGCTTGGGTGTCTTCATCACTTTTGTATTCTAAAATATCTCCAGGCTGGCATTCTAAAGCCTTACAAATTGCTTCTAAAGTTGATAATCGTATCGCTTTTGCCTTTCCGTTTTTCAATATAGAAAGATTAGCCATCGTAATGCCTACCCTCTCCGAAAGTTCTGTTACACTCATTTTCCTTTTAGCCAGCATCACATCAATATTGATTATAATCGCCATATTATTCACCTCAGACCGTTAAATCATTTTCTGATTTTATATTAATAGCTTCTTGTAAAAGTCTTTGGAGAACAGCAGCAAAGACTGCGATAACCATTGAAGCAAAAGGAACAACCAATCCGACAAAGATAACACCTGGGGCGTCGTCTTTATCCGCAAATAGATAGAAGAGCGGTAAGGCTAGCACATGCAAGCCACTGATTGTGATGGCACAGTATTTGATTTTCTGTAAAGCCTTTACAGATAATTCGGAGAAAGCTGTATTCTTGTCAATATAGCTTAAAAGCTTAAAAGCCTGATACAGAGCAAAGTAAAAAGGTATCGCCGATGCATCAAAAACGATGAAAACGAGATATTTTATAAAAGCAAACTTTGGTAACAATTTTGCTGCAACATTCCCTATCTCAGGCACCAAAAATATGCACAAAGCAAGAACTGGAATTCCAATAAAAATAACAGCCATCCTTAAAAAGAACGTCGTAACTTGTTTCATAAAAAGCACCCCACTTATTTATTGTCAATTTGACTTTAACATACATTTTATCGTTTCACAATAAAACATTATTGTTTTTTATTATATTATTATTGTTGAAAAAATATCCTTTTCTTTTAAAAAAAGATAAAAGAGCATTCCTCATTACAAAGAAATGCTCACTAAAACTTAAAACTATTCAATTTATAACTTGTTCCCGCTTATCCATTTGTGAACAAAACGACTACAATATATATCATTTTTTTCCTTGGCTATAGGATAAAAGGTAACAAATTGGATATGCTAAAGATATTACAATATCACGGACTTGTAGCTCAATTGGCAGAGCAGCATGTTGTGGAACTCTCCATAACTTCGCCTCTTGCGGGTTCGAATCCCGCCAAGTCCATCCGTTGCTGAAAAACCGTTCCAACATATGGGACGGTTTTTTGCGTTTTCGAAAAGAGGAATATTCAGCTTGCAGAACGAATACAATTGTATAATTCGGAAAAAGGGTGATTATACATGCAAACTATTCCATATGACCGACCCATTGCTCCTCTCCTCGTTCGAAACGGATTATTCTCTTGCTTGCCCAAACATATAGAGCAAATCGCTGTCTTATGCATCGGCAGTAACCGGATTAACGGTGACAGTCTTGGACCATTTGTTGGTACGCTGTTAAATGGGCTATACCCAGATCATTTGCGAATAATCGGAAATTTAAAACAACCGATAGATGCAACCAACTTAGAGGCTACTGTACAAAGCCTTTCTCTTCCTCCTCACACTTGGCTGCTTGCTGTGGACAGTATTGTTGGCAAAGCAGACTATGTCCATCATATCGTTGTTCGTCAGGGCAACCTGCGTCCCGGGTCCGCGTTAGGAAAGCAATTTCCTGCTGTAGGCGATGCAAGTATCATGGGAGTTGTACTAGAAGAAGGCGATGTCATCTCCAACACTCTTCCATACACCAATCTGCATGTTGTGTATGAAATGGCACGCGCGATTGCGACTGGCATCGCTTTAACCGCGCGACAATACTTCAATGGTGATCGCAACGAACGTATTATGCTGTTTTCATAAGCACACTGACGAAGCATGTATATAATAGATCCTCTTTCCGTCATACTCCACTGCATAGGATTTATTCCTCATCGAATAAATCCTACTTTCATGCGATCCAGTTAACTGCTGGAATAAATGATGCAATCTCTCATTTGGCAAGCATACTATAACTGGTCCCTATCAGAATAAAGCACAAAAGCTAACCAATATAACATGGTTAGCTTTTGATATGTTCAATCGTTCTCTTAACCCCGGACTTTGGGACAGCCAGAGTGTATACAAGCTAAGCTATGCTAGCTCCCAAGCAAGAAGTCCTTTTCAATTAGAAGCATCTGCACTGCTCATCATTTTGTTTATCGCACTAAATAGAGCTTTTACAGAGGATGTCATAATATCTACGTCAATCCCGCAGCCCCAATACACAGTGCCATCAGCAGCAGTGATTCCTACATAAGATACAGCCTGTGAGCCAGAACCGATTGCTAGTGCATGCTCTTTATAAAGTAAATTTGTATAATCAATATTTAAGCCCGTTTGAAGAGCATTGCTAATAGCATCAAGCCTTCCGTTTCCTGCTCCCGTAATTTCCTGCACCTCATCTTTTATCCGAACAGATACAACGGTTTGGAAATCGTCATTCTCAGTAGAGCGATATTTAATAAACTCAACTGGAGCTTGGATATTCACATATTCCTCTACAAAAATGTCATAAATCTCTTTAGGCATAAGCTCCTTATGAAGGCGGTCAGATACATTTTTAACAGTATATCCGAAATTTTCACGCATTTGAGCAGGAAGATCAAGACCGTATTGCTGCTCAAGAAGATAACCAATTCCGCCTTTACCTGACTGGCTGTTAATACGGATAATATCACCTTCATACTCTCTGCCGATATCCTTAGGATCAATCAACAAATAAGGAACCGTCCAATGTTCGCAATCCTTTTCCTCACGCCACTTCATTCCCTTAGCAATCGCATCCTGATGTGATCCCGAAAACGCCGCAAATACAAGCTTACCAGCATACGGCTGTCTCTCATCGACCTTCATTCTTGTTAAACGCTCATATATAGCTGCAATTTCAGGAAGATTTTCAAAATTCAGCTCTGGATTCACCCCATGCGAATACAAGTTCAAGGCAAGTGTAACAATATCGACGTTCCCTGTTCTTTCTCCATTTCCAAATAGAGTCCCCTCGATTCTCTGTCCTCCAGCCAGCAATCCTAGCTCGGCATCTGCAACACCGCTTCCTCTATCATTATGCGGATGAAGCGACAGGATGACATTCTCCCGGTGACTTAGATGATCACTCATGTATTCAATCTGGCTCGCATACACATGCGACATAGACATGGATACTGTAGCCGGCAAATTGATAATTACCTTGTTATCAGCAGTTGGCTGCCATACATCGAGTACGCTATTACAAATATCAAGCGCAAACTCAATTTCTGTACCTGTAAAGCTTTCTGGCGAGTACTGGAATTGGAAGTTCCCTTCTGTTTCCGCTGCATATTTCTTCAACAGTTTTGCACCAGTTACAGCAATATCAATAATTTCTTCTTTAGATTTTTTGAATACTTGTTCACGTTGAGCTACGGAAGTTGAATTATACAAATGGACGACTGCTTTTTTCGCACCTTGCAGCGATTCAAATGTTTTTTTGATAATATGCTCTCTTGATTGTGTCAACACTTGAATTGTCACATCATCTGGAATTAGATCCTGTTCAATTAAGGTACGCAAAAAAGCATATTCTGTTTCAGATGCAGCAGGAAAACCTACTTCTATTTCCTTAAATCCTATTTTTACCAAAACCTGAAAAAATTCTAGCTTTTCTTCCAAGCTCATAGGGATAACCAAAGCCTGGTTTCCATCCCGCAGATCCACGCTACACCACATTGGAGCTTCCGTAATATACTCCTTCTCAGCCCATTTCATGCTTTTTACTGGAGGCATAAAGTAACCTCTGGAATACTTTTCAAAATTTTTCATGTGATGATCATCCTTTCAGCGGTAATACTTACTGTTATCATTCTTAATTCGCAATAAAAAAAGCCCTCCATCTCTATTTATATAGAGACGAAAGACTGTTGACATCTTGCGCGGTACCACTCTAATTCATACCAAAACGGTATGCACCTTAACAGATACAGGTTGTAGCAACCTTATATCCTCCTACTATAACGGTTAGGATCCGTCTCCACCTACTCTTTTATCATTTCAGCGAGCTACTTCAAGGCGAGTTCGAATTTTCATTGCGGCTGTTTCGCACCAACCAACAGCTCTCTGATCGCTTAAAAAATCCTACTATTCCTCTTCATCGTATTTTAAGTGTTTAAAACATCGTACTACATTAGTGTCAGATTTTCAAGTTAATTCTGACGACAACAATACTTCTATTACTTTGCGGAGATCACATAAGGCGCCTACCAACGATTGGGAGGAAGCATAAGATAGAACTCACACCATTTCATACACAAGCCAATCGGAGACCGCACCGCCCATTTTACTGTATAAGGACTGCGCTGCATGATTATCCTTCGCAGTTTCCCAGGTCATGTACCCAAAGCCCTTTTCTCTTATGTATGATAAGCATGCCCTAAACAGTTGCTCTCCTGCTTTCTTTCCTCTTGCATCAGGTACAACAAACAAATCATTTAAAATAGCTGTTCGTTTAAGCTGCAGTGTACTAAAGGCAAAATATAATGTCGCAAATCCAATCAATTTACCGTTTTGCTCTGCTACAAACTGCAGACCGCTCGAAGGATTACATTGAATATGCTGAATCAGCTGCCTTAACGCCTCTTCATCTGGACGCGGTCTTTGATAGAAATCAACAATATATTGTATCATTAGGTTAGATAGCTGCGGGATATCTTTTTCCATAGAAATTCTAATTTGTATGTTCATATATATCCTCCCAATCTAAAAAACGAAATATACCAAAAACGGATCGCCTTCGAGGACGATCCATCTCTAAAGAAAACTCACCGATTGCTTACCATTTATAAATCCAAAACTGTTCGTAACGAAGCCAGTTTAGCGTCGTTTCATCCTGCTTGTCTATTTTCTGCTGCATATCCTGCAGCATAGCCTCCGTTTGGGAACGGTGCGCACGTAAAGCAGCAAGCTTCACATCGAGTACATCGTTTATATCGATAACAACATCCGGCTCTCCAAGAACTTCCACTCGATTTTTTGTAATAGCTAATGCATATACAACCGGCCGCTGCTCAAGAGGCATGCGGGAAAGAGCATGAATAACTGCACGTCCGCAAGCATCGTGATCCGGATGCACTGCCTGATCAGGATAAAAGGTAATGATTAAAGAGGGGTTCGTCTCCTGAATGACCTGTTCAATCGCATCAGCAACCACATCAATATCCTCAAATTCCATCGTTTTATCATGAAATCCTAACAAACGTAAATCTTGGACACCTAGCTCCTTACAAGCATCCTCTAATTCCTTTTTGCGAATTTGCGGTATCGTTTCCCGATTGGCAAATACATTTTTCCCCATATTCCGCCCCATTTGCCCTAGCGTACCGCAAGCGTATGTAACAGGCACACCAGCCTTTGTATACAAAGCAATCGTTCCCCCTGCTCCAAACGATTCATCATCTGGATGCGGAAGTACAACAAGTACATGACGTTCCATCTTGTTTCCTCCTTTTAAAATGGCTCTTTACTTAACTGAAGCGCTACAGCCAATCTCCCCAGATTATCATGGCCAGACAACAGCAAACGGCCTTTTTCATCCTTAAGCCAATGGGTAATTCCTTCTGCATACACCCAGCCATGCTCCATTTTCAAACCAATACGATAGGGATTTGTTCCAGCTATCGTTCCGCGTTCGAACGAAATACGAGCGTTTCGCATAAATGCCCCCACTGTCATTACCTTCTCGTTTGTGTGAGTAGCATATGCACCATTCGTTGTTTCCAAATGAACATATACATCCTGATTTGCAAAGCTATCAATTTCAGTCTGAATGGCAGTTTTATCCTGAATACGTTCCACCTGCAAGCCCTCCTTTTCTATCCATCATACATATACAAATAATAGCAACATAATACTTAGCTTGACATATTTTTGATCTTTATGCAATTTTTCTGTCCTCATTCTTTCCCTCTTTTCATTTATCCCGTATACTTGACTTGCTGCAATATATTTACGATCAGGAACGAAAGGGGAAACAGCATTGGATTCCATCACTCATGAAGTTGCCGTATGGCAATATTACACCGCTATTTCACTATTTATAGTTACATACGCGCTTATTATCTCAGAAAAAATAAACCGGGCCGTTATTGCTCTGCTCGGAGCAGCGATTATGATAATGATCGGAGTCGTAGACACTCACTCCGCCTTTACCACCCATATTCAATGGGAAACCATTACCCTTCTCATTGGTATGATGATTCTTGTAAACATTACAAGCAAGTCAGGAGTATTTGAATTTGTCGCCATTAAAGCGGCAAAAGCAGCAAAAGGACAACCCGTTCGTATTTTACTATTATTATCCCTTTTAACGGCAGTCGGCTCTGCTTTTTTAGATAATGTTACAACGGTGCTGCTTGTAGTTCCTGTAACGTTATCAATTACCCGTATCCTGCGGGTGAATCCCATACCATATCTTATCTCAGAGGTCATCTTTTCAAACGTGGGAGGAACAGCAACCTTAATCGGTGACCCTCCTAACATCATGATTGGCTCTGCTAACAAGCACTTGGATTTTAATGCGTTTCTCCTGAATTTAACACCAATTGTTTTAGTGATTACTATCACCCTGCTTGCTATCTTGTACCTCTTGTACAGAAAACAGTTACAGACAACATCAGAACAAATTCAAGTACTTCTATCCTTACGTGAAAAGGACTACATACGCGATGCAACTCTCTTAAAGAAATCACTATCTGTATTGGCTCTCACTATTCTTGGCTTTATTCTTCACTCCGTTATCCATGTAGATGCCGCTGTAATCGCTTTAACAGGCGCATCAGTGCTGATGCTGATTGGCGTAAAGCAGCATGAGTTAGAAGAAGTGTTTGCTGGGGTTGAATGGGTAACCATTTTCTTTTTCGCAGGCTTATTCGTACTTGTCGGCGCACTCATTGACATCGGTTTGATCGGTTCTTTAGCTCAGCATGTTCTACAAATCACAGACGGTAACATCTCATCTGCAGCTCTGCTCATTTTATGGGTATCCGGAGCCGCTTCGGCAACAATTGACAATATCCCATTTGTCGCTACAATGATCCCGCTCATTAAAGATTTAGCTGCTGGCCTTGGTCTCTCTCCCGATGCATCACAAATGGAGGTGCTCTGGTGGGCATTGGCTCTCGGAGCGTGTCTTGGTGGAAACGGCACTTTAATTGGCGCATCAGCCAACGTAGTAGTTGCAGGAATTGCAAGCCGTGAAGGACATGGATTCAGCTACATGACCTTTCTAAAAATCGGGTTGCCGCTTACAATTGTTTCTTTGTTGATTTCACATTTTTATATTTATTTCCGTTACTTACAATAAAAAAACAACTCCGCAAACATAGTAATGATATCAAAAAGGGTGCTCCTGATTCGGAACACCCTTTTATGTTAGTTAAACCAATAAATTAAACAACGTTGGATCGTGATTAATCTCCATATATTTAATACCATGTGCATTCATGCGCTGCACTAGCGGCTCATAATCTTCTTTACATGTTAGCTCAATACCAACGAGAGCTGGTCCGTTATCCTTATTGCTCTTTTTCGTATATTCAAAACGAGTAATGTCATCATTTGGTCCAAGTACATCATCAAGAAACTCGCGCAAAGCACGCGGACGCTGTGGAAAGTTGACGATAAAGTAATGCTTTAATCCTTCATACATAAGAGAACGCTCTTTAATCTCCTGCATGCGGCCAATATCATTGTTACCGCCGCTCACGATGCATACAACTGTTTTGCCGCGGATTTCATCCCGATAAAAATCAAGGGCAGCGATTGGCAATGCGCCGGCTGGCTCTGCAACAATGGCGTTTTTGCTGTACAATTCCAAAAGTGTTGTACATACCTTGCCTTCAGGTACAGTCACGATATCATCAAGAACTTCCTTACAGATTTCATATGTTAAATGCCCTACCTGCTTGACAGCTGCTCCATCCACAAACGGATCAATCTGCGGAAGCGTTACGACTTTTTCTTCCCTCATGGAGGCATTCATGGAAGCTGCGCCGGCTGGCTCCACTCCAATAATCTTCGTAGATGGCGAAACACCTTTCACATACGTCCCAACTCCAGAAATCAAACCGCCACCGCCAATTGACATAAACATATAATCAATTGGTCGATCAATATCGTGTAAAACTTCTACACCTATTGTTCCTTGCCCAGCAATTACATCTGGATTGTCGAACGGATGAATAAATGTCATACCATGCGCTTTTGCATATTGAACAGCCTCAGCATAAGCACTATCAAACGTATCTCCCGTTAAAATAATTTCTACATTTGCCCCGCCAAAAAATCGCACTTGCGATACTTTTTGATTTGGTGTCGGGCTTGGCATAAAGATTTTGGCAGGTATGTTTAGTTTTCGGCATGTATAAGCCACACCTTGCGCATGGTTACCTGCGCTAGCACACACTACACCGTTTTCAAGCTGATCGGGCTGTAGATTGTTAATACAGTTATACGCCCCGCGAATTTTGAAAGAACGTACTGTCTGCTGATCCTCTCTCTTTAAATACACGTTACAATCATATTGCTCAGATAAAATCGGGTCTCGCTGCAGCTGCGTATTATAAACAACATCCTTTAACGTGCTGTGAGCGACGAGGATATCCTCGATCTTGATGGCTTCCTTTACATTTTTCATTGTTTCGTACCTGCCTTACTTCGAATTTTCTATGTTACATATTATACAAAATTCAGAAAATATTTTGTATGGTATTTTTATTGAAAATTAAAACATACTTCCTAGAAAGCGATATTTTAATATAACAAAGCGCATATATCGTACTAGAATTGAAATCCTTCCCATACTTAAATAGATTAAAGGCGTCCCGATAAATACATGCTCAAATATTGTCGATTCAGTTATTTGTTTAATACTAAACACAGCTTTCTTGCTGTAACCATTGACTTCTGACATCTACTTCATCACTATACGAAACAAACGAATGTTGTATAGATACAAGGAAACTTGCTGCTCTATAAAAGCAAATGCTTCCTCTATCCATAATCCTTCTTTATATTGTAAACCATTTTCTCTGTTCTGTCTCGTCAATACTACTGAATTGTGAACACTAAGCTAGCCAAGCCAAAAAACCATCTCGATTAAGAAAAGCGGACAAGGCTCGAAAAGTTATACTTTCTTAAAGTGTGAGAATATTTCCCTTTCCCTTAACAAAAACTACCTCCATGCTGTGCGGCAAGTAAAGGAGAGATAATAATGGAGAGCCAACATTTCGGTGTGCACGAGATTACAGATATGCGTGAGATTCTTAATTTTAAGGTGGCTTGTTTAGTAGAAGCAAAATCACGATTACAGCAAACAGAAAATGTAGAGCTAAAGATGCTTATTGAGCAAGGAATTCGCCAAGGAACGGAAACAATTAGCGAGATGAAAACATTTCTTAGTACTGCAGCTACGCAAATGAAGCAATAAGGAGAACGTACGATAATGAATAAAAAACAATTAAGCTTTATAGACCATGTCATTGCAACGGATATGCTGTTTGAAACAAAGGCTGCGATTAAGGATTTTGCTGCTGCGATTACAGAGGCTTCATCCCCCGAGATACATACGTTTTATCATAAAGAGTTACAAAAAGCGATTACGCAGCATGAGCAAATTTATGGCTTTCTTCAGAATAGAGGGATTTATGATGCTTACAATATCCCCCAGCAGCTGCAAAAGGATATTTCATATGCCGCTGAAGCTTTACAGCAATAATATTATGTAAACAAAAGAAGTTTGAGGTGAAATAAATGCGTGAACAGTTGGGTGTACACGAATTATTAGAGCTACATGAACTGCTAGTATTTAAAAGTTTATGTGTAACAAAGTCATCTGCTATGCAAAAATTAGTAACAGACGAACAGCTAAAGAAAATGATGCAAGATGATGTTGATATGTCTACCCGGCATGCTACGGATCTAAAAAACCACTTAACAAATGGGAGACTTGTACAATGAATCCTTTTATTGGAAAGTTATCTGGAATGAGTTCATTAACAGACCAAGTCATTGCAACGGATATGCAAATGGCGGCAAAGTCTGCAATTAAACAGTATGCCTTAGCTATTACGGAAACAGCTACTCCTGAGATACGGAGTACATTAACTCAGCATTTAGAGGATTGCATTAACTTTCATAAGCAAATTTCCGATTATATGGTGAATAAAGGGTATTATTTTCCTCTTGATACGTCTAAGCAGGTGCAAGTAGATACGGATATGGCTGATCAAGCATTAAAGTTACAGCCTACAGGGGACCAATAATTGTATAAAATGAGAGCTATCCATTTCCTGAAAAATATTTTCTAGTCTCCTCTTCAAACACCGCCATCAGAAGCTCTATCAGGAATTGAACCTTTGTCTTTTACTCGTATGCGAATGATACGGTAACGAGCAACAGAAAACGTGGTGATTTGCCCATTCGTAACTTAGAATATTTCTCATTAGATACGTTACAGTCGACTTGTAGCATGTTGTTTGTAATAGGTATAGTGACTTTCTATGGATTTTACACTGTAGGAAAGTATAAATTTCCAGCTAGAAGGTGAATTCGACGTAGTTGAAAATTTTAGGAATACAGTATAAGGGCAACTACGCCTCTGTCTTCGCCCAAGAGCAGAGCTCGCCAATCGGCGAGTTTTCTTTATTAAAATTTACCACTACATAAATATGCTTTTTAGACAAACAATAAGTATAGTGTTATTCTGTAACACTATACTTCAATGTGGGGGGATATACTTTGAATATTCTTTTCAGCTTATTCTCAACTTTAACTATTACTGTGATTAAAGCCGCATTTTTTATCGATAAAGCGACCTCTAAGCTAAGATGGTTGCTAAGAATGCCTGCTTTGACTTAAGCCCTGAATATTCGATAAGTACTATCTAATACGCATTGTCGTGCTATAAAAAGAAGGCAAGTATATCATTTGTGCTCGCCTTCTTTTGGTACTTCATTAAACGTTAGGCAGTTCATGCCTTTAAAGTCTAGGAACTCCTCGTTTATTATATTTGTTTCCTATACACATTACATTATTTCAATATTATTGAACAGGCATAAATTTCAAAATCACCTATGGTTATTCTGTATATATCGTTGGGAATAGTATGAGTAAAAGCATTTTCAGGAGGACTTATTATGCCGGTAATTCCAGAATCAGCTTTCAAAGTGTCTTGCTCTAGCGAGTATGACAGACTGATCAAAGTAATTTTATGTCAGCCTCAATATATGACAATACGGGAAGTGATAAATGAAACCCAGAAACATTTTAAAAATGAGAACATTCATATCGAGCTTGCTATGAAGCAACATAAACAATTTGTTCAAACATTGCGTGATCATGGAGTTGAGGTTATTCTTCTCCCTTCCCACAAAAGATATCCAGAACAGGTATTTACTCGCGATATCGGATTTACAATTGGACAAAAGGTATTTGTCGCTGAAATGGCAAGCAATATTAGACAAGGTGAAGAACAATTCTTGAAACAATGGCTGGAAAAAGAACAAATCGTCTTTGATAACTTAAAAAGGGATCATATCGAGGGTGGTGATGTCCTCATCGATCGTAATACTATCTATGCGGGAGTAAGTAACCGAACCAATAAAAAGGCTATCCATCATTTGCAAACATTGTTACCTGAATACGAGGTAATTCCTATCCCTTTCACTGAGAAATATTTACATTTAGATTGTGTATTCAATATTTTATCACCAACTGAAGCATTAATTTTCCCTGGGGTCATTAATAAAAACGAAGCAGATTTATTAGCATCCCGTTATGACTTAATTGAAGTAACTGAAGAAGAACAATTCACATTAGGTACAAATGTGCTGTCAATCGGCAATCAAAAAGTGTTGAGCCTGCCCATTAACGAAAAGGTGAACAAGCAGCTTCAAAACCGTGGATATCAAGTGATTGAGGTAGACATTACAGAGATCATTAAATCTGGAGGCTCGTTCCGTTGTTGTACACTCCCCATTTTACGAGAGGAAATGTAATGAGACAGCATCAGAACAAAACGATACATACCCATTATCTATTGTTATCGGACTTCTTCACCAATACTTGTTTAGCTTTGTTAAAATTTCCCGCTGCTTCGAGTTTGCTTCTAGCGGGAAATGTATCCTTCTTAAAATGTAATAAAAGTCCCATTTCTCAGCATTAAAATTGAGAAATGGGACTTTTGTTGCATTACTCTTTTACAGAGACATCAATATGCGAAAAGGAATTGAATGCAAACAACCCTTTATCTGTTAATTTCAATTCCGGTATTACTGTAAGTGTCAAAAATGATAGCATCAAAAAAGGATTAAAGGTTTTTGGCGAACCAATATTAGTAAGAGCGCTATTCAATGTTTTTAACGCTTGATAAACAGCCTCGGATGTATCCTCCGACATTAATCCCGCGACTGGAAGGTCAAGGGCAGCCAAAACCTCTTTTCCATCAACAACAACTAATCCCCCATTTGTTTTAATTACATGTTCAACCGCTACAAGCATTTCTTGATCAGATGCACCGACCACTACAATATTATGTGAATCATGGGCTACTGTACTGGCAATTGCACCTTTTTGCAGCTGAAACCCTTTTACAATCCCTAAACCAACATTTCCTGTAGCTTTATGTCTTTCAATTACTGCTAATTTTAGCAGGTCGTTTTCAGTAGAAGGACAAAAAACTCCATCCTGTACTTTTACGGATTCTCTTCGATGATGGGTCCTCAAACTATTAGGAATAATTTCAATGATATTACAAGTGCTTGAACATAACGGAATTTCTATATCTTTCAATGTCACTTTTTTTGAATGTAGCTTGGGAAGTGAAGCGCTTGGATTTTGAACCTTTGGAAATTCCGCATGGTTTATCTGACCTTTATCAACAATGCATTTTCCTTTTTTATAAACTTGATGAATAGCTACACTTTCTAAATCATCAAGAAGCAGAAAATCCGCCTGATACCCAGGTGCAACTGCCCCTAAATTACGAAGACCGAAACACTCTGCTGTATTCAAAGTCACCATTTGTATTGCAAGAATAGGATTTAATCCCTTCTGAATGGCAAGTCTTACGATGTGATCTACGCTTCCTTCTTCAATTAAATCATCTAAAAGTTTATCATCAGTAACAAACAAGCACCTTCTAGAATTTTGAACTGTAATCACGGGCATTAGCTCTTCTAAGTCTTTTGCTACAGTCCCCTCTCTAATCATAAGATACATCCCTATATCTAAACGGTCTTTTGCTTCTTTGCTATTTACACTTTCATGATCCGTTCTAATTCCTGCCGACATGTAAATGTTCAAATCTTCTCTGCCAATCCCGGCTGCATGCCCATCGATTACACCGCCATACGATTGAGTCGCAGCTAATTTATCTACCATGCTCTTATTCGCAGACGCTACAGAAGGAAAATCCATAACTTCCGCAAGTCCTAGAACTTGCGGATGAGTCATGAAAGGGAGTAACTGTTCAGCATCGAGCCTTGCACCATTAGTTTCGAAGGGAGTTGCTGGAACACAGGAAGGCAACATTACAAAGATATCTAAAGGTAAATCTTTAGAATCATCAAGCATGTATTGAATTCCCTCCGTTCCCGCTACATTCGCAATTTCATGAGGATCAGTAACGACTGTAGTTACCCCGTGCTGAAGAACAACTTTTGCAAATTCCCGAGGAAGCAGCATCGAGCTTTCAATATGAACGTGGCCATCAATAAACCCAGGAACGATGATCTTACCTTTCGCATCAATGACTTCATTGCCGGCATATGAACCGATTCCTGCAATCATTCCATCAACTATAGCAATATCGCCTTCCATAAATTCTCCTGTGAACACATTTAAAATCTTACCCTGCTTGATAACCACATCTGCAGGGATCTTTTTACCCGCTACCAAAATTCTTCTTTCTAATATTGAAAAATCCACCATTATGAAATTACTCCTTTACTAATTTTTTTCAAATTGTTCTACCAGCCTAATTAATAAGGAAAACTTGCTGATTAGCGATCCATTAGCCGAAGACAGAAGTGTAGTTTCAATTACATTTTGCCCCTAAAATTTCCTGCTACGTCGAATTCGCTTCTAGATGGAAATTTTCCCTTTCTTAAAGTACAAAAAAATCCTGATTACAAATAAATGTAAAAAATACACTTATTTGTAATCAGGATTTTACGGTTCCTGGTAGAGACCCTCATACCATATCTATGAGGTTATACAATTTAGTTGTATACATTTTAAAGCATTCCTTACTATTTTTCAATAGAAAAGCCTTGATATACCGCGTTTTTTTAGACATGAGTAATTGCGTTTTTAGTCTAGAAGAGACCTTTGACCACAATTCTATGCCAATCGTTGATATTTGCAATGACATTGTAAAGTCTGCCCTTAGGCGCTTTACCTCCAGTTTATTTTCAAAAAATAATCTTTCATTTAAAAATGGCTGCAAATTATGAAGACCAACATTACCTGAAACGAAAATTAAAAAGTTTCCTGCTATCCCAAACAGGAGCAAAATAACGACAAACACCTCTGCTGTTCTCCCTAATACTTCAATTCCTAAATAAAGTACATAACAGCAAAGAACTTCTTTCTCGCTGTTTTTTTATCTTCTATATAGCATTTTATACATTCGCGTCACAGCAACGTTTTGTGAGGAAAGAAATCACGCTAGACTGAATAAACTTCCGCATATCATTGAGTTGTTGGATTTGCTCTGGATCACGAATTAACTGCACGAAGTTTATTCTATCATCCCCTTTCTAAAACAAAAGAGGACACCGAAACAAAGAGCAAATATGCTCCCTGAATCAGTGCCCTCACGCTCTCAATCTTGGACTATATTAGATTAGCAATTATGAACAAATAACTTTTGGGTTGTATTTCAGTCTGCCTTTTTATTCAATTCTGCAATGAATTTTCGAAAATTCTCATTTTCACGAAAAAAAGAAGATGCAAAGTCAGCATATACAGAAAACATTCCTTCGATGGCGTTCCATGCGTTTCCAACCGCTCTCTGAAATTCTACAGCTTCTTCAGATTGCAAAAACTGTTCAATCGCTTCTCTATCTCCGCTCTCTGCAAGTGCTCTGATTTTATTCATCGTTTCTAAACTAAACATCCATTACAACTCCTTTCCAAATGATGTTTTTAAATAAAACCATCATTTTTTAGCCAATGTGCTTGAGCTTCCTTTAATTCTGCTGCTTTATCGTGATACCCCATTATTCGCGCAGATAGGACAATCAGTTTATGCCCTAACAAAAACGACAGATCAGTAAGGAGAAACCTGTTTCTCATCAAATCGACTCCCGTCCTTGTTGATGATATATTTTGCAAACCTTACACCGATTTCAGCATTAACGATGAGCTACTTTTCTGTATAGTCCAAATTTCAGAAAGCAACTTCATTTGCCTGCATAAACGTTTTGTATTGTAGAGCATCCTCTATCTGCCTAGTGAAATATTCCTTCACTTTACCTATATGCTATTACAAATAGTCCTGTTTCAACATTTTTGATTACAAACGCTTTGACGGGCCCTTTCGCTTCTGAATTCAGACTTTGTTAAACCTTCACTTTCACTACTACATTCCAATAATTTGCTCAGTGCCTCTATACTTACCACCTAAAACATTCACCTCATGGTCTGACCAAACACCCAGTAACACGTCCGCTGTATATACAATCTCTTGAATTTTGCCGAGAGTACCTTCGCACCCAACAAGTCCAAACATCTACAGCACCAATCCAACCAACGTAAAAAGAGCAACCCATGTTTTCCAGTTGCTCAAGCGTTTTCCAATATTCTCTTTTGTGAGCTTCATAGTAAAATTCCTTATTTAGCTCACTATTTTCTATTGCAAACATGAATCAATCGACCATATAGGCTCGTCTATCTAATATGAAGTAACCTTACAGCCCTCCTCGAAATAAAACTGATAAGATATACGTAATAACGGCACCTATGATAACACGCAGAATCCAAGTAGTATTACTTTTGATTCCTTGCAAATCTTCCTTAATTTCATTGATGTCTTTTTCATCAAGAAGTATTCTTGTTTCTAAAGCACGGACATCTCGGTATAGGTCCCGTTGTTCTTCCTTAAACTGTTTCAGCTCTTCTTTTGTACATTGATTTTCTTCCATATATCACTCTCCTCCTAACACTATCAGTTTGTCCTATTATTATATGTAAGGAAAGCCTAAGTAGTGATAGAAGGTGTCATAAGATGTCTAATATCTTTATCCCTCCTTTCATAAGTAAGCCGATTAGTCCAACCACGATAGTACCAATGATAATACGCAAAGTCCACGTTGTGTTGCTACTGATTTTTTCTAATTGTTTATTACTTGTAAAATGAGGCCTTGATTAAATATAGCCATTAATAATCTGAGCAAATAAGATAAGCTCTCAGTTGCGTATAGAGACATAACATGTAAGAGAAAACTAACCACTCTAAAAAGGGAGAGAAACAAGTTATTATGACAATCCATCGACAATTCTCTATCGTTGGACCCGTCGGAATCGTCGGACCCATCGCGCCCATCACACCCATCGGACCCGTTGGAAGCGGACCCATCGGAATCGGCGGAATCCTCACCTATACTTCTATACAGCAGACACTTCATGGACTTCACCAGCTACCATTGCTTCATCATCCTATACCGCTCCAGCCATTACCACAGCTCATACATTATTATCCTCCTGTACATCATTTTCCTGACCCTTCTATCCATCTCACATATTACTAACTTATTTATTTGACTCGTTACGTCATTTCCAGAGAGGGTCATTGGCTCTCCTTTACTCCAAAACGTTTTTTTCGTACCTTTGCATACTGATCTGGTATTGTGTGCACATTACTTACCAACTACCAGTCCTCTTCTTTAACAGCCAGGAAACCTGCACCTATTTTGCCTTGGCGAACTATTCGGGATTACCGAGCAGTTTGCCATTTTTTATGCTACACACTCACTGCATGCTCTATCAACCTGCCTGTAGAAGACATCTAACGTTGAATAAAGTTTCATTATTATGGAAAAAGTAAACTAAGTACCATTAAAGAAAGGGTGCGCTACCTACAGTCGCGCGCTTCTGGATATGCAGCAAAGAACGATTGAACACTTTGAGAAAACAATGAAACAGAAAAAAGCCCACCCCTAACTGGTAGGCTTTGACCACACACTACTATGAAATAGCGTGAATTAGAGTAAAAGCCAATAAGTGGTGAACCTTGTAAAACCTTGATATAACGTGGTTTATCAGACATGAGAAATTACGTTAATGCTGTTTATGATGACAATCATCGCTGTCATAATCGTCTACTGTGTACAGAGAAGGATGAAACAAAAGAACACCCATTCTCTCTTGGTGAGTTGAGCTATTCTTAGCTGTGCCAATAGAGTAATTGGCTGCTGCAGTTTTAATACGTTCCACTTCTTTATTTTTCTGTTTTGCCGAATTATTCTTAGACAGGTTGTAAACAATTCCCCCTAAAATAAGAAACCCTGCAGCTTCCAGTGCTAAATTATACATGTATAAGTCCCTCCTCCTGGCTAGCTACCCAATCATGGGCAACTCCACCCAATTAATGACCTGCGATCCTGCTTCTTCAGCTATTTCAGCAACATGTTTCTCAAACCAAACCACTTTAATCTGTTATTTTATTTTTTCGATGTAATCCATCTCATTTCCTTCATTAAGTAAGCCTTTGTTCTGTTCGGGGAAGCTTTAAGTTTGATAAACTTCTTAATTAGTAGTATTATTCTTGTTAAATTCTTTAAAACGGAGGGAATATAATGAATTAGTTTCGACTAATCCCCGTTATTTTCTTTTCCTTATCAGCATTGTCATTATTTACATTTCAAGTCGGAGAAGTAATTAGTTCTATTCAGAAATTAATAGAATTTTATAAACACACATAATAAAGGAACAGCGTGGATCCCTTCGCCGGTTGGCGAGCCCTGCCCTTAGGCGAAGACAGTGGCGTAGCCCTACTTATACTGTGTTCCTAAAATTTCCGACTACGTCGAATTCGCTTCTAGCTAGAAATTTATACTTTCTTACAGTGTAAAGAAAAAAGCCCACCTCTCATTTGGCGGACTTTGACCATGTTGAGTCAGCTAGTGATTTGCTTCAATGCAGTCACTGCTCATCCTCATTTTGGTGTTCCTTCATTACGTTATTTACCAAATTTTGCGTTGCATCTCGAGTTGGTTCAACCGCATTTTCAATAGCGGTTTGGACATAATTGGTTCCCGATTGTACTCCATTTTTAAAAATCTTCGTTTTGTTTTCTACACTATTGTTTAAGCGTTGATTATTATCAGACATCATTTATACCTCCAAGAATTCATTCCATTTTATATTGCCATCAACACCGAAAAAATATGCAATTGATACACTCCTTAAGTTAAATGGGCGAAATTTTAGATGTAACCCAAAAAGACGCAGCATCCTTTTAATTTGTATTCAAAGGAGGGCAGAGAATGAAAGAGCTTGTCGGGACATGCAAATGCTGCAAAAAGAATATTTACTGTATGGCTGGTTTTTTAAATGGAGTCATTCTAAAGCAAGGAGAACTCCTTTGTTTTTCCTGTCACAATAAGAAGGAGTTCGTCAGCTCGGTGGATCCAGGGCATAAATAACCTTTAAAGAAAACTCATCGATTGGCGAGCCCTGCCTTTGGGCGAAGGCAGAGACGTAGTTGCACTTATACTGTATTCCTAAAATTTCTCGCTACGTCGAATTGTCTTCCAGTTAGAAATTTATACTTTCTTACAGTGCAAAAAAAGACTCCTGGTAAAGGAGTCTTAATGTTGTCTTTCGTCTTCCAATTCATGTTTCATGCCTTCAATCGCTGCTTCCCTGCGCTCGTTCTTCGCTTGGATTTGCGCTTTGATCGTTGGGCTTTCAGTGTTGCTCATTGTTTCTTTCGCTTTTTCAATATTCCCTTCTGTGTTCTGAATATGCTGCGCAAGATGAGCCGCATTATCGGCACGATTGTCTGGATTTGTACGCTGTTCCATATAAAAAAACCTCCTTTTCTTTTGCAACGCTTGTATTATGTGATAAGTTTGACAGAATTATGTATCTATGAATGAAAATTCCATAGGATTTGGCTGTAGGGGCTAATCTACATTTACCTGATAAAATCTAAGCCTTGAATTACTTTATTCAAGGCTTAGATTTATGTAGACTACCGTATAAATTTTTTAACAGGCAAAGGGAGCCACAAGAAAGTCATTGATCAATTTTCAAACTGTCAATTCCTCTCTTCTTCGCCACCATCCTTCTCTTCACTATTAAACCATAGCGGATCGTCATTATCGACCTCACCATTGTAGTTAATGAGTATCTCTTCCCCTGCTTTTATATCTGTATAGGCATAGAAATCAAATGTATGATTATCAAAGTTAATATCATACACAGCATTAGGCGTGTATGAATGATTAAACAGCATGCCATATCCTAAAAGGATCGCCGTATGGTTTTTACCGTATTCAAATGCATAATCGGCAAGGATGGTTTTCTCTATAAAAACATGCTCTTTATTCGGATAAGCAATAACGGGTGCTTCATGGAGAAGCTCACCTTTTTTTATATCGCGCGTCGCAAATACTCCTCTATTAAAATCCCCATCGCTAAGTTCAGAAGTCTTTATCTCAATCATATTAGTCACCTGTATGTCCTTTTCTATGAATTCCTTTATTTTCTTAAGTTTGCCACTTGCTGAAGAGGAAAGCAACTATTTGCATTCATGAATACAAAAATTATATTAGTAAGTGTCTCTTGTGGCTTTTATATATACCGGTTAACATATAGCTCTCCATCCATAGCAAGAACACACAAAAGCGGTTAGGTCGTAACCTAACCGCAATTCATGTACAGCTTAGTATGGACATCACTATTCTACATTACTATGCATACGAAAAGCATCACTATGCCCAATCTGCTGTAGCGCAGCATAGCGCAGGCAGATTGTATCAAAGATAAGATGCATGCATTGATCAAATAATGACCCTAGCGGCTGAACACTTTTCATTTCATCCTGACGACGATATTTCGTAGCAGCCGGTACGTGGACAGATAGGGATGCATAAGAAGCTAGCTCTGACTCCAAATTTGTTGTAAATGCAATTACACGACAGCCGCATTCTTTTGCTTTTTCCGCGGCCCAAGACACATTTTTTGTTTTCCCCGACCCTGATACAGCAATCAGGATATCTCCCTCTCTAATGGCAGGAGTAATGGTTTCTCCCATCACAAAGACATATGCTCCCAAATGCATAAGGCGCATTGCAAAGGATTTAGCCATCAACCCGGAACGACCTTCCCCTATAACAAAAATACGTGTTGGTGTTTGCAGCGCTCGGCTTACCTCTTCAATCGCATTCGTGTCTACTAAACCTAGAACCTCTTGAATTTCTCTTAAAATGCTTTTGATATCATTATGCATGTGCTCTCTCCTCTATCGATAAAATATATTCTTTTATTTGCTTTGCTGCTGCTTTCGGATTGGCAGCCTTCGTAATAGCAGAGCCAATAATGACCACTGTTGGTGACAATTTTGTCAGTATATCAAGTGACTCGAGTGAAATACCGCCGGCAACAGCCCATTCTGCAGATAGGCTTTTTGGGATGCCTGCATGCGTGCTTGTTTGCTTTCCCGCGATTTCTTGCTGATCCTTGCTAACATGTGCGCAGAAAATTGCTGCATCGTACTGCCGTAATTGTTGTATATGTTCCTCATTTGTATTCAATAAATCAACCATTACTCTTTTATCGTACTGGGCAGCCATGTGTAAGCATGTTTCAATCGTAACAGGCGGCGCAACCCCCATAACCGTTGCCAGATCAGCTCCTGCTTCAAAGCATAATTGAAACTCGTATTTCGCATTATCAATGGTTTTGATATCTGCAACTATTATTTTATTCGGGAAAGCTTCTTTCAAAGCTCGAATGCTGCTAGTACCAAATTCTTTAATTAACGATGTTCCTACTTCAACCCAATCCACATAATCTTCTACTTGTCTTGTCATTTCAATTGCTTCTTCTACTGTCATCCGGTCAAGTGCCAATTGTATTTTCATGCTAATCCCCCTTAATAAACCGATTTAGTAAAGTCTGAAAAAGAAATACGTCCCTTCTGTCAGGTCGGCTACGGCCTGCCTGCAGAAGATTCACGTATAATTAACTCGCACGGAAATGTATAGAGTTCAGACTCCATTGCTTCTTGCTTAATCTGCCGAGTAAGCAATTCTGAGGCTCGTTTCCCAATTTCATATGCCGGTTGAGCAATCGTTGTAATTGTCGGTGTAGAAATATCGGCAAATGGGATATTGTCAAATACAATGACTGCCAGCTCCTCAGGAATGCGAATTTGTTTCCTCTTAATGAATGACATTACCTCAAAAAACGATAAATCATTTGCTGCCACTAAAGCTGTGGGCTTTTCTGAAAGAGAAAACATATTTTCCAGCTCATAAGAAATAGCTGAAATTTCCACGGATTTCATATAGTTTTCGTTTAAAGCAATACCGTGCTGCTCCAAAGCTTGCTTGTAACCCGCTAAGCGCTCTTTACGAGGATGGGTTGTTAATGGCGGAGTGACAATTGCTATATTCTGATGTCCATTCTCAAGCAAATGTGAGACTGCCTCGCAGGTTGCCTCCCTATTATTCACTACAACCGTGTCAATATGAACACCCTCTATTTTCCGATCCACAAATACAACCGGATAGCGTTCTTGCTCCATCTCTGTATACAGCTTTGTATTTCCGCCGGTCGGAAAAATAATAAGTCCGTCCACTTGCCTTGCCCGCAGCATTTCAATGTATTTCTTTTCCTTGTGAGGATCATCATCGGCATTACAAACAATCGCATGCATATCGTGCTCATGGCAATAATCCTCAATAGCTCTGCTTATTTCAGTAGATACACGATGCATAATATTAGCGACAATAATCCCCATCATATATGTCCGTTTTTGCTTTAAGCTTCTCGCCACATAATTCGGACGATAGCCTAATTGCTCTATCGCGCGTTTGATTTTCTCTTTCGTTTCCTCACCCATATATTCATAACGCTCATTTAAAAATTGAGACACTGTACTTTTAGAAACCCCTGCCTCCTTGGCTACGTCAGCCATTGTTACTGTCTTCATATATACCTCTTCCTCTTAACTGAAATATTGTCTATAACCATTGTAGCAGTTACATATGGCATTATCTAGTTACCTAGGACGAGAAGCAGGTTTAACGTTGTACCATTTGTTTAGCAACATCCACTTGTTCCACAAAACATCGAGCCCTTTCTGTCAACTGAAACAAGGACGCTGAATCTACCTCCTGCTTCGCAGCCACTAAAGTACTCCCTACTCCAATTGCAACAGCACCAGCTTCCATATACTCCTTAGCATTCCCTAGATGAAGACCTCCTGTCGGCATCAGCGGAATATGCGGAAGCGGCCCAGCCACTGTTTTGAAATACCCTGGTCCAAGAACATGCGCAGGAAATACCTTTATAAGATCCGCCCCTGCCTCATAAGCCTGGAGAATCTCAGTTGGCGTCATGGCACCTGGAACACTTATCACCCCATATCGTTTTGCCATTCTAATAGTTTCTTTATTTACAGTTGGAGAAAAAATAAATTGTGCACCTGATAAAATAGCCGTTCTCGCTGTTTCTGCATCTAACACAGTACCTGCCCCTATTAAAACATCAGACTCACACTCCGCCCGAAGCCTTTGAATGATTTGTGGCGCGTTTGGTGTTTCCATTGTAATTTCAAGCGCCGTTACCCCTCCTAAGCGTAATGCCTGTGCAATGGGAATAATCGTATCGATTGTCGTGTTCCGAATTACCGCAACAATTTTCCGCTTCTTTATTTCATGGATAGGCATCGATTCTCCCCCTTAGCTAAATTTCTATTTACTTGCGGTGTTACTTGGGTGTAGAGCAATCATATAGACTAGACACATCTTTGAACATCTGCCATAGATGCTCAAAGATGTGAAGATACTTCTATGCCATAGTCAATACTTTGTAGTATAATACTAGTTAGGTAATGTTTTATTTATTTTGGTGCTTGGTGAATGCCGGTTCATCAAGCACTTTTTTCTGTTGTTTTTTTCGCTTTTGCTGCACCAGATCCTTTTACTGCAATAATGGTTAAGAGGGATGAAAGGAATAAGGAAGCTGCCATAAACATATAAGAGGCACCAAATCCGCCTGTTGCTCCATTTAAATATCCTACAATATATGATCCTGCAAACGATCCTAAAGCTCCCATACTATTAATTAAAGCCATCGCTCCACCTGCTACATTACGCGGCAGAATCTCTGGAATAATCGCAAAGAATGGTCCGTATGGCGCATACATAGCTCCGCCTGCAATAACAAGAAGAATGAAAGACAGCCAGAAGTTACTTGTTCCAACAAGATACGATGCCGAAAATGCCAAAGCACCAATGAAAAGGAATGTCCAAACAAAACCGGAACGATTTAATGTTTTATCAGAAAAATGAGAGCTTACTAACATTAAAATAACTGCTAATAGGTACGGTACTGATGAGAGCCAGCCGGTTTTCACAATATCCATATCAGGCGCTGCTTTAATAATAGAAGGCAGCCACATCACGAATCCATATACACCGATGCTCCATAACGCATATTGCAAACTGAGCAAAATAACTGTTTTTGACTTAAATGCTTCCATATAGTTTTTTACAGGTTTTAAGCCTTGTTGTTCTTGCTCCATTTGCTCCTGCAGCTGTTGTTTTTCTCTATCTGTTAACCATTTCGCTTCCTTCGGCTTATCATTTACAACTTTCCACCAAATGAATGCCCAAAGTACAGCTGGCAGTCCCTCAAGGATAAACATCCATCTCCATCCTACAGACTCAACTAAATAGCCTGATACAATAGACATCCATAATACTGTTACCGGATTTCCCAAAATTAAAAATGTATTTGCGCGAGATCGCTCTGCTTTCGTAAACCAATGGCTTAGGAATACAAGCATTGAAGGCATAACAGCACTTTCCACAACACCTAATGCAAAACGGATAACCATAAGCCATTTCACGTCACTGATCATGCCAGTTGCAGTAGCCAAACCACCCCAAAGAAGTAAAGACCAGAAAACCAGCTTTTTTGCGCTTTTATTTTCTGCATAATGAGCGCCGGGAATTTGGAAAAAGAAGTAACCTAAGAAAAATAACGATCCAAGGAGCGAGGACATAGAAGCCGTAATATGCAAATCCTTCGCCAAACCAGCCGCAGCTCCAAAGCCGTAATTTGCACGGTCTAGATAAGCTAAGCTGTATGTGATAAAAACGACTGGAATCAAACGATACCAACGTGATTTTGCAATTGTATTTTGCATATTATCTCACCCCTGTTAAAATTTGGTTTATAAATCCCTCTAATCTCTCCCGATTCGGATAACCGTCACTGTCCCCCGCCGACTGAACTGCAAGTGCGCCAATCGCGTTCCCGCGCACAACAGATTCCTCTGCCGAAAACCCTTCCAATAAAGCGCTAACAACTCCTACAGCAAAGCCATCACCGGCACCGACTGTATCAATAACATGCTCTACTTTATAACCAGCTACCATACCTTTTTTCTGCGCTGTTTGATAAAATGCTCCCTTCTCACCAAGCTTAATCACGACCAGCTTTACCCCCTGCTCCAAATAAAATGCCGCAATATCTTCTGGCCTCTCATGTCCTGTTAAAATCCTTCCCTCCGCAATGCCTGGAAGCACATAATCGCTTTGGAAAGCAATTTCGTTCGTAACCTGAATCATCTCTTCTTTTGAATTCCATAAAGACGGTCGCAAATTCGGATCAAAGGAAACCGTTTTTCCTGCCTTCTTCATAAAACGAAGTGCATGATTGGCAAATTCCCTCGTGTGGACCGAAATCGCTAACGGAATACCTGACATATGCAAATGTCTTGCTGACAAGAAATACTCTTCATTAAAATCATCAACGCTTAAGTAACTCGCTGCGGAGCCCTTTCTAAAATACTGTACCTCCGGGTCTCCCGCTGTTACCTTTGATTTTAGCTGAAAACCGGTTGGGAAGCGGGAATCAACTAAAACTTGTTCAATATTAACACATTCCTTCTGCAAAGCTTGCGCGATGTATTTTCCAAAAGCGTCATCCCCTACCTTACTAACCCAGCCAGCTTGCAGCCCTAATCTGGAAAATCCAATTGCTGTATTCGTCTCAGCTCCAGCCAGTGACCTAGTATACTGCTGCACATTATGCAATGACCCTACTTCATTAGCAATAAACATTGTCATTGCTTCGCCAAATGTTACTACATCAAGCTTTGTCATATTGCTTCACCTTACTCTCTTGTTCTTTTATCGTATTTACATAGCACTTCGTCATCTCCCCAGATGCAAGCGGAAATTCCAACGCTGTCAAAACGTTGTTAGGAAACTGAGCTAAGACTGTTCTCCACGCTGCATCCATATCAAATGGCAAAGGCAACGTTATGAATGATCCGTCCTTTTTCTCCACGTGCTTCAAATGCACATACACTGTGTAAGGACGTAATTGTTCTAATGCTTCGTATACGTCTTCCCCTGTGTACGCCCAATTTCCAACATCAAATGTCATTTTTACAGGTACATGAGAAGCAGCAGCGTTTTCAAAAAAGGCTTTCAAGCGTTTCATATTCCCGCCATGCTCTGTCTGGTCATTTTCCACAAGCAGCACGCATGCAGCATATTCTTCTTCCCATGCCTCGCTTAACTCCTGCAGACAAGAGATTCCACTTTGAAAATGCCCCAGTGGAAATTTAATCATATTTGCACCGAGTTCCTTTGCTTCATGCAATGCCAGCGTTACAAGGTGATGATTAAACTGTCCAGCCTCCTTCCACAATTCAATTGGTGCAGAATAGATGGAAAATAAGTTTTGGAAGCGAATATGCCGTCCTAACTTAGAAAAAGAAAGTGTCTCGAGCGGCAATAGCTCACGACGAATTTCTACTCCATCTGCACCTGCTTTCGCAATAGCGGAAATCAGCTCCTCCTGTTCTAGCTCTGTCATTCTTTCTGCTTTGTAAGCATTTAATGGAACTATAACTTGTTTCAAGTTACACCCTCCTTCCTTTTGATAAACCGATTTAGTAAAACGGTTTAGTTAGATTATAAGTCTATGAAAACGCTTTTTCAATAGTTAATTTTTAAAAATGATAAAAAATTATAAACTTTTTATCATCCCACCTATTATGAGAGCATGCTATTTTCAACAAACTTCTTTAAGATCACTAACACCAGCCTGCAAGTAATCTGTTTCTTCTCCTAAAAATTTCCGACATTGAAAAAAGTTCACGTTATCCGTGAACTTTTTTCAATGAAATACTTCGCGTACCATTTGAATAAATACCTGTACAGCAAACGAAGTTTCCTTTAATGAAGGAACCGCCAAAGCAATTTCCCTCCAAACCTGCGGATTTAGATTCCTGACCTTAACATTGGGCGGAAGAGTTGAGAACGACATTTCAGCTAAGATCGTCAGCCCTAATCCTTCTTGTACCATGTTTAGTGCTGTGCTTACATTCGAGACAGTAAATTCCTTTCGAAGCCTTGCTTTAGCCTGATGAAACATATCGATAATTGGAGATTCATATCCCCCTTTAAATACAATTAATGGCTCATTTTCTAAATCCTTTATACTAATGGATGGCTTTATATACAACGGATGATCATCTCGCAGGACAACAACCATCTTATCCTTAGCGAGTGAAAGAGTATCCATTTCTTCGCTTGGAAGGATGATAATCCCGACATCTATCACCCGGGTCAATAACCATTCATTCACTTCCTCAAGTGTACCTTCATGCAAAACAAGCTCTAATTTAGGATATTTCTCCCGAAAGACACGGATGATTTTTGGCAGAAAATGAGCAGAGGCGCTCGGAAAACTGCCGATGCGGATTGTTCCTACTTCGAGACCTTTTTCAACAGCTACCTCTTGTTCAATCTTTTCGATCCCTATTAAAATCTCCCGAATGTGAACAATGATACGTTTTCCTACATCAGTAAGAATTAATCCCTTACGGCGATCACGAATAAAAAGTGTGACGCCTAACTCAGATTCAATGCTGAGTATTGCATGACTAACAGCTGGTTGTGTCATATTAAGTGCTTGTCCTGCTTTTGTAAAGCTCCCCACCTCAACCGTTTTTACAAATACTTGAAGCTGCGTAATGGTCATAACTAAATACTTATGCTCCTTATAAAAAACATTCATTTTATTTATCCTAACAAATAGCTTATCATAGTGCAGCAAGATATAACAAGGAGTGATATCTGATGGAACAGCTTTCCCGAACACGAACCGCTTTGCTTATCGTGTTTTTAGTTTTGGTTTGGGGAGTAAATTGGCCTTTATCCAAGTTCGCTCTCTCCTATACACCGCCCCTGCTATTCGCAGGTATACGAACATTAATAGGGGGACTTCTATTATTAATTGTTGCAATACCAAGGTATAAACAGATGCGTTTAAAAGAAAGATGGCATATATATCTGGTTTCTTCTGCATTTAATATCATTTTATTTTACGGGCTTCAAACTGTAGGATTAGGCTATCTGCCTGCTGGACTGTTTTCAATTATTGTATTCCTCCAGCCTGTGCTGCTCGGAATTTTTTCTTGGGCATGGCTTGGGGAATCCATGTTCGGATTAAAAATTTTTGGTTTATTCCTTGGATTTGCTGGTGTCGCAACTGTAGGTGCCAAGGGATTATCTGGTCATATCTCAGTTCTAGGCATTGTTCTCGCTCTAGGCTGTGCTTTTAGTTGGGCCATTGGAACGGTATTTGTGAAAAAAGCAGGCCATGCTGTAGATTCCATCTGGCTCACTACGCTTCAGCTTATCATCGGCGGCCTTTTCATGATAGGAGTTGGCTCCAAATTTGAGAGCTGGTCCAATATTATTTGGGACGCGGCATTTATTTGGGATTTACTTTTTATTTCGGTCTTCGTCATTGCGGCAGGTTGGTTAGTTTTTTTCAAACTCGTCAACTCAGGAGATGCAAGTAAAGTAGCATCGTACACATTTTTCATTCCATTCATTTCCTTATTAGCAAGTATCATCTTTTTTAATGAAGCATTCACCATTTCCCTGCTCATAGGGCTTATTTTGATTGTTGCCAGTATCACTCTTGTAACTTCTAAGCCTAAGCCATTAAAAGCAGCTATTCAAACATCTCATGTTACTCTACAACATGAAAGTCAAGGAGAGTAATCATATGCATTCAAAACATACTGTGGCTAAAGCACACTCTTCTTCCCGTTTAAAAACCTGGATACTTATTATAGGAATTATCTGTGCTGCCGCTAATCTGAGATCTCCTCTTACAGGTGTAGGACCTATCTTGGAATTCATTCAGTCGGATACAGGGATGTCCAATACATTAGCAGGAATGCTGACAACTTTGCCGTTGCTTGCATTTGCTTTTTTTTCACCGCTTGCGCCTAAACTTGCCCGCAATATAGGGATGGGGTATACACTATTTGGTGCCTTGCTTTTGCTCGCAGTAGGGATTATCCTCCGTTCTGTACCAGTGACGGGTACATTGTTTATCGGTACAGCTTTGATTGGTATTGCAATCGCTATATGTAATGTACTTTTACCAAGTTTAATCAAACAGGAATTTCCGTATAAGGTTGGACTTATGACAGGTGTATACTCAGCTTCCATGAATATGTGGGCAGCGATCGCATCCGGAATCAGCATTCCTCTTACTCAAGGGTTAGGTTTTGGTTGGCGTATTTCTCTTGCTTGTTGGATACTGCTGTCTCTCATATCCATTGCGGTCTGGATCCCGCAATTGCGAACCCATAAGCCCCGCAGCAGTTCCGTTCATACAAAAGAATCTTTATGGCATTCCAAACTAGCATGGAACGTAACTATGTTCATGGGATTACAGTCTGTTGTCTTCTATTCTGTTGTTACTTGGCTTCCTGCTATTCTTCACCAACAGGGAGTTAGCCAATCCGCAGCAGGATGGCTCCTGTCTTTAGCGCAGCTTGCAAGCCTTCCGCCTACCTTTATTGTGCCGATCATAGCAAGCCGCAGTTCAAATCAACGCGGCCTTGTTGGTTTCATTGTAGCTGTCTTGCTTCTCGGCTACATTGGACTTCTTAGTGGGGCAACTGCCTTCGTGCCCTTATATGTTATACTGCTTGGCATTGGCACCGGGTCAGGCTTTGGCTTAGCTACTATGTTTTTTACCTTGCGTACTCGTAACGCACATGAAGCAGCTGAATTATCAGGCATGGCTCAATCTGTTGGTTACTTACTAGCAGCAGCCGGGCCGATTCTTTTTGGATTTGTACATGACCTGACTCACAATTGGACTATTCCTTTACTTATCTTGGTTGCTGCAGCCATTCTTCTCTTTATTTTTGGGATGGGAGCTGCTAGCAGCAACTACGTAACCTCTACAAAAAGGAATTCAACATTTGATTTTCAAAAACAAATGGGGAGTTAAAGGAGTGCAAAAGGGAAGTCAAAGGAGTGCAAAAGGCATCGGCCTGATGATAAAAACATCCCTTCTTCTTTGGAAGCTATGTTTGCACCATGCACTGTTTCAACTCATCGGAGACTAAGGAAAAAGGAGATGGCATCATTCGTTCCATCTCCTTTTTCTTGATTGCTCTCCCAATCATTAGCGTATATTAGATAACTTTTATTTCTTGTCCCTCTATAACTACCTTTTCATTTTCTTTCAAATTTGTAAACACTACTGGTGTAATGATAGAAGGCACTTTATCTTTTATCGATGCAAAGTCAACTTCCAATAACTTCTGTCCTTTTTTAACAGCTTGTCCATCCTTTACAAACACAGTAAATCCTTCACCTTTTAGGGTAACAGTTTCCAGTCCCACATGAATTAGGACTTCCCTCCCATTAACATCCTGCAGGCTTACCGCGTGCTTCGTAGGAAATACACTAACCACTTCTCCATCTATAGGTGATACAACTGTTCCGTTTGTTGGATTTACCGCAAAGCCATCTCCCATCATTTTTTGAGAAAATACAGGATCTGGAACTGCATCTATCGGAAGCAGTGCACCTTCTAATGGCGCTAAAATAGCAGTGTCCTTTTCGACCTTCTTACTCTTAAATAAATTCTTAAACATCTTAATTCCCCCTATATATAAGTAATTTTGATTAAACTGATAACGCTTTCTTATACAGAAAAGCTTTTTGTCCATTCACAAAAAAGGAACCGGTTCCTTTTTTAGCTAAAAAATAAATACCCGAACACTCTATCATTCCGGAATCGTTTTCAATTTGAATTATATTCTTCCATTTACGTCTTGTCAACGGTTTCTCTCTTAATTATTTTATATTTTTTGAAAGTTTCTTATATATTCTTCACGTACAAGTTTTACAAATATGTATGGCAGAGAAAAAGGGATTCGAACCTACGACCTATCGGTTAACTACATTTCCTTTCACATTGAATTTTGGTCATACTTATTAAAACCTTGGACTATTGGTTCTTAACAATGATCGCTTGGCAATAATCTTAATGAGGGAGTTCGAATGCTTTTGTCGATACTTGAATATATATGTATTCAAAAAGGGGCTCATATTCTATCTTATTAACGATACAAAAACTGTTACTAGTGTCCAGCTAACGACTTCTTAATCTTTAATGATTTTTGATCCGATATGAGGAGGGGGCAGCCGTGGAGCATCAATCTTCATTATTATCACTTACGATTGTAGTTGCACTTGCTTTTTTAATTCCAGTCCTGCTGCAGCGTTTTCGGCTGGGGAGCTTTCCTGTTGTCGTCGCTGAGATATTGGCAGGAATTATCGTTGGGAAAAGCGGTTTAAATATTGTTCAGACAGAAATGTGGCTTGAGGTTCTTTCTTCACTTGGATTTATCTTTCTCATGTTCTTAAGCGGCTTAGAAATCGATTTTTCCTTATTTCGCCAAAATACAAAGTCCGCAAAAGAACCACATGCTTTTCGTACTGCCAGCTTTGTCTTTCTATTGATATTCGGGTTGTCTTACCTTTTATCGCTCACATTCGTACAGTTTGGATTTGTTTCTAACTCCTTTTTTATGACACTTATTATATCCACTGTTTCATTAGGAGTAGTTGTACCAGTTTTAAAGGATGGCAACGTTAGTAAAACAAGCATCGGCCAGACTATTTTATTAACTGCCGTTATTGCAGACCTTGTTACTATGATTTTACTTGCTGTGTTTGTTGGTCTGCACTCAACTGATGGACAAAATATGTGGCTTTTACTTTTATTATTTGCCGCTGGAGTTATTCTATATGTAATAGCACGTTGGCTCCGGAAGCTGCACTTCATGGAACATCTTCGAAGAGGCAGCATACAAATTGATACACGAGCTGTGTTTGCGCTCATTCTCATTCTCGTTGGGCTGTCAGAGCGCATAGGCGCTGAAAATATTTTAGGAGCTTTTTTGGCCGGTGTACTTGTTTCACTTCTATCTCCCAATCCCGAAATTACTGAAAAGCTCGAATCGATCGGTTATGGCCTGTTTATCCCTATTTTTTTTGTGATGGTTGGCATAAACCTAGAGCTATGGTCAATTGTTAAAAATCCATCCAGTATTCTAATTATCCCGCTTTTACTAGCTGCACTATTCCTTTCCAAGCTCGTACCATCACTGATACTGCGGAGGTGGTATTCGTGGAATATCGTAATTGGTTCATCTATTCTGCTGACCTCTACCCTATCTCTTGTCATTGCCGCTGCTCAAATTGGCGAAAGGCTTGGAATCATTGAGGCCAGCCTTTCTGCTGCGTTCGTTTTAAGTGCCATCATCACATGTATTATCGGACCGATTTTATTTAAGAAAGTATTCCCAAAGGTTGAGGTTGATCGTAAAAAAGTAGCAATTGTAGGGGTGAATCGTGTTACTCTTCCTCTATCACTGGACTTACTCCATGAAAGATACGATGTTACATTATACAATACTATGCACTTCAAGCATATGTTCAAAGAAAATGAAGAAGAGGCAGCTTTGCCATTACTTTCTGTAAAAGATTTTTCGATCTCTACTCTAACACAGGCTGGGGTGTTTACATCTGACTACCTTGTTTTTGCGACAGATGAAGATCCTCAAAATTTGGAACTCGCACTACATGCCAAATATCTTGGCTTAGAGCATATTATTACAAAAATAGAAGATCCAGCATTACAAAGCAGAGCAACCTATGAGCACATTAATGTATTTTCTACTTTAAATTCTACACGGTTTCTGCTCAAGGCGTTAATTGACAACCCAAGCTTGCTGCGACTCATCGAAAAATCCCATGATACAATTCGGGAAATTCGATTAACAAAACATAAGTACGATGGAATTGCTATTCGAAATTTACCACTAGTAGAAGATGTACTTATTCTGCAAATCATGCGAGGAAAGAATTCGCTCGTTCCTCGTGGGGATACAAAATTACACCATAAAGATATATTATTAGTAACGGGATCTAAAGAAAATCTCGATCTATTGCAGCAACTGTTGAAATAAACGCCGCAGCGTTCTCAGTCATTTCTTAAGACAAGAGCATTTCACAGAACGGCTGCCTTCTACACAAATAGAGGACAGCCTTTTTCTCATTGCACTTTAGGAAGGTGAAATTTACTTGACAAGTATTATTTCTATATTCCTCAACTTGCAACAAATTTGTAAACATAACGACAAAATACCTTTTCTTTTTTAAAGATCATTTACATTTTTATTACAATCGACTGAGTTCCTTCCCAGCCATGCTATAAATTTATGTGGAGAATACAGGGGAGGATTATCAAAATGAGGAGAACAAAAGCAATACGAATGGTATTATTGATAAGCATGATAATGGGGTCTGCTGCGCTTCCCGCATATGCCGAAACAGCAACAGAAGACGGAGACCCCTTTCTTCAACATATATCAAATGAGCACACAGATGCACCTGAACAACAGCAGCTGGAACAACTAAAACAACAGTTACAGCAACTCGATCAGGAGATTACAAACACACAAGCAGAGTTAGCGGCTACAGAGCAGCAAACTCAAGAGACCGCAGAATCAATTATTTTAAAAAAGCAGTCAATTGAAACACTCGAAATAAAAACCCAGCAAAGAAAAGAAATACTAAAAGAAAGATTGCTAGCACTACAATCTCAACCACAAGAACAACTTGTAACAGATGCATTAGTACAAACAAACAGTATGACTGATTTACTAGATAGCATATATTCACTTAGCCTAATTTTCCAATCTGATGAAAACATGCTCAATGAACAGCAATTAGATCAGAAACAATTGGAACAAGAAAAAAACAGCTTAGAAGCTAAGGAAGCTGCATTGCAGACATATGCGGCCTCCATCAAAGAAAAACAGCAAGAATTAGAAAAAAACCAAGCAGAGAAAACTGCTGCCATAGCAGCTTTAGAGCAAAAACTAAATGAAACACCGACAGAAATGACAAATCAAGAACCGCTCCTAACAGATTCGACGACCTTTATCAAGCCAGCAGCTGGTGCATTTACATCTGGCTTCGGCATGAGAGGAAATGAAAATCATAAAGGAGTTGATATCGCTTCTTCTGGAGCAGTTCCTATCGTAGCCGCAGCAGCAGGAACAGTGATCCGCTCGTACTATTCAAACAGCTATGGAAATGTAGTCTTTATTTCTCATCAAAAGGATGGAAAAACATATACGACCGTTTATGCTCACATGCGCAGCCGCTCTGTTGAACAAGGACAAGTTGTACAGCAAGGACAGCAAATTGGTGTTATGGGGAACACCGGAGCGTCACAAGGACAGCATTTACACTTTGAAATTCATGAAGGTGACTGGAACATCGACAAATCTAATGCAGTGGATCCCATGTTATTTTTACATTAATCCACTAGCGTTTAGATTAGCAGCATAAAACTGAATGATATAAAGCAATAATCAAAAAAAGGATAGATGCAGCGCAGGATGCTGCATCTATCCTTTTTTTGAACTCTCTCTATGCAATATGCAGATGCTGCTGTAATTCATAATATAACAAATGAGAGCTTTCTTATCTTTTTCTCAATTGTCTTCTAGCTAGAAATTTATACTTTCTTAAAGTGCAAGTCAAATACCATCTTCTTTTACAAAACACATCAAACAAGCGCTCACTCCTCGATGCTTTACAAAATAGGGAACGATAACGACACCGTCGTTCCTTCTCCTTCTACGCTATCGAGTGCTATATGCCCTCCATACTTATTCACCAGTCTTTTCGCAATCGCTAAGCCGAGACCGTTTCCTCCCTGCTTCCTCGTTCTTGCTTTATCCACTCGATAAAATCGATTCAATACAAAGGGCAAATCTGCTGCAGGAATACCGATTCCTTTATCTGATACGCGAATGTGAACATTTCCTTCTTTTAAAAGACTTTCAATTCTAACCAGTTGCTGCCCTGCTCTCGAGTATTTGACTGCATTATCTAATAAAATAACAATAACCTGTTCCAGATGTCTGGCAGACATGTGGATAGTTGTACCCTCGGCTTTCAGCTGCTTAGAAAAAGATACGGTTGGATGCAATACTTGAAAATTCTTTGCCGCGCGTTCTATAGTTTCATCTACGCTGGCTGGCTCAATAGCTACTTTCGTTTGATCTGATTCAGCACGAGATAGCTCCAACAATTCGGCTACTAATCCGTTGAGCCGCTCTACTTCCTTTAAGCTAGCCTGAAGAGATTTCTCTAGTACGATAGAGTCATTTTTCCCCCAGCGGTTCAACATAGATAAATGCCCTTGAATAATGGCTAGCGGCGTTCGAAGTTCATGTGATGCATCTTCTACAAATTGCTTCTGCTGCATAAAAGATTGCTCCATATCATCCATCAGTTCATTAAATAATATCCCGAGCTTAGCTAGTTCATCATTATTTTTTGAAATCGGCACGCGTTCCATGAGGCCGTTTTGACGAATTCGATGCATCGTATCGGTAATAATCTGCACCTTCGTAAGCAATTGCTTTGCGATAATCGTACCGCCTAAGAAGCTAAGAATCAATCCACCAACACCGGCAACAAGCATTACTAAAAAAACAGTGTCAATAAATTTATCGAAGATTTCTGTATTACGAATGATTTCAATGGTTCCTGTAAAAGATTGCGTGGCTACGGGAGCACGCGCAATCAATATTTGGTTCTCCCAGTGCCGCTTTGTTACATACTCGACGGAAGAGACAGACTTTGGCTTCATCCAATTCTCTGGGATATCGCGAGAAACTGAAGCCAAAACACGACCGTGCGCGTCCAAAATGCGAATGAGCTGATGCTTTACATTTACACTAGCTAGAAACTCTTGACTATCAACTACGTTGTTCACGGAAAATGCGGTTTTCGGATCTGTTAGGTAAGTGCGTACCTCTGTCATGTACAAATCTAGCTGCTGCTTTTCGTAACCCATTGTCCAACGGTTAATCACAACATATTGCAGCAAATTAGAACTCGCAAACAAAATAAAAATTAGAAAAGTCGACCATAAAGTCAGCTTCCATCTAATCGGTAAATTCCGCAGAGCCTTTTGTATCCTTATCATCTCATCACATACCCTACGCCACGGACTGTCTGAATATATGTCTCTTTGTCGGAATCGCTAAGTTTATTACGTAAGTAGCGAACATATACATCCACCACATTTGTTTCAACAGCACAATCATATCCCCATATTTGTTCTAATAAGACATCTCTTGTTAGTACCCGATTCACATTTTTCATAAACATAGCAAGCAGTTCAAATTCTTTATTAGTGAGCTCAATCATTTGTTCATCCTGCTTCAAGACACGGGACTCCACATCTAATTCCAGATTTTTAAAAGTGAGAACAAGCTTTTTCCTATCATTGCGTCTTTGTTCTCTTCGTAAAATAACACGCATACGGGCTAGCAGCTCTTCAATGGCAAATGGTTTTGGTAAGTAATCATCCGCACCGCTATCTAAACCTGTTACACGATCCATCACACTATCGCGGGCAGTCAGCATAATAACAGGTGTATCCTTCACGGTCCGCAAACGCCGACAGACTTCGATTCCATTTAATCCAGGCAGCATCAAGTCTAGCAAGATAATGTCGTAATCCTGCTGAATTGCTATATCTAAGCCTTTACGCCCATCATGTGCAATCTGCACCTCATACCCTTCATATCTTAATTCGAGTTCCAAAAATTCGGCTAATCTTTCTTCATCTTCAATAATCAAAATATGTTCCATTTTTGCTCCCTATCTAACAAAAGTAATAGCATTCTTTATTATAACAAAAAGGTACAGCTCTCAAAAAAGACATCTTGTCCAAAATAAGAGACGAAACATCTTTTTACACAAATTCCTTTTAGCTTTATTGTACGTGCAGCAAGTTGAATCGAAATGAAAAAACCATGAAAAATTTCTCATCTTCTAATCGTTGAAACAGCTCCTATCCCCCGATATATGAAAAAATTCTCATATTATTTTCATCATTCATAAAGGTTTTTATTATATACTTCGAATCACATTGAAGAACATTGCTTCGACTGAGCCTAAACATTTGAAATATGAATTTCAGAAAGGATACAAATTTGGGATGAAGGAACCTAAAATATTAGTTATTACCGCAAGTTTTGGGAACGGCCATAACCAGGTCTCAAATGTAATCAAGCATACATTTGAGAAATTCGGTATTGGCACTGTTCAGATTTACGACTTATATGCACATGCGTATCCATATTGGAACGAAGTAGCTAAATTTTTATATAAACAAGCATTCACAATAGCCCCTTCGCTTTATAAGCAATTTTTTTATTTCATGGACCAAAGGTATGGAACAAAAGCCACGAAATGGTATGTACGGCTCGGAGAGAAACAGCTAGAGGACATTTTAAACGCAAAGCAGCCCGATATTGTCATTACAACTTTTCCTGTTGGTACAGTTCCCGAGCTACGCAAGAAAAAAAAATACCCATTTCAGCTTTATACAATTGTGACCGATTATTGTCTCCATCGCACATGGATTCACGAAGAAATCGACCGCTATTATGTTGCTACAGACGAAGTGAAAGAGAAACTTGTTGTAAATGGCATTTCACCAGAGAAAGTATATGTCAGCGGCATTCCAATTCGCAAGGAATTTGAGACTGCCCGCAACCTTAACTATATGCTTGATAAATATGGATTACAAGCAGCATACAAAAAGGTACTTGTTGTAGCAGGTGCACAAGGGGTAGTCAAGCATATAAGGTGGATTACAGAGCGGCTGCTTCAAGATTCTACAGTTCAATTACTCGTTGTTTGCGGACGAAACAAGCGTCTCTATCAGCAGCTAACCAGTCTAGTACCGATATATGGGGATAGACTAAGGCTTTTCCAATATGTAGAACATATTCACGAGCTATACGAATTAGCTGACGTAATGATTACGAAACCAGGCGGCATTACATTATCTGAAGCGATCGCCAAAAAATTGCCAACCGTATTGTACAAGCCAGTGCCCGGACAGGAACAGGAAAATTCATCTTTCTTCAATGGAAGAGGGGCTTCTATTGTTCTGCGTGATAAAGGAGCCGTTGTAAAAGAAACATTACTCTTGCTACAACAAACAAATCGGTTGAAACAGATGCGAACTGCTTTAGCTAATTTATATAAAAAAGATAGTTCCCAACGTATCACCATGGATATCCTAAAGTCATTTCATCGATATGTGCATGTGTAGGTCTTTAAGTCTGTATATACAATTTAAAACATTGTTATCTTATTCAACCGTGCAAATAGCCGCTGCGCGGTTGAATAATTGTTGTCCTAAAAGAGATATCTTGTTTTTTCACACTTTAAGAAGATAGAAATTTTCAGCTAGAAACGAATTTGATATAGCAGGAAGTTTTAGGAACAAAGTGTAAATGTAACAACACCTCTGTCTTCGCCTAACGGCTAGTTTTCTTTATCATTCCGTAAATGTCTAACAGCAGTTCGTAAAGATGAATAATTCCCGATTGCGGCATAACCATAAAAATACCCCATGAAAACGCCTGCCCAAAGATTTCCGCGATGGCTATAAAAAATAGAAATTATTAATCCTAATAAAACTGCGAGCATCGGAACATAATGACGCGGAATCGGACAGACTACTTTTGCAATCTGCGTCAGTACAAGTACAACAGGCACGGCAAGTACAGCATCCCAAAAATTTGTATGAACAATAGGAAAATCCATAGCTTCTCCCCCAATGATATGTACTCTTACTCACTATTGCCGAATGAAGCCGTACCGTCCTTGTATAAATCTATGTACAGCTTGCCGTTCGTGCCCTTTACGACATAGTAAGTATCTTCAACAGTTGTGTTTCTTTTTTTAAGTTCTGCTAATAGCCAATCCATTGTATATGGATAATTTAAATTTTTGTGTATAATTTCTCCATCCATTATGAATTCAATAGGCATATCTGCCCCTTGAGAGGTATGAAGAGATAAATCCTGCTTTGTTAGGGGGCGATACTGCTCTTTTTTTAAGACAGAGAGCGCACCATTGCTTTCCAATAAAGCATATTCCACCTCTTCAATATTAAATATATCCTTTTGTCGCAATCCCTCATTTAAATCATCTAAAGAATATTTCGTTTTTTTCATATTCTCATCTAAAAGCAATCCCTTTTCAATAATCATAGTCGGATAACCAGATATCCATTTTCTAAGCCTTCTATTCTTAAGCGAAACAAAAGAAAATACATAAGCCAGCAAACAAATTGTCATCACAGAGATAACCATCGGGAAAAAAGCTAAATTTGTATTAAACGCAGCATTTCCCGCAATCGAGCCAAGTGTTATCCATAGCGCAAGGTTGTAGTATAATGTATGAGCGCTTAGTTGTTTTCCTTGTAAATTGGTTATCACCATTAGTAATATAAAAATAGCAATTGTACGTAAAATCGTTTCTATCCAATGGGGCATATGCTTCCTCTTTCTCTGGAAATAACTATTGTCTTTATAGCATCCATATTTTGTCCCATTTTTTTCAAAAATAAAACAAACCCTTTTCTAAAATGGACGATAAACAGACAGAAAAAAAACGACGGATTCACACCGTCATTTTCCTTCAAAATACTCCTGAAACTTCCTATCATCCGTTTTCTCTTCATTCCGATAATAAGGGTTATCTTCCTTCACATTTTTCGGATCTAGCTTTGTCTGGATGACAAGAGATGGAGAATGTGCAGGCTCCGCAATCACGCGGTCCTCTAATTCTTTAAAGTCCGGCATTTCCTTATTTCCAGGCTGATTCGGCTCCATTCTAAACACCTCCTACATATAATAGCTTGCTTAAGTTCGAAAATTTTATGTACCAAAAAAACCCTCACCCCTACACGAGGGAAAAGGGTTTACTTCAATTAATCGATTGGCAAAGGAATAGCTGGAGCCTTCAAAGATAGAGCAGCTATACACGTCATCTTTATGCTCAAATATTAGACCAACGCCGCTAAAACCGTAAACAACACCTATGCCTCTTATCCCCTCATGTTGCCAGCTTGTTTCATGCCTAGTTGTTTCTTCTATATTAATATATATGTTTCAATTCCTCAGTTAAGCGCATAAATGCTTCTTTATCTCTATTTCGTAATGACTGGTCGATTTCTTTATGAATCTGCTCTTTTCTAAAATTACGAATTGCTTGTTCTAACAGCAATTCAGCAAGTAAAGAATCGATAGCGTATGGTTCAAGCTGCTGTGGTGCATTGAGATAAAACTGTTTCATATGAAATCAACTCCTTGTCTTTTTTATAGTTTACTCAAAATCTTCTGACTATTCAAATATTTAATATTGGTACTTTTTGAAAATCATCCCATACTGATACTAAATGTTGTAGTTCATTGAACTCTTACATCTCATCACATCCCCCCTCTGTTCACATATACTATTGTAATGAATGTGAACAGAAAGGATTGTTTAGCTTGTCAAATTTTGATCCAACAAAATTGTTTGTGACATTCCTTCCTCCCGCAAATCTGTATGAGCCTGTTATAGATCGCAAATATACATTAACCCATTCAGATGTGACCGAAAAGCTATTTTTGAGTATCGGATATATCTATGATACCTATGCCATTGATCAACATCTCAGAGATGAGCTCGTCGCCCAATGGACAAACAAACATGAAAAGCTTGTTTTATTTGGAAAAGTATATATCAGCGGTGGAGAATTTGATGAAAAAACTGCAGGCAAGCGTTTTTATATATTTCAAAAAGAAATGGCTACGGCTTTAAAGGCAATCGTCAATGGAGACAAGCAATTGTATACGTATTTCCCTTCCTTGCTTACTGCTCCTATTTATATTTATTTCGAATCTGTCTATCCCGACTTCAGTCGTGTTGTATACTATGGTAGGCCAGAGCAGTACTTGTATAAATCGGATAAAACGTAGTTATCTATTCACTTTTTGAAGGTGATATATACCTTTTTTCTATATTAATACGGTAAATGAAATTAAAACATCATAAATAGATGTACATGTTGTTTTAATTGTCTTAATTTAGTTTTGGTGATTGAAGTTTTAAAAATAATTATAGATTCATACATAAAAGCTCCTACACGAGCCATACTACAACCAAAAGGAGCGGGATCATGATGAAATCAAGCCAAGCTAGTGTGGAGCTTCGAGGAATGATCATAGCAAATGATGAATCTGGTGCTGTTGATCACGCTATGTTTCTTCAAGCATTTAATGAGTTTTTATCCTCAAAAAGCTGGACATTCTTTGGAAGCACACAGCATCTTGAAACAGATGTTCAAGTAACACCGGATTTCACTCTGGAGACAGAATAGGAGAAAGACGATTATAGAAGATGAATTCAGATGTAGTGGAACAGAAAAAAGAATATTAACTTCTATAAACATAAATATCCCCTGCTACATTTCAGCCATTCACCTTCTGACTCCTTCGTTTTTCTTCCTATATTCCCCCCTTTTCTGCTTTTGTGTCATCCCCTTTTCTTTGCTACAGTGTTCCTATCCAAGTATTAAGAAAGAGGTATTGAATATGAGTGCTTTGACGAAGCAGTATGGCTATTTTGTATTTGTTCTGTCTGTACGCCCTGACATTCTCCCGCTTATGCAGCAGCTGCGTACACGTATTTTCCATGCCTATAATAAATTGACAGAGGCAGAAAAAGAAGAGGTGTTCGTGTATGATTCACTGCTGCTTCATCAAGCCTCCTCTCCGTGTATACAAGGGCGGGACGTACAAAAGCCGCTCGAACAATGGTGGTGGCATCTCGATTTAGTAGCAAATGGTTCCTTATATGTCTGTGCGCGCTAACTGGTATACATACAGCAACTCTTACACAACACCGGATCCTACTTTCTGTCTCACTCAAAAAAGTAAGAGCATCCTCTTCCCATGCTCTTTTTCGATCCTAACCGTGATATTTACATCTATTCCGTTACAATCATAAAACTCTCTATAATCCCATTTCAGCTCTTCTCGTACATAGCGAAATGAAACAAGAAATGGCTGGGTATACTATTCCCTGTGTGAAAAAATCGGAAAGGATGAGAGAAATGGCGGAAACAACGTTTTTTGTGAAAGAAGCAATCTCTGCTGGTCCCGTTCAAACACTAGAAGCAATGCTAACAGAAATGGACGGTATTGAACGTGCCTTAATTGATGTAGAAGACGGAGAAGTTAAAATCCAATTCGACGAAACAAAGGTATCAGAAGAACGAATCGCTATTACACTTCAACAGCACGGCTTCCATATCAGTTAGAGATAATGGAGGGTTTGGAAATAATTAACTATTGATACCTCATAAATAAAGCGGTATATTATGTATATCAAGACGAACAAAATACATTGCCGTATACACAGGCTTACATACCTGCGATGTGCGTATGCTCCCTGATGTTTCAAACCTATAATGATTTTACGGGAGTTCAATAACTTTTTGCCAACAACATGCCCGCTCGATCCGGGACTTTGAAAGCAAAAATGCGGACACCCACCTGCGAGAGCAGGTTTTGAAACACTAGAGCTACGGCAGAGCGGGAAGCTACATACTTATATTGAAACAAAACTCCTTTCTCACTGAAAGGAGTTTTTGGCGTAGACAATTTCGTCAACTTCAAGGAGAGCAATAAGTGCTTACGAACACTCATTGCTCTCCACCATCTTTTACACAGACGGTTTATTTGGTCCTTCTAACTTCTTATCTCCAAAGCCAGGCGCTTTCTCCATATCTTTTTCATTCTGTTTTTTATTGATTTGCTGCTGGATGCTGTCATTGCTATCGCTTGCTCTGTTTTTGCTCATAATTATCTCACCCTTCTTCTTAATATAACGGTTCTTTATTAATTTTCCTAAACAAAGAAAAATTAAACGCTGCATTTATATGAATCCTTTTATTTCTATATATAGTTTCCGGAACAAAAAGTCATCGCTGAGATATTCCTCTCTTTCCCGTAGCATACTAACGAGGAGCTTAAGCTTACAGCAGGGGGGGAGTTATATGGAACGCACCATGCACTCGTTCTACACAAAACTGAGAGCTACAGTCGGACAAACGACACAAACAATCAAGGAAAAGTTAGAAGACATATTAAAAATGCATACAGTCAAAGTAGCTGATATGGCTGAGATGATCCAGACACATCCTAATTCCGTTATGTCAGAACAAACTCTCCTATATATTACATATCGCACCTATCGCCTGAATGTAGAAAAAAATATGGTCCTCTACATGGAAACGAAGGTTACATCTCAAGCGGAGAAGAAAGCAGTAAATGGAGAACGAATTTTAGCAATAGAAATCCGCTCGCTTAGTCAAAGTCTGTTCTCTTATCGTTCCTATGAAAACAAGGTAGATCTGCAAGAACCAGTGAAAGTAGAGCACTTCATCGAAAATCTTATTCATGATTATAAAGAAAACTCGCCGACTGGCGAGCCTTGCCCTTGGGCGAAGACAGAGGCGTAGTTGCACTTACACTGTATTCCTAAAACTTCCGACTACGTCGAATTTACTTCTCGCTGGAAATTTATACTTTCCTACAGTGTAAAGAAAACCCGTCGATTGGCAAGTCCTGCTTTCGGGCAAAGACAGAGGCGTAGTTGCACTTACACTTTTTTTCTAAAATTCCCTACTACGCCGAGTTTGCTTCTAGCTGGAAATTTATATTTTCTTAAAGTGTAAAAAAGAAAGCCTCCAAATAGCGGCTTTCTTTTTTTATGAGCTATCGATTGTATAGCAGCATAGAACAAAAAATGCTTTTATAGGTTGTACAAATGCATCTTGCTGAATACAATGTGTACGAGCATAGAAATAAGCAAGAACGAATGAGAACATAGGGGGTGTTGCGTATATGAGTGTATTAATTAGTTATGTCCTCTTAGGATTATCGCTGTCGGCACCAATCGGTCCCATTAATGCAGCACAATTAGATAAAGGAATTAAAAGCGGCTTTTTGCATGCCTGGCTTCTTGGTGTAGGAGCCTTGCTGGCAGATGTTTTATATATGATGCTAGTTTATCTAGGAGTCGCTCATTTTTTAAATACATCCTTTATGAAAACGTTCCTATGGCTATTCGGTTGCTTTGTTCTAACCTATACGGGTATAGAAAGTGTTCTCAATGCAGGCAAACTTACAAAAAGCCAAAAAAAAGCTGATGAATCTGTTTTTAAGTCATTTATATCCGGCTTTTTTATGTCAGTGTCTAACCCGTTAACCATTCTCTTTTGGCTCGGTATATACGGCTCTATCCTTGCTAAAACCGCTGCCTCCTATAGCACCAATGAACTTATGCTGTACAGCTGCGCCATGATCATTGGTATCTTACTATGGGATTTAACGATGGCCGCCATCGCCAGCAGCTTTCGAAGATTTTTAACAACTGCTCTTCTTTCCTTTATCTCGATTGTATCAGGTCTTTCCCTCATCGGCTTTGGAGTATACTTTGGATTTCAAGCATATACACTGCTTTTCCAATAAAAAAATTACATACGCTTTGACTCGGGAGAAGCTTTCTCCCCTTTTTTCTTCCAAATCGAACGCATTTTTAAAGTAGCTAACGCAATGATCACAACAAATAAAAGGCTCACAAAAAAACCTGGTCTCGTCTCTGGTTTCCAAAGCGTACCGCTAATCGCAATTAAAATGAGCAGCAAGCCAATCAAATTTTTCACCTTATCCAATCCACTCTGATCCACTAACCGCCTGCAGGAAAGGAGAATCAAAAACCATGTATACAAAAGCATTAAACCTGCTGCTGTTGTCAAATATTCATAAATCTCTTTCGGCAATAACAGTGCAACAACAATGGAGGCAACAAGCCCTCCAGCTGTGAGTGCCAATGATGGAAAAGAAATCCCGCGCTTCCCCTTCTTCGCAAATACAGCAGGTGCATCCCCGTCCTCTGCGAGGTTCATCATCACATTAGTCACCGCAAAAAGCGATGCAACCATCGTTGAAAAACCGGCCGCAATTAAAACCGAGTTGAAAATAAACGGAATATACGGCAAATGGTAATCATGCAGTGCGATAACAAATGGGCTTTCTTTTGTATTAAATTCCTTCCACGGCACCATTGTTAATGCCAATCCCATTGATATCACATAAATAACCGTCAAAATTAGAAGCATTACTTTCCCAGACTTCGGCGCATCCTTTTGCTCCTTTAGCTGCATGGACATTAAACCCATCACTTCAATGCCGCCAAAAGCATAGAACGCATAAATAAAGGAAGACCACAGCCCTTTCATCCCGAGTGGAAAAAGCTCCGTCATATTATTTGGAACATTTGGTTTATACTCTTCTCCTCCATGAATAATACCGAAAATAGCTAATACTGCAATGACGATAAAGCAAAGTATCGCAATTACCTTCAATACTGCAAAAATATTCTCCAAGCGCTCAAATGCCTTCATGCCAATAAAAATCACAAGCAGCCCTAACACACCATACCCAGCCGCAAACATCCAAAGAGGTATCTTCGGAAACCAATACCGTGAAAAAATGCCAAGGGCTGTGAGCTGACTCCCCATAATCAACAGCTCGGAAGACCAATATACCCAACCATTGCTAAAGCCAGCCCAATGACCAAAGGCTTTTCTTGCATATGTCCGGAAAGAACCTTTTTGCGGATCTTGAACAGTCATTTTTGCAAGCGCCTCAAATACGATATACGTACCGAGACCAGCTAAAATAAATGCAATAATAATGGATGGACCACCAATTTTAATCCCTACGCTCGAACCTAGGAAAAAACCGGTCCCAATCGTACAGCCTACCCCAATAAGTGACAACTGCCACCACTTTAAATCCTTCCCACTCTGCTCCTGATTGCTACCAGGTGTACAGGACATACTAAATTCCTCCCTCATACTGCTGCTACGAAAAAGATGTTTATGTATGAAGTTTGCCCATGCTTCCCATTTTTGATGAAGCGGTACACATTTTTGATGAAGCGGTACATAAGGAAGGAAATGTATAGATGTACAAAATGCGGTTACAATATGCTTGTAAAGGAACTGACTGCCATGCTAATAAATCCCATTTTCCTGCTATGCTGTCAATTCGATTTTAATGAAAAAAGCGTTCCATCAGATTTCGTCGTATAGAATGGACTAAAGATTTTTTTCAGCTCTGCCTCTTCTATACCTACACCCATATCACTAACCTCAACAACCGCTTTATTCTCAACTTTTAACAATCGAATCGTAATATCACCATTTTTATCCATAGCTTGAATGGCATTGTTTATTAAATTAACAAAAACTTGTTCCATTCTATCGAAGTCCATCTGTATCAAAAGATCAGAATTGTACTGAACCAGTCCTAAAACAAAAATAGTTGGCACCTACCACTTGTAGAGAACCAACTAAAATTCATTAATATATTGTAGGGGATCAAGAAAACTGTCCCCCAAAATCCACTACAGCGTCTTCGTTTCCAGTCGAAATCCTTCGACGACCACATCTTCATCAATCTCTATTAATAGGCACCGTTTTCCATTGTAAGTAATATATTGGACATTTTTCAGGTCCTTCGGGCTGACGGATACATCTGCCACCTTCGTCTCAATCTTAATCGATTTAGGTATTAAACTGCTTGCTTTGATTTCACGCTTTTCGTCATCTACCACACTTTTGAAGGCTTGTTCCACTTTGGCGGTATCCACATTTTCGACGCCGCTTACCTCTAAGATGCGTTCGATGTCCCGATAATCCAACATAGGAGATTCACTTTCTTCATTTTCTTCATTCTCCTGTACCATCTTATCGATTTCCTCATAGACATTAGAAATGACCTTAGAATCCACTTCGTCTCCCATTACTATTTTTAAAATTTGTTCGAAGCTGTCCTTCTCTTCCACGGCGGTAATAATATCTTCACAGTTGAGAACTTCTGCTATAAATGAACCCTCTGGTTGATTCACTTTCCCCCCACAATAGATAATATGATTCACATCTGCCGAATTATCATTAAAAGCAGGAAACAGAAAACCAGTTAACGGAGAAGTCAAATTAATAATGGGATCAACTGCGTTATTCGATTTGAATTCTTTCTCAATATAATCAAACAGCAACGCTTTTTTCGGCTGATCGGTTTTATTGAGACTGCAAAGGACAAACTCGCTGGAATAAACCTCATCATCCCCTCCTTCTTCAGATTCTGAATCCCGTTTCCTAGTCGCCTTTTGATACTCCCCGCGGATAAACGTCACCACTGTATCAAATTCATAAACAGTATGCGCAAACATTTTCCCGACGATTTTCAGCATATTTTCTTTCCAATCTTCTGTTGATTCTGCTCGTAATCCTTCGAAGAGAATAGTTTGTGTGCTGTCTTCCACATCGCGTTGAAATTTCAATTCAAAAAGTTTGGCATCAAGATGACCTGTCAAAACTTTTTTAAAGTTTGCTAAAAATAATTCTTGTGCTTCCTGTTCTAGCATTTGAAACGGTTGACTGACTTGATGGTAAATCTCACCGGATTCTTTCTTTACATAAACATTTAGGATTTCTCGAATTTTCATAAGATGATTGTCTAATTTAAATTGCTTTCGGATATTAGCAAGGTCTTTTTTATTCATTTATCTCATCTCCCATTTTCGATTATACTGTTCACATAATAAAATAGGAATACTTGATATTTTTTCAATTTTAATAGTTGAAAGGAAGAAGGTTTGTATCGTCCTATTTCTATAGAGTCCATCTTCACTCACTCTAAATGATTTTTAACGTGTTACGAACCAATAGTTCAGCTTTAGTTTAATAGTCGGAACACTGATGGTTTTTTTCTACACCAAAAAGAACTTGGAGAGTATCAAGTCCTTTGAGGTTTATTGTTCAACTCTTGCAACCATTACCGGAGAACAAATCTTTATCTGGGTTATTGATCCATTGTGTTAAACTAAAAGATATGATGTTATCTGCTGATAGTAAAAAAATACCCTTCAAAACGAAAAAATTAGCAACTTACATACAATTTCTCGTTCTGGAGGCATCTTCCTTCTTTAATTTGATGGACATGTGGTGCGTTTGTCTTCTTTCTCATCCAACACACTTCGTTTCCATAATATATAATAAATTATTTTATTAACAACTTCTGATAATAACATTTTAGTTCAACAATTCTCTCAGAAAGTCTAATTTCAGCTTCGCATTATCTTTGCTAATAATATCTACGCCTGTATCAATAGTTCTTTTAACATCTTCTCCCTTTATCACCTTTAATATTTTCAATAAATTTCTCTAAAATAGACCTAACAGCAGGTGATCCATCGGGAGAAACAACTAATACATCCGGATGCTCGTTAAGTATCCCTTTTAATGTACGCTCTAATACATCTTTTTTTAATTCGTTACTCGGTACAATAACTTTACCATCTATATCAAAATCTCGAAATCCCTTTTCCGCTCCTGCTTTTACAATATTCCAATACTGTGGATCTTGGTCTTGTAAAACAACGACTACTTTAGGTTTATCACCTGCCCCATGGAACTTGACTATGTAGCCTATTACAATGACTAAAAACAGCGCACCAATTAATAGAATGTACCACTTCCCTCTCATCATTTGTCTCCTTGCTATTAAAGTTTCGCAGTTTTACAACATACTAATCGTTTTATGATACATCTTCTTTATTCAGATCATTCACTAAACATACTCCAGTTGACTTTTGAATGATTAACTTAGGTAACATTAAAACCGCTTGCTTCCCTTTGCTTCTTTTCTCTATTTCTTCTACAAGCAAATCTACAGCTAGTGAACACATACTCTGAATCGGGATTTCAACTGTTGTTAAAGGAGGGTTACTGTTCTTAGATAACAAAGTGTTGCCGAACCCCGTAATAGAGAGATTCTCAGGAATTTTCATATTTTTTTCTCGCGCTCCCAGAAGAGTGCCTATCGCTAATACGTCATTACAAGTAATAATGGCAGTAGGCGGATGTAAAGAACCTAACAAACCTCCTGCTAAACACCGCGCATGTTCTGCACTTGAATCACTTATAACAATTAAGTCCTCACGGGCCCTTATATTATGATCCTGTAATACCTTCCTGTATCCACGAATATGCTCCTGACTGCTCGAGTTCTCTTCCGCAATCACTGCGATTCTTGTATGACCAAGGGAAATTAAATGGGTAGCTATCTCATACCCTCCTATGAAGTTATTAACAGTTACAGCATTAATAGGACACGCTGGATGCTGGATAATATTCAGAAAGGAGTATGACTGGAACCGCTTCTTTTATTAACTCAGAAATGATCCCTCTATTTCTGAAACCCCCTGCCAAGATAAGTCCATCCACACGTTTCTGCCTTAATAATGATACGTAACTGTCTTCTTTCTCTGATTTAAAATCAGTACTACAAATAACAAGGTTAAAGCCGTGCTCAAGTGCAAAGTCCTCTACTGCTCGTGCCATTTCTGCAATTGAAGGATTAGATATATCTGGTGCTAAAAAACCTATTGTAGATGTCCGCTTACCTGTTAATGCCGATGCAAGGATACTCGGCTTATAGTTCAGTTCCTTGGCTGCTTCTAAAACCTTTTGTTTTGTTTCCTTTCTAACCGGCTGATTATTCATAACCTTTGACACAGTAGATATGGAAACCCCTGCCTTTTCTGCAACATTATAAATTGTAGGTTTCATGTATTAGGTCCCCCTTTCCCCTAACCAATCTAGATAGGTGTATTAGGGATATTCGATCCATCTTTTCATTGATCGTTTTAGCTTTTTCTTGGGTTGAACACATATATTTGTTCAGTAATCGTTAATACATCCCCCTGTGGGTTATCATCTCTTCAATTCTGATTAACAGACAATACAACTTTCTCATTTTTAAATCCTTTGCTTTTAATGAAGGCATACTCTTCATCTAATTCAAATTAAAAGTCCATACACACGCTTATAAATGCGTTTGTATGGACTTTCCCTAGCCAACTCCAGCCAGTCCTGCTATCTTACTTTCTAAAGTTAGCCTCTATTTGTTCTAATGATAGGCCTCTAGTTTCTGGTAAAGCTTTCACTACATAGATGATTCCCGCAATACCGAATATAGCAAATAAGAAGAATGTTGCTGAAAGTCCGATTCCGTCTAAAAGAACTGGGAAGAATAATCCTACTAAAAAGTTGCAGAGCCATAAGAACAAAACGGCCATTCCCATACCGATCCCACGTAAACGAACAGGGAAGATTTCAGCAAGTATGAGCCATACCATAGGACCAATCGCTCCTTGGAAAAAGGCTAAATAGATTACTGTCATGGCTAATACTACATATGGCAGCATTGGGGATCCCTCAAGTACTGAAGCGGAAATGCCAATAGTGATAAGCGCCACGGTTACACCTATTAACCCTGTAAGTAGCATTGGTCGTCTATTCACTTTATGCAGTAGAGATATACCAACAATAACGGCAACAACGGCAATTAATCCATTTGCTACGTTTGCAATTAAGGCTGTTTTTGTTCCAAAACCGGAATTTTCAAGAATTTGTGTTCCATAGTACATAATCGAATTGATACCGACTAATTGTGATATAGATCCAATCGTAATTCCAAGAATCACAATACGGCGAATCCAAGGTGTTCCTAGATCTTTGAAACTGATTTTTTCTATATTTTGATCCTCTGAAATATGTTCTTTAATTTCTTTTAGTTCCTGCTCAGCAATACTTTCACTGCGAATTTTTTGAAGGATCTTCAATGCTTCAGCCAGTTTTCCTTTTGATGCTAACCATCGAGGACTTTCAGGCAGAATCAGTACGCCAATCCAAAGCGCCACAGCTGGCAATGTTGCAATGACTAACATGTAACGCCATACATGTCCTGCCTCACCAAAAACATTTCCAAGCACTGCATTACATACGTAAGCAAGAAACTGTCCAGTAACAATCATCAATTCGTTTTGCGTAACCAAAACACCACGCCTGTCTGCAGGAGACATTTCAGCAAGATAGGATGGAACCACTACAGAAGCACCACCGACAGCAAGTCCCAATAGAAAACGGAACATAACCATTACAGTCATATTTGGTGCTATCACGCAGCCTGCTGCAGAAAAGAAAAACAAGATTGCAAGATACAAAATAACCTTCCTGCGTCCTTGACTATCCGATAAGCGCCCGCCAAATATGGAACCAAAAGCAGCACCTAATACTAAAGAACTTGCTACTAAGCCTTCCGTGAAGGGGTTTAAATTTAATTGGTCAGGTCTGGCCATAAATGGAAGTGCACCATTAATAACTCCTGTATCATACCCGAATAATAACCCGCCAAAAGTTGATACAATAGTAACTAATTTCAAGAACTTTTTCGGATCCTTTTTCCCAGCAGGTTCTGGTTGAACTGGGTAATGATCAGAAACTCTAGCATTCCCCATATTAAATTTCCTCCTTATTAGTTAGTAGCATGACCTTTAAAGCATTTACATTGTTTTCCCTTTTAAATGAAGCCTCCTAATAAGCTACATGGATTTTTAGAGGACATGCAATGCTCCTGTGATTTTTCCTTTCAAACCAAAAATAGTTGTATATTCAGAAATAATTAAGGAGATGGCTTTTACCCATATAGAGCAAAAGCCATTTGACAGGTTTCTGAAAGAGCATTCGTTTTATAATTGGTCCTCTTGATCCTTTTAGAGTCTAGCTTAAAGTGTAGTTTAAACTATTCTTTGTAAAAGAGTACCTTTTCAATCCATTTTGATGCTAACTAAATTTTTGATACTAACTCAATTCAAGAATTTTTTCACACTAACAAAGTTTCTTTGCTATTCTCAAAATCCACCCAAACTGCTCCCTGATCTGCAGAGCGTACACAATTTTCAATCCAGCGAACGCCTTCTAGTCCCGCATTAATATCTGGGTAAACAAGGTTATCTAATGTTTCTTGATCCCCACGCATTTTCGCATCAATCGCAATTGCAAATTTCAAATAGATATTTGACCATGACTCTGAAAGCCCTTCTTGATGTAATGCGCCTAAACGCTCATATTCGTTACAGCTTTCATCTAAGTAAGGCATGGAGCGAATCAACGTTTGAATCGGCTGCCCTTGCACTTCATATCGTAATTCATTTGGCTTGCTGTCCCACCACTCTAAGCTTGCTTTTGAACCAACGATGCGAATGCGATGTCCATCCATGCAGCCTGCATCGACAGAAGATGTCCAAAGTCTTCCTACAGCGCCATTATCATAGTGCATTAAAACGTAAGCATTGTCCTCTAGCGGCGCACGGCTGCTGATAAAGCTTTGACGATCACATAATAACTTTTTGATTTTCATATGCGGCAAAATTAGCTCTGACATATAGTACGTGTGTGTAGATAGATCACCTAACACATAGCTTGGTCCCGCAATTTTAGGATCCACGCGCCATTTTTGTGCATCATTAAATTTGTCTCCAGCATCAGTGGCATTAAAGCCATGCGTATACTGTAATTCAACTAATCGCACATCACCGATTTCTCCCTTTTCAACCATTGTACGCATTTGCAGCAGCAGCTGGTTACCAGAGAATCCATATGTTACACCTAGGATTTTGCCTTTTTCCTCAGCTAGTGCTTTAATTTCTAGCACCTCTTCACTTGTAAAAAACAATGGTTTTTCACAAATAACATGTAAACCAGCGTTTAATGCAGCCTTACAAATTTCGTAATGCGTACCGTTCGGAGTCGCAATGGATACAACCTCAAGACCATCTTCACGCTTTGCTTTCTCTGCAAACATCGTTTTATAATCTGGATAGCAGCGATCTTCAGCAACACCAAGGTTCACACCAAAGGCTTTTCCTCGAGCAGCATCAATATCAAATGCCCCAGCTACCAATTGGAAAGCTGTATTGTCTCGAAGTGCCCCGATTCGGTGTTTATAACCAACCTGTCCAAGTCTGCCTCCGCCAACCATACCCCAGCGTAGTGGTCTTGCAATTTTCTTTTCACCGTTTAACATAATAAAACCCCTCTCTCCTCAATTCTGTTCATTTGGAATTTGTATAGTTTTTAAAAAATAAGACTTACTATCGTGTTTCAAGTAGCTCATTTCCTTTAATTTAAAAGCTAAGTGTTTGTTTTAAAGCATCAATAGATGTTCTTACGCCAGCTTCTACTGACATTGTTAAGTCTTCCATTTCTAAAGACACCTCTCCGTCATAGCCCATCATTTTCACTACAGAGAAGAACTCTTTCCACCATTGCAAATCTTGTCCGCAGCCTACCGCTACATAATTCCACGCTCTGTTCGCTACATCGGTAACTTCTTTTGTTTCAAGTACACCATTCACACCAGATAAGTGTCTTTCAAGACGAACATCTTTACCATGAACATGGTGAATCGCTGCTCCTAGTTCTCTCGCTGATAAGATTGGATCAGCTCCCATCCATAAAAGATGGCTTGGATCTAGATTTAAGCCTACGATTGGTCCAACTGCATTGCGTAATTTAAATAGAGTTTCTGGATTATATACCAATTGGGAGCTGAAGTTTTCAAGGGCAATTTTTTCAACGCCACATTCTTCAGCCTTCTTCACTAATCCCTTCCAATACGGGATCGCTACCTCATTCCATTGATAATCCAAAATGTCTTTTAAAGTCGGAGGCCAGCTAACAGTATACGTAATCCAGTTAGGAACTTTATCCTCAGGACTTCCTGCTGGCAGCCCGCTCATCATAATGACCTTTTTTACTCCTAGCAATTGAGCCAATTCCATTGTTTTCTCTGGAACTTCCCGATGCTCTCTGCCAAGTTCACCTGGATCTAAAGGATTTCCTGAGCAATTTAAAGCACATAGTTTGATGTTGCGTTTTTCTAAACTATTTAAGAACTCACTTCTTTTTTGCTCACTCTCTAATAGTTCATCTAGTCTCAAATGCGGCGCTGGAGACCAGCCTCCAGTAGTCATTTCAATCGTATCAATCCCTAATTCCGCTACAAAATCCAGCATCTCTTCAAATGGCAAATGACCTAAGCTATCTGTTACATATGATAGTTTCATAAAAACCCCTCCAAAAACTATTTAACCTAATATAAAATTTTAATGATTTTAGATGCTGACTCTAAAAATCCAATTGTCTTACTTTCATGAAACAGGTTTATTTCCCGCTTATGACTGATTTGATATTTATGTGTACGGAAGGTTGCTTTTTTCAATTCAGGAACTTCAGTAATACCTATGTGAATTTCTCTAAGTTCTTGAGAACACGTAACACTTCGCTGGTTTTTCCTTATGATGCAATTCAACAAGGGAAGACTACCTTCATGTAATCGCTTTCCTTCCAGGGTAAAAACAATTATGCATCCCCTTTTAAATGAATGACAATATGATAGCTGGTTTTATACTATTGAAACATTGATTTTACAGTATAAGGACTCCTTTGAATTTTCAAATGTACATTCTAAGGATATATTTTTAAACTAACACTTATCTTTGAAGCCTCTCGTCCAAACCCGCATTAGTTATTAATTGTAAACAAAATCACCTTCTTAATATTTGATAATTGATCGCCCTTACATAAATGATTGTATAAAAATCTGCAGCGATAGTATTTAAATTTTCAGGACATGTTTTTTGTCTTTTAAGGACATATTTCAAGCGGTAATTTGTAATAATGGCTGTTAAAAAACATTTTACACTTTATTTTTAATATCATTTCTTCTAGATAGATGCAGAATTAAAGCTTCTATAACATACATTCACCTAGACCTAGAAGGATTATTTTCTTTTATAAAGAAAGCGATTCCATCTAAAATAAATCACCTAACTCTGACTCTGGTTGAGTACCATTATCAGGCTATTGAACAATATAATAATGTATAGGGCTCTATCTTCCTTTTCCTATAAGTCCTTTCACAAATGCATTATTGATTAAACTAAAAATAACCGGATTATATTACTAATGTAAATCTAATGCATTCAGCTCCCTATCAGAAAGAAAACTCTCTAGGGCTATAATAGCGGCCTCTTCATCGCTTCCATTTGCAAGCAAAGTAATTTCCTCTCCCTTCCTAATAACTAAAGCCATCACCCCAATAATCCCTTTCCCAGCTGCCATCCTCCCATTTTTAATAATGCTGATCTCACTGTTAAAGGCAGATGATTTTTGTACAAATTGATTAGCATGTCGAGCCTGAAGACCATGTTGAAGTTGGACAACAACGTTTCTTTCCATCACAAAACACCCATCCTTCCTAGATTATCTGGTATCTATATATCCGATATTAAATTTCCCAACAATGTTAATTAAAATTTGTCATTTAAAATTGTAATTATAGGACAATATATAATGGACGCATTTATATCATGCAGACATTGTTCACCTTTTGCAGACTTATAATTGAATACTCAATTGATTCACAATCTTCATCGGCAGTACCCCTTCCAGGCTAAAATTCATTATTTTTCCACAATGTAACCGTTGTCATTAAAGCTAAAATCCAACAATGAACTTGTCATTTATGGTTATAATTATAGGACAGTATAGAATAAGTGTATTTGTATTATAGAGACGTATTTTTTATATTTTAAAGACAAAAAATTTCTCTGGAATATGTATAGCTGTAAATAATCTGGGATTTGGGACTTTAAACATCTCCTTATCCTCAGGAGCTAAAAATATTAACCATAATTTATCAAGAGGAAATACTAGGTTATACCCGAGAACAGATTGACCAACTATTCAAATAAAGCATTTACTGCATAATAAAGAAAACTCGCCAATTGGCGAGCCTTGCTTTTGGGCGAAGACTGAGGCGTAGTTACCCATATTGTATTCCTAAAATTAGTTCCAGTTTTTCTCTATAAATTTAACTGTAGGTTGTAAATTGGTTTTGTTAGCAATTTTAATGAGAGCGGGAAACACGGAAGGATCCGTTTTGGAGAAGTTAGGGATCCGTGGATTCAAGCAAAAAAAAACGATCTCCTAGAAGATGAGAACTGACCATGGATTCATAGTAACTGGTTCCATTACTGACAAGCTGAAGAAATGGTAGTAAGGGTTCATTGGGTGATCGGTCGAAAAGGACTCCCCAATTTGGAGGAAGGTTCTCTAAATTTTCGGGACGTATGTTATTTGCACTCACCATCCCCCATCCTCTTGTATCCCTTCTTAACTGAATGGGGGCTTCACCTGTCCCAATGGATAAGACCGCAATTTGATCCAACAGCTGTTTGGCTTTATCCACTGCAAACGTAATACTAGCTGTACTAGGATTAGTTGTTATTACAAACCCATCCACGTAGTTTTGATAGGCCCGTTGCGTCGCGGGAGCAGCACTGCTCCGTAGTATGACATCACTCGCTTTCTCATCTAAATAGGGAGAGTCAGGAAAGTTGTGGAATAGCACAGGATTCCAACGATTCAGCTTCGGTGAGAATAATTGAAATGAAGGAACAACAATTCGTTTTTTTAAGTTTTTAAGACGAAGATTCAATGGAAAAAATGTTCGTACCGCTTCGATAAAGCCAGAGTATGGGAATTGTTGATTAAAAACAGGTCCACCTGGCCTGGAAATGCTGTATGCCGGTAAGATTTTATCCTTAAAAAACTGGAGTATCTCCTTAGGGGCACTTGCTAACGCAAGGGCAGTGAATGAACCGATTGAATTTCCCAAGAAAACATTGGTTTGACTAATTAATTGTGGTGTTTGTTGAGCCAGCAAGCTAAAAAAGAAATTCGTAAGTAATATATTAAAGAAGCTGTACATTCTCTTTATACAGCTTCTTCCTCTCAAAAAACTCCTAATTTTCAATGACTATAGGGCATTCCGCAAGAACAGCAATGTGAGCCAAATAATAAGTTGTTATAAGCAGCAGGAAATTCTTGATTTACACGTTGTACTTCCCGGGCAAATTCTTCTTCATCTCCTGACACTCGAGGAAGCGAGTTTGCTTTTTCCTGCGTGTCTATGTGGGCCCCTGGCGGCACGAATCTATTTGCCGGAATACGTACGCCATTTGTTACTACTGCATTATATGCAATAAATGTCCCTTCTTCAATAATTGCATTGTATACAATTGACTTAAAACCGACAAAGGTATTCTTTCCTATATAACAAGGACCATGAATGAGAGCGCCATGAGCAATACTTACTTCGTTCCCGATATAGATTGAATAACTCTTACCACCAACAGAAACGAATTTGTTCAATAAACCATGTAAAATAACCCCGTCTTGCAGATTTGTGTTTGAGCCGATGTAAAACGGGGTTCCTTCATCCGCACGAATGCTCACATTGGGAGCTACATATACATTATCCGTAATTCTCACATCGCCTATCACACTAGAAAACGGACTTATGAAGGCTGTTTCATCAATTTTTGGATAACGTTGAATCGGATTAAATGAGGTAATCGGGTTGGGGCTGATAAAGGGAGCAAATGAATGATGGTTACTATCATAATTTCTTTCGTTCAAGAAAACATCTCCTTTAAAATCATATACGCAATATTTTATGTACAACCTGCTATTTTGGAGACAAGTTGTCGAAAAGTACTTGCCCAAATCTTTCATTTGTAAACAACATGGGAACCTTCTTGTTATACGTGAAACTCATTTCCCATCTCTTCAAAATCGAACTATTGTTCCTGTATCGGTTTTATGATAAATTCATCAAATTTTCAACCAGCAAAAAATCTACTCACCAAAAGGTAAAATGAGTAGATTTGGTTAGATGTATTCAAACTGTTTTTATCCCCTCATGAGGGATGCTTCAGATTTATTTGTTTTCCTTTTTCCTCTCTAACACATACTCCAATAAACCTTTAAAATACACAGCATTACTTTTTTTCAATCTCATTTCAATAACATCCCTTGCCGACACGATGAATGCCAATGCAAGCGAACCCAAAGCTAATATACGATCTAGATACCAAGGGAGCCCAATCTCCTCAAAAAACACTCCTAAGACTATAAAAAACGCTGTAAATACTCCTATAACGGCAGATAAGGATTTGACAGGATCATAAAATTCCTCCAAGCTTCTTATTCTGTTTATACATAACTTTAAAGTCTGCTCATCCATCTCCTCTAACCGTTCAATTTTTAACAATAGTCCTTCCTTACTCTTCATTTTCTCAGCGGAATATTCTCTCGTAATAAAATTTATCAATTCCCTATTACCCGAAGTTAATATTTTTGCTTCAATCATTTTAACACCCCTCCACTTTATCTCTAGATTCACTATCTCAAAAATAACTTTTCTTAATTTGTATAGAGCCCTATATAGACGGTAGGGATTTGACAAAAACTATTTTCTACAGAAAGAACGAACCAACTTTAACATGGGAAATTTGCAAAGGAACTCTCAAAAAGAAACGGTATACACTCTAAACAAGCAGCTTCATTTAATTCATTTTTATAGATATTCCTTTAGGCTTAAGTGCGCAGGTCGCACTGTTCAACCATAGTCAACCTTATAGGCTAAGCCATTTGTAATTTTATTATATATTACCTAATTATAACAAAAGCATAATTATTTAAAGCAATAAAACCTAATAAAAAAACCTCATCAACTATATGAAGAGGTTTTTTACACAGAAAATCATTATAAAGCACCCTGAAATATTTTACAATTCAGTAAATTTATTGAAACCGTTTTCCTTCTGTTATAATTTTCAGAAAAGAAAATGCATTTAGATAACAATGTATATAAAGGTTTAGGGGGAGCTTTTCATATGATGCATATTATTGCTGGAGCGACATTTTTATTCATTGGCTGGAGATTTGGAGATTGGAAAAATTGGAAAAAATATTATCCAACTATCCTCTTTTTTATCATTGGAGATTTATTGTATAACGTGTTAACGTATAACAATCCAACATGGAGCTATAATAAAGACCGCCTCTTTCCCAATCATACCTTAATTAATATCTGGATTATGATAACGATATATCCTGCTACTGCCCTTACATACTTATCCCATTTTCCAAAAGAGAAAGTCAAGCAGCTTCCCTATATTTTATTATGGACAATAATATATATTTTCGGTGAACTTCTAGGCCTTCATGTTTTCGGACTTATAAATCACTTTAATGGCTGGAACATGTGGTGGTCAGCTTTGTTTGACATCATTTTGTTCACGATGTTGCCTATTCATCATAAACGGCCATTAGTAGCATGGGGCTTATCCATTATTGTTATTATTTTCTTTTTAACGGTATTTAATGTAAACATAAGTGAGCTCAAGTGATAATTGATATGAATTAAGCAAAAATCCGACCAATTAACATAGTTGAATTTTTATCATTCAGGAAACCATAGCATGCATGAGCATTCTGTAACCCCTCAGATGCCCGGTGCCTCTTTATTTTTAATTGTGTCGCCTTGTTCTTCTCCTACATAATCTGTATGGTAAATACCCTATGTAGGAGAGTGAAACACCATGAATTCATATGTTAACTTTTATCCATTTGTGCAACCCTACCACCAGCCGTATACACAGCAGCAATTTGATTATACACAGCAATTTGATTATACACAGCAATTTGATCACAGACAGCCGCCACAGCAGCTGCGTGCTTTGGAGCGTCGAGTAACTGAATTGGAGCAGCGAAACAACGAATTGACCCGAACAGTAAACCGCCTAAATAGAGAAGTGAATCAGCTTCAAGAAACAGTCGAACGTCATAGCCGTCGTTTAAACCGTTTAAATCAACGTCTGCGTGCCGTAGAAAACAGATTAGGTGTTCCATTTTCTCCTGTCGAAGACGGTTTTTAAAGAAAACTCGCTGATTGGCGAGCCGTTAGGCGCAGACAGAAGCGTAGTTGCACTTACACTGTATTCCTAAAATTTCCGACTACGTCGAAGGAGCTTCTAGCTGGAAGTTTATATTTTCCTACAGTGTAATAAAAACAATGAAACAGGGAGATTAGATGCTACCCCTGCTCCCTGTCTTCTATTTCTGAACAAAAGATGTACTAGTTCCAAATCGTAAAAGAACCACATATTAATACTTACAGTGTAAATGAATTAACCCCTCTATTTCCTCTGCAGGCAAAGGCTTGTAGAAGAAATAACCTTGTCCTAAACGACAATTGTTTTGTACTAAAAAAGAGACTTGCTCCTCATTTTCTATCCCTTCAGCAATTACCTCAAAACCTAAGCTATTTCCTAAGGCAATTATTGTTTTTACAATAATTTCACCACTAGAATGATGGTTAATTTCATCAACAAAGGACTTATCAATTTTTAATTTATCGATAGGGAAATGTCTTAAGTAACTTAATGAAGAATAACCTGTACCAAAATCGTCGATGGAAAGACGAACACCAAGTTCTTTTAAAGCCCCCATAATGCTCGTGGCTTCCTTTACATATTGCATAGCGCCTTCAGTAATTTCTAGTTCTAGGCAGCATGGTTCAAACTTTGTATCTTGCAACACTTGCTGTACAGTTGCTACAAAATGTTTATCCCGAAACTGCACAGCTGAAACATTAATGGACACATCCACTGGAGGTAAGCCATTTTCCTGCCACTGTTTCCTTTGTTTACAGGCTGTTTCAAGAACCCATCTACCAATAGAACCAATCAATCCTATCTCTTCTGCTAAGGGAATAAATTCCGCTGGAGAAATGAATCCATATTCGGGATGCTTCCAGCGAATTAAAGCTTCTAAACCGATAATTGTATTTGTTTTCAAGTCAACTTGAGGTTGATAATGCAGTGTAAATTCATTATTTTGCAGCGCATTCCTAATGCCTTTTTCTAACTCAAATTTCCAGTTGTTCATCACATGTAAAGATGATGTATAAAATTGATAATTATTTCTGCCACTCTCTTTAGCAAGATACATCGCAGCATCTGCATTTTTGATTAAAGCTTCTACATCATCCCCATCTGTTGGGTACACGCTAATTCCAATGCTAGGTGAAATAAATAGCTCGCGGCCGTAAATCATAAAAGGAGCAGCTACCGTATCAATGATTTGATCTGCCAATCCGTATATTTCTTGAATATCTTGTTGCTTCAGCACAATAATATACTCATCACCACCGTAACGAGAAACCATATCATCTTCACGCAAGCATTCCCTCAACCTAACAGATACCTGCTGCAATAAGATATCACCAAAGCTGTGCCCAAACGTGTCATTGATTAGTTTAAATCGGTCTAAATCTAAAAACATCACAGTTAAGATATGTTTGCTGCCTTGGCTGCACACCAACGCTTCTCTAAGATACTCACCTAGAAAATTGCGATTGGGTAAGCCAGTTAAGGCATCATAGTATGCTAAGTAATGTATTTTCTCCTCTGATTTTTTACGTTCTGTAATATCCCTTATAATGGACTGTACTGCCTTTTCTCCTTGATACGTGGTTTGAAATGACAAAACTTCAACAAAGATGCGCGTGCCATCAGGGCGAACGATCGTTCTTTCTTCTATCCCAATTTCCCCTTCTTCTTCGACTTTTCTCATACGACCTTTGGTATGCTCAAATTCATCTGAGATAATAAATTCAAAAATATTGCTGCTAATTACTTCATCAAGATGATGTGCTCCTGCTAACTTTATCCCTGCCTGATTCACATAAAAAATTTCTCCATCAATATGAATCAATATTGCCTCAGGAGAAAATTCTACAAGTTTCCGATAACGTTCCTCACTTTCAATTAACTGTCTTTCAGTTTGTTTCCGTTCCGTAATATCACGAGCAAGGACTACGACTTGTTCAACCTCTCCATCTCCTCCAATAACCGGTACACCTTTTCCATCAACCAAAACCACATGACCCTCTTTATGCTTCAAATGAATTTCAGCCTGTTCTGATTTTTTGGCGTTTAGGACCGTATGTAATTTTTCTTGGGCTTTAGAAATATCGTCCTTCGCAATAAATTCAAAACTTGACTCTCCTTCGCATTCGTGAGGCAAATAGCCAATAATTTGCTCACACGAGGGCGTAACATAAGTTACTTTCCCCATTGTATCTAGTACAACTATTAAATCGAATACGTTTTCGACAATCAATCGATATTTCACTTCATTTTCTGTAGTATCTTTTATTACTTTCCGAATTAATTTGTAATATAACAAACCGCTTACACATATAAAAAGCCAACCTTTTATAGTATCTAGCCATACTATATGTAGATAATCTTTAAATAACCAATCAGATAACACGACCCATGAACTGCTGATGACGAGGTAAATCAAAACCATACGTAATGCAATTTTCTGTGCAACTTCCCAATCGTGCCACATTCTAATCAATCAACCCTCTTTATTTATCCAAAATTAAATTCTTTCACACCAATAGCGAGAAACATAAGCTGGTTGTTCTTTTGTACATACCCACTACATTCGTAAACGAATCAAAAAGTATTGCTAATTCTAAAGATCGGTTAAAAAGCTTAGAGAAGTTTATAAAGCTAGCCCGTAAGCTATATACTCTGCGTAATGACACTTATTTTTATATTCATTGATGTAAACAGTATTTCTCTTTCTTTTCCTTTGTATGTAATAGCATCTGGTACACGTCTATGAGTGCATCTAGCTCTTGACTAACTCGTACAGTCTCTACTGCTGTAAATCCATATTTCAAAGCAGTTTCTATCATATAAACGCGTTTTTCTTCTATTTTTTCTAGCAGCACAGAGGAATTATACTTCAACATTAACACCCTTTAAAATGGAATATTTTTTACAACACAAGGAAAAATATACATACAAATCGCTATAAATGTAAATATTTTTTTAATTTAAATTGAATAATTTCATTTATTTTTTTATGATATATAACCAAATTGATGTGTGTTTGAGAAGGATACTAAAGAACACAGCAGCCGATTGCACAATAAAGAATCGTTCAACGGCATCCAAACCGGAAACTCATAGAACGCTTCTCTACAGAAGCCGGGACTTAGACGATAGAGGTGCTAAAATCAAACGAGTGCTAAATTTGTTTCTTTATACACAGGAAGATAATTTTGCGAAAAAGAGCAAACCGGAGGAGCTAGACACTACAAGAAGTGATGTGTTCTTACTTTTTAGGCTTTACTTAGGCTGGATTTTCACCAACTAGCAGACCACAGCTTAGCTGGGTGCACAAAATGTCAAAAAGACAGCGAGCTTATTCAATAGCCCGCTGTCTTTTATTCATTATGAAAAAACGGATGTTCAAACCGTTACAGGATTTAATAAAACTGAGATTAATCGATCCATTCCTAGCTCAATATTTTCAGGCGTAGAATGACTGAAGTTTAACCGGAATGTATTGAGCTCTGGTTTGTCAACATAGAAAGGCGCACCAGGAACAAAAGCAACACCATTTTCGACTGCTTTATTTAATAATAGCGTTGTATTTAAATCCTTTGCCCCTTCTACCCAAATAAACATCCCGCCTTTTGGCTCTTTCCAAGTGAACAATCCGGGCTCTAGCTTATGTAAATAATCTCTCATAATGCTCATTCGTTTATAATACTCTTTTCTCAACACTTGAATATGCTGATTCAAATCAAAATCGCGCATTAAATAATAAAGTGCTTGTTGATCGATAGAACTGGAATGCAAATCCGCCATCTGCTTTGCTTGCGTCATCATCTGAAGAACCTCAGCAGGCCCCGTAACCCATCCTGTTCTTAAAGCTGGAACAACAGACTTAGAAAATGTGCTTGTATACAGTACATGGCTGTGAGATTGGTCAAAAGACGCTACTGGCGGATATTCTTCTCCTTCATGAAACTGAATATCCCCATATGGATCATCTTCCAAAACAAGTACATTGTACTTATAGCAAAGATTTAGCAGGATTTGACGGCGTTCCACGCTCCAAACCTTTCCGTTCGGGTTAGAGAATGTCGGAATAATATAAACAAACTTCGGCTGTAATGTTTTCAGCTTTTCTTCTAATTCTTCAGGATCCATTCCATACTCATCCCCGCTTACAGCTACAACAGACGCTCCATATGAGCGAAATACCTGTAAAGCTGACAAATAAGTAGGATCTTCAGTTAATACCACATCTCCTGACGAAAGCATAACCCTTGAAAATAGATCAATTGTTTGTTGCGATCCGGTCGTCAAAAGAATACGGTCTGGAGTCGAACGGATGCCTTTCTGTTCCATTTTGGTTTGGATTGCTTCTCGCAGCGGCTTATATCCTTCTGTTAAACCATATTGTAATGATGACTTTCCAGACGCAAATACCTTGTCATATGCTGATTGCACTGCCTCTAAAGGAAAATGTTCCTCTGAAGGAAGTCCTCCTGCAAACGAAATAACATTTCCCTGTTGGATTACGCTTAATATATCTCTTACAGCTGACGATTTAAAATTTTTTGTTCGTTCCGCAAATGAATAATTCATCTGAACATCCTTCTCTCTTAAGTTTGTAATATAAAGCATGAAGCAGCTACTTCCACTTAAAAATAAAAGCATGGAATATTAATCTATACATCGTAACGAGGATTTCAATAAAAAACAAGCAGAACAAGGGAAAATATAAACCCATCTACCCCTCATGTTTGTATGTTATAATATTCTTAATATATTGTATAGCATACAAATTCTTAATTATCAAACTTTTTCACCATAAGATTTATCGGAAACAAGGAGAGTTATGATGGAGAAAAATATTTTATCAGTTGAAATTGGTCAACGTTTACGGTACTACAGGCAGCAACGTCAATTATCCTTAGATGCTCTTTCCGAACTCACTAGTGTGAGTAAACCAATGCTAGGACAAATTGAACGAGGTACTTCTAATCCGACTGTAGCGGTTCTATGGAAAATCGCAGCAGGATTACAAATCCCATTCGCTTCATTTTTTGTCAGAAATCCCTCTATCAAACTTCTTCGCGTAGAGGAGCAAGCAACACTTCAGGAACATAATGGGCTTTTTGAAGCCTATAATACATTTGCTGTTCCCGGTCTGCCGGTTGAAATCTACCGCATACGGTTATTGCCGGGATGCAGACACATCTCTGAACCCGCTGAAATAGGGGCGATAAAATCTTTAACAGTTTATTCCGGATGCTTGACTATTGAAATTGGCAGTGAAACACATACGTTACAGAAAGGGGATGCTACTTCATTCTCCACAGATGTCAGCCAGGTTTATCAAAATCTAAGCAATGAAATCTGTGAATACAGCATGACAATTTTTTATTCGAATCCTACTATGCATGGTTTCTAAAATCAAACAAATTGTATAACAAAACAATGTCCTTCTCCCATTCCATTTGGCCATCGCTCATTTTTGCAGCTTCGTAAAGTCTGCTTTTCTACAAAAAGCAATCGGAGGGACAGCATCACTGGACATATGGTTTCGTAAAATGAGACGTTTTTTAGTTGGTTTTCCGATACAAGTATTAAGTAGAAAAACAGCCCTCTCCATAAAAGGCGGGTCTTGGAAGCTAGACATCGTCCCGAAAAGTTATACCTTCTTACAGTGTTATAAAGAAGCCGCTCACTGGGCTGCTTCTTTTGCCTTTATACAAAGCCCATTAAAACATTGGTGTTGATACTGTATAAAAACAAAAAGAATCCATTGAGTCCTAAAATATCCCTCTTCCGTTCATACAACTGTTTGCGTAAGAGCGTTTCCTTGGATGAACTATGAGAAGTCAGCGTGCATTGCATTAATTCTTTAGATCTTTAAGGAGCTTTGACGTCAAAATAGCCATCAATATTGTATTACTTATCATACCCATTAACATTTCTGATGCTGCTAGAGCATTAGAAATTAAACCGATCGAAGTAATATCTCCAAAGCCTGTCGTAGTAAAAGTCGTAATGCTGTAATAAAGGAAGTCGTCTCCAGAAAGACGTTTTCCTGTAAATGCAAAAGCTTTGTCCCCCCTTAGTTGATAAATTTGGAGATATAAATTGGCATAGGTGGTTAAAATCAAGCTCAACAGCAAGCCCGATCCAATGCAGATATTCGTTAAGCGTGCTGTAGTGTTAGGAATTAAAATAACAAATTCAATTAACAGGTATATACAAAGGATTAAAAGCAATATCAGAATGACCAACAAAACGTAAATCACTACGCGTCCTTTCATGTTAAAGATTGAACTAACTATCAAAAGCAGAATTACTAGAACATTAAGAGAGAAATATTTATACAATTTACCTTTATCAAACTCCCCCCTGTGAAAAAGATTCTTCTTCATATTGGTCTCCAATCTTTTTATAACTTTTTGCCGAAAGAGAGCTTAGGAGCATATAACAGGTTGTCTCTGATAATATTAAAGTTCTTCAATAGGTCAAAGTTATGCATACATTGTAAATTTCTAACACATAAAATCCGCCAATTGGCAAGCCCCCGCCCTTAGGCGAAGACAAAGGCGTAGCTGCCCTGATACTGTATTCCTAAAAGGTCTCGCTACGCCGCATTGGCATCCAGCTAGAAATTTATGCTTTCTTAAAATAAAAAAACGCACTCCATAACCAAAAGGAAGTGCGTTTTTTGATAAACTGAGGCAGCTCAACGATACTTAGTGGACTGCAATACAATGAATATCAGAAAAGCTTGTGGTTTTGTTCTTTTCTTAGCTTATTTATATTCTTCCTCTCTTTTCCAAAATAAAGCTCCAAAGCGTAAGAAGAACAGCTCCCATTACCATTACACCGCCAATCCAAGGGGTATGAATAATTCCAATTGAATCGACGATTAGTCCCCCAATAAAGGCTCCAATTGCAATTCCCACATTAAATGCAGCAATATTCAAGGCTGATGCAACATTCACTGCTGAAGGCACATATTTTTCAGCTAATTGAACGACATAAATTTGTAATCCCGGCACGTTCATAAATGACAGTAAACCTAAAAAGAAGATTGTAACAATTCCTAGCACTTTAAATGGTGCTGTAAATGTTAAAACAACAAGTACCACGGCTTGAATAAAAAACATCCATAATAAAGCTTTTAAAGGCGCTTTATTAGCCAACTTCCCCCCCATCGTATTCCCTAATGCGACGGCAATGCCATATACGAGCAGGATGATACTTACTGCACTTGGTTCAAAACCGGTAATAGTCTCTAACATTGGTGCAAGATAAGTGAATGCTACAAACGTGCCCCCATACCCTAATGCTGTAATAGCAAATGCCAGAAGCAATGGACCGTTTGTTAAGACTTTAAAGTTATCGCTAAATTTAGATGGCGGTGCCTGCTTAAGAGTTGCAGGAATTAGTATAGCACTTGCGATAATAGCAATGATGCCTAGAAACGCAACACCCCAAAACGTTGCTCTCCATCCAAATGTTTGACCAACAAATGTACCTAGCGGAACACCCGTTACTGTTGCGACTGTTAATCCCGTAAACATAAATGCGATCGCGCTGGCTCGCTTGTTTTCAGGAACTACATCTGCTGCAATTGTTGATCCAATCGAGAAAAATACCCCATGAGAGAATGCAGTGATAAATCTTGCCACTAACAATAACGCAAAATTCGCCGATAATGCAGCAACTGAATTACCAACAATAAAGATAAGCATTAGCATCATTAATAATGATTTCCTGCTCATTTTATTGGTCGCAGCGGTAAGAATTGGCGCTCCAACAGCAACACCCATTGCATAACCGGAAATTAATAAGCCTGCTAAAGTGATTGAAATATTTAAATCGTTAGCTAATGAAGAAAGTAAGCCCACAGGAACGAATTCAGTTGTACCAATTCCAAATGCGCTAATGGCAAGCGCCATTAACGCCGGCGTTCCCCCTTTTCTTTCTTGAATATTTGTAGCAATAGAACTCATAGAAACATCCTCCTTATACTCTTAGGCTTTATAATGTATGGACAGCATGACTGGCGCGCCTTGCAAATCTTTTCTTAGCTGTTCCTATGGACGTTATTATGAAATATATAAGCCCCCATGAGAAGTACGTACTTTAAAGTACCGTAGGCACTTTAAAGTTCCTATCATCATTTTCAAGCTTTTGCGATCTGCTCGTGTATGTTATGATTGTGTTCGTGATACAACTTGAAACGTACAAGAAGCGGACGTATGAAAGGGAGGGACGGAAATGGCTTATAACATTCCCGTAGAGGCTACACTGGATGTCATCGGTGGAAAGTGGAAGGTCGTCATCATGTGTCATTTGATTAAAGGCGAAAAAAGAACAAGTGAACTCAAAAAGCTTATGCCTGTTATCACGCAAAAAATGCTAACTCAGCAGTTGCGGGAGCTGGAGGCAGACGGTGTTGTGAACCGAACGATATATGACCAGGTACCGCCGAAGGTCGTATACTCCTTAACTGAGTATGGTTGGAGCCTTCGTCCGATCCTAGATGCCATGTGCTGTTGGGGAGAAAAACATATTGCGTTAACAAGCGAGGAGATTGCCAATTGCTCAATCGATTCTCCCTCTGCCTAAATCACAAATATTCTATAATTGAACTATCCCCCACCTACTCGCTAACGCTTCTTTCCCGCAAGGGGACTTCCGTTGATCGAAGGTGGGGGATTTTCGTATCTTCTTCCGAGCTTCTAGGTTAACAAACTAAGCTTAGTCAATTAGTAAAGCCCGACCAGCTTGAGTCGGGCTTTATATAGTGAATATCACATTACCTATGAGTTTTATACATTTGCTTTCCTTTCATTCTGAAATTGCCTCGAGAACATTTGATAATATGTTCCCCTCTTCTTCATCAGCTCGTTATGGCTGCCTATCTCCACAATTTCACCTTTATCAATAACTATAATCATGTCAGCATGGCGAATAGTGTTCAGTCTATGTGCAATGATGAAGCTTGTTCTGCCCTTCATTACATGCAACAGTGCGTCCTGAATCTGCAGTTCCGTTCGCGTATCAATGCTGCTCGTCGCTTCATCTAGAATAAGAAGTGATGGCTTCGCAAGAATCACACGGGCAATCGCGAGAAGCTGACGTTGGCCTTGGCTCAGGTTCCCTCCGTTTTCAGTAAGTACCGTGTCATAACCGTGCGGGAGCTTCTTAATAAAGCTATCCGCATTGGCTAAAGCTGCTGCGGATGCTACTTCTTCATCCGTTGCAGCTGGCTTTCCATATTTAATATTATCCCGAATCGTCCCGGAAAATAAATACGTATCCTGCAGTACAATACCAAAGCATTGGCGTAAACTGTCTCTCGTATAATCGCGTATATCCCTGCCGTCAATCAGAACACGGCCATCCGTCACATCGTAAAAGCGTGTCAACAAGTTCACAATTGTCGTTTTGCCTGCACCGGTCGGGCCGACAAACGCAATGCTGCTGCCCGGCTGCGCTTCAAAGCTGAGCTGTTTGACAATCTGTACATCTGATCGGTAGCCGAAGCTAACATTTTCAAACACAACGTGACCCTTGGTCTGGTCTAGCGAGAGGGATTGTGGAGAATCATCTGTTTCCTCATGCTCATCTAGCACCTCAAAAACACGCTCCGCCCCAGCCATTCCGGATTGCAGCAGATTAAAAATATTTGCCAAGTCATTTAGCGGGCGAACGAATTGTCGTGAATAGCTGATAAAGCTTGCGATGACACCGACCGTAATCATGCTTTTCACTGCCAACACGCCACCGACAATTGCAATAACAGCAAAGCCAAGATTATTAATGACGTTCATAATCGGCATTAAAAATCCAGACCAAATCTGCGCCTTCGTCCCAACCTGCCGTAGTCGTTCATTTACAGCTTCAAATTCCTTAATAGCCTTTTCCTCATGATTAAAGGCTTTTACCACCTCAAGACCAGAAATGGTTTCTTCCACATGGCCGTTTAACTTACCAAGCTCCATTTGCTGCTTTTTAAATAATACACTTGTTTTTTTCGCAATCGTCCGTGTCAGTAAAAGCACGAGCGGTATCGTTATCAGACTAGCAACTGTCAAAATCGGGCTTAGTATCAGCATCATGACAAACGCACCACTAATTACAATCGCACCTGACATGAGCTGAGTCGTTGATTGCGAAATCGTACTGCTGACATTATCAATATCATTCGTCAAACGGCTCATGAGATCGCCATGCGTCCTTGCGTCGAAAAAGGAAATAGGGAGCCTTTGCAGCTTTTCAAATAAACTCCTGCGCAGCTGCTTCACAATACGCTGCGAGACGCCAGCCATGAGCCAGCCCTGCAGAAATGTTAGGACGCCGTCTACAGCATAGGACGCAAAAAGCACTAGCACAGTAATCTCCAATAGCCGGAAATTTACCGTACCCATGCTCATCGCATCAATCGATTTTCCGAGTAAAAATGGCACCGACAGCATAACCGCCGAATCAACAAGAATAAATAGGAAAATAACAAGCAGCAGCCTGCGCTCACGGCCAAAATATGACCAAAGCCGCTTTATTGCTTTGGAAAAGCTTTTCGGCTTTACAACTGGTCTTCTTCCATGATGACCCGGACGACCCATCATAACAGGTGGAAGCTTTCCTTGCTCATCTCGCTGTGCCATACTGCTCTTCCTCCTTTCCCGTCTGCGAACGGAAGATTTCCTGATATACAACGGACGATGCCAGCAACTCATCATGTGTGCCAATGCCAGCTATCCTGCCTTCATCTAGGACAATGATTTTATCAGCATCCATAACAGAGGAAATACGCTGCGTAATGATCAAGCATGTTAAGTCATTCGCATATTTCCTAAGAGATTCCCTCATATACATCTCTGTTGCCGCATCAAGTGCGCTTGTACTGTCATCTAAAATTAAAATATCCGGCTCTTTTACGAGAGCACGGGCAATCGAAAGGCGCTGCTTTTGTCCACCGGAAAAATTAACACCGCCCTGGCCAATCCATGTTTCATAGCCTTCAGGTGAAGCTGTAATAAAGTCATGCGCCTGTGCCGCCTTTGCAGCACGCTCTATCTCCTCCATCGTTGCATTCTCTTTGCCCCAGCGAATGTTTTCGAGCACTGTTCCGGTAAATAGCATCGTTTTTTGCGGCACAATCGCAATGGTCTCCCGTAACTTCTGTGGGTTTAATTCCCGTACATCTACACCGCTGACCCTCACAGCACCGGCATCCGCATCATAAAAACGGGGAATCATTCCGACAAGACTGCTTTTGCCCGACCCTGTCGAACCGATAATCCCAACCATTTCGCCAGGCATGCATGTAAACGTAATATCATGCAGCACCGTTGCAGTTCCTTCATAAGCAAAAAATACATGCTCAAAATCAATCCTTCCCCTTGCAGAAGGAGAAAGCGTCCCCTCACTCCACTTCATGGCATCATCCTGTGTAAATACTTCGCTAATACGCGAGATAGATGCCTTTGCTCGTACAAACATATTGAACACAAGAGAAATCAGCATAAGCGAGAAAGCAATCTGCGTCATATAGTTCGTAAAGGCGAGGACTTCTCCTGCTTGTGTTTCGCCTCTGCTTACCTGCATACCGCCAAACCAGAGTACAGCAACAATACCGACATTCACAACCAGCATGACGCCCGGACTAAATCCGGCCATAAGCCGTCCCGCAGAAACAGAGGCTGCCTGCAGCTCTTCATTAACCTCTTCAAATTTATTCACTTCATAATCAAAACGATGAAACGCTTTCACAACGCGCACACCGGACAAATATTCACGCATGGCTCGATTTACACGGTCAAGCGCATGCTGCACCCTCGTAAAAAAGGAAAAACCCAGCTTTAAGTTCAGTGCAATTAACAAAGCAACTATTGGCACAACAACAACAAGGACAATCGCTAGGGAGGGATTGAGCCGCGTTGCCATAATGAGGCCGCCGATGCATAACAATGGCGCCTTTACAAAAATACGCATCAGTCCATTTACAAATACTTGCACCTGTGTCACATCATTGGTCAGCCTCGTAACAAGCGAGGCTCGATCAAAGCGGTTAACATTTGTAAATGACAAGCCTTGAATACGCCGAAACAAATCCGAGCGCAGCTCCGTTCCGAAGTTTTGGGAGACGCTGCTTGAAATCACATTGCGTGTCGAAGCTGACAATGCCCCAAACAGCGTAATTAACAGCATGAGCCCTCCTTGCCTAAGCACATATCCCAAATCCCGATTTGCTACACCTACATCAATAATTCTCGCCATAATCGTTGGCTGCATCAAATCACAAAGCGCCTCAAATGTTAAAAAGACGAGGGCAAGGCTAAACATTTTCCCATACTTTTTTTTATATTTCTTAAAAAACTCCATAGCTTCCCTCCATCCATAACAACCTGTACCTCTCCTTCAACGATACGCTTAACCTAGTAAAATGTCATCTGATTTGATTTATTTTCCCCCTAAAATTTCTAACTACGTCGAATCACTTCTAGCTAAAAATTTATATTTACAGTAGAAAAAGGGGCCGCCGAAGCAACCCCAAATTTCACCCGAAAAATCTCCATTAACCTAGCGAAAGATATGTACAATCACCAAGCATTTTGTAATACTATTTTTCCTATCGCCTGCTGAGACTCCAAAAACTGATGAGCTTTGCCAACATCGTCAAATGTAAATCGATTAGGGTCAATAAGCGGACGAAGAGCTCCTTCTTCTACGATCTGAGCGAGTTTTTTTAAAATCTCTCCGTGATGTTTGCGATGCTCTTCGTTTATGATCCTTAACAACATAAAGATAACATGTAAAGAAAGTCCTTTTGCGTGTAAAGGAGACAAATCATGAGTTGAACGCGCAGCAACAGCAAGTACCGTTCCGTTCATTGCGGCAGCCTCAAATGAGCGATCCAGATTTTCACCGCCCACCGTATCAAACACAACTTCAAATCCTTTTCCATTTGTATATGTTCGAACGTAATCTTGAACAGATTCTTCGCGGTAATTGATCCCCACATCAGCTCCTAAACGCTTAGCGATTTCCAGCTTTTCCTGCGAGGAAGCTGTTGTAAAAACGTTGGCGCCTACCCATTTAGCAAGCTGGATGGCTACATGTCCTACACCGCCAGTAGCCGCGTGAATGAGAACATTTTGTCCAGTCTTGATTTGTCCTCGATCAAATAATGCTTCCCAGGCTGTGATTGCAACAAGCGGCAAAGCAGCAGCCTCTTCCATCGTTATATTTTTTGGTTTATGAGCAATCAGCCTGGCATCTGCAAGCATATATTCTGCAAGGGCGCCCCCCGTTCCTTTAAAGCCTCCTGCACAACCAAACACTTCATCGCCGGGTTTAAATCCAGTAACCCCCTCGCCCACCTCTTCAACAATTCCTGCCACATCTCCGTGCAATATAGCCGGGAAAGCTGGAGCAATTCCTGAAACAGCGCCGCTGCGAATTTTCAGATCAATTGGATTTACGCTCGTTGCCTTGACCTGGATTAATACATAGCCAGGTACTATCTCCGGCTTTGCAATTTCTTCTAGCTGAAATACGGATGGTGTCCCAAAGGAACGAATTATTTGCGCTTTCATTCAGTCAATCCCTCTTTCTTGAAATACTGTATTTTTTCTTTCGTAAACATCAAAACAAATACAGATGAATCTGTTAACTGTTTTGTTCTTCCTTAAACCTTATCACTTCCGCTTCCGTTGGCATCCCCGCCTGCGCTCCAAATTTCGTAACGGCAAGGGCGGAAGCAAGCGAGGCAAACTCAATCGCTTCATCCAAACTTCTTCCATCTGCAATTGCACACGCTAGTCCGGCATTATAACAATCTCCAGCCCCCGTCGTATCCACGGTTGGTACCTTGTACCCTCGCTTTAGCTGCATCGTCCCCTCCTCCGTTAAATACGCAGAGCCTTCTGCACCTAACGTTGTGATCACATGGGCAGCACCCGTTTCTCGCATACATTGCATAGCCTTTTCCAGTGATTGGTCATCGGTGTCCATACGGGTATAGCGAGAAAGCTCTGTTCGGTTGGGTGTCAAATAATCAATGTACTCAAACAATTCCCTTGGCAACGGCTGCGCAGGTGCTGGATTGAGCACAACCGTTTTACCAAGCGACTTGGCTTTCCGGGCAACGTAAAGAACCGTCTCAACGGGAATTTCCAACTGCAGCAGTACAACATCCGCCTGTCTTAGCTTATCTTCATGACGGTCAATATCAGCTGGCTCCACCCTGTAATTCGCCCCTGGTACAACGACTATGCTATTATCGCCTTCAGAGACATAAATGGAAGCAATGCCGGTCGACATACCAGCGACCTGTTTCACACCTGACACATCCACCCCGTTCTCCTGCAGACTGTTAAGCAATTGTCCGCCAAATAGATCGTCGCCGACTGCTCCGATTATTGCTGTCTCCGCTCCCAAACGTGCTCCGGCAGTTGCCTGATTGGCCCCCTTACCACCGGGAATAAAACTCACCTTATCGCCCATTAGCGTTTCACCCACTAGTGGATAACGCTCCGTTTCAACTACAATATCCATATTTAAACTACCAACCACAACCAGCTTCGGCTTACTCATCTAGCTTTCCTCCCTATGAATCTCTCCCAGCTCTACTTCCTTATCTGGCACATCCACATTGTACCAACTAGATTCCATATCGGATATAGATTCTTGCATATTCAGCAAATCGTGAAAATAACGCGATTGAGAAAAGAATTTATACACAGAATCATGTAAATCATGTGGCTAGACAACATCTCTAAAACTTTTATTAATTTGGCAATTTATTCTACATGAAATCTGTTTATTTTTCCTCTTTTAAGTAGTAAAATACGCTTATAAAAATAAAGGAGCGAGAAAGATGAAGTTTCCCAAAAATGTAATACTGGACTCTGTTGCCGAACGCAGAAACCATGAAAGTTATGGTCTAGAATTTGTTCAAGAACTTGGAAATGATGATGCAGGATATTCTGAAATGTTGGTCATCATTTTCAAATATCAAGATAAATATTATAGTGTTGACATCCAACATATAAATGGAGCAAATAATTATGATAATTGGGGCGATGAAGTTGATTGCCCGGAAGTAATTCGAAAAGAGGCTATTCAGTATTATTGGGAAGAAGTAAAATAGTAAAGTCGACGTTTTCTTACCGAATTTCTTTGTACTTATTTATAAAACATATATGAAAGGGTACCGTTGAGGAAACGGTACCTTTTCATATATTCACACTTACCATCATTCTGATGAGCTGCCAAGGCAACTCATCAGTTAGAACGTGGCATCTATCGCCAACCCAACTAAACGATATATCCTGGATGAACAGGGGCAAAATATTTTCTCCTCTATGTAAATAAAGTTTACGGAATCATCCACGACAATACATTAGATTGCAAGAATGTCAGAATACAAACAATTAGTATAAGAAACAGACTATGTTTAATTGTAAAACGGAATAAGTCAGATTCTTTACCAGCTAATCCTACAGCCGCACAAGCAACAGCGATTGATTGAGGTGAAATCATTTTCCCTGTTACACCACCTGAAGAGTTCGCTGCAAGGGCAAGAAGCGGATCCATGCCCACTGACATCGCTGTGATTTTTTGCAGATTTCCAAATAATAAGTTTGCTGATGTATCAGAACCTGTAATGAATACACCTAACCAACCTAATACAGGAGAGAAGAACGGGAATAATGCACCAGTCTTCGCTAACAGCATTCCTAGTGTTGTACTCATCCCTGAGGAGTTTGTTACATAGGCAAAACCTACCACTGCCATGATTGTTAAGATTGGTAATTTTAGCTCGCTGCATGTTTCCCCAAACGCTGCTGCCCACTCCTTCCAAGAGATTTTCACGATAAACTTTGTTACAACCGCTGCTAAAAGAATAGCAGTACCTGCAGCTCCCAATACTTCTAGCTTGTAAACAGCGGCGATTGGATCGCCCGTTCCATTTAAAATTAGATTATGTAAACCAGGAACGGTAGGCATGAATGTTAAACTGCTTCCAATTGCGTTAACCGCTTTCAAAATACTGGTTGTTCCTTCGTAATGACCTGTTAAAGCTGCTTTCACCTGCGGAATGCCCCATAGGGAAATAAATGCTGTTAAGATTAAAAATGGAGACCAAGCTTTAAATACTTCACCTGCTGTATGTGTTGTGTGAACATGGGCCGTTGTAGCAGCAACTTCAGCTTCCGCTTTAAAACGAAAAATCGTCTTTGGTTTCCAGAATTTCAAGAAAATTGCTAAAGCAAATAAGGATACTAACGCAGATAGAATATCTGGAAGTTCAGCCCCTAAAAAATTGGAGCTTAAATATTGTACGAGTGCAAATGATACACCTGAAACCAAAATAGCGGGCATTACTTCCATTGCTTTCTTAAATCCAGTCATAATAACGACTAGATATAACGGAATAAATACAGAGATGAATGGCAATTGACGGCCAACCATTTTTGAAATTTCCATTGCTGGAATGCCTGTCGGGCCTTCCATCGCTGTAATTGGGATACCGATTGCGCCAAAGGCTACGGGAGCTGTATTAGCTAATAAGCATAGACCTGCTGCGTATAAAGGGTTAAACCCAAGACCTACTAGCAATGCTGCTGAAATCGCAACCGGTGCACCGAAGCCCGCTGCCCCTTCAAGAAACGCGCCAAATGAAAAAGCTACTAAAAGGGCTTGTAAGCGGCGGTCTTCTGTAATAGATAATACAGAGTTACGAATGATATCAAATTGTCCTGTTTTTACTGTTAGTTTATAAAGAAATACAGAAGTGATAATAATCCAGCCGATTGGCAAAAGTCCATAAACAGCACCCTGGCTTGCTGACATAATAGCGATGCCCGCCGGCATCTTATATGCAAAGATTGCAACAGCCAACACAACAAGCAATGTTGTAACTCCAGCTACATATCCCTTCATACGTTTAATTGCCAATGCCCAGAAGAAGTATAAAATAGGAATTAGAGCTACTAGGGAAGATAGTACTAAGCTATCCCCAATAGGTGTAAAATTTTGTTGCCATGTCATACACAACACCCCTTTTTTACGTTTAAACTACTAAACAATGCATACTAATCCTCGAGCGAAAAGAAACCGCTTTCAATATAATTTGAATAAATGAAGCAGCAGCATGGATTATATCCTTTGGGCATACTCCGCAGCTTCTAAGAGCAAATCTACAATATGTACCGCACGCAGCTTATCCGATAAACCTTCACGCTCAATACCGAGCTTCATTTGCAATAAACAGCCTGGATTCGCAGTAACAATCGTAGTAGCATGACTCGCTTTTACATTCTCCATCTTGTGGTCTAGAATTTGCATCGACATTTCTGATTCTACAATGTTATAAATACCTGCTGAGCCGCAGCAACGATCTGAATCTTTCGTTTCACGGAATTCTGCCCCTTCAATTGCTTTCAGAAGAGAACGCGGATCACCGGATACCCCCATTACGTTGCGTAAATGACAAGAATCTTGATATGTGAGTACTTGTGCTGGCAAGCGCAGCAGAGATTGATAGAATTTAAGCTCCACAAGCACCGTCGAAATATCTTTCAACTTATCCACAAACGCTTTTGCACGGCCTTTCCATTCAGGATCATCTTTTAGCAGGTGATCGTAGTCAATTAAAAAGGCTCCGCAACCGCCCGCATTTGTAATGATGTAGTCTATATGTAATTCCTCAAACGCTTTAATATTTCGTTTGGCTAATTCCTTCGCACCATCCTTTTCGCCACTATGACCGTGCAAAGCCCCGCAGCATGCTTGGTTTGGAGGAATAACAACTTCACAGCCCGCCATTTGCAATAGCTTCATTGTCGCATTGTTTGTCTCTAGGAACATCGTATCCATTAAACAGCCTGAGAAAAAAGCAACTCGTTTTTTCAATACCCCCTTCGCCTCCAAATGAGTAGGACGATTGGTCAGTTCCTTCATCGTCGGCACCTTTGGAAGTACTTTTTCCATCGTAGCCAAGTTACCAGGAAGAAGCTGTAATAACCCCGTCTTCCGGACAATAGCTTGCAAGCCTGATCGTTGATATACGCCAAGAAGGCCTGTTACAGTACGCATACGGTTTTGATAAGGAAAAAGCTCTTGAAACACTGCTTTGCGTACTGCACGTACAGGCAATGAATGCTTTTTACTTTGATTGATAATATCGCGTGCTTCTTCTAATAAATGTCCATATTTTACGCCCGATGGACAAACAGGCTCACAAGCACGGCAGCCAAGGCAAAGTTCCAACGTACGTTCTACATCTTCACTCGGTTCAATGATGCCATCTACGACTGCCTTCATAAGAGCGATACGACCGCGGGGGGAGTGAGACTCTTTGAAGCCTGACTCGATATACGTCGGGCAAGACGGCAAGCAGAATCCGCAGCGCATACAATTAAGAAGTTCGTCTTCGTCCATCCGTTCCTTAAATTGTTGCTGAATGATGTCACGCTCTTTCAAAGTTGTCATCTGGTTACTACCACCCTTTTCCGAGATTCCTTAGCAAATACTTTACCAGGATTCATAATGTTATTCGGATCAAACGCAGCTTTTATCGATCTCATTGCTGCGATTCCCTGTTCGCCGAGCTTTAGCTCAAGATAAGGGGCCTTCATCACGCCAACGCCATGTTCACCTGTAATCGTACCGCCAAGCTCAACGGCTTTTTCAAATATTTCAGCAAATGCTTTTTCTACACGTTCAATTTCATCATGGTTACGTGAATCTGTTGGACATGTTGGATGAAGATTTCCATCACCAGCATGACCGAATGTGCAAATATTCACATCGTATTTTGCGGCAATCTCGTTTATCGAGCGTACCATCTTCGCAATTTCAGAACGGGGAACGGTTGCATCTTCCAAAATTGTTGTCGGCTTCAAGCGTGCAAGCGCTGACAAAGCCGCGCGGCGTGCTGTGCGAAGAGCCATTGCATGTTCTTCAGACTGTGCAACTTCAACAGATACAGCCTGTTCCAACATGCAAAGCTCTGCAATCCGTTGCATATCACGCTCGACCACCTGCTCAGGACCATCTTGTTCAATTAAAAGAACAGCCTGTACATTTGTCGGAAGCCCGATTTGGGCAAAATCCTCTACAACCTGAAGCGTTGGTTGATCTAAAAATTCAAGCGTTGTCGGAATAATCTTATTCGCAATAATGTTTGAAACGGAACGAGCTGCTGCATCAATATCCTGATATAATGCGAGCATGGTTTTCTTTGTTTCAGGCATAGGGATCAATTTTAGTGTTGCTTCTGTGATGATTCCCAAAGTCCCTTCAGAGCCAACGAATAACCGGGTTAAATCATAACCGGCTACATCTTTTGCTAACTTACCGCCTGTACGGATGATGTCACCGTTAGCTAGGACAATTTCAAGCGCAATCACATAATCGCGGGTAACACCATATTTTAAGCCACGCAGACCGCCAGAATTTTCGTTAATATTCCCACCAATCGTTGAAATTTTCATGGAGCTTGGATCTGGCGGATAGAACAAGCCTTTTGCTTCGACCTCGTTAATCATGTCAAGTGTAATCACACCTGGCTGAACCGTAACCGTCAAATTTTCCTCGTCAATTTCCAAAATGCGATTCATATGTCGAAACAGCAAAACAAGTCCACCTTCAGTCGGGCAAGTACCGGCACAAAGATTTGTACCAGAACCACGTGGGATGATTGGGATGTTATGCTCATTGCAAACTTTTACAATGTCAGAAACTTGTTTTACATTATCAGGAGAAATCACCCCATCGGGAAGCGACTGAAATTGAGGGGTAGCATCGTAGGAATATACAAGCCGACCAGCCTCTGAATCATCATAGTTTTCCCTGCCAACAATTTCGATTAATTTTGTTTTCACATGAGCTGTAATCATGTATGTTCACACCTTTACTCATAGGGTATATAAAGAGAGACAAACTTGGACATGTATTTATCCCTCTTCGTTTCTCTATGTATCTCATCATAAAGGATTAAGAAAGCCCTTTCTATGTATAAACATCCAAAATTCAAGCTTTTTTATCACTATTTTTTGGATTATAATCCAAAAAACGGAGAGCTAAATACAGGCTTACGACATCAGAAAAATGTTTTAAATTCAACCCTGTCAATTCCTCTAGCTTCTTTATGCGGTAATGCAGCGTATTAATATGAATATGGAGCAACGACGCAGTTAATTTTAGTGACATGTTTTGTTCAAAAAAAGTATAAAACGTTTCAAGCAGTTCCTCATCTGTTAAAACGGTTTGGAGAATCCGTTTTGTAAATTCTTTACGAGTAGGAAGACTAATCTCTTCCAAACATATATCTAGACGAAGATTCTCTTCGAAAACGATGCTATTTTGTTTCAATGCAACAGATAAAGCCCGTTCTGCTTGTTCATAACCCTTTGTTAGCTCATTGCTTTCAACAACTTGTCCAATCCCGACAGCAACTGGTGTTTGCCATTTTTCTTCAATAAAAGCTTTGAATTGCTTCACTTTTTGCGCTATCGTCTCCCCTTCCCGTTTTTGATGAACATAACGGATAATAAGAAGACGGTCATTGCCCCAATGAATTAAAACATCTTGATCAGCGGGGTCATTCCACACATGCTTTAATTGCCAAATGTCCTTAAAGAAAAAACCCTGCTGCTCTGTCACTTGAACCAATATAAGCTGTCGCTTCGCATGTAAATCAATGTTAAGAATTTTAGCCCGCTCTACAAACGCAGGGGACCAATCCCTTGCCTGCAACCAATCAAAAACAAATGCTTCTAGCATTCTTGACTGCCACTGCATTTGTTCAGAATAATAACTTTCTTGAACAAGGAGCTCAGTCATTTTCCGCAGTAATTCTACATACGGCAAAACACGCTCTGGTTCCCCAGTAATTCCGATAACGCCAATTACATTATTCAAGAAAAAAACCGGCACGTTTATTCCAGCCTTCACTCCCTGTAGATGCTGTTCGTCCTCTTTTGTAATAACTACTCTTCGTTTTTCTTTTATACTGATTGCAGCTCCCTCATGATACGTACCAATCCGCTCGGCATCTGTACTAGCCATAATAATTCCATCTATCCCAATCATGATAAGCTCTTCATCAAATAGCTTGTGCACTTCATCAATAATTTTTTTTGCAAGAGAAATAGATAACAACAAGTAAATCCCCCCTAATAGTTGTTCTTCCAAGAATATACCTCATATCTCATTTGGAAATGGCTCAAAGTCATACAAAATTTGAAGACATAAAGAAAAAAACCCGCTGATTGGCGAGCTCTGCTCTTGGGTGAAGACAAGGCATAGTTACACTTATACGTTGTTCCTAAAATTTCTCACTACGTCGAATTGTCTTCCAGCTAGAAATTGATACATCTTAAAGTGGAACAAATCCTCTATATGTTACACTGAGTTATAGCAGTCTTCCCTTCAAACAGTTTGAAGTATTTGTTTCACCAGGGTTTCCGCATCATTTGCTTCAATGGTTGTAAGCTGAATCCGGCAAAACGGCTGCACCCTGCATTTCAAACAGCGTCTGAAGCAATCGACAACACTAATAGCAACATCATCTTTATAATGCTGCCGAAGAATGTCTATGGCTTTATCAGCCTCAGTGAATTGAATATTTCGCTCGCAAAACTTAGCCACTCTCATTCGCCTTTTTCCTTTCTTAATTAAAAATATAAAATGGACCATCACAGAAACCTTTGCCTGTATGCTGGTTCCTTGCATGATCCATTTTCCGATTTTGACTGTCCAAAAGAAAATCGTTTTCTCCTTTTGGGCTCGCTATCTTTATTCTTGATCGTAATGTGTAAATTGAATATCCAATGTACGAAGATATGTTTGCAGACCTGCATCCTGAATTGGAATAATAAATGCCGGCTCCCCGGATTCATTATGATGAGAATGCCACAATCCCGGAGGTGTAACGAAAGCTTTTCCTGTTACCCAATCAATGCGAATCGGATCAATAATTTGCTGCGTGACCGGATCTACTTTATCTCCAACTAACGTATACGTACCAGGTGCCGCGTAAGCAACAAAGTCAAGAGCTACCGATTTATGGCTATGAGGAGCCTGGTTAGACCCTACAGGAACGATACCAAACATCGCCCATAATACATGCGTAATCGTTAACGTTTGATCGAACTTTTGGTTGTTTAATAGGATAGAGATGCGATTCTTCAAATAGGCATCCGGCGCATTAGCTACCTCATCTAATTTCGCCTTTGCTTGTTCAGCTGTAAAAAGGGTCGGCTGAAAGCGCGCTTCTGTCGCTTGAACTCCTAAATAGTTAAGAAGCGGCGTATCTAGAATATAGTAGATTGTTGTATCCTCCATCGCGGTATGACGGCTAACCGATCCAGATGGAAGGGTTAAGAAATCTCCCTTCTTCCAGTTAATCGTTTCGCCATTTACCTCTGTGCTGCCCTTGCCGGAGATAATGTAATATAATTCACTCGTTGCATTTGGTTGTGTATGAATCGAATCGTCCGCGTTAATCCGAATAAACTGGGCAAGAAGCGATGGACTTGTTGCCGGATAATCTGTTCTCAGTTCGTTGGAAAGATCTAATGTTACAATGCGAGTTTCCCCCGAATTATATAATTCTGCTCCAAATTCTTTAGCTGGAATCGGACTTATGATACCGCTTCCAATCGGGTCCGCTGCAGTAGTATATTCATAGAAACGAGCATCCCCAGTCCAGTTTTCATTTACAGTTCCAACGAATAGCTTTCCTGATTGAACATTGTTAGACATGTATAACCCTCCTATCACCTTGATGATATTATCTTAACTTGCTGGAGGGTAGTTGTGAAATATATAATTTAAATCACTATGATATATTTTACATATAACTGAATGACAGGTGATAATATGGAACTTCGACAACTGCAATATTTTCTTGCTGTAGCTGAAGAATTAAATTTCAGCCGCGCGGCAGAGCGTCTACGAATTACCCAGCCGCCCTTGAGTTTACAAATTCAAAACTTAGAAAAAGACTTAGGTATTCCGCTTTTTTATCGAAATAATCGTCATGTCGAATTAACAGATGCAGGAAGGGTGTTTTTTGATGAGGTTTGCAAAATATTCGATCAGCTTCATCGTGCTATCGAAAATGCACAGCGTACTCATCACGGCGAAATCGGAACACTGAAGGTTGGTTTTGTCGGATCAGCTACCTACGATATTCTCCCTGCTGTTCTGCGAGAATTTCGCAGTTTATACCCAGATGTCCAAGTACATCTTTTTGAAATGGCCACACCCGCACAAATCCAAGCATTACGAGAAGAAGAAATCGATATAGGCGTTTTACGGCCGCCGGTGCATAGCGATGCATTATGTACCGAAATCGTATCCATTTCTCCCTGTATGTTGGCAGTCCCAAAACAGCATCCATTAACGGAAAAAGACAATATCGTTCTTTCCGATCTGAATCTTTATCCATTCGTCATGTTATCCCGAAAAACATGGGCGGGTCTCTATAATGAAATTCTAGCGCTATGTAATCCTATGATCCAGCAGGAGGCACTTGAGTTCCAAACTGTAATCGGTTTAGTTGCTGCCGGTTTGGGAATTGCGGTCGTTCCCCAATCTGCCATGAATTTACATACCCAGCATGTTGTATACTTGGATATTAATAATCAATTGCCCAGTGCTTCCATGGGTGTCTCCTGGCGCCGGAACAATCAGTCGCCTTTGGTCAAAGCCTTTATTGAGATCGCAAAGGAAATGAGATAAACACCTAGCAGTTTTTACATAGCGTTCCTGCCGACCAAAATAATGAAAACTTTCTCAATAAGCTATACTAACTAAGAAAGCTTGTCACAAACAGGAGGTTTCATTTTTATGAAATCATTCTTCATATTTATTTTTCTTCTCGTACTGAGCATAGGGTTTGCTGTTGCTATGGATTTATTGTTAGGTTATTCAATATCCCAAGGTTTGCAGAACCTAAATAACCCATTTTGGTTGATGGACAATATTGAATTATCCACTTCTTTAATTATAATTTCATTATTGTTTTTAAAGCCTCTGATTGTATTTGTGAAAAAGAAATTTCGTTAAGGATTTCGTAATCGTTGACTAAACTTTTTTCGAATCACAGCTATAAGCAGAAGCATTGCGGGGATTATTTCTCCAAAAAGAGGAAATATGGTTTTGAGTGAGAAATTCCCCTCCTCTAGATGTCCTGAAAAATCAAATGCGATCATATTAGAGGAATAGAGAATGATAATTCCAATGGGGGCTACCATTTTCCGATAATCTTGAAGGTTAAGTAAAACGGTTGTCCCCATAACAGCCGCATAATAAAAAACTGCGATTTTGAAAAAATTGCAAATAATTAACGTTAAAATAACAATTAAATCTAGATGTTGTATAAATTCCCCGATATTTATTTTACTAATCATTGTTAACAACGGAAATGATGCGCGACCTGCTATATCAAAGCCGAGTACCGCTATATCAAGTGCGATTGTATAACTTAATGCAAAACCGCTAAAAACTACTGCCCAAAATCCCATTTTCACCCCTTGTTTGTGGTTCTGTAACAATGGAAATAGCATTGTAAAGCAAACCATTTCTCCAAAAGGGAAGGATAATGTTTGACTATAAAATGTTGTCAAAACAGGCTTCCATCCATCACGAAGGATCGGTAACAGGTTATTAATCTGAATAACCCCAGCATACATGAGGAGAAGGTTGCTTATAAGCCCTAAACCTATGACCATTACCAAATAAATTTGAGCTGTTCTTACTAATACTTCAATTCCCTTATTAAGAACATATGCGATTGTGACAATTATCGAGAGGTTAATAATTAGCAATGGTGTTTGGTCCAATATGGCGCTTGTAAGAATTTCCCCTCCATCTCTCACATCTCTAGCTGCACCATAGATAAAAAAAAGGATATACAGTAAACTTAATGGCCAGCCTATATATTTCCCCAAAATAGTTTGAATATAGCTGATAAGTGGTTGCTGTGGATATATCCGAAAAAGAGAACGGTATATCCAAAAAAAAATGAACCCGCCTGCTGTTCCAAAAAGAATGGCCAGCCAAGCATCTTTCTTAGCCTGCAGTCCTAAACTAACGACAAGAGCCGTACCGAAGTTAAACAAAACAATGAGAGAAAAAAACTCCCCGGCACTAATTTTTGCTTTTTCCATAGGTTGCATATCTCCATTTCGCTTTTATCTATTTCGTTTCACTGAAAAGATATGGGATAGATCTCATCCCAGGGCGTCTAATTCTCGTTTCAACATGAACTTCCACTTTGGATTTTGCAAATAGGTTACCCCAGTCATTTTCCATTTTTATCCATTCGCGTTTATTTGTTCGTTCCAATGCTTCTCCAAAGCCAAAAACATCCGTTTGTTTTTTTTGTGCTTGCGCTATTGCTTCCTGTACTTCTTTTTTCATTTCTTGCGCCCATTTTTTTTCTAGCTTTCTAATTTCTTTAGATTTTTTTAGGTCAATGGCACAAAATATTTGTCCGATACTGCCCTCTTGCTTGATAAATAGATGAATAGTAGGAATATGATTTCGAACACTGGTCCTAATTTTAGTTTTTGAACGCCGAACTTCAATACTAAGTCCCCTTTTCTTCTGTTTACAGCCAATAGTGACAGCAGAACCTCTCAACTTATTATTAATCACTGCAGTGCCTCGTGCTGTTTCACCATTCAACCATCCAACTAGCTTGCCTTGTTTAAACATAGCTAGACCACTAATTCTTATGACTGCGGCTGGTGTCGTTATTTTTATACCTGATGCCTTTGATCCTGATTTAGTATTTCCAATTAGTTCAACTCCACTAATAACAGGCCCGCCCCCTTTTCTTAATGCTCCCCGTATCACCTCATCCATTTCAACACTGTAGCCTTTAGACAATTTTTTGACCATTGTTTCGAGCTTTCCTTCTATTGCAATTGCTGGGACTCTTTCTATAGGTGTAAGTGTTTTAAGGACTTCTTCCGCCTCAGTATTTTTGGCTATAAGCAAATTTGACGTTAAACGGCCTTCATCATCTCTTTCAAAAAAATCTAACATACCGTGTACACCTTCTTTTGCTAACTCTTCCCCGATTACAATAATGTTTATATGCGAAATCATTAACTGTCGAGGTGTTACCTCTGCCGCATTGCGGAGTGCTTCGAATATCGTAGAACCGGAATTGCTGTAAACTGTAACAGGTGTTGTTCTTCCCGTCCCTGTTTTCCCCGAAATTTCTGTTGGATTCACAACTTGATACGAGACGCGATATTCCTCTTTTCCTTTTGCTTTATCTAACCCTAGGGCCATTACAAGAGCTATTTTATTTAACTCCCGCTGGTCCCAGCAGCCTGTAAGGAATACTGTACATACACATAATAAGCAGAACAGACTGAAAACCGTACGTTTCATCTGCATTCCCCTTTGCTTTATTTCCTCGATTCACTAGCCGATGATTTGAGTTCATCATCAGTTTGTGTATTCTCTGCATTTGTTTGATCAATCACACGGGATTGTGTTACATAAGACTTGAAAGGAGCACGAATAACGGTATCCTTTTGACCTTTCAAAGAAAAAGGTGTGAAGGGAGCCAGATAGGGAATACCGAAAGAACGTAAACTATTCATATGAGCAACTAATAAAATCAGCGCTAACGTCATTCCATAAAAACCAAGTAGGGCTGATATAATCATTAAAGGAAAACGAATCATTCTCGCGGCAATAGTCAAGTTGTATGCCGGTATGGCGAAACTCGCAATCCCTGTTATAGCTACGACGATTACCATTAACCCTGTGACAACCCCTGCCTCCACAGCGGCTTGTCCTAGTACAATCGCTCCTACAATCGAAACAGCCTGTCCGACCGCCCGAGGCATACGAATACCAGCTTCACGCAATACTTCAAAGGTAGCTTCCATGATCACAGCCTCAATAAAAGCAGGAAAAGGAACGCCTTCCCGTTGCGCCATAATATTAATAAGAAGAGCAGTTGGAAGCATTTCTGGATGATAGGTCGTAACCGCAATATAAAAAGATGGTCCGAGCAATAAGATAAAAAAGCTTGTATATCTGATTAGTCTCATTAATACGACGATATCGTATCGCTGATAATAATCTTCTGATGCTTGAAAGAACTGAGAAAAAATAGTTGGTACAATGAGAGTAAACGGAGTACCGTCTACTAATACAGCTATTCTTCCTTCCAATAAGTTACCTGAAACTACATCGGGTCGTTCTGTATTGTATATAGTTGGAAAAGGAGTAAAGGTTTTATCTTGAATAAACTCTTCAAGATATCCTGATTCAAGAACAGCATCAATCTTAATATCTGTCAGCCTCTGTCGAACATCTTGCAGAAGCTCATCACTAACAATCCCTTTTAGATACATAATTGCTACATTAGTCTGCGAAACATTTCCAATTCTCATTGTTTCTAATCGCAGGTTTGGACTTTTAAGATGTCTGCGAACAAGAGCGATATTGGTTGCGATGGATTCATTAAAGCTGTCCTTAGGTCCTCGAATATTGACTTGTGTAGTAGATTCTGTAATCGCTCTCCACTGACCGCCTTTTGTGCTGCTTGCTATAGCTTTAGCATGGCCTTCTATCAAAATGATTGTATCGCCTGATAAAATGGAAAAAATAAGTTCGTTCCAGTCTGTTAAGACGGCTACATCGCCAATTGTTAAAGCATTATTTAAGATAAGGTCGAAGACATGGTTACAATCTATTTCTAATTTGCTTTCTGCCGTATCTACCATTAACGCTCGTATAATATATTCATTAATAGCTTGCTCATCCGCTAAGCCGCTTATATAAACAACTCTAACGGGAATGCTTGGAGTACTCCCAATCTCAAATGACCGAGTAACAAGATCCGGACTATCACCAAGTTCCTGTTTCATTTTATAAAGCATCGTTTCCAAATTAGCCTCAAGCGGACAAGCTTCTGCATCAGATATCGATTCATTTCTTTGCTCTGCCTCTGGATATTTATTTTTACCTCGCAGAAATTTCATACCGTTTGAATACTCCTATCCACCATTTTTATATACTCTATTATCCGTTTTACATATTTAGGTTATTCATTAAATATTTTCTCTATATTTTCATACTCGTATGAGAAAATTGAAAGCACGCAAGAGATACAATTAATGGCTTTTATATGAAAAAAGAATTAACACATATTTAAAAATGTGTCTTTCTCCTTACTAAATGTTTAAAAGCTTATAACACTGGGGTATCCTGTTGATTTCCTTATAAAATAAATACCAACATGGTAACAAGGGGTGAAAACATGATAAGCGCAAAGCGCGAAGTGTGGCTTGATGCGGCAAAAGGATTTGGGATGATTCTAGTGGTTGCAGGTCATGCTTATAATCATAATGATTTAATAACGTATATTTATTGGTTTCATATGCCTGCTTTCTTTCTATTTAGCGGCTATGTGTCAAAACCCATAGAGCAATGGTCACAACTAGGATCTTATGTAAAAAAACGGGCGTACAGTCTCCTTGTCCCGTATGCAATCTATTTAGGACTATTCACAGCGGCTCGCTACCTAGGGGAAATCCTGCATGGCAACCTTTCTTGGCAGTGGTATATGAAGGACATAGGGGGGTTACTGTTTGGCGGAAGATTTATTACAGGGTACTATGGTGTGTTTTGGTTTATTACTTGTCTCTTTTTCACACAAGTTTTATTTCAACTCATGTTCCTCGTCTTCAAAAAAACAAAAACCCATTTATTATGTATTTTCTTTCTCTATGTCATTTCTCATATTGAGGGATGGCATGTGAATACATTGAGTGGCTCAGAGCCTTCCCTCCACATGTATGTGCCTTGGAATCTAGATGTGTCACTATTAGCCCTCTGTTATTACAGTATAGGGTACTATACGAAAACGTACCTAAAGCGAATTCCTGCTTTGCTTACCGGCATTTGTATTCTGCTAACAGTTGGGTGTATTGCGCTGCAAGAACTTGGTTTATTAGACTATCATTTAAGTATGAAGTATCTAAACTATGACTATTACGCCCTTGATTTGTTGATTCCTTTTATTATGATAATTTCATATTGTGGAATATTCCAACTGATTACCTCTGCAAAAGTTCTGTCAGTCCTTTCCTTTATTAACCATAGAGGTTTAACTATTATGTATATGCACATCGGGGTTAACAAAATCCTTCTTCAATTTATGGACTATGGGAATATAATCTATACCGTTGCCGGAGTGAGCATTCCCCTCCTAATTTCTACGTTTATTATGGAAAAGAAATACGAGATTGGGACGTTTTTATCAAATCCGTTACATATTCCATATAGACCTTCAAAAAAACTGCATATAGAATAAAATGTATTTTTATTATCCAAAGCATATTAAAACACCGTTCCAATCTTTGGAACGGTGTTTTAATATATACATTACTTATGCATAAATAACATGCTTGTTAGTTTACATCATTTTTACAATACCATTAGCATTTAGTTGCTATGGCATATGCTTTTTTGAATCAACATAGTTTTGGATACTAATCTACACCTTTTTCTGATAAAGAAAACTCGCCGACTGGCGAGCCCCGCTCTTGGGGGAAGACAGAGGCGGGGTTGCACTTATACTGTATTCCTAAAATTTCTCGCTACGTCGAATTGTCTTCCAGCTAGAAATTTATACTTTCTTAAAGTGTAAAAAAGGACGTTCACTATCACTAGCAAACGTCCTTCAACAGTGTGTTCAATTAACCGTTTAAACCAAATACTTTAACAATGACTCAACATATTTCCTTAAGCAGACTTTGCTTGCGGATACTGTTGATTGTTTTCAACTTGTTTTTTCGGTTTTAGCAATCCAACGATAAGGGCTGTAACGATAGCACCAGATAAGATTGCTACCAAATAAAGCAATGGGTTCCCGATAACAACCGGAAGTAAGAACAGACCTCCATGAGGCGCAGGTAATGCGATTTTAAAGGCCATTGACAATGCTCCCGCTGTTGCGGAACCAATTACACATGCTGGAATCACACGAGCTGGATCAGCTGCCGCAAACGGAATCGCACCTTCTGTAATAAACGATGCCCCCATAATATAGCATGTTTTACCAGATTCACGTTCATCCTTTGTAAATTTGCTTCGGAAGAATGTAGTAGCAAGGGCCATTCCAAGCGGCGGCACCATACCACCGGCCATAATAGCTGCATGAGGAGCGTAGTTCCCCGCATCAATCATAGCAATACCGAATGTAAGAGCCGCTTTATTAATCGGACCACCCATATCAATTGACATCATACCGCCAAGAACGATCCCAAGAAGCAGCATATTTCCTGTTCCTAAGCTAGCCAGCCAAGTTGTTAATGCGTCATTAATAAATTTCATCGGTTCAATCACGATATACATCATAATAAGGCCTGTAAGCAGTACACCAAATAACGGATATAAGAGCACAGGTTTAATGCCATCTAATGATTGCGGAAGACCATGGAAAATTCTCTTCAGGCCAAGCACAATATAACCGCCAAGGAAACCGGCAATCAATCCTCCTAGGAATCCTGCGCCTCCTGTTGAAGCCATAAGACCGCCAACCATACCGGCAACAAAACCAGGGCGATCCGCAATACTCATCGCGATAAATCCTGCTAATACCGGAATCATTAATGCAAATGCATTCGTGCTGCCAATTTTCATGAATGCTGCCGCAATCGGGTTATAAGAAGGATCGTTCGGATCGGATGCATGGATGCCAAAGAGAAAGGAGATGGCGATTAAAATTCCGCCCCCTACCACAAATGGTAGCATATTAGAGACACCGCTCATTAAATGCTTATAAAAGCCACGTCTTTCCTTTGTACCACCCTCTGCTGATTGGTCCGTTTGCGCATTCGACTCACCTTGGTAAATAGGTGCATCCTGCCGCAAGGCTTGTTCAATTAGCTCCTGCGGACGGCGAATACCTTGCGCAACTGGCACTTGAATTACATGCTTTCCTTTAAAACGCGCCATTTCTACTTGCTTATCGGCTGCAACAATAATAGCTGTTGCTCTCTCAATATCATCGGCTGTCAGCTTGTTTTTCACACCGCTTGAACCATTGGTTTCAACTTTCAAATTTACATTCATTTCTTTCGCTTTTGCTTTTAAGCTATCCGCTGCCATATACGTATGGGCAATTCCAGTCGGACAAGCTGTAACAGCAAGGACAAATTCACTGTTGCCCTCGTCAATTACTTCCTCCTCTGCTTCCTCGCCCTCGCTTTCTTTTTCATCGATGATCTTGACGATATCATCGATGTTCTCGGCTGCAAGAAGCATCTTACGGAAATCTGTATCCATTAAGAGCATTGATAAACGCGAAAGTGTTTCAAGATGGGCATTATTCGCACCTTCACTTGCCGCAATCATAAAAAATAAATGAGCTGGTTGGCCATCAAGAGATTCATAGTCAATTCCGCTGATAGAGCGACCAAATGCAATAGCCGGCGTTTTAACAGCACTTGTTTTCGCATGTGGAATTGCAATCCCTTCACCAATTCCTGTTGTACTTTGTGATTCACGCTTTAAAATTGCTTCTTTAAAACCTTCGCGGCTTTCTAAGCGCCCTGCTTCATTTAACTTTGTCACAAGCTCATCAATTACATCTGCTTTTGACGAGCTTTGCAAATCTAGAATAATCGTATCCTTCTTTAATAGTTCAGTAATCTTCACGTCAATGTCCTCCTATCCTACTTTTTTAATTTCCACTTCCGGTATAAGGCGTTCTACTTCCTCCTGTGTACATAGCTCAAGTGAGAATGCCGTTGCACTCCCAGAAGCAACTCCTACCCGAAATGCTTCCACTACATCACGTCCCTGTACATACGCACTAAGAAATCCAGCAACAAGCGAATCACCCGCGCCTACTGAATTTTTTACAGTTCCTTTTGGTACAGAAGCTTGATAGACGCCATCTTTCGTAATAAGAAGTGCACCCTTGCCTGCCATTGAAATAGCTACATACTCAGCGCCAAGATCAAGAAGTTTTTGACCATAAGGAATTGCCTCTTCTGGTGTCTCGATTGTCACATCAAACATCTCACCTAATTCATGATGGTTTGGTTTAATGAAAAACGGTCCTTGTTTTACAACATCAAGAAGAGCTTTTCCGCTCATATCAACAACTACCTTGACTCCTTTCTCTTTTACTAGCTTCAAAAATGTTGCATACAAATCGCTTGGTAATGAACTTGGAATACTTCCAGCCAAGACAAGAACATCCCCATCCTGCAAGCCTTCAACTTGTGAAACAAGCTCATTGAGTTGCTTTTCTGTGATCTCAGGACCTTGACCGTTAAGTTCTGTCTCTGATTCAGTTTTCAGCTTAATATTGATACGAGAATCGTTATTTACACGGATGAAATTTGTCGCAATCCCTTCTGTTTTCAGAAAATCCTCTACATATGTACCAGTAAATCCGCCAACGAACCCAAGTGCCTCACTTTCAACTCCCGCACGCTTTAACACACGAGAAACATTAATACCCTTCCCGCCTGGATACTTGTCTTCAAATGAGATTCGGTTTAGATCGCCAAGCTGGAAATTATTTACGTGTACAATGTAATCAATAGACGGATTTAATGTGCAAGTATAAATCATCATTTCACAACCTTTACTTTAATTTTTAATATAGTTTCCACTTATCCTCACCATGCTTGAATCCTAAGAATCTTGCTATAGTAAAAGAAAAGATTTTAGATGTTGTGCTTGTGGTACCAAAACATATGCACTTCTTTTTGCTATTCATTTTGTTACCTATTGAACAATATCTCTTGACTGTTTTTGGACGATTTTTAGTTGTGGCATTAAAAAATCTCTATAAGCTTCCGTTAGTAATCCACTCTACAAACGCCCGATCACTCTCAATGCGCTTTTCTGACTTTTCTTTATAAAACCTACGTATTTCGAGCATCTCCTCTTCAACATTGCCTGTTTGCAGGAACAAAACCCTATACTTTCGCCGCAATGAAAACAATTCCGATTAGAGGTAATTTTATCGTGAAAGGCCACAAAAAACAATATTTTCTTTCAAAAACAATCAAAAACTTTCAAAATCAATCATATAGATATGTTTTATAAAGCATTAATTAGCTATCTTTCGTTTCTTTTATATACCAAGTTTTTATAGCAAGTAATTATACTGAACCTATTAAGAAGGGGGTAGCATAAGGGTTGTTACAGTGTATCTGCATTTGCATTTGCCTTTGCAGGTAATTGCTCCTACTTCCCTGCTTATCATCGCTTCAGTAAGATCTAGAAGACAAAAAAATCGCAATCCTCCACCACTTAGCTACGCTTTCTCTAAAGGGACTGACCCGGGTTGGAAATGAATAAATGGCTTCGCTGCTAAGATTTATTCTCTCTTGAGGTTCTAATGTCAATATCCCTAGGTAAACTTATCACTTGTTGCTAGTTAGCATAGAAATATTATTTAGTGATAAAATGATGGGGCGGATGTTGGTGATTCACGCTACACTGATTCGCCTATCTGACCGTAAACTAAGCACTTTGTTGGCAGGAGGAATTATGCAAGTTAGAAAAGGCACTATAGCAGATTTGAAAGATGTATTGCAATTGGAGCATCGCTTATATCCTAGACAATGGCATGTGTCAGAGGAATTCGCAAAAGAAGTTCTTACTCAAAACGAAGACACTATCCGAGTACTTGATGTTCATGGAGTTATAAAAGGACACTATGCTTTTTTACCATTGGAAAAAGAAATTTATGAAAAAGTTCTTCACGGGGAAATGGATGAGAAAGAGATAGCTGATTATGTTTTGGATTACAAGAAACCACGAAGTGTATTTTTATATTGGACAACCGTCATGGTTGACATCAAAGATCCTCTACGCGCGCAATTAGCTAAAAACCTCCTAAGTGACATTCCCTGCTATTTACAAGGTTTAAAGAAAAAAGGAATTCACATTATGGAAATTGGAGGAATTTTCATTTCTGAGCAAGGCATGCGAGTGGCACAGCGCTTCGGCATGAAACAGACAGGCGCTATCACTTATACGGATGGAGAGACTTATCCTATCTATCGAGCAACTTCCATCTAGTAAACAGGAACTAGCAGCCTATATCTAAAAACACTCTCAATACATATGATAGAGACCTAGTCCATGGCATTCAGGATTGGGTCTTTTGGCGTTAGCTGTACATGACAACCTGTTCTAAGCTAATAAACTACTTGCAATTCGACCTCATCTAAACTCCAAGCGCAGCTTTCGACATAAAAAATTGTCTAAAGACTTTTTGCCCAAAGAAGGAATAGACGCGCTCATATTTCCTTTGTAGGCGTATGATATATGGTATTCGTCCAGAGTACTCTTTCTTACAAAAACAAAAGTGAGGCGGTATTATTATGTATAGAGACCCAGATACACATACTTACGAAAATAACGCTCCGTACGGCAGCAACGTTCCCTATATGGAAAACATTCCCCATGTTCATCATGGTTACAGCATGCCCGTTTATGGGTACGGTCATTTCGTTGATGGCTGCGGATATGGTGGATATGACGGGTATGGCTGCCACGGTTATAGTAGCTTCTTTGCGCTTATCGTAGTGTTGTTCATCCTATTAATTATTATCGGCACTACTTGCGGTTTCGGTAAGCACAGCGAATTCGCCTGCTAGCTAAATAAATCTGCATAAGTAGGACTCCTGCAGATTCATGCGGGAGTCTTTCATTTTGGGCCTTGGGAGCTAGACATCACCCCCGAAAACTTATACTTTCTTATCTTGGCGCAAAAAAGCTGTCCCAAAAGCCGTTCATACAAACGATCTTTTGGAAACAGCTGCTTCTTTTGCCACTCCCCATAAGTCCCTGCTCCCGTTACCTAAAGAGCTCCTTACAGCAATTCAGCTTATTTTGATGCTGAAGTTACAGCAACCTCGGGTGATGTTACCTTTTCATAAAAATCTACAAATTTGTCGCGATCTTCGCTGTTACGGTAAGCCATCGCAACACGTGGATGTTCATTTAGTACACCTGAAATCATGTAAGGGATGATATAGCCCCACTCCCACTTTTGACGCATGTCTAGCATATGCTTTTCAATTACGCCAAGAACTGGTTTCACCTCATAGCTAGGTTTTTGTATGTAGCTAACGAGAAGTTCTGTATTACAGTTACCCGCCGCACGTCCCATGCCATAAACAGACGAATCTAGGAAAGTAACCCCATTTCGGATTGCAGTTATTGTATTGGCAAATGCTAACTGCATGTTGTTATGCGTATGGACTCCAAGCTGTTTATTGGGAATCATCGCTTGGAATTTTTTCACTTGATGCTCAATATCTGCAGGATCTAAACTTCCAAAAGAGTCAACGATATATACAACATCTACAGGACTCTTTTTCACTAGTTCAAACGCTTCAATCAGTTGATGCTCAGGCACGCTAGATAAAGCCATAATATTAAGTGAAGTCTCATACCCTAAATCATGAAACATTTGTACAAGCTCTAAGCCTTTATCCACTTCACGAATATAACACGCCACTCGAATCATATCTAACACACTTTGCTCGCGTGGGAGAATATCGTTTGAATCTACACGCCCAATATCAACTAGGGCAGATAGCTTCGTGAACTTTTTCTCAGGAATAATTTCTTTCAGGAAGTTATCGTCAAGAAATCTCCATGGATTCGGCTCAGTTGCCTTAAGAAGCCTGGCAGAATTTTTGTAGCCAATCTCCATATATTCAACACCAGCTTCACTTAAGCCATTGTACAAGTCCTGTACAAATTCGACGCTAAAGTCCCAATTGTTCACTAAGCCTCCATCACGAATGGTACAGTCTAAAATTTTACTACGATGCTCCATAATAATAACTTCCCCCTGTTTATCCTGCTTTTTAATCATATTATTTTTTAACCTTCATATTTTTATGTACTAAATTTTCGTAACTATGCTTAGCTCCTGATGCCTCCGAAGGTTTCAATCTATTTCCTAAAAGATTAGTTTATCAAAGGAAACAGATTATATCAACCCAGTTCAAAACAGTTTACATATAAAACTGTCATATACATGTCATATAGAAATACCCTAACAGTAGGATCCATTCTTTGTAAAATAAGAAATTGGAAGAAACTTGTGAGAAATCCTGACAAACAATGATACATCTCAGAAAATTAGTAGTATGATAGCCTTATAAATCACACACGAAGAAAGGAGCAAACCAACATGAAACTTTTAATGAATGCCTTCAAGAAGAATGCTCTATGTATGATTGAAATCGTTTATCTATACTTAGTATTTTTTTTCGTGGAGTTACAAACTACTATCAAAATCCCCTTGAAAAAATAAAGCCACGATCTATACAACAGTAAGCAATTCATAATCCGACTCATATAGCATTTTTATGGCCCAAACTCCATAGAATGATGGTTGGTTGTTTCCGATACAATATTTATGTATTGTAATTGAAACTAACAACACTAATGCATCTTAGCTATCAGTTATACATGTCTGAGCCATTCTTATCATTACTTGATTCCGTTTTATATGGATTATCTGCTATCTAAAGAATTTTGTAAGCTAAGAAACTCAGGAGCGCATAGATCTACGGAGATACATGTGTATTCTATGCGCAGCAAGCAGATTTGAAAAGGACTATTTCGGTATTCATAAGAGGCATTCGTATACAAAGTATGAGAGGATATTTATCATATAGGCTGATCGGCTCTACAATCAAAAACTGAAGATCACGAGTATAAAGCATTTTAAAAGCCAGGATTGTGTTCAGCTCGCTTTATAAAAGCTATTTCGTCTTCTATTAAGCCGCAAGAACCGCATTGAACTTTATATTGTGGACCTCTATACGCTAAATGGAAAGGTTCTAACGAATCATTGGTGTATTCGTTTGTAATTTCTCCTGATTGAGGATCCATTTTTACTGGCTTTGCTAATTGCTCAATGATATTAAATCTTGAGCGATTTGTTTTACAATTCGGGCAAAGGTATGGTTTGTTCATTAAGAGCTACCTCCTGTTATCTAATCTTATATATATTTTGTACATCCTCTTATGATTTATACAAACTATTGGTTTTTGTTTTCGAAACTAAAACCAGCATTTCTGTCTCTCACGTATGAAAAACATTCTATCGTTCATTGCTGATCGATTGCGGAAGCAAAAGAACAGCAAGAAGATTGTTCCCCTTGCTGTTTTTAATGAAAAGATCAGGCCTTATCATACAAAAAGTCTTTTGCAGCCCACTCTGTCTTCCAAAGACTGCGGAAGCAGCAGTGTTTATCCTCTACCCTCTTACTTAGTTACAACTATCTCCTCATGCAGAGAAGCTACTCTTTCCACAGCCTCCGTTACCATTTTATGAACATGTAAATCTAATGGATGCGGAACCAAGTCTCCTGGTTTTGTACATGCTGCAATGGCTTCAGCTGCAGCAACTAGCATAGAATGGGTAATGTCTCTTGCTTGTGCATTTAACACACCGCGAAAGATGCCTGGAAAGCCAAGAACATTGTTTACCGAGCGGCCATCCGCTGCATAAGCAGCCCCCGCTTGTAAAGCTAATTCTGGCTCAATCTCTGGTTTTGGATTAGATAAAGCTAGAATCACTTGCCCCGGACGTACCCACTGCTGCTTAATAAGTCCAGGTACACCTGTAGTCGCAATAATAATATCACAGTTGCCCATTAACGCTTCAATACTATCGAACGAACGGCCACCATAGTTCTCTAACCGTGCCTTCGCATCCTGACACTTGTCTATCCCAAATACATTAGTCACTCCATAGGCCATAAGCATTCGTGAGATTGCCAATCCTGCTGCGCCAAGGCCAATCTGTCCTACCTTCGCCTTTTTTAAGTCAATCCCGGCACTTTTACATGCTGAAATTGCTGCAGCCAAGGTAACAACCGCAGTTCCATGTTGATCATCATGCATGACTGGAATCTGCAGCTCCTTCTTAAGTCGCTCTTCAATTTCAAAACAATGCGGAGAACCAATATCTTCAAGTAGAATACCGCTAAAGCCAAGGGAAATATGCTTCACCGTACGTATAATTTCCTCTGGATCTTTCGTGTCTAGAAGAATAGGAATTCCATTAATACCTGCTAATTGATCGAAAAGAACAGCTTTCCCTTCCATAACTGGCATTCCAGCAACAGGACCGATGTCCCCAAGACCAAGAATTGCAGTCCCGTCTGTAACAATGGCTACGGAGTTGCCGATACTCGTATAAATTTTTGCCTTATCCGGCTCTTGTTCAATGATTCGGCAAACATTTGCCACACCTGGAGTATACACTCGTCTTAAATCAGCCAGAGATTGAAGGGCTACTTTGCTTTTCATTTGAATTTTTCCTCCTTCATGTGCATGAAGGACCTCATCTGAGATGGTGTGAAGCCGAATACCTCCTCCTAATCGGAAAAGAGAGTTCTCCAGTTCCTCTATTTGCCCCTCGTGATCAACTTGAATAGTAATATTACGGATCGTGTAATTAGGACCGACCTTTATCGTTTCAATTTCTCCTATATCTCCTCCGGCCAAACCGATTATCGTTGCTACTTTCCCAAGACTGCCAGGGATAGAAGGCGTTTCGATCATCAAAGTCCGAATAAGTTGTTTGTTAGTCATAATTTACTTCCCTCCAAGTTTATATCAGTTATTGTATTTTTTCAGAAATAGTCGCCTACTCGTAATATACGGATTGAAATACGCAGAACCACAGAACCCTACAAAATCTAACAAAAGTATTTTGATCCAAAATATAATACTTCCGTTAGTGGAGCCCTCTATCAGATAAAATAAAGAAAACTCACCGATTGGCGAACTGTCAGGCGAAGACAGAGGCGTAGCTGCCCTTATACCTTATCCCTAAAATTTCTCACTACATCGAATGGTCTCCTAGCTAGAAATTTATCCTTTCCTACAATGTAAAAAGGCCACTAAGAATACGTTCTTAGCGGCTTTATTTTCTAATGAATATGGGTGTATCCGTTATTCCTCGGAAACGAGGCGTTTCGATTCAAAATAGAGAATTTGAATAAATTTCTTCGTATTGACCCGTGTACTAGAAGAGGCTTTGGAGTTCTTCTGTAACTCTGTCATCTTCTGGCGCACAATTGTAAAATCAAAGAACTTAGAGGCATAGTTTTCGAACTTGGCATTCAAAAAATCTGCTAAACCAAGTGACGCTAAATGATTTAACGATTGATAAATGGCTCTTCGTACACGTTGTTCAGAAGCCTTTACCTCCCGATTAATATCAACTTGCGATGCAGATGCCCCCATTTTTTTTAAGGTGATTTGAACGAAAATCTCTTTAAGAGGTGGAAATTGCTGTTCAAATGGATGATGTTGTTCATATTGATTTAGATATTGCAAAATATCCAGCAAATCCTTACTTCCACTTTCACCAACAATTCCTAATTCAGATAAAAGAAATTCCCCAGCTGTTGTAATACTGCTTTGCTTCCAAGCTTGTGTTATTTCCTGCTTCGGCTGCTGAAGGTTCAGTACGTTTGTTAATGTTTTTTGAATATCAAAGATAGATTTTTCTAAGTGGATTCGCTCAATGACATTCCGGATAATCGTTAGCACTTCAACTCGGTTGATTGGCTTTGTAATATAATACTCTACACCAAGTGAATAGGCTTCTCCAATCAATTCTTTTGATTCCACTTGTGAAATCATAATAATTTTACCCGCAAATTTCCCGCGCAGTGAGCGAATTGTTTCAATTCCATCACGATTCGGCATTAACAAATCAATAAAGAGAATATCCACATACTTTAAAACTATTAAATTTTCGTCCAATACTGAGCCATCTTCAGCTTCTCCTACAACATCACCCAGATTCTCATCTTCGATTATTTGCGCCAACATGGAACGATGTACTTCATCATCATCTATTAGGTAAAAATGCATAGAATCACCTTCTTTCAACTAGGCTATACGCTGGGATTTTTATTATGAAGGAAGCTCCGGAATGCTTCAAACTATCTTGCAGCGTGACCACGCCCCCCAGCTCCTCTGTAAGTTCTTTTACATACGAAAGACCAATACCTGTTGATGCTATACCTGTTTCATCGTATTTGGAAGTAAATCCAGGCTTGAAGATTAAACTTCTTTGTTTTTCAGGAACACCGGGACCGTCATCCTCCACTTGAAAGCCTACAAATTGACCTTCCTTTGTTACACAAATGGTTATTGTTCCTTTATCCTTAATGGCTTCTACCGCATTAACCACTACATTATTTATTAACGATAAAACAAGATACACATGGTAATCTTGATGCCCGCCCTCTATCCGATATCGAAATTCAATTTTCTTACCTAATGAACTGGCATATGTTTCATTTGTTCGGATAATAAGCGGAACAAGCTCATATATATTCATATAATCCACAAATTTCTCATCTACAATCACCTTGGAAAGCCCTGCAAAAATCCTTTGGTTATCCTTTTTTATTTCATGTACTTCTCCAGCAATCCGCAAGGCCCTTTTGCTGAATTCCTCTAAAGGAAGTCCTGGATAATGTCTTACTTGATTCAAGTCTCGATATAAATCGTACGATATTTTCATAATACTTTCAGCGTTTTGCAATACTTTTTTTAAATGAACAGCTTCTTCATATAAATTAGATAAAAGCATTAATAATTGCTGATTTTTTTGACGAATTTGCCACTCCCTTAATTGCCCTTCATATAACTTCATCATACTAAAAAAGGAAAGCACGAAAAAGCTGCGAAAAATAGCGATTACAAAAATTTGGAGTAGCCTTGACAGCGTAAAAAAATCTCCCACAGCCATATGCCGAAACAAGAGTTCAGTTAAACTGGCTATGATTTCAATGGTAATTCCCAGTACCCCGATAATCCAAGGACGCTGATGGAACTGATTCGTTTTTAATATATAAAAGAAAAGCGCATACATTACATAATAAAGGGCAGCAGGATAGCGCATTTGGCTAGAAACTACAAAATCGAAATGATCTTGTGTCAGCCAGTCTAACCCAACCCGAAAGAAAAAAGTAGATACTGCTGTACAAACGCCGGTTATAACCGATGAAAAGTTCCGCAATAGGAGCAAAGAAAAGAAAAAAATAGGTGTACCTAGACTAACACGAAACGCATCATGAAAAGGGTAAAACTTCAACTCTCCTGCCAACGGAACGGCAACTATAGCAAATAATAAAATATATACATCATTTTTAAAAAATTGGTTGATTCGCAAGTATTTCACTTCCCACATTTGTAGCATATAAACCTAAACAACGAATCTGACAAAGGTATATACTTCCCCCTATCAGATTCGTTTTCAATTTGCATGAGCAGCTTTCTGTCTCTCCAAGAACCGCTTTGTCCATCTATTTATAAGATAAAGACACCAACACCCTGGCTGCAGACGCGTAGCAGCCATACAAATAAGTAAACTAAGCTAGGCTTAAAAAGTATACAATGTTGAAAGCGGAAAAACAACTTCTACTCATAGCATTCGTATCTATCCAGATATCTATACGGCTTTTCTCATTTTCAAAAGGCTTCCTTGACATTACTCCCTGTCAAAAAGCACCGCACCAGCAATCTATACTCAATACACTTATGCTACATCTGACTCTTTAAATGAAGCTATATAATGCTTTGCTTTCTCCTTGTCAAATTCACCTTCCCATTTTGACATCACAATTGCCGCCAATGAATTCCCGATCACATTTACCGCTGTTCGAATCATATCCAAAATACGGTCAATACCGGCAATGAAAGCAACTCCTTCTAGAGGAAGCCCCATAGCGCCAAGCGTTGTAAGAATAACTACAAACGACGCACCTGGAACACCGGCCATTCCTTTTGAAGTAAGCATTAGTACCAATAATAGTGTAATTTGCTGCATAATGGATAGGTCAATGCCATACATTTGTGCAACAAAAAGAGAAGCGAGAGCTTGATAAATCGATGAACCATCTAGGTTAAATGTATATCCTACTGGAATCACAAAAGAGGTAATGGATTTTGGACACCCAAACTTCTCCATCTTATCCATAATTCTTGGTAAAACAGCTTCAGAGCTGGCTGTTGTAAATGCTAGGATCAACTCATCTTTTAATACCTTCATCAGAAGAAAAACGCTTGTCCCAGACAGTTTCGCAATTACCCCAAGAACAACAACCACAAAAATAATCATTGTTACATAAACAGCCAATACTAATTTCCCTAGAGGAATTAACGAAGCTGCGCCAAACTTAGCAACGTTCACGCCAATGAGCGCAAATACTCCAAATGGAGCAAATTTCATAACGACATTTGTTACCCAAAACATTGCCTCTAATACACCTTCAAAAAATGCCAGCACTGGCTTTCCTTTTTCCCCTACCGCTGCAATCCCTAAGCCAAAAAAAACAGAAAAGAAAATAACTGGAAGCAAGTCACCTTGAGCAATAGATTCAAATATATTCTTCGGAACAAGATGAACAATAATATCCGCTACATTTGGATTTTCCGTTGCCTTCATTGTTTCTTCATACTTGGAAATATCACTTTCCTGAAGTTTGTTCATATTCAAACCCGTGCCTGGTTGGAATAGGTTTGCCGCCAATAATCCGATTGCAATCGCAACTGTTGTAACCACTTCAAAATAAAGGATACTCTTACCGCCTAATTTCCCTAACTTTTTAATGTCACCAACACCAGCTATTGACACGATTAATGCAGAAATAACAATTGGGATAACGATCATCTTAATGAGATGAATAAAAACATCGCCAATCGGTGCTATAACGGCAACCGCTCCTTCATTACCATGAAAAGCGACACCTACACCAATCCCAAGTACAAGTGCAATAAAAATTTGTGTGGCTAAACCAAACCTTTTCATGAAAACTCCCCCTCTATTTTTTTACCCCTGTTTTATCTGTTTGTTAGAATATGTTACAAGTTATGTTATCACTCTACAAGTAAACCTACATAATCCCACAAAAAACTACAAAAAGTCTAAAATTAAAATTTCATTTAATTATGATATAATAGTAGACTTCTAGTCGATTCTATCGTGAGTTTTCACGTCACCATAAACACCAATAACGTTCTCCTATCCACATCTCCGTAACCGCTTTCATAAAAATGCCCCCTTCTGTTTTTGATAAACCCGGTTTGTTACAGGCTGTACTCTTACTCTATAAGCCGACCTACACAATCACACAAAAAACTACAAAAATCTAAAATTAAAATTTTCATAATAATTTCATTTTAATATCTTTATAAAATGAAACAAATTAAAAAGCATGCTTCCGCTATTGAACCGGACTCATGCCTAGAAAGCATTCTGATATTCCTGTCTAACTTTTGCGGTCAACCCAAAAGGTTCCTCTCCCGTTCCTCCCTAGCATATTGTATAGAAGATAAGAATTGTCCTTTTCATCCAATCATTCCTTAGTCAAAAACCACAGCTTATTTAGAAATGGGATATCCTTTACTGCTCTGCTTTTTTGCTTTCTTCTCTTCTTTCTCAATTAATTCATGAAGGTTACCCAAGGTGCCGTACCGATTGAATAACGGAGTACAAATCCAAAGATACAGACGAATTATGATACTGGTAAGTGCAAGAACGATTGTCTTAAACCTTTCAGTATGTATTTGCAGAAGACGAGCAACTCCCTTGATGACTTTGTTTCCATAATAGAAATCCACTGCTATCAAAATCAGGAGCAAGATGATTCCAACAAATAACCCCGCGGCGGAGACTGGCACTTCTTTAGGAATTTTTGAAATGCCTAACTCAAGCCTTTCATTAGGGATAAGATTATTAAGTACCTTTTTTATATCTAATCCCAAAAAACTACTTTGTAAAATATTATCTATATGCTCCTGTAAGGATATTGTAAATATGGATATATGTAAAGCTGCAAGTCTCCAATATATCCAGACCAACAAAGCTATTGCTGCCATTCCGGTCATAATGGACGCCTCTTTACTCAAAAGAAGTGTTTTGCCAATTTTTCTCTCGCCAACACTCAGTATACGTAAGAACGCATCACTTGGTTTTTCCAGTTGGCTGAGCAAAGTTTCATTTTGAAAGCTCCATTTTTGATTAGAAATAGGTGACTCTTTCGCATTAAAATAAGCTAACATCGGTTCAATTTCTGCTTGCATCATATTGTAACCAGCGTTCATTAAAGAAAATGCCTCTACATCCGAAAAGCTATCTAAATGTGTACGTAAATTGGAGAGCTTCAATTGAACCAGTGGATGTATGCCAAAATCCTTTTCACCGATATTTTCGCAACCATCCATTTCTTCTTGTTTTCTAGATTCAACACTTTCCTTAAAATTAACAAAGGGCTTCTCTTCGACAGCAAGACCTTTTCTTAAATGTATATATACCAATCTTGATTCCTCATGCTTTTCTATCACTCGATACATTTGCTCTTCCCGCAATCGTTTTCCTAAAATGGAAAATGATCTGCTAAAAGCTTGTGCCGCGTGAGGGCTTGGCTCTAATTCATCATCCATTTGTCCTGATGCATCACTAACGATCATATGTGTACACCCGGCGTCCAGCAATCCCTGTACGCCTTGATTGTCATAGACACCTCCATCCACTAATTGTATACGCATATCCTCATACATGCCGCTCATCGCCACCGGCACGAACACACCCGGTACTGCAGACGAAGCCGCTACAGCATAGCCAAGTTCAAATTCACGCAAGCGGTCAACAGGGATTTTAGAATAACTATCCGCTCGCATTAGCCGTGAATTTTTGTCAATATCCAATTCACGCAGCCGCTGATCATAGTCGCTTGGCCGCGTATCGCCCATACGTACTGCCTCAAAACGCCAATTGCTCCCCGTATTCAGTACCGTCGTGTTCAGCAGAAGTACAGGCACCTTTGCATTTTGCAAAAGGTTATTATGTTGATCCGGTTGAAAAGGTATAGGAAGCTCACGTTTAGATTTAGGAGTGATGAGCAATTCATGCATTTTGACCATCCCTTTATTCTGCAGACTATCCCTTTGAATTAGAGGTCTATACAGATATTCGTCATACAGCTCACCGATCCGGTCACTACGTGAGTAGTCTGGACTTAGCATACGGATGTTGTCAGAAAATGTCTGAAACGTACGGGCAAATAAGTTACTTTGGATCACTTTCCTAAATCGCACTTCTATCTGTCTTACAATATTGACATAGTCTTCTTCTGTTATTTCTTCATTTACCTTTGTTTCTAGCTGCTGTTTCACATGTAAATAATACATAGCACCAATAATGGATCCACCCGAAACTGTAGAGATTACCTCGATATTCTTTAACAGACCGCGGTCGGCAAGCTGCGCAAGGACCCCGATATGATACAACGCAGCCCGAAAGCCTCCTCCCGATAATGCCAATCCAAGCTTGCAGCCTTGTACGCTTTCCCCCATGTTTACACCTCCTATATTTAAAATGTACTGTATTTCTATCGAGTCTAGTATAGGTAGAGACTTAAATGAATTATTTTCCTCCTAAGCTGTTGGTTTTTGATATGCAATTCCTTCACTAAAGCCTTTTGCTCTTCATTTTTTTGTAAAAGAAAACGAAACGCTAATCCCATTGTTCCAAATAAAATAAGTGCCACTATATATTGAAGGAACAACTCTGCGGCTGGTTTGCCAATTACAAAAATACATAATGGCAATATTGAAATTCCTGCCGCTGCCCACCATTGTGTTCGCGTTGCAGAGAGAAAAGCAATCGATAAAATCGGGATCCACATAAAATCAATTACATAAGCTGAATAATTGGTAGCCCAAACAAATAAACTCCCGGTTAAAATGAGCTCTGACAAAATAAAGCCAGAGGACGATATCCTATTCGGAAGATGAAAGAGTTGCGGAATAATGTAGGAAGCAGTAAACAGGATAACCATCCAATATTGTTCATTTGGCTTGAAAGGAGCCGTGGAAATAATAATAAAAAGATTTATTATGTACCAGCACAACCGAAAAAATACAAGACTATAATCTATCCAATGCCAGCTGCGCTTTAAATAAAGGGTCACCATCGCACCTCTCTTTCTGCTTATATGATTCTATTGTATCAGAGAGATAATTGGAGGAAAATTCCCCCTCCTAAAAATGAAAAAACTAAGCGTAAGTCCCCTTTACTAGACCCTATGCTTAGCCATTTCCTTACTCCTATTTTTGTCTCTAAGTCCAGCCGGTTATCCAAATCGCACCCATCAAGAAATCGTACTAAATCTGCTCTCGGAGTTTTGATGGCTTCAGGCGCCGCCATATGCTCTACATATTAGAGATTTGCCGTTTTCTAAATTTGCACGCAAAAAAGAAATAGTGATCCTAATCGGTTATCAGCTCCATACAAAACAACTATTTCTTCCTCTCTTCATCATCAGGAAGCTTAGCCTTAGTGAACCTCTTCAATCATAAAGTTCCATAAATGTGGATGCTACTCTGCAAGGCTGTATTTCTATTTTCTGCCACACATTCCCCACAACATAAGGTTCAACCTTCAGCCAATTATCCAAATCTTCTCTTGATGGATAATCTACGATCATCATTGATCCTATCATTTTTCCTTCATCATTAAGGATCGCTGCACCATACAAATGCTGTCCTTCTTTAAATCTTCTTTCGACGGATTTTAAATGTTCTTCCCTTGCCATTAATCTTCTGTCAATTGCCTTTTCATCAGTGCCGTCATAAGCTGTAACTATGTATTGCATATATCCCTTCTCCTTTTACTAAATTTGTCCATTTTGAAATCTTTATTCACTATTATGTTTCCTGTATTCATTTTGAATATTGTAGCTATATATTTACCGTCGATTAAGCTAGTCTAAGACATTATGCAGTTCGCAGTAAAATACGATTGTTTAACTCGTTCATTATACATAAATCTCCTTTTTTAATCTATTCCATTATCGTGCTCCTATTCGTTACACAAGGAACAATGGCTATGGTATTTAAGTTTTTTATACAAATGTGATATGTTAGAAGGAATCATACGTGTTAACTAATAATATTCTTTAGTTAACTCTTAAATGTAATTGAACGTGTAAACTGGGGGAGACATATGTATAAGCTGCGCGGTCATCATCTTTTTTGCCTTATAGGCTATCGGGGAATGGGCTATTCCGAAGAATATGTGGAAAATATGACATATTTGCATCAAACCCTGAGAGATAACCCTACAACGTTAATTCAGCTTGTAAAGGGACCCGATCAATTGTGTGAAAAATACCCCAACTCAGGTAAATACCACTGCCAAGACGACAATATTTATGAAAGGGATGCCCTTATTTTAGAGAAAATGGGGCTTAAAATCGGAAAAATTTTAAGTTGGAAAGACATTGAGTCGTGTATCCAAAAGTTTGTCACCCCCTCTGATATTCAAATTGTATGTGAAACTTGTTCCTGGCGTTCATATGGAGTTTGTGAGGAAGGTATTCAAGAGATTCATGAAGGGAAGGGCTTAAGGAAACTTAGATAAGCCCTTCCCCTTTTTTATTCGTAATTCCGTTTTGCTCTTGATCAAACTACATAGGAATAAATTAACTATTAATCTCATATGTTTTTTCCGTGCTGCTCAAAATAGCTTGCCGAAGACTTGTGCCGTAATTAGCAAAATGAAGGCCCCGAGCAAGATTGATCTTGTCGAACAACTCAATTCCGAACTATGAGAACCTATTTTTCCTATAAATGATTATTCTCTTCTTCTAAGTTCACTCTTTCTCATATTACTAACATGTTAATCTTTTCATTTATTGAGTAAGTCTTAGGAGGACTCACATTGAAAAGAATATATTTACTGCTTATCTCGATTATCATCTTTCTGGGATTTTTCTGTTTATCCTCCAATAGCTATAGAGCATTCGCACATGCCGGAAGCTACGGCTTTGCCAAAATCGTATCGGACGGAGATAGTGTAAAAATCAGCCTCCTTATCGATTCGTTATCCATCACCGAATTCCCCGGCGTGGATACCAATCATGATGAGATAGTCGATCAAGACGAATTGAAAAACGCCTACGGTAAGGTAATCCGTCCCTACATTGAAAAAGGCTTGATAGTGAAAAATAACGGTCGCATTTTGCCCATGACCCATGTAGCTCAATCGGTCCCCCAACTAGCAATGATTCAGATAGATTTATTATTTAAGGATTCTGCAAAGATTGGAACAGTGTCAATCCTTTATAATTTGTTTTTTGAACGGTCCGAAAACAAGCATACGAATGTAGCCACTTTCCAATCGTTAGATGGAAAATCATTTGAGTATATATTTTCTAAAGATAAAAATTTGTGGACAGGGACATTTGGGCAAGCCCCAGGATTTTTTGACACAGCTCGGCAGTTTATTCAGCTTGGACTCAAACATATCTTAACCGGGTACGACCATATCTTGTTTTTGCTTGCTCTCTTATTAGTAAAAATGAATTTTCGAAGTATGGTGACCGTCGTCACCTCCTTTACTTTTGCGCACAGCATCACACTCATGCTAGCAGCCTTTGACGTAGTGTCCCCGCCTTCCCGTTTTGTTGAAGCAACGATTGCTCTTACCATCTGTTACGTGGCGTTGGAAAATCTTTTCTCGAAGGAGCATCAGCACCGGTGGGCTTTAACGCTTGCCTTTGGATTGGTTCATGGATTTGGTTTTGCCGGAGTTCTGCAGGAAATTGGGTTGCCTAAGAATCATGAACTCACTGCACTGCTTACATTCAACCTTGGAGTTGAATTGGGGCAATTGCTTATTGTGGTTTGCATCTACCCTATGTTGCGAAAAGTGGAAAATTTTCATTGGTGGCCAAAAACTGTACAGATCGCTTCCATCCTTGTAGGGCTTGCGGGAACGTATTGGTTTGTGATGCGTGTTTTCACCTGAAATTGATCACTAATCAATTATATATTTAACTGAATATTAATGGTAAAATTAACCATTTTTAACAATTCCTCCTTATGCTAAAGTAGTAGCCTAGTAGAAGATTAGGAGGAGAGAACTGAGTGAGAGGAACTTCGAATTGGAACGCATTGAAAAAAGCAGTCCCTGCTTTTGTTCTTACGACCACATTAGCTGCGGGTTTTATTTTGGCCTTCGGGAATTCTAAAACGATAGGCGCACCCAAATACACCGAGAATGATAAGAACCGTTTCATTCAAGTACAATTACTCGGCATTAACGATTTGCATGGACAATTGGAAATGACCCGCAAATTTAACGGAAGGTATGTAGGCAAAGTGGAATATCTCGCTGCCTATTTGCAGCAAAGGAAAAAGGAAAACAAAAATACCCTTTTGGTCCATGCAGGTGACATGGTTGGCGGAAGCGCACCTGTATCTTCGCTGCTGCAAGAGGAACCGACGATTGAAGTGTTGAACAAAATGGGCTTTGATGTAGGAACATTAGGGAATCACGAATTCGATCGGGGAGTAGGCGAAATGATGCGGCTCATCCACGGCGGGACCAACCCGAAAACAGGATACTTTGAAGGGGCTCAATTCCCATATATATGCGCGAACGTCATTGACGAAAACACGGGTAAGCCGATCCTTCCTCCCTTTGAAATTAAAAAAATTAATGGCATACCGATTGGATTTATCGGCGTTGTACTAAGCGATACACCCAAGATCGTGCCTCCCAGTGAATTAGCAGGAGTGAAATTCACAGATGAAGTGCAGGCCATTAACCAAACGGTTACAGAACTCAAAAAACAAGGCGTTAAAGCTATTGTCGTACTTGCGCACAATGGCGGCAGTCAGTCTACCCCGAATGGTGCCGCTACCGGGGAAATCATTGATATGGCTAAAAAGATAGATGATGAAGTAGACGTGATCTTCACTGGTCATACCCACACATATCTTAACACAGAAGTAGACGGAAAGCTGCTTGTTCAAGCGTATTCTTACGCAACAGCTTTCTCCGACGTCGACCTGGAGATTGATCCGGCAACTAAAGATATCGTAACCAAAAAAGCTGAAATTGTGACCGTCTATCAGGACGCCATTAAACCGGATGAGGAAATCAAGGAAATGATGAAAAAGTACGAAGCCCAAGTCACTCCTACCGTTAATAAAGTCGTTGGAACGGCTGTAACCGACATTACCGGCACTCGGAATAAAAACGGTGAATCCGCTTTAGGAAATCTGATTGCCGATTCTCAACGAACAGCCATGAATTCTGACTTCGCTTTTATGAACCCTAGTGGAATTCGAGCAGACATCACAGCTGGGGAAGTCACCTGGGGAGAGTTGTTCACTATTCAACCATTTAAAGAAAATCTCGTGCAATTGACTTTGACCGGCGATCAAATCCGACGCCTCTTAAATCAACAATGGCAGCAGCAAGGAAGAGTTCGTATGCTGCAAATTTCCGGCTTGAAATACACCTGGGACGGAACTAGAGATCGTGGAAACAAAGTCATTGATATCTTCCGCACTGACGGGACCCCTATTGATCCTAAAGCAAAATATACTGTTACGGTAAACAGCTACCTAGCTAACGGCGGTGACGATTTCACTGTTTTACGTGAAGGAACAGACAAAGTGGACGGTCCGTTTGACATCGATGTGTTTGAAAATTATATAAGGCAGCTGAAGCAACCATTTACTTCGCTGGTTGAAGAACGAGTTAAGAAAATTCAATAACCAAACGTTAGGAGAGCTGTTATATTTTTAAACCTCTGGAAGCAGAGCATTCAATGACCTGTGAAAATGTTATACAATCATAAAAAGTTATCTTGTTGCAAAGCACCGTTCCTATTCATACGAAACGGTGCTTTTTATTTGTATATTGATTATTTCTGAAGGAAAATCTTCTTTAGTTTACTTGAGAATAGACAACACGGTCTCTCTAAAACTATCGTAAACATATGACCAAAGAGTTGGATCTTCTACATATCTTTTCCTTAAAGAGCCAAATATTTCTTTTTGTTTTTCTGGAAAAGAAGGATCCTCTTTTGGTGGTAGTGTTGCACGAAGTTCATCAACTATTTGCTGAACCTCAGGTGCACGGGGTCCCCATTTTCCTAGCAGATGTCCTTGATTATTGAATAACAAAATAATCGGGATTGCGCGTCCACCATTGGTTAAATGACGATCAATCAAATCTGTATCTGCATCTCGTAATGCAACACGCATCTCAATATTTGCAGCTTCAGCCAATTTGCGAATAATAGGATTAATCATCATCGCATCTCCACACCAGTCTTCTGTAATAGTTAAGAAATGAAGACGATGTTGTTCTAGTTTTTCAACAAGCCCATCTGTGGGCAGTTGAAATTGCTCATAAACAGCAAGACTTTCTTCTTTTAATGAGCTCATCTCATTCATATAAGCCTGAATTGACTTTCCTTCTTCAAAATAATCTTGTTCTGTTTTCATGTAGACACCTCTTTCATTCTCATTTTTATTTTTATCTTACTGCTGATGGCTATGAATTGCAAAAATGCAAGCTTGCTACCCACTTACATGTCCCCTACTGCAATGCCTTGTTAGATTCCGCAGCCCTCATTTGGTACTAATAGAACCGCTCTAATCATATTCTTATAAAGGAAACTCGTCGACTGGCGAGCCCTGCCTTTGGGCGAAGACAGAGACAGAGGCGTAGCCCTACTTATACTTTATCCCTAAAATTTCCCACTACGTCGAATTGTCTTTTAGCTAGAAATTTATACTTTCTTAAAAAATAAAAGAAAACAATAGAGGGAGTGTAAAGTTAGTTGATAAAAGTTAAGGTTAGTTTACGCCCTATTGTAAATAGGATAAATTTACCCACTGTTTTGAAAACAACTATACTTCCAGGGGACTCAATTGAAAGATTATTTATTGCAACCCAGGTAGGAGAGATCTTTTATATAGGAAATGGGGATATTAGGACTTTTTTAGATATTCGCCCGCAAATCATAAAACTAGGTGGTTCTGGTGGTGGTTATGATGAGCGAGGATTGCTAGGGCTAGCGTTTCATCCTAAATTTTATTATAACGGTCTGTTTTATCTTCATTATTCAGTAGCTGGAACACGGGGTCCAGGCGCTCTTCCTGAATCTTCTAACCCTAACCCGTGTGATCCCAAAACTTTAAATCGAAGGTGGATAAATAGAGAAACTCAATATGATCATATTGATACAGTTGAAGAATGGATTTTACAATCGAATGGCCAACCTCTAAAACGGCGGACATTACTTAACTTAAGAAGACCTTTTTCTAATCATAATGGTGTCAATAGCTTAAACTTTTCACCTGAAACAGGAAAACTTATTTTAACAACCGGAGATGGCGGATCAGGCTATGATCCATTTAATTTAAGCCAGGATGACATGGAAATAGCCGGTAAAATAATTGAGGTTGATGTAGATAGGAATACATCTAGCTATAATCCACCCGTAGTCACACGTTTCAATGAACTTCCCGCACCTATTCAGGAAACCCTTACGGTAATTGCCAAAGGGGTTCGCAATATACCCGGAATTTCATTTCAAAGGTATTATAATCAGTATATTAAATATGTGGGAAATGTCGGACAGGATTTGGTAGAGTCAATTTTTTCATTCGTTCATTATAAACCAATACCGGTTACTCAGCTTATTCAGGCTTCTTTAATGAGATTTGAACCTGACCAAGAAGGATTTATTAACTTTGGTTGGCGGGGGTGGGAAGGTGCTTTTCCTACTTCGATTATAAGGGACTGCTCTGCAAATCAGACTTTGGCTGAGAAAACAATTGCTTATTATAATGAAGCAATTAAAACTTCAGTGAAGCGGATTCAGCCTTTAACTAGTTATTTCCATAATGATCCCCGACCCGATAAGTTTGGGGGAACGGCACTTACGGGAGTCCAGCCATATATGGGGAAAGAAATCCCTGCTTTAACGGGAAGCGTTGTGTTTACCGATCTTGCCCGGAAGGAAGAATCTGAAACCCCAGTTAGAGGGGTTTTAGCTTATACAAGGGTAAGAACAGATTGTAAACTAAATGATTTTAGTGTGGTTGAAACCGATTATGATTTTGGGTCTCAATCTGCTTATTATGTTAATCTAGGAACGAATCTGGACCAAACCAGATTGTATTTAGGGGTTTATGGCTCTATGAAAGTGACTGATTTTAACAAAGGTACTGTTTTTGAAATTGCTCCATGAAAAGACACTGAGCTTCCTCAGTGTCTTTTTGGATTAACTGTTTATAAATAATTGATTAATCGTTAACCGAGTGATGGTCAATCCTCTTAGACACTAAAGGTTATTCTAGCTCTATTCTCTCTCTTCAGAGGGTTTTCCGCCGGCCCCTCCCTTACATCACCATCTACCGAAACCCCCGAATCATGACGAGGACAATCCCATGTGAGTACAACTGGATTCGACGAGATGTAAGTATCCTTTCTCATCTCTGTATGCACAAGCCCCTGCTCCATTTACATTGACAATAGCGCCCTCATCGATATTGACATCCCCCTCTAGTTCTATCAATAATTCCTATTTTCCCACCAATGAGATGTTTCGCCACATCTGCATTTGTTTTGATAAAGTTCTTAATACTTGGCTCAGCTCAGCATGGCTACCAGCTTTACACCAACACAAAATACATGTCACAGCATCTAGAAAAATATTTCCCCTTCCTTACTGATTATAAGTGAATTGGCTCAAACTACTTAGGAAGAGAAAGTTATGACGCTCTATCTTATTCATGTAATGCTTTAACAAACATCGCCTTAAAGGAGGACAATATGAAAGCAACAGATGTATTCGTTCAATGTTTAGAAGCGGAGGGAGTTGAATATATTTTTGGAATAGTTGGTACAGAAACGCTTGATTTAGTTCATTCCTTATCCCACTCAAAGCAAATTCAGTTTGTAAATGTTAGACATGAGCAAGGAGCTGCTTTTATGGCAGATGTATACGGGCGACTATCAGGTAAGCCGGGAGTATGTCTAGCAACGCTAGGGCCCGGAGCTACCAATTTACTAACTGGTATTGCAAGTTCAAATCTAGACCACTCCCCTGTTGTAGCATTAATGGGGCAGGCCCCCTTCGAAAGACAGCATAAAGACTCGCACCAATTCGTCGATCTTGTAAAAATATTTGAGCCCGTTACAAAATGGTCCATTCAAGTAAAAGACGCACAAACAATCCCTGAAATCATTCGAAAATCCTTTAAAACAGCAAGCATGGAGAAGCCGGGTCCCGTCGCAATCGTATTGCCGGAGAATTTGGCTACACAAATGATTACCAGTAAGCCTTTGCCGATCACTCCTCTACCGGTAAATATCCCTATCCAGGAAGCCCTAGAAAGTGCCCGTGCGCTTATTGATCAACATCAGAGACCTTTTGTAATAATTGGTAACGGAGTATTAAGGCAAGGAGCTACGGATGAGCTAAAAACCTTTATAGAACGGCTCCAATCACCTGTTATCCATAGCTATATGGCAAAAGGTGTATTGCCAAAAGATCACCCTCTTAACTTCTTTACATTTGGATTCAATGAAGCGGATAAAGCAGTATCCAGCATACAGGAGGCTGATTTATTGATTGTCATTGGCTTTGACTTTGTGGAGAAGCTGCCAAAGGAGTGGAATAAAAAAAGAATACCAGTTCTACATATTGACACATTGCCAGCCGAGGTGGATGAATATTATCCCGTTGAAATTGAGTTAGTTGGGGATGTAAAGCAGACCCTTCGATCCCTTCATACACTTGATATCCCAGCTAAACCATGGGTTCCAGCTGGAAATCTTCGAGAACAAATCAAACAATCCTATCACATCAAGGAAAAACAAAAAGAGACAGCTGACCTGCCACTTGCAATTGAACATGTTCTACATAGTATTGAAGCACTCTCTTTCGAAAAAACGATTGTCCTTTCTGATGTAGGAGCTCATAAAGTATCCATCGCCCGCACCTATCAGCCAAAACAGCCAAATGGACTCATTATATCAAATGGTCTAGCTTCAATGGGAATCGCTTTACCAGGCTCCATTGGTGCAAAATTAGCTTGCCCAGATGCCCAAGTCATTTGCATCACCGGAGATGGCGGGGCGTTGATGAATATTTCCGAAATCGAAACCGCCAAACGCTTAGGACTCTCGTTCATTATTCTAGTGCTCAATGACGGTATGTTAAAAATTGAAGAACAAATGATGGACAAAAAATTTGGAGCCAGCTACGGAGTAACGTTCCAAAACCCAGACTTCGTCCAATTGGCAACCAGTTTTGGAATCAAAGGAAGACGAGCGAAACATATAGCAGAATTTGAAAGCATCCTGAAAGAGGCTCTGGAATGTTCAGGGGAGATCGTTTTAATTGACATTGTAATACAAAATTGATTGTAGTGGCTATTTTAGCTGGATTGGAATAAGGAGCGCTCTCTTTGAGTGCTTAGAAATAAATGCTTTTTCTAGGAGGGGGACTATGTGTCTTATAAGAGCGTAGTCTTTCCCTCTATCTATCCGCTTCATATACTTTGCATCACCTTTGGCAGTAAGGACTTGTTTTGTGATGTAAACTCATCCAATGATAACTAGCCTTATAATGATGTTAGGGTTTAAATAAGCAAGTTACTGTGCCTATTAAAGAAAACTCACCGACTGGCAAGCCCTGCTCTTGGGCGGAAACAGAGACGTAGTTGCACTTACACTGTGTTCCTAAAATTTCTGATTATGTCGAATCACTTCTAGCTAGAAATTTATACTCTCCTACAGTGTTAAAAAAGCAAGGCCCCCTTGGCCCTGCTTTTTATTTGACTATTACCTTTCCAACCATTCCTTCCTGGAAATGGTACCGACATGTCAGTTCATATGTACCGGGCTTTTCCGGTTTCGTGGTAATGTTTTTTTCTGTTCCTGGCTGGATTTCGGCGTCAATTCCGAGCTTTTCCACGGTGAAGGTGTGTTTTTTCTTACCTTTGTTTTTCAATATCAACGTTGTCGTTGCTCCATTGGGAATAGTGATGACTTTTGGGCTAAAGTAGTCATCGTTCAACTCGACCTCGATCGTTTTCGCCGTCTCCATAGGCTGTGTTACAACATTGGACTCGGCAAATACGCCGAGTGAGCCTGAAGTTGTCACAACCACAATCATCGCAAGCAAAACGACTAATCCTGTTAACCACTTTTTCACAGACATTCGCAATCCCTCCTTTCTAGTTACTATTTTTTTCTAATATGTTAAATATTATCACTATAAATTGGGTTCCTGTGTACTTTCAAATAGTAACTCCTTTATCCTCTCCGTTTAAGAATACTTAGCACTTTTGTCCTCCCTCTTCCTTATATTTTTATTAACATATTGCTTGTTTTTAGATAACTATAAAATTATTATGTTAACTATAAGTATCTTCAAAATAACATTAATGGCTAGATTTAGCTTAAATACAGTTTGAGAAGACACTTACAAAAATAAGGTTAGTGGCGAACTTGGTAGTGAAATACCGTTGGATAGTAAAACTGCATCAAATATCTCAACTTTAACAACAAAATCGTATGAAAACTGATAAAAAGAGCCTTCATACCAACTAAATCAACTGCAACTCTTATAATCCTGTTCGTCCCTTTACCTTGACAGGATGGAGGTTGCTGGTTCTAATCTAATGAGGAGATTGATAAAATTTCCAAGGAAGTCTATGATCTAGGTTTAGCAGGTAGTACCCAATAGGGAAACTCCAGTAAGAAATATTGAAGGATTGCATGCAGCCCAATTCTACACAAAACCCTCGATAACTCCTACTGGAATTGTCGAGGGCTGAAAAGTCTGTACGCTCCTTATGAAACTCTCATGTCTATCATATAGAACCGCCGCCTACCGAACGGTACGTGGGGGCGAGGGTTAGTCCCCTCGTTACTTGACAATACCGTGTGAGATGATTTCAACATTCACATTAGTATCAAATTTTATGTTTTTAAAATAATCCTTTTTAGCTTGCATTTTCCAAGTTTTTGGGGAAAACGCCATCAATCTCCTCCCTATTCCAAATGTATCACAATTTCCCTGCTGTAGTTTTGTTATAACCCGTTTCGCGTCTTTTGTGAGCTCTTTTGATAATACCTTGTTTAGTCGTTCTATTTGCTTTGGGATATCTCCTTTTGGATATTCTTCCACGTTTACCTTTAATTCTAAATTTAGCTTAGCAGAAACCTTTCCATTTTTCACTTGAACCCTTAGTTTTCTTTTCATGCGTTGGACATTAAAAGCAATGTAATTATTTAATTTGTTCTGCTTTTCTCTACTCACTTGTTTTGTAAATCGTGCGTATTTTCCTTTTTTGTTTTTCAATAAGAGCAGGAGGGTTGAATCTTCCGGTGCTAGATTTCCCGAATATTTTCTTTCATTCATTAGGGCAAGTCCAATCACTACCGCACTTTTCTTATTGTTCATTTTAAGATATGGCAGGACAATATCTTCTCCCGGATCCAGCATCTCTGAAGCAAGTGTCTGGAGCGTTTCATTTGGAATAATCGAGTTTTCTTCTGCGCTAGTTAGAGCGTCTTGTATATATTCGCTTACGTTTGTCTCATGCTTCGGCTTTATATTAAGCAAATCAAGTGCTTCTCCCTCTACAACCCCTAGTGTGGCCCCTAATGAATTTCTCGGATCTCTCCAAATAACATCTAATGAAGGATAAATATCGGTAGCAGCCATCCGTTCACCAAACAGGACTAATTTATTCTTGGATGTATCTAATACTCCAGATATTTCTTGGGCGATTTTTCGCCGGCTATCTCTTGGTGTATGACCTCTTGCAGAAAATGTTTCACTTTTTACCAAGGCTTGCGGTCCCCCAGAGGGCTCGTCGATAATAGGGATGGAGATCCCTAATAAAAATTCATCATCATCTGATAAATCATAACTTAGAGCCTGTACCAATACCGCATTTTTCAGCAAGTGCTGGTCCCAACATCCAGCAAGTAATAAACAAAGAAGGAAAAAGATAGGCAGTTTACCATTCATGCCTTATTCACCTCTTCTTTTCTCGACAAAACAAGTGAAAGTATTAATAAAAGTACAGGTATTATGACAATAAAAATATAGTGAGTTGGCCCAAGAAATTGATCAAATTTTTCAAAGTCCCTTTCCCGATCAAGAAAAAGAACCAAAACTAGATTGATTCCTGCTACAACTGGCAGAAACGGGGCATAGTGTTTTTTTCTAACAAGGCTGGCCAAACCCATTGCAGATAATAATAGCCAGTTCGCAATGGAAGTAGCAACGACTATGAGCCATAGTGGTAAGAAAAATAAGTCCGTCCTTTCCAGAACCTGAAACGAATATGCTTTAATCATATATAATAATGGCTCTGGAGTCAGTGCGATATCAGTAGTGGTTTCAAAGTAGACAAGGCTGGCAAACACCATAAAGGTATAATAGAATGTGACAAAAATATTTGCTGTTGTAATGGCTTTAAGCTTATCCTTCCCGGAAGATTGCACAAATGGATGGATAAATAGAAAAAGCTCAAAACCTAACATGGAGAAGGCTACTTCTTTTGAACCTTTAAATATCGTTTGAATGCTATTACCACCTATTGGAAAGATATATAAGAAGTTCGCATCTTTCATGCTATACGAAATCAACACTATGAGTATAATCAGGATTGGAGATACAAGTACATAGAATCTTGCTATGCTCGTTAAACCCTCCTTAACCATGTAAATGCAGGCTAATAGTATTAAAAGCATAGTAATCCAATTAGGAGTCCGCGGTAAAACCCATTTATCTAAGATATCACTATATCTTGCTAAAACTAAGCTCCCTGTCACCGTAAAATATAGTACATAACTGAGAGTGAATAACTTCCCGACGGCTCCCCCTAGTATATTCGGGAGTATTTGGTACAGAGATAAGGAAGGAAATCTTCTGCAAAGTCCCCACATGGCCCAGATAATCACCTGTGTGATAACCCCTGCTATTAAAGTGGAAATCCAGCCGTCCTGTTTGGCAACTAATGCCACATTTTGTGGCAAAGATAGTATCCCTACACCTATTTGGGCTTGGATAATCATAAAGACAAGCTGTTTGTTCGTGATTTTATTTTTGCTTTTTTCCATTAAACTTCCACCCTCTTGCCAAAGATTGTCTATCCAGTGTGTTCGGTTTTGAATCGAGTGGACGTGTATTGAATTTCCAGATAGGTAAACGGATAAAAGTATCTTTCATGTCCTTTAATCGAAACGGAGCCCAAGGTGCAAAGTACGGGGTGCCAAATGATTCTAGTCTGCATAAATGAGCTAAAATAATTATAGTTCCAAAGACAATCCCTACAAATCCAAATGTTGAAGCAAGAACCATAAGAGGAAAACGTAAAAATCGAACAGCATCGCTCATTGCAGTTGTAGGAATGCTGTATGCTGCAACTGCTGTTATGGCAACAACAACAATCATTGTATTCGAAATTAGACCTGCACGGACAACCGCATCACCAATAACAAGCCCTCCAACAATACTAATGGTTTGTCCTATTCTTGATGGAAGCCGTACCCCCGCTTCTCGAATCAGCTCAATTGTCAATTCCATAACAAGTGCTTCAATTAAAGGTGGGAATGGTATATTTCTAATTGAACTTATTACGGGGAGAACTAAATCATCAGGCAGTACTTCGAAATGAAAACCAATTACGGCAATGTAAACAGCAGGTAAATTAATTGCAATAAGGATGCTCAAGAATCTTAAGGAACGAATAAACGATCCAATCATCCAGCGTGAATTATAATCATCAGGCGAATGGAAGAACGCAAAAAACGTGACTGGTATAAGTAAACAAGAAGACTTCCCCTCGAGGAAAACTGCCACTCTTCCTTCATTCAAATGACTTACAACACGATCTACTCTCTCTGTATATAAAATTTGCGGAAAGGGTGACCATGTTGAATCTTCAATCAATTCCTGAAGAAATCCAAAACTGGGTATATAATCTATAGAGATATGATTAATCCTCCGTTTGAATTCTTTGATTAATTCTTTATTTGCAAGGTCTTTCCTATAAACAAGGGATATTTTGGATTGAATCTGGTCACCCACTGATACATGCTCCAATCTTAGATTTGGAGTTTTTATAGCTTTCCTAATTAAATGGAGATTTGTCATAAGATTTTCAACAAAACCTTCATGAGATCCCTGAATCACTTGTTCATTATCAGGTTCCGTGATAGACCGATCTTTTGAAATGGCAACATCCAGTATGTAAAATCCTTGGACACCATCAAAGAACATAATACACGACCCATTTAAAAGTTCATTTTGAGCTTTGATGAGGTTATCTGATTTCGTAAAAGTAGATTTCAGTACATCTGCGAACAGTACGCCATCCGCTTCCATAACAGGTTTTAAAATATTCTCTTGAATCTTTTCGTAGTCTGCCATTGTATCTAAGAAAACAAGAATTCCACGGTTATTTCCTACATTTAATTCCTTAATTTTTAAATCATGTGAGCTAGAAAAGGTTTGTTTAAAGAAAGAAGTATTATCATCTATTGCATGGAATACCTCTTTAAAAGATTGAGATCCCTGATTGGAAGGTTTGGTTTTGAAATCCCTTTTTATGAAGTTTTTGAAAATAAGGGAAATGAGTTTCATTCTTTTTACTCCATTATCATAAAGTTTCCATTACTTTTCCCCACAAAATGTATAACTATGTACTATAGATGTCCCTATCCACTTGGATACTTTTTTCTTTTTAGGCTTTTAAAAAAGAAGCTGATCTTCAAAGTGAGCAGCCTTCCGCTTCTCCTCTTCATCAAACAAATGATTAAACATATCCGCAGCCTTCTTATCTGCTTCATTTACTGCTATCACCTTTGGCAGAAAGGACTTTGTTTTGTTTTGCAAACTCATCTAATGATAACTAGCCTCATATGAAATTCGTGTTCCTCAGACCGGAAGTTTGCCGCTCGCTTCCTTCAGGTTCCGCGTCACCATGGACCCCCTTGCGTTAAGCTAACCACTACTTCTGCCTTCACGGTTCGGGACTTTCATCCTAGAGACTACACTCATGCCGGGCGTACTAAAAAAGATGGAGCATAAATGCCCCATCTTTGGATTTGTATTAAATTATTATTCGGCACTTTTTACCGGAACCTGAATCGGTCCATCTCCGAACAAACTGTCTTTTCCCTTCTTACCTAGAATACATTTTTATGAAGTTCTTCACGTATTTCGGCGGAAGTATTCATATCATCAAGATTTCCCGAATGTCCCCTTCTATCGTTTGTAAATTTTATTAATATTAAGTAAATATTCCCAAAAAACCTCTGTACTAGCTATCTGCTATTTTATAATAGCTATGATTGAATATAACAACGGTAATGATGAGTCCACATTGGTTTTGATTAGTTATTATTTTAAGTATAAGGAAGAGGTGTAGATGGATGAAGTTAACAAAACTTTTAACTGGTGGAACAGTTGCAAATCTATTATTGATTTCCCAGCTTAGCATAGCTTCTGCAGAAACAGTTTCCCCTTCACAGGTTTCTGTAAATGAGTATGAACACCAAAAGACAGTTGTGGAACACCATTCCGTTGGTCATTTATCTTTTATTGGTGAACAACGTATTGCAAATGATGCCATCTTTAATGGTACACCTGTTGGCGGGCTTTCTGGTATCGATTATGATCCACAGACAAAAAAATGGATCATGATTAGTGATGACCGTTCTGATTTAGCTCCAGCCCGTTTTTACACCGGGCAGCTAAATTATGACTCTAGTCATTTCAACTCTGTAAATCTAATAGATGCGATTACGTTAAAACAACCAGATGGAACACCTTACCCTAATCGCAGCCAGTATGCTACTAACCAAAAGGGTATTGTACCCGACTTTGAATCTATACGCTTTGATCCTAGGACCCACAACCTTTGGTACACAAGTGAAGGTGATCGCAATCTTGATCTCGTTCCCCTTATTCACCAGGCACAACAAAACGGTCAATATCTCTCATCCTTTCAAATCCCGGCACAGTTTACTATCGGATCTAACCATGGATTTCGGAATAATCTTGCACTTGAAGGGAGTTCGTTTTCACCAAATGGAGAGTTCTATTTTACATCCATGGAAGCTCCGCTTTTCCAGGACGGAAATATTCCAACAGTCGATGCAGGGGGTTACTCACGTATTACAAAATACAATCGACAAGGCCATATCCTTGCTCAATATGCTTACCCTGTTTCCGCTATTCCAGCTAAACCGGGGGAAGGGAAAAGCGCTGATAACGGTGTTTCTGAAATGCTCACCATTAACAATCATGAGTTTTTAATGCTTGAGCGTTCAGGTGTACAAGCTGCAGATGGCAGTTATTCAAACTACATTCGCATCTATAAGGTCGATACGCGTCATGCTTCAAACATCAGCCAGATGGATTCACTGCTTTCAGGAGATTTTAAACCTGTCTCAAAAGAACTTGTTCTCAATCTTAACACACTTAATTTACCAAAATTAGATAACATTGAAGGCATGACATGGGGAGCAAAGCTTGAGAATGGTCATGACAGCCTCGTCCTCATTTCAGACAATAACTTTAATTCAACCCAAGTGACACAATTCCTTGCATTCGATGTTTATCCTAAATAATTTTTTTGATGGTCAATAATAGCCCTATGGGGATGTCTCGTAGGGCTTCCTTCTTAAAAATCCTACAATGCCCTTAGTTTTTCATCTCATGTTACTCCTTCAGCATGTCAACATCTGTTTAGGTAAAGAGCAACCTGAAAAATCTGTAGTTCCCCCAGTTCCCCTAGTCCAAAACGAATGAAACTGGCGTTAAAAAATTTATGTTTCTTTTTGTCTTTAGTTTTTTAATGGATACGTTTTCGATATTAATGTATGTCCTCGGTTAAAAAACGCATAAAGCTGCCTGTTTTAATCTTCGCTATTGCAAACGCATTCATTTAACCTCTAGTATACGCATAAGCTTTAATAATCCAATTTTCCAGGCCATTCATTTCGTAAGATTCAACGTTTTGCATCCTTCTATTTCTTCCTTTGCAGTCAGTTCTCTTTATCATTTCACAAAAGATGGATGAACAGTAAGAGTCTATTTATCGAAGAATTCTAGAATTTTGGGAATGGGAACAACAATTCCTTTCCTTCGTCTACTAACAAAAATGAGAGGGTGGAAATATATGTTAGATTTTCTAATTGGCTTTGTAAGAGGGATTGCAGCGATAGGTCCGATCTGGTTTGTTCTGTTTTTAATTTACTCTAATGTGGGAGAAACGAAAAATTGAATCTATTAGTCGTTCAGAAATATCAACCAGAAAAAGCTAAAACGTATCTTCAATAAAGCCTATGCAGACAATTTAGGCCTGATACAATTTGAGATTTACGATGAAAATCCGCGCAGCGGGTGAAGCTCGATGGTTAAACTTTCATCATAACAATATACGCTTTCATTTAAGATGGGATTGCTAAGGTGATCGCATCTTTTTTCTTCATCGTAAAGGTTAGTTGAAGACCGGGAAAGGTGGATTGAAAGTTTGTCTGCCACCCTGCCCCCAAAAGTTCAAGGGTATAGGACTGATATGTAACATCTCTATACCGAAAAGAGAAATCCAAATTCACAGACAGGATCATTGGGCAACAAAGAAAATGTAATGTGAACTTGTGTTAGTTATGATAATAAAGTTTATGAATGGGAATAATAGAACAGCAATGGATTTATCACTATTATGTCAAGTTTTCCTGATTTTTTATCCTTACTTTTATAAAAAAGGAGCCAAAAGATGAGTAAAAAAATATTGATCACCATTATGGGAACACTACTAACATTAAGTGTTGCGGGTTGTGGAAATACACTAAACAATAATGAACTTAATGCTCAATCGGATTACAAAATGACTTACGCTAAACGATCGCTATCCAGGCCTTTCGCAGATATGTTCTATGGGTTTAGATTGATGGACAAACTTATAGCGAAAGAGGATTATGCTGCAGCAAAGACCCTTTCTCGTAACCTTGACGATGAATTTCACGATGCCATCCTGCCTTCAATCATTGCCAAAAAGAGTAAAACATTTGCCAATGGTATCGATGAAAAATACGATGAGCTAACAGAGGCAATTTCCAAAAAGGATAAATCCCAAATCCACGAGCTGATCGTGTTAAATCGTAATAATCTCAAAGAAATTGCACCTATGTTGGGCGTTTCAGTGTTATCAACCAAATAATGAAGTCTTAACACACATATATCCCAAGCACAATGGAGGAAATAATATGACAAAATGGACTATAAAATTAACGATACTGGAAGTCATTGTGGGAGTTCTTTTCATGTTGTATGAACTTTTTACGGGTCACCCATGGACAATGGATGGAATTCCTTGGACAATGGATGAAAACTTCCATTTTAACGTTGCACTTGGATGTTTTACCGGTGCAGGATTTACCTTCATTTTCGGTGCCATTCTAGGATCTATCCAACATAGAGATTATTCGTACAAAGAATGAGTTCTCTCAATGCTACTATAGAGCTGTTTTTCTAATCTGATTCAGACCTTAAACTGTTTTTTAGAAGGGGGCGCAAAATGGAGAGTCTTTATTATACAGTTAGCTATTTAGGGTTGTTTGCAGCAGCAGTGGGGTTATCCTCATATATGTATTATAAATTGATGACTGAATAATAAGAACGTACCATTCCCATGGATCCGTTCCTGCATAAAAAAGGGCTTTGTCAGATTTTTCAACAAAGCCCTTAATAGTTTGGCTTATTCCCCTGTTTATAGATAAGCAGTGAAGAATTGTCGTAAGCTGCCTCAAATTTCGTATAACATGAAAAATTGTTGTATTTGACCTCAAAATGGTAGTACATCACGAAAAAATGTCGAAAGTCCACCAATAATTGTCGTAAAGTTCGCGTTTGAATAGAAATAATGTGTACCATTCATTCTTTCATTGATTTTTTAAAAATAATAGTGGATAAAATAAAAGTCACACCAAATAAACCAAGAATAATAAAAAGTCCGTAATTCATCTTGTCCTCCTTTTTAGTGATCGTATTGTTTTTTAATTTTCCGTCTACGAAATTCCAATTACCAGAGTTGAAAACACCCCTAATATATAGAAAAAAGAGCAAATAAACATCCGTTTTGCCCAAAAAACTAAATGATCCTCCTCTTGCCACATTCTCAAGTGCAACATAAGAGAACGTTGTTAAACATGATGGCACCGGCAAGGTAAATGGTATTAAAATTCCCATTTATGTAAAGGACGATGGAACAAACAAATAAAAGTATCATATAAATAAGACTTTAAATTTGGGTTTCACGGGGGCCTATAATTACCGGCATCATCGGAATGCCTGCCTTTGTATATTCACCCTTCTTGTATAAGGCAAGCGCCTAGGGAAATAAAACCTAGCATAAATAAGATTCTAGGTTTCATCACTTCTATATACAAAGAAATGGTTTGAGTCAAGCAACTTAATAAAGATGGCGAATCCCGATTAATTTTCGGGATAACTGCCATAGACCCCCCACTCCCTCGTGTTTACCTTCCATGACCCATCGTGGGTTTACCTCGTTGGGACGCCCAGATTCTATTGAACCACATAGTTAAATGCCATAATCCATATGGAACCAAGGATGACTGTTACAGCGAAAACCAAACCTAAAATTAATGCCATTACATTGTATCTTGGTCCGTCTCCCTCACGAATATGCATAAAGAAGAATAGCTGAAGGGCAAATTGCAAAATAGCAGCAATCAAGATACTAACCGTCAGCAGTTTTTTGGCCATCATATGATTCAATACAAGAATAAGTGGAATGATTGTCAGAATAATTGATAAAATGAAACCGATGATGTATGACTTCATGGCCCCAGTATGTTCAGTATGTTCAGTATGTTCGTGATTTGCCATTTACATCACCCCCATTAAGTAGACAACAGTAAAGATGAAGATCCAAACGGCGTCCAAAAAGTGCCAGTACAAACTAATAATCGAGATTTTACCTTTAGTCACTGTTGTAATGCCTCTTTGGGCAAGCTGTATTATCAAACCAATCATCCACATAATACCGAACGAAACGTGCGCCCCGTGCAGTCCTACAAGACTGAAGAACGAAGTAAGAAACGCACTCCTAGAAATGGAAGCCCCTTCATGAACCATGTTTGTAAACTCATTGATTTCAAGCGCGATGAATGCAGCACCTAAAAGAACCGTTAGTATTAACCAGCCAATCAGGGAATTTTTCTTTCCTTTGTGCATGGCCAACACTGCTAATCCACTCGTAAAGGAACTAATTAAAAGAATGAAGGTTTCAAGGATAAACCCAGTAACATCAAAATCATGAGCCGTAAATCCGCCATCTGTATGTTCGTGTAACACAGCATAAGCAGCGAAAAATGTAGAAAACAAGAGACAGTCGGTTACAAGAAAAATCCAAAACCCTAAAGTTTTCAATTGCCCCTGGTCTACATGACCATGATCATGACCATGGCCAGAGGCTTGCGCAGAAACACTTTGTGACACTACTTACTACCTCCCTAATGTTTCTTCCATTGATGTTTTTTGAATTGCAGGGGAATGCTTCCTTAAAGCTTTTTCCGTTCGTTCAATTTCATCCACTGGAATGTAATAATCCGTATCATATTGGAAAGAACGTGCGTATAGTGTTAACGCAACACCAATTAATCCGGCAAAGCCCATCCAATACCATTCGAACGTAAATCCAAATCCAACTATAAAGAAGAAGCACGACATGATAAAAGCGATACCTGAATTTTTCGGCATATGAATAGGTTCATATTGTGGAGTTTCTTGTTTATATCCTTCTTGTTGCATTTCTTGCTTCTTGTACCACCAAGAGTCACGACCTTTTACTTCTGGGATGATGGCAAAATTGTATAGCGGCGCTGGAGAAGGAATCGACCATTCTAATGTTCGACCATCCCAAGGATCACCTGTGACATCACGTTTACCATGTTGAATGCTGTAAAGGATTTGCCAAACTTGGATGACGAATGCAATTCCCATTACGAACGCACCAATGGAAGAAATCAAGTTGAGCGGAGCCCAGCCCATATCCCAGCCCTCGGTTTGATTATAAATATAAACACGCCGTGTCATACCCATAAACCCAAGAGCATATTGAGGCATAAAACAAACATAGAAACCAATTTGCCATAACCAAAAGCCCCATTTTCCGAGGGTATAATTTAATTCAAAACCAAAAATTTTTGGGAACCAATAATACATACCCGCCAGATAGCCGAACACGACACCACCGATTAACACTTGGTGAAAGTGGGCAATTAGGAAATAGCTATTATGGTATTGATAGTCTGCTGGTGCTGCTGCAAGCATGACACCAGTTGCACCACCAATGGCAAAGGTTGGAACAAACGCTAAAAACCAAAGCAATGGCTCCGAAATCTCGATACGTCCGCGATACATCGTAAACAGCCAGTTGAAAACTTTAACACCAGTTGGAATTGCGATAATCATTGTACAAATGGCAAATGTAATATTCACATCAATACCGGCACCCATTGTAAAGAAATGATGAACCCATGTATAGTAGGAAACGACGGCAATCGCAATCATGGAATAGACCATCGAATTGTATCCAAAGGTTCGTTTTCTAGAGAAGGTTGCCACTATTTCAGAGAATACTCCGAACGCAGGTAAGACAACGATGTACACTTCAGGATGACCCCACATCCAAATCAGGTTGACATACATCATTGGATTCCCCCCATTGGTCATGGTGAAGAAATGTCCATCAAGTAAACGATCGACTGTTAACATGAATAATGTACCAGTCAGAATAGGGAATGCCCCTAAAATGGCAATGGATGCTGCTAAAACAGACCATGTAAACAAAGGCATATCTTTTAAGCGCATGGATGGTGTACGCATTTTTAGAATGGTAACAGCAAAATTGATTCCGGTAGCCAAACTTCCGATACCGGAAATTTGAACACCCCAAATCCAGAAGTTCTGACCAGGCCCCGGGCTAAAGGTTGGTTCAGATAAAGGCGGGTAAGATAACCACCCTGAACTTGCAGACCCGCCAATCACGAAAGAAATATTAAAAAGCATGGCTCCAATGAAGAACAGCCAAAAACTAATGGCATTTAGTAATGGGTAGGCAACATCACGAGCACCAATTTGCAACGGTACAACGATATTAAACAAGGCAAACATAAAAGGCATTGCCATAAATAAAATCATAATGGTTCCATGAGTGGTGAAAATTTCATTATAGTGGTCAGAAGCTAAAAAATGACTATTTGGAACCGCAAGCTGTATACGCATAAGTATCGCATCCACCCCGCCGCGGAAGAGCATAAGCAAAGCAGCTAATAAATACATAATCCCGATCTTTTTATGGTCAACTGTTGTAAGCCATTCTCTCCATAGCCAGCCCCATCTTTTTAGCCTGGTGAGAGAGACGATAATAGCTACCATTGCCAAAGCAATGGAAACGTCTGCACCATATATCATTGGATCGCCTGTAACAAAAAAATGCGAAGTATTCATGAAATAGTTTCCTCCTGTTTAAGGATGAGTATGAGTTTTTTGCATTGGCACATCCTCACCCATATGGTGTTGATGATGGAAATAGGTTCCACCATTTTTATTTACGATGTCTTCAAATAAATGCTCAGGATAGGAAGAAAAGCTTAATTCTTTAACAGTATTTGGTCTAACCAAATCCTCATATCCGTCCCTTGTCAGAGCAGGTGAGTTTTTCCTGAGACGAGCGACCCATTTATTGAAATCAGCTTGACTTACCGCTCTTACTCTAAATTTCATATGTGCAAATCCTGTTCCGGTAAAGTTAGCACCGGAACCATAATAATTTCCTGTTTTATTGGCCTGAAGCCACATCCCCATCGCCATGCCAGGCATGGTGTATTCCTGACCTGCTAACTGCGGTACCCAGAATGAATTCATGGGCGCATCAGCGGTTAAGACAAATTGAATGGGAACCCCAGCGGGAATTTCCGCATAGTTGACAGTGGCGACCTTTTGGCCGGGATACGTAAACAGCCATTTCCAATCCAATGAAGTCACTTGAACAACAACAGGTGTAACATCCTTTACAGGAGGCTTTGATACATCAATCGCTGTTCTTGCTGTGTAAAACCCTAGAATCGCTACAATAACAATAGGAATTCCCCACCAAATCACCTCGAGCACTTTGCTATCATCCCATTCAGGCTCATAAGGTGCATTGTTTCCAGGCCTATTGCGATAACGAACTACGATATAAACAGATATTGCCAAAACAGGAATAATAACAACTGCACATAAGATGGTAGAAATAATAATTAAACGCATCTCTTCATGAGCGACCGGTCCTTTTGGATCAAGTACAATATACTTACTACGGTCACAACTAGATAAAAGCATCACACCCAATAAACCCAAAATAGAAGTTTTACTATACCGAATCCATTTTCTCACTTCAAAATTCCCCTTCGTTTTATTTATGGAGTTCTTGAATATAAACCTTTTTGATTACCAGTTAATATAGTATCCAACTTCTTTGGTATAATTCCAAAACATGGAGTACTAACAAAATTTATGTAAATACTCCAGAGGGGTTTTTTATGTGGGCCTTACATAACCTTGGAATTAGCATAGATAGAGTACGTTTTTTGAGGAGGGGGAATGTGTTGATTAAGATTTTTAAAAAATTTTGGGACAGATAGAAGAAACATTCATGGGGAAATCTGGATTTGTTCCTGATAATACAAACATAAAAAACCAAGCCGAACCCTTAATCTCTTTTTTAATAATGACCAACAACCTTATTTTACCAAAACTTCCTGCTCCCTTATCTTACTGTTACTAAGGACTGCAACGTGCCTGAAAACTAACCTTTGTTGCTGCTTAATGCTAATCTCCCACAATTGAAAAAGCTAAGCATCAGGCACCTTTACTAATCCTCTGCTTAGCCATCTTTTTACTCCGATGTTGCTCGGTCAACATGTCAACACCTGTTTGGGTAATAAGTAAAACACAACCTAGAAAATCCAACTTTCTTCCATATAAAAAGCCTATATGGCTCAAGCACTTGCCACATAGACTGCTCCATTTGTATAGTTGCTGCATGATGAAACCCGAGGGTTTCATCATTTTCTCTAAACTTAATTTAGTTGGATATACTCTAGATCATCAAGTAATAGCTCAGCAAAATCTCCATCGATTTGCTTGCCTTTTTGTTTGTTTACTTCCTGTATAATTTTTTCAAGCTTCTGCTGTTGGTCCTTATCTTTTGCCTTTAGAGCGTTTTCCACCTTAGACTGCAGACTTTGAGCTATTCCGTGATTCGCAAACCAATCATTCGTTTCACCTATTGGATACGGTATTCTGTTCGGTCTACCCCTACTCCAAATGGGTTGTCTGTTGCTTGGAAGGAAAGGTTTACATCTTTTTGGTTATAGTGATTTTCTCCAGAAACACCATCTACTACGACAGTTGTTGTTGGTGCTGTATCATCATAAATTTCAACTGGAACGGCACCAATTTTTACAGATTCCGTTATAGCATTATCAGAACCTAATTTTAATCGAAGACTTGCATCGCCTGAAATCGTTGGATTAATTTTTACTGTCAATTCCTTTGATGCATGTCCAAAAATATCGGCTGTCACTGAAAATTGTTGACTATAGTTGTAGCTTGATGGCCATGTACCGTCTTCATTTTGGAACATTGCTACTTGCTGACCACCACTAACATACATTCCAATTTTCAAACCGGAAACGGTAGCATTCGGATCTAGGTTGTTTAGCTCTACACGAATCTTAAATTCAGATTGGTTTGGCAATGTTGATTGATGTACAAGCTTGTATTCAATTTGTTTTGGAGCTTCTTTGGATGAACCATAAGAACCTGCTGCATAAGTTGTAGGGTCATACCATTTGTAGCCAGCTGCTGGAGCCGCCCATGGTTCAGTTTGTGGTTCTGTTGAAGTTTCCGGGTTTTCCATAGCTAGAGTTTGTGTTGGCTGATCTAACTGTAATCCCTGAACTTGACTAAAACTTGTATATGTTTCATGGTTAGCTAACCATTCTACTGTTTGAACTAAGAAGGTTGCATCGTTTGCTTCACCTTTAAATCCATCATAGGTTGTTTTCTTCGAACCATTTTCTTCACGTAAATATTTAGGTGTTGAATCCTCGACAGGTGAGGAGTCACCGATAAACGCAGCTTTTCCTGCTCCTACTTTGGAAATCGCTGCAAATGGTCCTTCTGCACGGCCACCCCCGTTATAAACGGCTTGGTCAACAGCGAAGCCCCAACCCTCTACATTTGTTGGAACGTACACAAGTCCCTTTGCTTTCGTTGGATCTACAATGGCTAGTGTTGAACCGGCATGCATGGCAACAGATGCCACATCCTTTGTAATACCAAATGATTGGTCAGAAGTGACAACATCTGTTAAATTGTCCACATCTCCAAGAGCATTGTAACGGAAACGAATCCCAAAGTTGTCAGCTAACCAGTTGGAACTTTGTACACCTTGCATGGCAGGTGAAGCTGCTTCTTCAGCTGTCATTCCTTTTGCAGGGTTGTCCCAAGCACCACGTCGGTAACCATTCATAACCTCTGACGCATCCCAACGGTTTTTGTTACGGTCCGCATTATAGTGATCTGCAATGAAGAAAATACTTCCACCATTTTGTACATATTGAAGCATTGCTTCTTGTTCTGATTTTTTATATGGAATATTGGCCTCTCCAATAATGAACACATCATAATCCTTTAACTTATCAAAGGTTACCGCTTGCTCACCGTAAGTGAAGGGAATCGTTCTTTCTAATTGGTCGACAGTGAAATGATCTGCTCTTAAAGCGCCGGCAAAATCTGAGAATCCGCCATCGATTACCCAGTCAGCAGCTCCCGCTGTTTGACCATGGGTGTTGTCGAATAAGACTTTTTTGCCTGTACCATCTGGAAGATCTGTGCTTGGAGTCTGCGTTTGACCTTCCTTTGTATAACCATTTGCAATAGCGTCTGCTTCCGTGTTGAAGAAAATACGCTTTTCAACTGGGACAGATGCCCACTCTTCTTTGTCCACATATTTCTTTGTATCAGAGTTTCCAACTGGACGAGTCAGGGATCCATCAGCATTTGCCGCTGATGCAGCATTGGGAATGAAACTCATAAAATTAGAAATTACGACAATAAATGCTAGAATAATACCTAAAGCTCTTCTCTGATTCCTTTTCTTCAATTGAAGAACCTCCTAATACTTTTTTTAAAATGGTAATTCACTAGATTTCAAATCCTGTTCCTCCTTATTTTTAATCTTGGTAAGCCCTGCTTTTTTAAGGTACCAATAAACAACAATCCTCCCATAGGTATTTTATATATTTTTACAAATTTTTACACAAATTTATTAAAAATATATAAAAAAGTGAGGGAAACGTTTTACATCGTTTCCCTCACTTATGATTTACCAGATAACTTTCCAATTATGATTACAGCTTGCCTCCACAGTTTTTCTTTTTATAAAATAATTAGCTAGAAGCTCTGTCATATCTGTCTGAATTTCTGTTATGACCGGTTTGTCTTTGAACATTTCAAAGTCTCCTCCACCACCGGCCCTGTAATTATTCATCACCACATCATACTGTTCAAGAAGACTGAGCGGCTTGCCATTGCGAGTCAGTTTTTCCACTCGGGACCCAACCGGTTTCGAAATGTTTAATTCGTATTCAATTCCTTCCCACATGTCATAGTTATAATGTTGAGGTTTCGGCTCAACAAATGTAGGATTTACCTTAATTTGTTTATTTTCATCTAAAATAAAATAGGTAGCACATTTTTCCAATGCATCTTTGATATCCTGACCAGAAATTCGGATGACTTTCAATGTATTAGGATAAATATAATTTGACACAATATCTCGCATCGTTATGTGTTTAGCAAAACCTGGAGATTCATTGTGAAATAGAGCGGTGTTTGATATGTCCACTCCAGTTGCATCCATTTGAACTTTATTGATGAATTCAATTAGCGGATGGTCAGCGAGTCTAACACTAAAGACATTTGCAATTGACATATCTCCCGTAATTTCACCGATTGGCTGATCTAGCCATTCCTGCGTTAGTTTCTCAAACTCTTCAGCTAATTGGAGGACTTCTCTTTTGGCTGTTGTTTTATTTTCTACTTTCAATAACTCAGGCGTTTTACTTACCACTTGCCACTTTCCATTTTGATGTTCAAATTGAACTTTAACTTTTCCCAAAGCATGGCCATTAAAACTAGGCTGAATGACTGTGACTCCATTCAGGCTGGAAGAAATCTCCCGGTGCTGATGCCCGGTTAACAATACATCAATCCCTTCAATTTCATGACAGATTCGATAGCCTTGATTTTCCCCAGTTAATGATTCTGTAGGCTCCCCTGAAGAAAGATCTCTTTCAAAACCCCCATGATAGGAAACCACTAATAAATCAAAGTTTTCATTTTCTTGGATGTACTTAATCCATTTTTTCGTAGTTTCGAAAGCATCCTCAAACTTTAATCCTTTGATATGACTTGGATTCTCCCAGTTTAGGATGTAGTGTGTCGTTACACCCAATACAGCAATTCGAAGCCCATTGGAAAATTCCTTTATGAAATATATGTGACCGAAAGCAGGCTGATGTTTTTCCTCTTCGATAATATTTGCAGAAAGCCATGGGAAACTAGATTCGTTTATCGATTTTCTTAGCAAACTCATTCCATAATTAAATTCATGGTTTCCAATGACCGCCGCATCATATTGTAAGAGATTTAAAATACTGATCATTGGATTTTTTTTCTTAGGAAGCAATTTTGCAAAATGATAAGTTAATGGAGTCCCTTGCATCACGTCCCCATTATCGATAAGCAGTGTATAATCGGCATTATTTTTCTCGTGGTCTATGAGGGTTGCAATTTTTGCTATACCCAAGTTCATTTCCTTACTAGTCCCATAATTGATTGGGTAAACATTCCCATGAATATCACTAGTTTCTAGAATGACCAATTCACACTGGTCAGTTAGCTTGTTCATTTTTCAACCACCTTTTCCTCTAAGGATCAGTGTTTATTATATCTTTTACGCCTGAAAAATAACAATAAATTACAAATTTAGAAAAACATTTACAATACCTTCACAAAAAGGTGACTATTTTTTGTTATACTTTCTCTTGCACAACCAAACTATTATTTTTACGGGGGTTACCTTGATCGACCTTATCTCCGGTTACTTAAGAAAGAGAATTATTTAACACTCATTAATACCAAAGGTAATCAAAGTGCTAAAAAATAAATTTAAGCGCATAGCACACGTTTTTTCATTTGTGAAAAAACGTGTGCTATTTTTATTGTAGAAAGAAGACAGAGGAAGACTATATCTCCCTCTGTCAAGTTTATTCTCCCAGTACATCAAAAACAGTAACTGGTCCTTTTCTCTTATGTTCCGTATTTAAGAATAATTTTTCGATTCTCTGCTTACTTTTCTCCTTTACTTCTTTTCCCTCCAAGTAATCATCAATTTCGTCATATGTGACTTGTAATGCTACTTCGTCCGGTAATTGCGGCTTATCATCTTCTAAATCCGCTGTTGGAGTTTTCAAGTATAAATGTTCTGGGCAACCCAACTCCTTTAGCAGCATTTTTCCTTGTCTCTTATTGAGTCTGAAGATTGGAACTACGTCCGCTGCTCCATCACCGTGCTTCGTAAAGAATCCCACTAAAGCTTCCGCAGAATGGTCCGTTCCTAATACTAATCCGTTTTTTGCACCTGCAATGCTGTACTGCACCTTCATTCGTTCCCTTGCTTTCTCATTTCCTTTTAAGAAATTCGTTAACTCAATACCAGCTTCTTTTAAAGAATTTACACTAGCATCCACAGCGGGTTTGATATTCACAGTAATTACTTCGTCAGGCTGAATAAACTGAATTGCATCTTGGCAGTCACTTTCATCCTTCTGAACTCCATAAGGAAGTCGTACAGCGATAAAAGAATATACCTTTTCGCCTAGCTCCTCGTTAAGCTCATTTACAGCCATCTGAGCAATTTTAGCTGTTAAAGTAGAATCCTGTCCACCAGAAATCCCTAACACAAGAACCTTAATAGCCGGATGCTTTCTTAAATAATTTTTTAAAGCCTCCACACTTCTATGAATTTCTTTTTTCACATCAATAACCGGTTGTACTTTTAGTTCCTCAATAATTTGCTGTTGTAATGTTTTCATAATAAATTACCTCCATATTGTAATTAAAATAGTTTATAGTTTAATTCATTTGCTTACGTAGTTGCTTTCAAATAACCCCTAACGTTTTATTTCTTTATATAATCCATGTTCTTTGATGTATTCATAACAAGCATCTGGTAACAAAGAATCAGCTTCTCCTCCAGAAGCAATCTCCTCGCGAATGTAAGTAGAGCTTATTTCCATGACTATCCCTTTATCCATTAAATGAAATCGACCATCATCATAGTTCCTTAGCAGAGGAGACTCTGCTATTGTTTCCGTCATGTTAATACCTTTTCTTCCCATTACGATGAATTGATTATGTTTTATCAATTCTTCATCCATCGTCCATTTTCCATCTTTAATGTCTACTAAAAGGTCTGCACCCATAATAAAAAACAACTCAGCTTTAGGAAACACCTTTTTAAAATGTTCCATTGTGTAGTAGGTATATTGTCTTTCAGGACGGACATTCATTTCATAGGTATCTAAAATTAGTTTCTTCTTATTAACAATCGCTAATTTAACCATTTCTTCTCGATGCTTATCTTGCGTTTGAAGAACTTTATCTCTCCGAGCCTCTCCAATTGAAGGCAGTAAGATAACAAAATCTAACTTCTTTCGATGTGCTACCGTAGCAGCCACCCACAGATGAGCATGAGTAATTGGGTCAAAGGAAGAACCATAGAACCCAATTCTCACATCCTCCTTAAACAAATCTTCAATATTCTTATTTGGATTTAATGAACGATAATAATCCACCATTTTTTCTTGAGAAATTGTCATCAAAATGCACCTCATTTCTATAAAATTAACCATATCTTTTCTGTATTTTTATCAACCTAACTTTGCTGCCAACTTTTCTTTAACTTCCTGGAGTTGCTTCATTTTGTTATCCCAGCATTTTTGGCTTAAATCAACCGGATATTCTTCCGGATTCATATCACGCTTATATTCATCCCACAAAAGTTTTAAATTATCTTTTACGTATTGTTGCATTTCCTGAATTGTCGGTAACTCATACACAAGTTCACCGTCCACAAAAATATCGTGGTGCAACTCTCTTGCCTCGAAGTTAGTAACAAACTTTGAAATAAACGTATGAACGGGATGAAACATTTTCAGCTTTTCTTCTTCTTGAGGGTTTTCATCCTCTAATGTGATATAATCCCCTTCAGAACGTTGATTTGTAAGATTGATAATGCGATAAATTTTCTTTAAACCTGGAGTAGACACTTTTTCGGGGTTTGCAGAAATCTTCACAGTGTCGATAAGCTCTCCACTATCATCTTCAATTTTTACAAGCTTAAACACAGCGCCAAGAGCAGGTTGGTCAAATGCCGTGATTACCTTTGTTCCTACGCCCCACACATCAATTTTTGCTCCTTGCGCTTTCAAATGACTAATTGTGTATTCATCCAAATCATTAGAAGCCACAATCTTCGTTTCTTTAAATCCTGCTTTATCTAGCATTTTTCGTGCTTCTTTAGATAAATAAGCTAAGTCTCCGCTATCTAATCGAATTCCTTTAAAATTGATATCCTTTCCTAATTCTTTCGCCACTTTAATTGCTGTTGGAACACCAGATTTTAATGTATCATAGGTATCTACTAGAAACGTGCAATCTTTATGTCTACGAGCATATTTGTGAAATGCTTTGTACTCATCTCTATATGCTTGAACCAGTGAATGGGCATGTGTTCCAGCAACCGGAATACCGAAATTTTTACCCGCCCTAACATTACTTGTAGCATCAAAGCCTGCAATATATGCAGCTCTTGTACCCCACATTGCTGCATCAAACTCGTGCGCACGTCTTGTTCCGAATTCCATAACGGTTTGCTCTCCTGCTGCCCTCTTAATTCTCGCGGCTTTTGTTGCAATTAATGTTTGATAATTGACAATATTAAGAAACGCCGTTTCTACCAATTGTCCTTCTGCCAAAGGCGCATCTACTTGAAGGATTGCTTCATTTCCAAAAACTAATTCTCCTTCTTTCATTGCTCTGATTTTCCCAGTGAAGCGTATTGTTTTCAGATACTCTAAAAAGTCATCAGAGTATCCTAATTCATTTCTCAAATATTCGATATCACTTTCTGTAAATCTATACCCCTTAATAAACTCAATAATTTTTTCTAATCCTGCAAAAACCGCGAACCCATTCCCAAACGGAAGTTTGCGGAAGTATAATTCAAACACTGCACGTCTATTGTGCATGTTATCTTCCCAATATGTTTCAGCCATGTTAATTTGATATAAATCCGTGTGTAGTGCAAAGCTATCATCCATATATTTTTGATTCATTTTCATTTCCTCCAATGTTTAAAATACAATATCAATACCAGTTGGTGTTCATGCAAACCTAATACTGTAAACATCATGGCCGGTATAGAATGTTAGTTTTAATGACTTTTATCTAATCAAATCAAAGATAAATCCGTAGAATTTACTATATTTACACCGTATATATCTTTTAATTCTTTGAATGCTTTTTCTGTCATTTCTTCATAACCAGGTATTGGGCTCATACAATCATCTAATAGATAAATTCTTGCCAGTATATCTCGATTATTTGCGTAATATTCTACTATCTGTCTAACAGATTCTAATACGCAGTGGGACTTAGCCTCTCCTGCAACAATAATTTTGTCGTACAACTTTAATGATTCTAAAAATTCATCGTTGCAGTATTCATGTTGAGAATATTCCGGCTTAATAATCCCATACATTTCACTTAATGGATCTTGACCCTTTACCATCTTTTTAATAGCAGACTTTCGAGCGATAGAATGGAAATGAATGATATTTGAAAATTGCCCTTCCAAAGCCGCTCCATCTGTACCCTCAATACAATGATAGGTCCAAATACATAATTGCTTTTTACCTAACTTCTCCAAATTACGAATATAATGTAAACTTTCTTCTTGTTTATCTACTGCTACCCACTTTCCTGACTCAACATCTTCTTTTGTTATGATGGTGAACGGTTTTGGATGCTCTCCGTTTTTATCAATCCACCAACTTGGATGAAAGATTTGCTGTAGTTGATGAGTATCTAAAGAAACAACTATGGTGGTAATTTTCTCTAAGTTGTTGTGAATGAACTTTGCTACGTTCTTGATGTCTTTATGGGAATTAGGAACAGCTAATTCTCCTTGTTCCATAAAATCATTTTGAAAGTCGATACCAATGAACATCACTTTTTCGACATCTTCAATAGAAGGAATCAAATTCTCTGAATGAGCAAGAATTAATAAATCATTCAGTTTTCTCGTATTAACACCACCGATTGCATGCAAATCAACAATTTCTTCAAACTTTGTTTTCATCTTCAACACTCTCCTATTATATAAAGTTTAATTGTTAATTGTACTTTTTACATTTATTTATTTTAAAAAGTTGAGGTATCTTTTATCCCTAGATACCTTTACATTTTATTTAAAACGTTTAAAAGTATAATGAAGCTAGTTCTGACTCTTCATCATCTACGAATCGGTACAGATTAGCCGGTCTTTTAGAATTTCTTTGTGTTTTCTTATCTTTATTCTCTACTTTTTTAATGAACGGAAGATTCTTTATCTTTTTAAAGAAGTTTTCCGAAGCAATGCTTTTATGATAATAAACGGCTAACAAGACCTTTTGTAGTTCTGACACCGAAAATTCTTCCGGTAAAAATTCCTTTGCCACATTCGTTTGCATCATATCTCGTTTTATAACAGCTAAAGCATCCTGAATAATCTTTCGGTGGTCAAATGCTAGTTCTAAGGCAAAAGCCTCTTCCATGGTAAACAACTCTACTTCTGCTGCATCATCAGCTGCTTTTCGATTCTCCAAATGAAATTCAGGAACAATAGCGTAATGAGCATTAGAAATGATCCAACCTCTTTTATCCCTTCCTGGTTCATCATAAGTTCCAAATTGCTGTAAATGAATACCGTTTACGCCTGTCTCTTCTTCCAATTCTCTTTTGGCAGTCATAAAAGCTGATTCATTTGGTTGAACGAATCCCCCAGGCAGAGCCCATTTTCCTGCCTCAATGTTAGGTTCACCTTCTGCATCTAATAATGCACGTTGAATTAGCATAATTTTAAGAACTTTTTCATCATGGTCCTCATCTGGAACAATGGTAAAAACCGCTATATCAGCTGTATACCCTTTTGGAGTTACATACTTTCTTGAATCTGAATCGTAATTTTTTAATACTTCTTCTTCTGTTTGATACTTTCCCATTTACTACATTCCCTTCTATATCTAATATTGTCATTATTATGTCTGTAATAAATATTTTCAAAACTTTTGCTTTATCCCTCTTGTTAATTGTTAATTGTACCTTTTACAGTTATCATAACTAAAAATTTAAGGGAACACAATCGTTTCTTCTCTTTTTCTATAACATAATATTCTTGCTTTTTTAAAAAATTCTTTTTTAAATTATTAATTGTACTATTTACAATTAATATAACGGATTATTTTTAAATAATCAAGTTTTTTGTGAAAAAAATATAAATTCATTAATAAAAGATTGATGCATTTAACATAACGGGTTCCGTTTAAAGGTACAAGTAACCAAAATCACATTAAAATTCGTAATAAAAATATGTACTAGCCTGCCCCGTTCAAGAATAAAATCACCCATATTCTTTTACGAAGCCATTACAATAAGAAAGAAGCAGCCTTGAGCTGCTTCTTTCTTACTTGTATTCTGTTTGAATGGCGGAGATCCAAAAAAGTAATTGAAAGGGAGGGATTTTCCATTGAATACCCCTCGTTTTCTTAATAAAACCAGTTCACATTAGAATTTCTCCGATTCTGACTTATCAAATATTGACTCACTGCCGATAGCGTGTCGGTAAACGAGTTGTCCGCCAAACCACCCTCCGATTAGAAGAAAAATAAGCCCTAACAATGAGAGGGAAACGGAACTTATTAACCGCCAACCAGATAGAATTTCAACACCAAATCGGATAAAAAAGCTCCCCATAAACATTGTTATTGCAGTAATAATAACGGTCATATGGCGCATTGCGACTCGGTCGGCAGTCCCCTCTTGAGGAATGGCCAGAAAGTCAATCATGCCAGTAATTAGCGCAGGTATGGACATAACAAGACCTATTGCAAGATTATAAAACGAAAAACTCCACCAGAACGAAGCATCTGTCCAGACCCCAAGCAGATCACCAAGTAACGACACTGGCAATAGGGCCATTGGAAAATGCGTAACGACAGGGTGTACCGGATGTCCAAAAAACCTCAACCTTCCACGCTGTTTCATTTAACAACCACCCCTTACAAGATTCCAATAAGTAAAAGGATAAATGCAATAACTGCAGCTAAAGCATGAATTACAATTAGACCTTTAGGATGAGGTTTCTGGCGTAAATGGTAAGAAAACAGTACGAATCCGCCAAGCGCGGCAATAAGGAATAGAATCAAGGAGAGGATCGGAAGTAATCCTGCATTTCCCTGAACGACCCCAAGAATTAAAGTAATAAGACCGCCAGCCGCAACGACACCATGTATAAGTGATAGCCACATAGGCAAATCCCTCTGACGAAACCCTAAAATCCCCAGCACTAGACCACCTAGGGCAGCAACTGCAAACAGAATAACAGATAAGAACAGCATCTTTACAATCCCCTCCATTTACAAATTTAAGGAATCACTTCACTCAAAATGAATACAACAATAACTTTAATTAATCAAGATTATAATTGGTTAATTTGGTTTATACATTATATTTCTGAATTATCAAATAATTACTTGTTTAATTAGTTTTTTTTTGGCATAGTAGTTACAAAGGGTATTTTTGGAAAAATCAATATTTACGGAGGTAATCGGTGTGAGTATTAACTCAAATCAGTTCCCAGGCCCACGACGTGATATTTTGTATTATCTGAAGCAGCATGGCCCGGCAACCGTTGCGGACCTCTCCTCACATTTGCAGATGACTGGAGAAGCTGTTCGTCAGCACCTCCTCCAGCTTACACAGGATAAATATATTCAGCGGCAACCTGAAAGAACCCCTGCTGCCGGTGTCGGACGGCCCTCTTTAAACTACAGTCTTACTGTGGAAGGAGAGCAGCTGTTTCCTAAAAGCTACGACAGACTAACTGTAGAACTGATTGACACAATAATAGCGCAACTAGGAGAGGATTCTTTAAAGCAGGTCCTTTCTAGCATGACGGAAAGTCGGGTACAACAATGGGAATTTCGGCTGCGAGAATTATGTCTTAATGAACGTGTAGCTGCTTTAAAGGATATTTATATGGAAAACGATTCATTTATTGAAGTCGAACAGAATGGGGAAGAAATTTTACTGATTGAACGGAATTGTCCGTTTGCAAACGTTGCAATGAAGCGACCGGCCCTTTGCAGTGTAACGGTTAACGTGCTCACAAGGTTGCTCGGACTCCGCGTAGTCCGGAAAGAAACCTTTCAGAACGGTGACGGCCGATGCGTTTTCAGCATTCTTTCCAATCAACCGATTGACACCGAGTCATATTCCTTTTTATTAGAAAAGTAATGCAATATGCTGCCATTTTTTCTCGATCATGCCTGGGGTAATATCCTCTTAAATTTCCATGTTTGCAAAAGAGATAACCATTTTTCCATCATAATCTAATAAGGCTGTATACGTACCTATACGTTTACCTTCAAGGCTCCACACTTGACTAACATCTATACCTTGCTTTTTTGTTTCTTCAATTAGCCACTGTACATGACAACATCCGTTCGGGTAATAGGTAAAAAGCAACCTAAAAATCTAAGTTTTTCCCATCGAAAAAGCCCATGCAGCGTAAGCACTTGCCACATGGACCACCTGGTTTCTATAGTTATTCAATACAAAATAACGAGAAGCTTTTTGCACACATACCAAATCAATACAGAACCCATACATCCAAAATGTATAGAAATTTTGTTGTTGAAACTGTCTATTTTTCCCTATCCCCGCTCGAATCCCAATGACATCAGGTCCTAATGGTATGTCTCTCAAGAATTCCCCAGGTCCCCCATCCTAAAATTCAACCAATAAAAAAATCACTAACACTTTGAGACTATTGATTTTCTTATTGGTTGAGGATTTAATTACTTAATCGCCTTACTAACTTTCAGCTTCTTTCCTTTGATTGTTGTTTTCTCCATGGCTTGTAAGACTAGCGATCCTTTTCCATTAAGAATATCAACATAAGACAAATGATCCTGGATAGTTATAATTCCAATATCATCTGCTGTTACTCCGGGAATTTTTGTAATAGTTCCAACAAAATCTACAGCTCGAATCTTCTTCTTTTTTCCGCCGCTGAAATGGAGTTTCATGATATCTTTGTTTATTCGGGCAGTTTTATTATTTTTCACGACTCGGCGGCCACTGATTTTCTCTTCAAAAGCAGCTGTTCCTCTAGCAACTTCCTGATGACTAGGAGCTTCTATAGTAGGTATCTCAAAGCCAATGTATTTTTCAATGGCTTTAAGAAATTTTTCTTCATAACGTGTCGCAAACGTAATTGCTTTTCCTTTATTGCCGGCACGCCCGGTTCTTCCTGTTCGGTGGACATAGCCCTCTTTTTCCATTGGAACATCATAGTTGATGACAAGTGTCACATTATCAATATCAATTCCTCTCGCAGCTACATCGGTGGCCACAAGATACCGGAAATTTCCCATTTTGAAACCATCCATAACTGCAAACCGTTCTTCTTGTTCTAATCCTCCATGGAGTCTTTCACAAGAATAATTGGATTCTTCCAATTCGCTAAACACTGTATCGACGTGTTCTTTGGTTCTGCAAAAAATGATACAGCTCTCTGGGTTTTCAACGATCGTAACGTCTTTAAGCAGTGAAATCTTTTCTTCTTCTTTCACTTCGATTAAAATATGTTCAATTGTATCCGTCGTTATCCCGGTAGCAGCAATCTCGATATTAATAGGATTTTTCATATATTTATGACAGAGATTTTCAACATCTTTAGGCAAAGTAGCAGAAAATACCATCGTGACTCTATTTGAAGGAAGTTCTTTTATAATCTCTTCTACCTCTTCGATAAAACCCATATTAAGCATTTCATCAGCTTCATCTATAATAAGATACTTTATTTGGTCTAAAATGAGGGTTCCTCTCTCGATATGGTCCATCATACGTCCAGGTGTACCGACGACTACATGAGTTCTTTGTTTCAATTCTTCTTTTTGTTTTGAAAAAGGTTCTTTTCCATAAACGGCCATAGCCTTAATCCGTTTAAACCTTCCAAGATTCGTTATATCTTCTCGAACTTGAGCAGCAAGCTCCCGAGTTGGTGTAAGAATCAATGCCTGTGGCTTTTTCTCCTCCCATTCAATCATTTCGCAAATAGGTATACCAAAGGATGCAGTCTTACCACTGCCTGTTTGAGATTTTACTACAAGATCTTGATTTTCCATTGCTACTGGTATTACTTCACGCTGAACTTCTGTGGGAGTTTCGTATTTTAACACAGCAAGTGCTTTTCTTATTTCATCGCTTAAATTAAAATCCTCAAAACTTCTTTCACTCATGTATTAACCTCGCTTTTTTGTATTATCCGACTTATATAGGATTCTCACAAAGAAATATCATATGCAAAATCTGACTATGGTTCATTATACTTAAAATGCCGGACAAATTGGCTTTTATTTTTAGTTATTAAAAATAACATACTGGATTGAACCAAGAATGGAAGCAAACCGTTCACCTAGGGAAACGAAACAATCCCCAAGGGTGTTAAGTAGCGGGAGTATTCATATCATTAATATTTCCCGAATGTCCTCTTCTGTAAGAGTAGACGACGCTTTCTCCTCAGAATCAATAATTTCTTTAATCAGATACCTCTTTTTTTCTTGCAGTTCATTCATTTTTTCTTCAATTGTACCACGGGCAACAAGCTTGATGACCTGTACAACATTTGTCTGACCAATGCGATGGGCACGGTCAGCTGCTTGCTCCTCGACTGCAGGATTCCACCACATGTCATATAGGATAACGGTATCGGCACCCGTCAGATTAAGGCCTGTACCGCCTGCTTTCAAGGAAATGAGGAATAAATCACGTTCTCCTGCATTAAATCGATTGCAGATTTCCACGCGTTCCTCTGATGGAGTGTGTCCATCAAGGTAGAAAAAAGGCAGCCCTTGAATTGCTAATTCTCTACCTATGAGCTCAAGCATTTTCGTAAACTGTGAGAAAATCAACACCCTTCTTCCAGAAAGCTTTGATTCCTCTACAATCTGCATCAGTTGTTCGAATTTCGCGGAGCCTCCTTTATAGCCGTCCACAAACAAGGCTGGGTGACAACAGACCTGTCGTAACCGAGTCAAACCAGCCAAGATTTTGATACGATTTTTTCGGAGTGTATCCTTGTCTAGATGCTTCAACGTATCCTCTCGCAGCTTCGCTAAATAGGCAGCGTACAGCTTCTTCTGATCAGGAAGCAACTCCACCGATTCCATCGACTCGATTTTATCAGGAAGCTCTAAAAGTACATCCTCTTTCAACCTGCGAAGCAAAAATGGACGGATCCTCCGAGCAATCGTTTCCCTTGGGAGATTACTGTATTCCTTTAACCCTAGGAATAGTTCAGGAAAGACAACGTGAAAAATTGACCACAGCTCCTCTAGTGAATTCTCCACTGGCGTACCAGTAAGGGCGAAGCGATTACCTGCCATTATCCTCTTCACTGCTCGTGCTGTTTGTGTCATAGGATTTTTAAATGCCTGCGCCTCATCAAAAAACACCGTGTGAAAGTCTTGTTTCTCAAACCACTTTATGTCTCTAAGTAACAATGGATAGGAGGTAATGACAACATCCATATCCGCTACATCCTTTTGTATCTTGTTCCGCCCTGTTTTATTGCCTTCAATGACAACAGCTCGTACATCCGAAGCGAATTTCGTAATTTCACTAAGCCAGTTATGCGTCAAAGATGATGGGCACACAATAAGGACCGGGAGCTTCTTTTTGCGGATGTCAGGAAGCTCCGATAGAATAAACGTAATGCTTTGCAGCGTTTTACCCAATCCCATGTCATCTGCGAGAATCCCTCCGAAGCCATAGTTAGCAAGTGCTTTCATCCACTTGTAGCCGTGCTTTTGATAGTCACGCAATAGCACTTCTAAACTCTTCGGCACTTCGAACTCCAAACTGCCCGGATTACGGATGTTTTCTAATAACTGACGAAACGATTCCTCTAACTTAAATGTATTACTATCATCAACAGAATCAAGAAGCTGAAGCCCCCGGACGATTGGTAAGTTCAAGCCACTTTCCAGATCCTCATTCTGGTCCGGAATTTCATTCAGAAAACGATTAATTTCTGCAAATTCCCATGTTTCCAACGAGAGTAGCGATCCGTTTGGCAAACGATAATACTTTCGTTTCTCCTCTAAAGCCAATAGAACCTCGCGTATATGTTTTTCAGGAATGCCATCCATTTCAAATTTGAATTCCAGCCAATTAGTCCGTTCTTTTTTGACCTTCACCCTAACTTGCGGACGGGCATTCCCCTTGGCAATCCGGTTTCTCACTGCTGTAGTTGCATATATTTGTACAAGCTTTTGAAGCTTCGGAACGACATGGTACAAAAACTCATACTCCAACTCTTCATTATGCAAAAAATATCCGCCATCTGTCTTGGCAAACAAGCTATCCTCCATCAGCCGAAGGATTGCAGCCTCCTTCTCCACATCCCTTATAAGCCTGGGGACTGCCCGGAGTTCCCTGCTGTCCAATGGATTAATCACCATATTTTCATAGTGAAACTCCAGTCCGGCAAGCAGACGATCTTTCACACGATCCAAGTATAGCTTGGCAATTAACGGTGTCTTCACCAAATTCTTAGGAATAGCTCCAGATATTTGAACATCTCCTAGTTTTTTCAAACCTGGAACCACTTTTTCCAGGAAAAAATCTATTTGCTCCTGAGGAATGGGAATTTGATTCGTTTCTGACGCATCTAGCATCTGTTTTAGATCTGAAAGACGTTGGCAGTCCTCACTTCTCAGCTTTACTAATTTTCCTCCAGATAGAACAGACCTATACGAATCGAGCACAATCAGATGATTTAACCCTTTGATCTTCAGTTGATAGCCTTTACCCTCAGTTTCTGCAAAGTCAAACTGTAAAGGAAGCAGTTCGTCCGATAAGTACAGACTGTCAAACGTATTTCCGTCGTACTCTAGCTTCACTAACGGTGCTCTTATAAGTAAAGGTATAAGCCGTTCCCAAGAAGATGGTGGAATAAATAACATGTGATTGCTGATGGTATAGTTGGAATTGTCCGGTAGTGCGTCAACATACACTTTTTCATCATGGACCACTTGGATAAGCTGCTGAATAATAGCATCCGTTTCTTTTTGAAAGCAATGAAGGCTTGGGTCGTATGTGAATGAAATAGAAAGCAAGCTGGGATTACCTTCTTTCACTTGCTCCAGAAAATCTCGGATATTTTGCACATTGGCCGGACCAATCTTAACTTCTATTCCGAACATATTTCGTCCCTTGCCCATCGTGACGGGTTTACACGTAAACTCTGCATCAAGTACTTGTCTGTTTTCAAAGTGAAGCTGATGGCCGCTTGATCGTATAGGCTGATCATTGAAAAGAGTCAGCAAATCTTCTGTAAGCGCCTGATTTGTTGAAGAGCCAGACTGACGTTCGCTTGGACCAATAGGGATTGTTCCTTGACGCTGATGCTCATAAATCGACAGTAACACGGCCGCAATGTGCTGACAATCTCTTTGAAAGGAAGCTAGCGCAGGGCAGCTGCATTTCGTGCGAAAGCCATCGCTCTCATTCTTTTCAATGGTTACATGGAAATCTTCCGTTCCTGTAACCGTTGCTTCACAATTATCAGGACTGTAATTTTCAAATGTTACTTTATTAGCGCAATAAAAAGCGTCTCCCCTTTTGAAGGAGACTGTACCGCACATTTCTTTAATGATTTTTTGGTTTAATTTTATCTTCAAGCAACCCGTTCCTTTCTGAGGATATTTCGCTTCTGTTAGCAAGGCTTATTTAGATGAAATTGGTATTTTAAATACATGGTGACAAATCTTCACACATAATTATAATCTAGTGTAGGTTACTGCAATTGTTTTATGGTAACATACAATAGGAAAGACTAATGAACAAGAGAAACTTAGATATACAGTTATAATGGAGTGATTATATGACTAAGGAAAAAGGTAAAAGCGGAACGGGAAGCGGAACAGGCAAGAAGGGTTGGAATCGCTGGCAGGCCAAAACTAATAAGGCTAAGAGTGCCAAACCTTATGTGAGTAAAGGTGTCAAAAAGACTACTAGCAATAATAAAGGCGGCACATCACAATAAATTCGTGATGATAAATTTCCGTAAGTTCGTCTAAATCAGGACAAGGAGCTTTCACATTACAACTCGCTCCTTTTCTTCTCTATCACAATAGTCCAAAAGAAACGCCTTCCCAATTCAATGTAAGAACCCACTTCCACTTGATAGTCATATCTAACCTCAATGTTGCCCATTCAACATGTCAACACCTGTTTGGTTAATAGGTAAAAACTAACCTAGAATCTGCTAAAAGGACACTTCGTACACCCCATGTATCGCAAACATTTCCGCATTTCTAAAAACTAACTATTGTTATTCTATAGGAAAGTTATAGGACTAGTTTCTCACTAATAGAAAATCTACATATAAATCATAAACAGAAATCCTATGGTAAATTTGTAAATGTTTTAGGTGAAGCATATCGTGAGCATAAAATTACTGAACGTGAGCTAGCAAGGATACAGATGCAAAGAGAGGTTTTATTAACGGAGATTCAGAGGAAATATGATTTATACGAAAAAGTGTTTGAGCGTATCTTTGACGAACGAAAAATTGCTATAAACAAATCATTTGAAGTGATTGATCGTGGCTTAGAAACAAATGATCGTGAGTTAATTAGTTCAGGGTTACAAAGTTTGAGTCGAGTTGTATCTAGCAGTCCGTTTGCTAATTTGCAACAACTATCAAGTGCTCTAGAGGGGAATAATATAATAGAGATTTAAGATAATATTATAAGTTTCATAAAAGGAAAATAAACGTATAACATTCATAGTAATAGCAGCTTACTTGCCATGTTGCTTCCAACTTTGATTACTTGCGCAATCAGTGCTGGAATCTCAGCAATGATTTTGCCCCGCTCTATACTCACTGAAAAGATTGCCCGACGAAATATTCACATTAGTCGTGACTACATGGTAGACCCATTAGAGCTCTGCCAGATTTCAGAAATTATGTCAAAATCCCTACTTAACGGTTCCGACAAATAAGACGATCGCAGAGATGATTGAAAACATACTTCAGCAAAATCATATATAAGCCTATCCAAGTATGTTTTGACATAAAAAAAAACACCCCAATAGTTAGATTTTTTGCCTAACAATTGGGGTTCAATTCATTGTATTCTTTTTGTTTTGAATAGGTATTTATCAACAATCCCACAATGAGGATTCTTTAGTCTTGTTGTTCACTCTCTTTTCAATCATGCATATTTTTTATTTGCTTGTAACCGTTACTGTATCTCCTTGAGTATCCATCGACCAACCAAGGATATCGACTGCAGACTGAAGAGGAATGTAGGTAATTCCTGTCGGACTCTTCCAAGTATTTGTTTCTAAATGAATTGGCTTTCCGTCCACAAACGCCGTATTTCCTTGTACTTTCCATTCAATTTGTTTCTCTGTTGTTTGAAGGAGCAGGCGATTTTCCTTTATTTGTGTGACAGAGCCATTCACGCTACGGGCAAAATCGTCTAACGGAACCATAACGTTACCCTTACTGTCAACAAACGGAGCTTCGCCAACGTGACTCACTCCTAGTAGAGCATTGTTTAGCCGCACTTTTACAGCAGTTCCATTAGCAGACTGGTTAGTCAAATCACCGTCGTTATACATGTAAGGCAAGAAGTTCGGGTGATCAAAATCAAACATGTCCAACATGTTATTGGCAGTAGCGTCCTTACTGTTCAACGCTGGCAACTTATAGTTCCACTCTAAGAACTTTAAAATAGATGAATGATCATATTGAACGTGACTCACATAATTCTCCTTAGCATAAGGAGATATCACTAATGCAGGGATACGCGGTCCATTTCCTAGAAGCCCGTCTTTATTCGGAGCAATAGAATTGGGAGCTACATGGTCATAGAAGCCGCCGCCTTCATCATATGTGACAATAATTGCTGTATCTTTCCAGTACGGGCTATTCATGATTTCATTAATTGTATCTACTGTAAATTCTTCAGCAGACGGTGTGCTTTGATTTCCTGTACCAGGATGCTCATCGTCCCCATATCCAGCCTTTATAAAGCTAACGGCAGGAAGATTTCCGCTTGCAATGTCCTGTGCGAATTTGTTGTAGTCCTTTAGGTTGTTACTATACTTCCCATCCTCATAGTTTTGGAAGTATTGGAATGGGTTGTGGTGCGGTGAATATTTCTTCGCTTCATCCGAAGTAGGATCTGCCTTTGCTGCATCCCATCCTCCAGCATACCAAGCCCAAGATTGGTTCGTAGCACTCAACTCATCCCCAATGTTTGGATAGGTGAGATTATATGTAAGCCCGTTCGTGCTGTCCCCTCCAAATGGACCATTTTTAGGGGATGGATCACCAGTTATTTGAGAGTTAGGGTTTGTGTTGCTCGCCGGTTCACTGCCATTTCCCGACTGTGCCGCTACTAAATAGAGTGCACCTGGTGTTGAAGGGCCATAGACAGGTTGGAAATAGTTATCCGCTAAAGCATAATGTTGAGCGTATTGCCAATAGGCCGGAATATCGTTGTAATCAAAATATGACATAGATAATAAGCCTTTGTCATTCGTATCGGTTGTTTTGCCGCTATCATGATTGACCTGATAGAACTTGTCCATTTTTCCGCCATCCACCATGGATATCATCGCACTATAGCCGTGATTTACATCTGTTTCTTGAATATCAGCTTTCCCCGCATCATGCCAAGGGTAAATCGGATTTCCATTTACATCAGGATTGTAAACAGCCCCATTAGCATCTCTAGTCACATTCCCTGTGACATACTTAAAGTTTCTAACATCCTGAGGCGTCCCATTAAGCGGCTTGAATCCGGGTGCATAAGGATAGGTACCGAAGTAGTTATCAAACGTACGATTCTCCTGAAAAATTACTATGGTATGTTTGATTGGTGAAGCTGTCTTTGCTTCTACAGAAGACATTTTTGTTTCTGCAGAAGATGCCTTCGCTTCTGCTGCATGTACGGGTAACGTACCAAACAAAGGTGTTGCTATAATCGATAATGCCCCCAAAGATAATGTAAAATTACGAAATCCTCTTCTCACCTTGACTCCTCCATAACGTGATTTACTTTTAATTAGATTAACAAATCAAAGATATCAACAATATGTAAAGTTTCCTTGATGATTTTGTCATTTATTTGTAAATCCTATTTGACGATGAAAATCGCAAACCCCTTCTGCTTCCTTTTGAGTTTTTCCCTCCATAGCCAAATAAACAGATGTAATCCCCATACATGATGTTTTTGTTTTTTGCACACAAGCTAGAATGGGTAAGGCTATATAAGCTAATAATGCCACTGGTCTCTTATTCTTTTATTCTACCAACCAGTAAAATCAAAACACTGAATCTATATACGTAAATTTAATCAAATAAAATATAATTTACATTAACATAATACTAGGTTAATAAATCGAGACTAACCTACTATCATATCCAACAAATAGGGGGGAAAATTTTGAAAAAGAAAGTCAGAAACAAGAAAAGACTGCTTAGTGGAATTGCCTTGAGTACTGTACTGATAGGTTCCGCTGGTGTCTACGCTGCACAAGAAAGTGGTTTTGGAAGCAATTTAGTTGGTGAACAAGCAGATGGTTCAGTTCAAACACCTGTTAACCAATTAATCACACCGGCTGGAAAGCAAATTGAATTTGGCGGTAACCCCATTTCTGTTGCTGTTCATCCAAACGGAAAAACAGCTGTAACCATGGTTGGTCGTAATAATTACGGCGGTAAAGGTATCAATGTCGTTGATCTTGCGACAGGAAAATTAATGCTCAATGATTTCGATTTAGGCCTTACTACAATGTGGGGATTGGCTTATTCTAAGGACGGAAATCAACTTTATGCAACTGGCTCTAAGGGCGGTAAAGGTAAGGTTGTCGTAATGTCAATTGATGCGGACGGAAAACCAGCTATCCAAAAGACTTATACTCTTCCAAATGCAGCTGTTGGCGGAAATATCAACCCGCTTGACCTAGCAGTGGGACCACAAGGCCAGCTATTAGTAGCCCTTAACCGTGACAACAGTCTTGGAGTTATGGATCCACAGACGGGTACACTCACTGCCAAAATTGCAGTAGAAAATGCCCCAACAGGTGTGTTAGTTGATGGAAATACAGCATATGTTACAAACCAAGGCGGCCGAGTAGCTAAAGCTGGAGACACGACTGTTGACTCTTCCGGGACTCAAGTTGTAGTAGATCCTAAAACAGGGGCAACTTCAACAGGAACTGTTTCTATTGTTGACCTAACAACCAACACTGTTACAAAAACCATTGATGTGGGTATGCAGCCTGAACGTATGACACAGTCAGGTCAGTACATATTCGTAACCAATACAAACAGTGATACTGTTTCAGTTATTGACACGAAGACAAACACAGTAGTTCAAACGATTGATATTAAACCATATCCTGATGCACCAAAGGGATCTGCACCAAACGCTGTAAAGGTCGTAGATAATAAGCTCATGGTAAGCCTTGGCCGCGATAATGCAATTGCTGTATATGATTGGCAAGGTCCTGAAAAAACGCCTGAATTGCAAGGTCTCTTACCGACTGCTTGGTTTCCAGTCGATATAGCGGTGGATTCTGCAAATAAAAATCTCATAGTGGCTAATGCGGATGGAATTGGTTCCCGTGGACCAGCGCGTAATCTAACAATTCAAGGAATTACGGTAAGTGGCCATTCTTCATATGCACAAATAGGATCTCTTTCATTGATTCCATTCCCTACGGCTGAAGATCTTGTTAAGGGAACAAAACAGGTTTATGCCGACAATAACTGGTTTGGCTTAAAGAATCTCAACGCGGCGCCGCGTAACAATAAACAACCTGTTGCTATGCCAGAGCGAGTTGGTGAGCCATCTACTATTAAACACGTATTCTATATTATTAAAGAAAACCGCACGTATGACCAAGTGCTTGGCGACTTAGGAAAAGGGAATGGAGAACCAGCCTTAACGCAGTTCCCTAGAGCTGTGACCCCGAACTTCCATAAACTAGCCGAAACGTACCCGTTATTGGATAATTTCTATGTTTCAGGTATTCAGTCAGCAAGTGGACACCAATGGGTTATGCAAGGAACGAATACAGATTACGAGGATAAAGAAACAGATTCAGCTAATGTCCGCAGCTATCCGGGCGGCGCTGGGGACCCAATGGCCTATGCACCTACCGGCCATTTATGGGATCAAGCCATTAAACATGGCGTATCTGTAGAAAACTTTGGGGAAGACACGACTGGTTTTACCGGTTCAGCACCATTTGGCACTTGGACAGATTGGTACAATGATTACTTAATCCTGTCTGGACAAAAGCAAGGGGATCTTCATGTTCCAATTGGCAACTATTCAGCAACATATGATATTCCATCCCTTGGACCAATTACACATAAAACATTCCCGACGTTTGATACGAATATCCCTGACCAATATCGATATGAAATTTTTAAGCAGCAATTTGAACAACACGTAAAAAATAATGACCTGCCAGCACTAACCACAATGTGGGTAATGGATGACCATACTGCCGGAAGTGCTACAGGCTCCCCAACACCACAGGCTATGGTAGCGGACAATGACTTGGCAGTTGGTAAAATTGTTGACTTAATCTCCCACAGCCCCTACTGGAAAGACTCTGTCATTTTTGTAACTGAAGATGATGCGCAAAATGGATTAGATCACGTTGACGGTCATCGCGAGCCAGCTTATGTGATTAGTCCTTGGGTGAAAAAAGGAAGTACTAACAGCCACTATTGGACTGTTATCAACATGGTTCGCAGTATTGAGCAGATTCTCGGTCTTCCAGCCATGAACCAAAACGATGCAGCGGCAGAACCTATGAGTGAGCTCTTTACGGATCATCCAGACCTTACACCATATACATTTGAACCAAACCAAATCCCGCTTGACACATTAAACGGACAACCGGATGCAAATACCGCAGCTCTTGCCAACACAGCTCAGGTAACACCAGAAGCAAAGGAACTTTCGAAACAGTGGACAGAATGGTCCAACAAGAATAAAGATAAATTAACTGGTAAACACGCATCACCAGATGAAATCAACGCAAATATGCTAAATCACTCAGTATGGTATGCTACAAAAGGGTTTGACAAACCGTATCCAGGTGAAAAGAAGGTGCTTACACCAGATGAAGTGGAGAAGCAACCTGAAAGCAGTGCACCATCTCCTGCTGACAATAACTAATAGCTCTTTCTAATGCCCTGCTGCAAAATGACAGTCGGTAACGTAACAAGTAGCTACCCATAAGGGGTAGCTTTTGTTATGGAAGATACTATCTAAGCCGGGTATCAGCGCTGTGCACAATTGGGATCTTTTAGGGATTCTGAATACTTTTAGGAGTAGTTTAGATTGTATCCACTATAGTAAGAGAGGAGCGCTTTCGGGTTTATCACTGCCCGGATAAAATAATATGAAACGACTGATAGATGAAATGATGAAACGTGCCGTTCTCATTGTAACCTTGATCGCACTTATACTAGTATGGGGAGGAATGTCTGCACGACACATTCAACGGGACTACCTGCCAGAGATTAATAACTCCACCCTAACGGTCACAGTACGTGCGGAAAATTACCAGGCGGAGCAAGTAAAAGCAAAGATTACAAAACCGATCCAACAAGCCGTACGGGTGGTAGACGGTCTGCAAGACGTCGAGACGAACTCATTTAATGGCGGTTCATTAATAAGTCTTAATTTCCCAATGAATTACGATATGAGGCATGCGGAGGAACAGGTATCTAAAGCATTAGAAACGATTTCGCTGCCAGTTGGTGTTCAAAAACCTTTGGTAACGCGTCTTAGTACGCATTCTCTACCCATGATGAGAATTAGTTTGATAAGTGCTTCTAACAATATTACTGAAAATACGCTTCGAACTGCTATTCAAGAAGATGTTGTAGATTTGTTGAAAACAGTTCCAGGAGTGCAGGATGTACAAGTATCCGGGGGTGGAAATGCCGGATATGCTGTGACCCTTCGAACAGAAGACCTAAAAAAAGCAGGGTTAACAGTAGACGACATAAAACGGTCACTTCAGGAGAAATATGCAACTGAAGCGGAAGGAAATGTATCAGACAACCAGATTTCTATTCCTATCCAAGTTTCAGGTTGGGGATTAAATCAACAAGATCTACTCCAGCTTCCTATTCATACAAGAGATGGGAAAACCGTACCGCTCTCTGATGTAGCGGACATTTCAAACGCAATCGTGAATCTGCAGACTATTTCAAGAACCAACGGGAAACCTAGCGTTCTGTTAGATGTTTTAAAAACCCCTTCATCCAATATTACGGATGTATCCGACCGAATAAGGAGCAAAATCAAGGATATTCCCGCCTTGAAAAATAAAGATATAAAACTTTCCATTCAATTTGATCAGGGTGAGCAAGTCAATGCGTCTTTAAAAGGTCTTATAAAAGAGGGCTTGCTAGGTTGCTTGTTTTCGATGGTTTGTGTATTTCTCTTTTTCCGTACAGTTCGTTCTACGCTATTAATAGCTCTTTCACTGCCAATCTGCTTATTGGCGACCACCGGTTTACTAAAAACGATGGGGATAAGTCTAAATATTCTTACCGTTTCTGGACTGATTGTTGCAATGGGCAGGGTAGTCGATGACTCGATTGTTATACTTGATAATATGAACCGTAAAGTGCATGAGGAAAAAGAAAAAAATAGTATGAATCTATTAGCAGCTGCAGTTTCCGAAATGATTCCTGCTATTGTAGCGTCTACTGCAACAACTATTGCTGTCTACATCCCAATTGCACTAATTGGCGGCATGGTGAGTTCAGCTTTTTCAGGATTTGCCTGGTCTGTCGTGATTGCACTGGTCATTTCACTATTTGTTTCAATCCTTGTTGTGCCGGTTCTTTATAACCTGATTTGGAAAGGAAGACCTATAGCCGTCAACGATCGGCTAGAACCGTTTGCACATAAAATTCTCATCTGGGTGTTTCAACAAAAGAAAAAAATGGTTACCGCCTTTCTTGCATTATTCTTGATTACTTCGGTGGGAGCAGCTTTTCTTCCCGTTAATTTTTTACCAAGAACAAATAACGCAGGCCAAATCGCGCTTCAAGTTGAAATGCCTCAGAATACTTCATTAACAGAAGTCGATGCAGAAGTAAAAAGATTGGAAGATTTAATAAAAACAAATCCTAAAGTGGACTTCTTTTCTTCAGGGCTCGGTTCATCTTTTACTCCCCAATCTGATGATGTTTTTGATGCAGGAGGTGGATGGATTCAACAACCAAACATTGCCAATTTATCTATAACTGTTAAGCACAGTACAGATGTAAATACCTTTATGCTTGAATTACAGAAACAATTAAATTCTCTATCAAGTAAAGCGGTCTACACTGTTACGAATCAAAGCATAGCAGGCGATGATTCGCAATTAAAGATCAATATTACAGGGGCGGATAGTGAGACGCTGGAGTCCATGGCTCGAACAATCGTAAACCAGCTTAAATTGGTCCCAGGACTGGCTGTACAGGGTTCGGCAGATAATGAAGACCATATCACGCAGTATCATATCACGCTCAATCGGAAGGCGATAGAAAAGAATGGGATTCAGGTAGAGGATATTTTAAATCGAATTCAGCAATATACTGCAGAAGGGTCAACAGGTACAATCTCAATTAACCAGGATACGTTTCCAATTGTAATCCATTCTGATTTACAAAAGCATGGTACGAATGTTAGTAGTAAAGATCTCTCTCAAGACATTTTCTCTTTACTAGGTAGGGAAACTTTTATAAATAACAAAGGGCAAAATGTTTCATTGGATCAACTTGCAATGCTAACACCAAACTCAGATCCATCGGTGATTCAAGAGAAAGATGGGCATCCATATGCAGTGGTCACAGCGAACATCATTTCAAGCGATATCGGAAAAGTCACTACACAGGTCAACAGTGCCCTTGAGAATATTCCGTTACCTGAGGGCGTGAAGTATTCCTTCGCGGGTGCACCTCAACAAGTATATGAAATGATTTATGAGATGGCTATTGCTTTATTCTTTTCCATTTTGCTTGTTCTCTTAATCGTAAGTGCCGTTTTTCGGGGATGGAAAGCGCCTCTGTCAGTTCTCATTTGTATTCCATTGGCCTTTATCGGATCAGTAATAGGGATGTTTATCTTTGGTATGGAGTGGAATCTTGCAGCATTAGTTGGATTCATGATGTTAACAGGAATCGTCGTCACAAATGGGATTGTCCTTGTCGATAAAATAGAGAGAAACTTGGCAAACGGGCTGGTAGTAGAAGAAGCTATTTTACAAGGAACGCTGTCCCGAGTACGTCCTATCCTAACGACGGCCTTCACAACGATTTTGACAGTACTACCATTAGCTTTTTCTTCCCAGGCCGATACGGTAATCTCTCAAACTCTCGGGATTGTTGTTGTAGGCGGGCTAATCAGTTCAACATGTATTAGCTTATGTATGATTCCAATTAGTTATAAATGGATGTATCATACACGTACAGGTTCTTCTTCAAAACACATTGGAGGGGAACAAATATCTGTTTTGAACAACAATATCAAAAACACGATCTGACAACTCCCACCGCTAAAGCAGTGGGGTTCAAGAGTACTACTACACTTCTCAACGACACCTTATCTTTCTGTATAGAAAGAGTTTCTATCAAAGCACTGGTGTAGATGGACGTATGGCGTATAGCCAGGCACTTCGCTCGACAAGCCTTAAAAGACTCTCGATGTACTTATCGTTCTGCATCGGACGTGATCACGACCGATTTGTAAATGAGATCGTTGAAGATTTTACCTAGCAGACGTTTTTCCTGCTAGAACCTCATATCTTCAGTTTTCAAAGGACAAGTTGTCCGATAGGGAGATTGTACCGAAATATTCCAAACCAAACAAGGATAGTAACATGTTCAAATACTTGAAGCACCACAACTTTTCGGTTGATCAGTGGTGCTCCGTATTTGACCTCACTTTCATCCCACGTCTAAAGACGGGCTACGCCCAACGTAGACTTTCTCGTTCGGAAAATCTGTAAATACAAAGATGTCCATAAAAGTGTACGTACTCTTTCCCAATATATTAGATGAAGAACATTTGTATCAATTGTCCAATCCCATAGCTTCAATGCTGCTTGTACAAGGACGTTTCGATCTAGTGAATAGGGACTGACTGCTTCCGTACAGAACACGAATGAAATGAGTATCCCGGCCTGTTGATATAGTATCTACAAAGTAGACAAAGAAAAGAAAGAGCTCTTACCTATTGTGGTAAAATCAATCTTTGGTCTACTTTGGAGGTACTATTTTTATGGATATAAAACAACAGGATGTACAACAAATATATTCACATACTATCAAAATTATATATATTCTATACTTATTCAGCCTACATAACATGGAATTACCGGAAGTCAATGCATCTACCTAACTTCCTAAATCTTAGCCGTCGGCAAGCCGGTTAAACGGCTGAATTCTCCTGGATGAGGCGTCAGAATAACAGGATCTGTCCGTTTTTCATACGTTCGTTTGCTTAACGCCCCTGCATCTAAAATCACTGGAATTTCCTCAGCTAGAATCTTGGAAATATACTGCTCTAGTTGTTCATCTGGAGGAAGCCCGGGACCGATGGCAACACCGCTTTTATTTCTACCATTACCATTTCCTTATGCATCAGTACCGTATTGCTCATTATCAGTGCTGTAACAGGACTCATCTATGATCAAGCAAAAAACGGAGTACTGCCGTCATGACTTTCCTTTAAAAATGGCAACAATGTTCCGTCTCGGGCACTTCTTCTCATGTTTGCTATCCATTTCAGCATGTTTACACTCTACGCCATGCATACTGTAAATATTGAACAACTTGTCTCTATCGCCAACACCTTCTTTCTATGCAATGCCGTGATCAGCATCGTTAAAACGAGTTGAGAACGCATTGAATCGATAGAAGCCATTGAAATTAGAAAAACTACAATTCCAAAGATTGTTACATATGTTAAGTAAGGAAACAGCCACATTTTCATTTTTAAAACTTGACGATTTTCCTTTTCCATTTTATTTCGCCATCGCAAGTGGGAAATAAAATGGTAAGCATCCTTGCTAGAGCAAAAATGATGTAAAAGTAAAGGACAATAGCATAAAAACCAGTAAATTTCATGCCTTCGGTTTCTTCAGGGTGGCAAAGCCTGAAAATACTTGTAATAAATGAACGACTCTGTGTTTCTATTAAATGCTTTTGCACTAGAGATGATGTTTACTCAAAAGCTAGAATAGAATCATGAAGGATATCAATCATTTGATCTATTTCAGTTTTGCTTATTGTTAATGGAGGCGCAAATACAAGCGTATCTTGACCATCAAACGTAACTGACCTACAAATAAGACCGCGTTTTGCAGCTTCTGAAACAATAAGAGGAGCTATAGGAGTTGAAAATTTTTGCTCTTTTACAATTTCAATGCCCCCCATTAAACCAAGCCCTCTGACCTCACCAACAATTTTCCGATTACTCTGCAGCCATTTAAATCCTTTTAGCATTTCTTGCCCTGTTATCTCCGCATTTTCAATCAGATTTTCCCGTTCAATGATTTCAAGGTTTTTCAAGGCAACGGCGCAAGCCATTGGATGACCGCTGTATGTATAACCGTGTAAGAGTGTACCTTCTGAAAATTCAATTAATTCTTGGTGGATTCGTTCCGAGAGCATCACGCCCCCTAACTGAGCATATCCGCTTGTAACTCCTTTAGCAAAACACATCATATCTGGGGCAACACCATAATGTTCAATCCCAAAGTATTTTCCTGTTCTTCCAAACCCAGTAATTACTTCGTCTGTAATAAATAAGATTCCATACTCATCACATATATTTCTAATTTTCTTAAAGTAATCTTTTGGGGCTACATGAACCCCTCCAGCCCCTTGAACTGGCTCCGCAATAAACGCGGCAACCGTCTCTGGACCCTCCGCTTCAATAACTTCTCGTAGAGACTGGGCAGAGAAATTTTCTACGTAGCAGAAATCCGGAGCTAATGAATTCGTAAAATCCCGGAAAGGCTTCAATCCTGTTGCACTCGTTGCCCCTATCGCTACTCCATGATACGACTTCGTTCTCGAAATAATCTTTTTTCGTCCAGCTTGTCCTTTTAGAATCCAATAATGCCGAGCAAGCTTATAAGCAGTATCATTAGACTCTGATCCTCCCGAAGTGAAAAAGGTAGCACTTAAGTCCCCAGGAGCTATTTGAGAAAGTTTAGATGCCAATCGAATTGCTGGTTCATTGCTAAATGTGGCAAAACAAGAAGTGAAGGCTAATTTCGACATTTGCTCCATTGCGACCTTGCCGATCTCTTCTCTACCATGACCAACATTGACATTCCAAAGAGAAGACATTCCGTCAATCACAGATTTTCCCATCACATCATATAGATGAACTCCTTTTCCTTCAGTAAAAATAAAGGCAGGTCCTTGTTCCTGCTGCTGTTTGATAGGAGACGTAGGATGCAGAAAATGCTTTTTATCCAATTCCGCTAATGTTTGAACCAAATCCAAATCTTTTATCATGATAAACATCCTTTCCTTTTCTAAGATTAAGAAAGCCAGTATTTTGTTCAGTTTTTTATGATATATAAACAAAGTACTGGCTGTTGCAGACCCGCTTCATTTGCTTGACATTATACTCAGGTAAAATGGTCTAATAATAAAGTTAATATGTAAAAACTAGCATGCAATTAACATTGTCCGTTTTTTCGTTAATTTTATTTTCCTAAATAAGGTAAAGCGCGATCATGTACATCTATAACGAACTTTAGCTTAAAAATTCCTCCTTCTTTCTAAAAGTCTACTCGTTCATATTACTTGCAAATTCTATGCCAACTTTTTTAGCGCAAATCTCCCTTTACATCTATTTAAATGAATTCAAAATTGAATTAAACTAGCAATAATTAATTCAATTTTGAATTCATTGATTCATTTTGAATTAATATTGTACTTTTTCAACCGACGAACGACTGTTGCTTGACTTAATCCAAGAGTTTCAGCCATTTCATATGTTGTTTTACATTGGCGGTAAGCACGTAGCAGCCAACATTTTTCAACCTCTTCCAAAGCATCCTGCAGCGTTAATCCTCGCTCCTCAAAAACTGTTAGTGAAGACCATTCCACTTCAGTATCATTATTCTGCTGATTTTTTTGTATAAAGGGAAGATTGTCATGATAGATTGTATTAGTATCCGAAGTAACAACTAACCGTTCGATAAGATTCTCAAGCTCTCTGACATTCCCGGGCCATTCATATTCTAAACATGCATCAATCGCAGCTGAATGAAAAAATTTATTTGTTTGATACTTTCGGTTAAACTTTGATAAAAAATGCTCTATAAGTTGATAAATATCCTCTTTTCTCTTCCGTAAAGAAGGGATATGAATTGGAACTACATTTAACCTATAAAAAAGATCCTCTCGGAACTTTCCTTGCTTCACCATGTATTCTAAGTCTTGATTAGTAGCTGCCACTAACCGGAAGTCTACTTTTTTGCTCCTTCCCCCACCAATTTTGGTTATGCTTTTTTCTTGTAGTACTTTTAAAAGCTTAACTTGTATATCAAGAGGCAGCTCCCCAATTTCATCAAGAAACAGTGTTCCTTTATGCGCCAATTCAATCATTCCTATTTTTCCTTTATGATTTGCTCCTGTAAAAGCACCAGGCTCATATCCAAATAGTTCAGATTCAAACAAGCTTGTTGGTATAGCCCCGCAATTGATTTCGATAAAAGGCTCCTTTTTTCGCTCGCTTCTATTATGTAAAGCACGGGCAAAAACAGTTTTTCCAACTCCTGATTCTCCTAGTAAAACAACCGTTGCATCACTTCTTGCCACTCGATTTACAAGCTCCCAAACCGTCTGCATTGTTTTACACTCTATAACTATGTCCCCAATTTTTGTTTCCTTTCCTCTCAACTCTTCAATTTCTGATTCATAGCGTTTCATTTTAGACTGAAGCTGTTCATAATCCTCCTTTAACTTTTGTATCTCGGTTAAATTATGAGAAAAGCTAATCACTCTAATAATATTTTTTTGTTTATCAAAAATTGGAATACCCGTAGCCATTATCACCATCCCTGTTCTCGTCTTTTGCATCACTTGAACTTCCTTTTTCTCCTTTAAAACCCTGGCAGTCACGGATGGAGAAAAAATATTTTCCTTTTCCAGTTCGAAAACCGACCTTCCCACTAAAGTTGATGAAACTTCACCATATATCTCCTCAGAATTTCTAATTGCCCTCAAAACGATTCCTTGTCCATCTGTCACAACAATGTTATCATTTGAAGCATTTATGATTCCTTCTAATTCCAGCTTCAATATTTCTAATTCTTCTGTCATGTTAACCACTTCTCTTTCCGTTGAGCTCACCTGAAGGTAATATCATACTCACACTTCAAGCTGATAATAAAGCCGGTTTGGGTGCAATGAATCTTCATTCTCAATAAAAAGGCAATATCCCTTAGCCAATTATACTACCCTCAATTATACTTTTTGTTTAACTATCCAAAAGTTGAGAAATTTTTCGGTTTACAATATCAAATCGAAAGAGTCCTATCATTTCACACTTGATTACTAAAAATCGGTATATAAATATCAATTTGGACACATTTGTTTAACGTGTTCATTTCACTGCCACTTAACTAGCTAATACTATACAGATATGATACATTATAAAAAAGTAGCTACTATATATGGAAGGGATTTACTATGTTGAATACTGAACAAATCAATCTGGAAACCTCCTTTATTTTAATTGAACCAAACACTCCTTTAGTAGAATTAAAAAACAAGATCCTACAGTACCAATTTGCCGTGATTACAGGGGAAAGACACCATACGATTACAAATAGTGAATATAACTTTATCCTATCAGGTGCGGATTCAAAGCCTGTAATTCTTTGGCTTGAAGAAATGCAATGGATTCCTTCTACAGTCCTTACAATGTCAGAAATTCTTGAATTGAGCATAGATTGGAGACGCCCGGTTCTAATAAAAAACGAAGAAAAAGAAAATATTATTGGAGTTTTAACTGCCAGCGAGTGGATTCAAAGCTTACAAATTGAAAATAAAAAGATAACTGCCTATTTTCACACATTAGCAGAAACAGTTAACGATGCTGTTACAGCTGTAGATCAAGAAGGGAAAGTAATTTGTTGGAACGCCCCTGCAGAAGGGACTTATGGAATCAAGCGGGAAAATATTCTCGGCCGAAAAATCGGGGAATACTTCCATGTAGAGGATATCGTGTTACATCGTATTTTAAATGAGGGCCGCCCGGTTCGAAAAGCATATCACCGCCCTGATAGTGATACCCACGTTTTAATCAACGCTTCTCCAATTATACAAGACAATATTATTATCGGAGGAATTGCAACAGAGCAAGATATTACTCGAATTGTTCGGCTTAACGAAGAATTGTATTCATCGGTGCCTCAGCTTGTCCACCCAGAAAATCCTTTCTCTTCTATCATTGGGACTGGTACAGAAATTCAACAAGTATTACAAATTGCACAGAAAACTACTTACGCTGATATCCCCGTCCTCTTAACTGGTGAGCCTGGATCTGGGAAAGAGATGCTGGCACAGGCGATCCATTACAGCAGTTCAAGAAAGAAGAATGAGCCTTTTTTATCCGTTAACTGTATCTCTGTTCCTCCAGGGCTTTTAGAAGCAGAATTATTTGGATATCAGAGAAAAGCTTTTATGGATGAAGGACAAGTGGGACAGTCCGGTAAATTGGAACAGGCAAGTCAGGGAACTCTGTTCATTACAGACATTGATCAAATGCCATTTGATATTCAAGCAAAACTTTCCAATTATTTGGAACACCAATCCTTTCATCGTATAGGGGGAACAGAATTAGTTACAGCCCAAACACGTATTATCGCCTCTGCTTCGCCTGTAATCGACACAATGGTAAAAGAGGGAACTTTTCATAAGGACCTTTATTACCAGTTAGCTGTAATCAAAATCGATATTCCTCCATTGCGTGAACGAATAGAGGACATTGTAGAGCTAGTTCAAAAATTCATGCAAGAATTTACCATAAAGTATAAGAAGCCCATGTCGAATATTGATCCAACAGTTATGACTGCATTAATAAACTATGATTGGCCAGGAAACGTCCGGGAGCTTCGAAATGTAGTGGAACGCTTTATCTTGCTAAATGATGAGGATGTTATTACACTCAAACACCTTCCAAGAGAGGTGGTTACTTCGAGTCAGTTTATACATGCTGATCCTATAGCTATCCCTAGCCAAGACACGCCATTATATAAGGAGCGTGTATCTACAAATGAAGAAGCTTTCATGATTGAAGAAGCGTTACGTAAAACATATGGAAATAAAAGTGCAGCAGCCAAGTTGCTTGGTATATCCAGAGCAACACTATACAATAAGATTAAAGAATATGGGCTCGATTCACATAGTGAGTAACAAAAGCTATTATTGGTATATTTGGGATCCAGCATAAAACAAAAGAGTTCGATCCATGTTCGGATTGAACTCTTTTCGTACAGCTAACCTAATTGTAATATACGAACTAACTAATAAATGGCAGGTAAGCTAAACTTGTCTCTTTGTTTATTCTTCCTAATGATAATCCCCCAATAACTGAAGGCTTTATCTACCGAACTCTGCATCCCCTTCATTTACTTGGAGAAGAATCCTTTAAGAGCAAAAGCTACATTTTGTGGTCTTTCTGCCAAACGGCGCATAAAGTACCCAAACCAATCATTTCCAAAAGGAATGTAAACACGCATTTTGTACCCTTCTTGAACTAAACTTAGTTGTATATCTGTTCTAAATCCATATAACATCTGAAATTCAAATTGGTCACGTGGAATATTATGCTTTTGCGCAAATTCTTTTACTCTGGCAATAATATGGTGGTCATGTGAAGCAATTGCAGTATAACTTCCGCTCAGCAAATGCTCTTCAATGATTCTCATATAATTCTCATCTACCTCTCCCTTCTCTTGATAAGCAACTTCAGGAGACTCCTTATAAGCTCCTTTAACTAAACGCAGAGAAACTCCTTTTAATTCTTTCACGTCCTGTTCAGCACGATATAAGTAGGCTTGAATCACAGTTCCTACATTGTCATATGTTTGACGTAATTCTCTCAGGATATCTAATGTAATTTGACAATGTGCGTGATCTTCCATATCGATTCGGACAAAGTTGTTATGTTTTTTGGCTGTCTTAAGAATTTTCCGCATATTTTTAACACAAAAATCACGGTCAATATCCAACCCCAGTTGGGTCATTTTAACAGATAAATTACTATTTACTCCTGCTTTTGCGATGGCTTCTAACGTTTTTACGTTATATTCTGTTGCTTCTATTGCTTCTTCTCTACTTGAAACGAATTCCCCTAAATGATCCAATGTACAAACTAAGCCTTTTTTATTTAGCTCTTGAACTTTTTTAATGGCACTCTCGATAGTATCTCCCGCTACAACTTGAGAAGCCCCAAATCGAAGACCCCATTTTTTCGCAGCCTTATTTAATCCCTTACTTTGAGAAGCATAAAGAAAGACATTTTTTGAAACCTCTGCTAACATGGCTTGTCCCCCTAAACGATATATTCTTAGTTTTTTATATAAAAGTTTTACAGCGGACAACTTTTTTAAAGTTGCCCGCTTTTTCTTAAAATGCTTCGCTCGTTGTTTTCGCCTGCATGTGCAGAATAAGATAATCAGGTCCTCCTGCCTTCGAATCCGTTCCTGACATGTTAAACCCGCCAAACGGATGATACCCGACGATTGCTCCTGTACAACCTCGATTGAAATAAAGGTTCCCTACATGGAATTCTTCTTTTGCTCGCTCAATATGATCACGATTGTTAGTAAGTAATGCACCTGTCAAGCCATAATCCGTGTTGTTCGCGATTTCCATCATGTGGTCAAAATCACGGGCCTTACAAAAAGCAACAACCGGACCGAAGATTTCCTCCTGCATAAGACGTGCTTTTTCTTCTACATCAGCAATGATAGTTGGTTGGATAAAGAACCCTTTGGAGTCATCACCTTCTCCGCCTGTCATCAACTTGCCTTCTTCCTTACCAATTTCAATATATTTCATGATTTTATCGTAAGAAGCCTGACTGATAACAGGGCCCATATAGGTATTTGCATCTTCTGGATTACCAACCGTTAAAGTTTTTGTTAACGCCACTGCTTTTTCGAGCACTTCGTCATATACATCCTGGTGTACCACTGCACGGGAACCAGCCGAACACTTTTGTCCGGAGAAGCCAAAAGCAGAGTAAACAATTGAAGAGGCCGCTAAATCCAAATCCGCGTCTTTATCTACGACTACTGTATCTTTACCACCCATTTCAGCAATGACACGCTTTAACCAAATTTGACCCGGGTGCACTTTTGCTGCACGTTCATAAATACGACAGCCGACTTCACGGGAGCCTGTAAAGGAGATGAAGCGGGTTTTCGGATGATCAACAAGATAATCACCTATTTCTGCGCCTTCTCCCGGAATATAGTTGAGCACCCCATGAGGAAGACCTGCTTCCTCCATGACTTCCACAAACTTGGCTGCTACTACCGGCGTATTGTCAGATGGTTTAAGAAGGACAGTGTTTCCCGCTACTATAGCTGCTGTTACCGTTCCAGCCATAATTGCTAATGGGAAGTTAAACGGTGAAATGATGACACCTACACCCAGCGGTATGTAAGTAAACTTGTTGCTTTCTCCCTCCCTGCTTTGTACAGGAACCCCATCTTTTAGTTGCATCATCTGACGGGCGTAGAATTCAAGAAAGTCAATAGCTTCTGCTGTATCCGCATCAGCTTCTTTCCAAGGTTTCCCAGCCTCTTTGACAAGGTAGCCCGAGAATTCATGTTTACGACGGCGAAGGATAGCCGCTGCTCGAAATAAGATGTTTGCCCGCTCTTCCGAATCTTGCTTTTTCCACGTTTCAAAAGCAGAAAGTGCAGCTTGCATCGCTTTTTCAGCCCATTCTTTATTAGCTTTGGAAACTATACCAATAACTTCCTTCTTATTACTCGGGTTAATCGATATCGTTTGTTCACCCGTTTTAATATGTTCTCCTCCGATGACAAGCGGGTACTCTTGACCTAATTTTGACTGTACTAACATTAAAGCTTCTTCAAATGCATGTTTATTTTCTTCTAGTGTAAAGTTGGTAAACGGTTCATGTTTGTATGGTTTAATTGTGTTCTTATATTCTGTAATCATGTGGCTCTCTCCCTTATGTAAAATAATAGTTTTTTGTTTCCCGTTATATTTTTATAACTAATAAAGACCTAGCTAAAAAATCGATTTTAGTATTTCTTCTTAAACTACTAAAAATAATCAGTAATGATTCTAAAATAAACAAGTGTCTATCACTTACCACATTGTGCTAGTCCTTACTTTATTTTTAATACTGCTTTAGTGAAAATATTGTACTGCCACAATATCGCCTCCTTTAAAATTATTACATAATTTTAAATATGTTAAATTTTCTGATTCCTTATAAATCTATTATAAACATTCTTTACACTTTTGTATATTATTTTTTAAAAAAATGTTTAATTTTATATTATTTAAACAAAATCGTTTATTAAAAAACAAATTATAAACAATTTTGTTCATGCAATGAAACTCTATACAATTTACTATTTTTCTAAACATTCATATTAAACTTCCTAACATAAATATTGTTCAAATACATTATTAAAGAACTGTATCCTATAGACTTGCATCCATGCCAGGTGCACACAAAAAACCCTCGAATACTATTACATTCGAGGGTTTTTTAAAACAGCGTGCTAGATATTTTACTATTTTTAAGCATTTTATCTTTCCAGGAAACAAATATGGTATGACTTTTAAACAGCAGCTATAGCTAAACAAGGATCATTAAAACAAACAACTTCCGTAAGAATTTTGCAACCTTGGAGTTTTTCAAAAACTTCTCTCGCTTCTTCTTCTGTGTCAAATTCAAACATGGTAGTGTGGTTTCCTTTTGAGTAGACAGTGATTATCCACATAAAAACATCTCCTGTGAAAAGATAAATTTTAGCCCTTTACTTTGCTTTGTACTGAAGAGGCATTTGCTTCTTTTTCTCCGATAATAAATCTGTTGATCGTTTGTTCTTAGTGACAAAGTAGGTAACCAAAACGAATACAACGATAAGTAGGGTTAAAAAGAATTGTGAACGCATTGAATCAATAAATGGCATCGCTACAAAGACACTGGTGATCGCAATGATTGTGGCATATGTCAAGTAAGGAAATAACCACATTCTTATTTTCAGTGCTTCAGGATTTTCTTTTTCATATTTTCTCCTCATACGGAGTTGGGAGAAGGCAATCACCAGATAAACAAGAAGCGCTACTCCTCCGGAAGCATTAACCAAAAAGAGAAATATCTTATCCGGGGATAGGTAATTGAATATCACGCTAATATACGAAATCACAGTGCATCCCAGGATAGCATAAAGCGGCACTCCCTTCTTGTTGACCTTAAAAAACATACGGGGAGCATCACCATTTTGTGCCATAGCAAACAACATACGGGAACTCGTGTAAAGACCGGAATTCAAGCAAGAAAGGACGGCTGTTAGAACAATAAAATTCATGATTTGGGCCGCAGCTGGTATGTTCACAAGTTCAAGTACGGAAACAAAAGGATTTTTCAGTAGAGTATGAGAATCCCATGGAAGAATAGTAACTAACACTAAAATGGAACCTAGATAGAAAACTAAGATTCGATAAATAACACTGTTTGTCGCAACAGTAATGGCTTTTTCAGGATGTGATGTTTCTCCTGCTGCAGTTGCTACAATTTCACTCCCCATAAACGAGAACATAACGAGAGTGATTCCCAACAATATAGAATTGATTCCGTTTGGAAAAAATCCTCCTCTATGTATAAGATTAGAAGTCCCAGGTGATTCTGTACCAGGTACGAAGCCGAATATAATGGCCCCTCCCAGAATTAAAAATAAAACAATGCTTACCACTTTAATAAGGGAGAACCAATACTCGAACTCACCAAACGATTTAACAGAATACACGTTAGTCAAAGTTAATAAGAAGGTAAGGACAAGACTAGCCGACCAAGAAGGCAAGGAAGGAAACCAGTACTGGATAATGTTCGCTCCTGCGATTGCTTCAACGGCAATGACAATAACCCAGAAAAACCAATATAGCCAGCCGATTGTGTATCCAGCCCACGGACCTAGTGCTTCCCGAGCATACGTGGCAAAAGAACCACTAGATGGATTGATCATTGACATTTCCCCCAGCATGCGCATGACCAAAACCACAAGTAGTCCTGCCAGCGCATAGGAGAAGATAGAAGCCGGTCCTGCCATATTTATTAAGGATCCACTCCCTACAAATAATCCAGCACCAATGATTCCTCCCAGAGAAATCATGGTAATATGGCGAACTTTTAACTCTTTCTTTAATTCCGTTTGGTGATGATTCATATCCTGTCCCTCCTCTATTATAGAAAACATAATATCAAACAATAACCAAAGCTGCTTCATTTGCTTAGCATAGGAAAAAAGACCGTGAAAACCCTTTCATTTTTTTCAAGTAACACATCCGAAAGCTATCGAAATTCCTCCTTTGTCTAATCCGCTTATTAGATAAATCGCTGATAAACTCAATTGAAACACGGAATAGAAGATTTAATGTCCCTTAAATTTTGCAAGTTTGAAATCTTTTGAATATATATTGCAAACAAATTGTATAAAAATTTGTTCAATTTTGTCAATACAATGTATTAATTTGTACACCTTTGTTAGCCCTTGGTTCTATTCCATATCCAGCCAATGAAACAACTCCCACTTACCTGCTCCCACGGCGTGAAATGGAAGTTTCCTGCTTCGCGGACTTCTTTTTACTGGAAACGAATTTCCTTACATGATTGAGTTTACAAATCCCAGGCTATATCCTCACATTTTCTAATTAAAAAATTTAGTCTTAGTAGAATTATATCCACCCTCTATACTTAGAAGCTTCTACCATTTTCTTCAATCCAACAATGTACGCCGCTAACCTCATATCAGCTGCTTGAGTAATTGCTGTTTGATGCACTTGTAAAAAAGACGCAGTTAAGATGGCTTTCAGTTTGTTGTCTACTTCTTCTTCTGTCCAGTAATAGCCTTGGTTATTTTGCACCCACTCAAAATAAGAAACAATGACACCACCGGAGTTTGCCAGCACATCCGGAACGATTAATACGCCTCTTTCAGTCAAGATTTCAGTGGCTTTTAATGTTGTAGGCCCATTAGCTGCCTCTACTATAATCTGCGCCTGAATGTCTGCCGCATTTTCTTCTGTAATTTGGTTTTCGAGTGCTGCAGGCACTAAAATATCACATGGTTGTATTAATAGCTCTTGATTGGTAATTCTACTTGAAAACAACCTTGTAACAGTTCCAAATGAATCTCGCTTATCTAATAAGTAATCAATATCTAGACCATCCGGGTCATATAACGCGCCATACGCATCTGAAATCCCAACAACTTTCGCTCCTTCATCATGAAGGAACTTCGCGAGAAAACTGCCCGCATTTCCAAATCCTTGGATAATTACTTTTGATCCCCTTATTTCCAATCCTTTCACTTTTGCAGCTTCTTTCATCGTTATAATCACACCTTTAGCAGTAGAAGATTCCCTTCCAACAGAGCCTCCTAACACTAGTGGTTTTCCTGTGATAAATCCAGGGGAATCAAATTCACGGATCCGGCTATACTCATCCATCATCCATGCCATAATTTGTGAATTCGTGAATACATCAGGAGCTGGAATATCCTTCGTCGGTCCAACAATTTGACTGACAGCACGAACGTAGCCGCGACTTAACCGCTCTAATTCCCGGAGCGACATCTCTCTCGGATCACACTGAATACCTCCCTTTCCTCCTCCATAAGGAAGACCGGTAATCCCGCATTTAATACTCATCCACATAGAAAGAGCTTTTACTTCCTCCTCTGTTACAGCTGGATGGAAACGAATCCCTCCTTTTGTTGGTCCAATTGCATCATTATGCTGCGCACGGTATCCTGTAAATACTTTAACAGAACCATCATCCATTCTGACAGGGATCCGAACAGTCAACAATCTAAGAGGTTCCTTTAATAGCTCATATACCTCCTGTTCATACCCCATATTTGTAAGGGCTGTACGAATCACTTGTTGCGTATTTTCTAAAATATTCAACTGTTCCTTCTTTTTCTGATTTTCTTCTCTTACTTTATATTGTGTCATGCTCATTATAGATCCCACTCTATTTATCCCCCGCATAATTTAGTTTGTAGAACTTACGCGATACTACTTTTTATACCTTTGAATGACTTAATAGGTGCTATGCACCTATTAAGCAAATAACTTATATTTCTCAAAGTTTCTTTCCGTATTACTGCAGGGCTTTGGTATTCAAAGACTACCGACATAGATTGTAAGTAAACTCATTATAAATCTTGGTATCATTTCATAACTTTTATAGAAAGCCCTCATTTGAAGAGGGCTTTTCATCTTAATATATTTTTCGAGACGTTAGCTTCGCTTGAGTGAATAATAGTAAGTAATCATATCCACCTGCTTTGGAATCTGTTCCAGACATGTTAAAACCGCCAAATGGATGCGCTCCAACTAATGCTCCTGTACACTTTTTATTAATATAAAGGTTTCCGCAATGCATGTTTTCTAAAGTGTAGGCAATTCGTTCTTCATTTTGTGAGAAGTAGGCACCCGTTAAGCCATAGTCCGTATCATTATAAACCTCAATAGCTGTTTTCCAGTTTGCTACTTTAGCTATTGCAAGAACAGGGCCGAATACCTCTTCTTGCATAATGCGAGCTTTTGGGTCAACATCTACAAAAACAGTAGGCTCAATATAGAAGCCATTACCTTCCGCTCGGGATCCGCCCACCAGCAGTTTTCCTTCTTTCTTGCCGATTTCAATGTATTTTAAAATTTTATCTAGTGATTTTTGATCAATAACCGGGCCGATTGGAGCATTATTCTCAGGTAGTCCTACCTGTAGCTTCTTCGTTAATTCTATTACCTTTGCCACCACTTCATCGTAAACAGATGCGACTATGATCGCTCTAGAACCAGCCGAGCACTTTTGTCCTTGGAAGCCGAAGGCAGACGCGACTATTGCTGCTGCAGCTGCATCTAAATCCGCTGTCTCATCAACCACAACGCCGTCTTTTCCGCCCATTTCAGCAATGACACGCTTTAACCAGATTTGGTCCGGTTGAACTTTTGACGCACGCTCATAAATTCGGCATCCAACTTCACGAGAGCCTGTAAATGAGATAAAGCGGGTTTTTGGATGTTCAACAAGGTATTCGCCGATTTCTGCCCCGTTTCCAGGAATAAAGTTCAGCACCCCTGCTGGAAGGCCTACTTCTTTCATTAGTTGAACAAACTTTGCTGCAATGACTGGTGTAGAGTCTGCTGGCTTTAAGATTACTGTATTTCCTGAAACAATCGCTGCCACTGTTGTTCCAGCCATAATTGCTAGTGGAAAGTTAAACGGTGAGATGATAATCCCTACTCCAAGGGGAATATATGTAATTTGATTATTTTCCCCTTCAATTTTAGTCAGAGGATGGTGAATGTTAGTTTCGCTCAAACGTATCATCTCTCGAGCATAAAATTCCATAAAATCAATAGCTTCAGCTGTATCAGCATCTGCCTCAGCCCAATTCTTCCCTGCTTCATATACAAGTAATGCAGAGAATTCATGTTTACGCTGACGCATTACATCAGCTGCTCTAAATAAGTACCCTGCACGTTCCGCCGGAGAAACGTTCTTCCAAGTTTCAAATGTTCTTAACGCTTCCTGCATAGCTTGTTCCGCTAACGGCTGGGTCGCTTTGCTCACATAACCGACCACCTCATTTACATTCCCTGGGTTAATGGAAGTAATTTGCTCCTCCGTAAGTATCTGTTTACCGCCAATATATAGCGGGTACTGTTGACCAAGCTCTTTTTTCACTGCTGCGAGAGCTGTTTGCATGGCTTGTTTGTTTGTGTCGATTGTAAAATCAGTGAAAGGTTCATTAACAAAAGGGGATACTTGATTAATAGTTATCATATTCATATAACTCCTTTATATAAAATTATTTTTTTAATAGATTCTTCATTACAAACCAAACATTTGCTGATTGATTCTTTCCTAAATTTTGAAACATATTTCTCACTAAAACCTCCTTTTTCCTGTATTTCCGAAAATTTAAATAAGATATAATTTTCAGATTTATTTGTAAAATCATTATACAACCACGTTTACAAAAGTGTCAATATTGTAAAAATAATTGTTTGAATTAAACAAATGTGTGAATCTGTTTAATCGAATTATAATACATACTATTTTTTTGTACATTTTTTCGTTATATTTTCTAACAAACAAATCATTTTATAGTTAAAAACTAGATTACAAAGAACAAAGGTGTCTAATTTTTGTTACGACTAGATTAGACGAGTGGATTCAAAACTTGCAGATTAAATAACCGCCTATTTTCACACATTAGCAGAAACAGTTAATGATGCCGTGACAGCTGGAGATCAAGAAGGGAAAGTAATTTGTTGGAATGCTACTGCCGAAGGGACTTATGGAATCAAGCGAGAAAATATTCTCGGCCGAAAGATTGGAGAATATTTTCACGTGGAGGATATCGTGTTACATCGTATTTTAAATGAGGGCTGCCCAGGACGAGACATTGCATAAAGAACGTGTGTCTACAAATGAAGAAGCTTTCATGATTGAGGAAGCGTTACGTAAAACATATGGAAATAATAAGAGTGCAGCGGCCAAGCTGCTCGGTATATCCAGGGCAACCCTATACAATAAAATTAAGGAATACAAGCTCGATTCACATAGTGAGTAACGAAAACTACGGTTGATCCATTTGGGTTCTATGATCTTACCCCTGTCAAGTAGACACAGAAAAAAAGCCCTATGCTCAATTACACTGTTTAAGCAGCCTGACGATGGTACTCAACCGGAGTCAGGTTATTTAGCTTTACCTGAAACCGTTCTGTATTGTAAAATCGGATATATTTTTGAACAGCACAAATAACCTCCCGTTTTGTACAAAAATGACGGAGGTGAAACAGTTCTGACTTGAAGTGTCCAAAGAAGCTCTCAACACAAGCGTTATCTAAGCATTTTCCTTTTCTGGATATGCTCGGTGTAATGTTGATGGAGAATGTGGAGATACGAGCGAAAAATGTACCGAAATCCTTGATCGCTATGTAGAAGAACACCCTGCTATTCCTATTCATATGTTGTATAAATGTCTGGTTAGGTCTTGGAATGTGTTAAAAAATAACATTTACTTCTGCATTCAGTTGAACCCTACCTACCAGACCCGTTAGTTTCCAAAGACTAGCGTGGTATCGAAAAGGGGGATATATGCTTGCATTCCATCGTATCGGCAGTTTTAGCTGTAATTCTGTTTGTTTTTGCACCAGCAAACGACGATGAACCCGCTGTGCTACCTAAAAAAATCCAAGTAGTTACAGTACGCGTAGCAAAAGAGGAAGAATAAGAAGTTTCCTTATTAGGGAGCTTCTTATTCTTTATGCTAACTTGATTAAATCCCCCTTATTTTCGATCCAATGTTACTTATTCAACTTTTCAACATCTGTTTGCTTAATAGGTAAAAAGCAACCTGGAAAATCGGACTTTTTGCCATAAAAAAACCATGCGGCTCAAGTACTCGTCGCATGGACATCTTCGTTTCCATAGTTACTCACTATAAAATAACGAGATAAATTCCGCATAGATACGAAATCAATACAGAATACTTCCTGACAAACTCCGTTTGTGTTTTGTTTTCCCTCCCTATCTCAGTTAGAACCTCTATCCCCTTACTAAGCGCTGACTCCCCAAGCTTTCGCTGGTCAAACTCAAAAGGCAACATAATCCCCCTTTTTTTGTCTAACTTATTGAATCAAATCCAAAGCTTTCATCATCCTTTTCCGGCATCTTTAACTGCTTGTTCTCATCCCCCCATTGACATGGATTATTTGGCCAGTGACATAACTCGAATCATCACTGGCTAAGTACACATACGCTGGGGCAAGTTCATACGGCTGACCAGCTCGCTTCATTGGTGCCCCATACCCAAAACTCATCATTTGTTCAGCAGGAAAACTTGAAGGTATGATTGGTGTCCAAACCGGCCCTGGCGAAACACCATTTACACGAATTCCATCATTAATTAAGTCGAGGGCTAGTGATCGGGTAAATGTAATAACGGCCCCCTTTGATGTAGAGTAATCAAGATTTCCCCGCTGTCCTTCGTATGCAGATGCTGATCCCGTATTTATAATCGAACTACCTTGTCTTAAATAGGGTAAAGCGGCCTTCGTTAAATAAAAAAAAGAAAAAACATTAGATTGAAAAACTCGTAGAAGCTGCTCACCGGTAATTTCCGTTATTCGTTCTTTCGGGAAAGATTCCGCGCAGTTATTTACAATAATATCTATTTTACCAAACGCATGTAAGGTTTGCTGGACCACTTGATGGCTTGTTTTTTCTTGTCCTAAGTCTCCAGCAATGGCAAGGCAACGTTGTCCTAGTTGCTCAACACGCTGTTTCGTTTCTAATGCATCAATATGCTCATTTAAGTATGCAATAACAATATTTGCCCCTTCCTTAGCAAATGCATACGCAACTGCTCTTCCAATACCGCTATCTCCACCCGAAATGATCGCTACTTTTCCCTGTAATTTGCCTGCTGCTCGATAGGTTCCGATTTCTGAAATAGGTCTTGGTACCATCAACCATTCAAATCCTGGATGAAATGGCTGATGTTGAGGAGGGAATTGAACAGGTATCTCTTCTGTTCTTATTACGTATTGTTGCTGTTTCATTTTTCGTCTCCTCTCAAGGTCTTCTTTGTTAACTTATGCCTAGAAAAGGAGTTTAGTTCATTACCATTTAGTTATTCATACAGCTTAATACTTACCAAAAGCGAAAGATAAATATACAACATTGCCATTGTACTAACCTGCACGTTTAACAAGAAAATCAACACCATTCTTTAAACAGAGCCTAAAAATAAAGGAACGACTTTAATTAATCATAAATGCCATGCTATTATTCTTTGCTTGGGCAATGGCTAAAAAGCAATCCAAAACATTAGATTGCCTCCCTGAAGTATTTAACTTAATGTTACTCATTTAACCTGTCAACATCCGTTCTGATAATAGGTATAAACCAATATAGTTCCCCTATATCTTCCTGTAGACTTACTTCATTGCTACCAAAGATTGCAACTTTCCTGAAAACCAACCTCTGCTATTCTATGGAAAAACTACGCTGCTAATCCCCCAAAAATGAAAAAGCTAAGCATAAGGTACCTTTACTAGTCCTATGCTTAGCCATTCCCTTACTCCAATGTTACTCATTCAACATGTCAACATCTGTTCGGGTAATAGGTATAAATCAATATAATTTCCCGTATTTTCCCACTTTCTTATCCTACTGTTCCCAAGGGCTACAACATCCATGAAAACTAACCTCTGTTATTCCAAGAAAGAGTATCAATTTCTATTGAACACATTGGTAAGCTATGTTGAAAGTTTAATTTTTAGGAACTAGTACAATCAAATATAATAATCGTTATGTTTTAGAAAGTAAGTTTTCTTATCATATTTTTCCAAACGGTAACTCTAATACAAAGGATTAAAAAAGCATTGATGTTTTATAGAAGAATTACGGGAGGAAAAAGTAGAAAATGTGAAGAAAGTAACCTTAGCGGTTTAGGAAGCAGATGGAAAAATTTCGTTTTTTGGGATCCAAAATACGAACCGCTTACACCTGCATCCTTCTAACTGGAAACAGAGCCTTTCGATTTGCCAAGGACGATTATTAAGGAAGGTAAAATAATTTCACGGAATTAAAACAAATTCATCAGGACGAACACTGTGTTGTTTCCAGTTTAGAAAGTTTATATCAGAGCGAGGTAAAAAACGTTCTGCTTACCATCCTTGACAGGAAAGATAACCTGAAGATTTTTTTATAAGTAAATCATATCCAATTATGCAAGTTGATTTAAGCCCTCACATAATAAATATCTAATAAACATCCTTTTAAAACAGATTTCTGCATAGCCTATCCACTCCTTTAGCATGAAGATCAAAATTTTATTCCCTTGTGATATGTTTCACCGTAACGAGTCTACCGGTGAAACATTATTCTCAATGATCTAAGCTTAACTATATATTAATTCTCTCATCCAAAGGACATCTGATACAGGCTGGGGATTGCGCCCATACAATTCTCTCGCTTTAAAAGCATGTACCTCATCATATACAGCTTTCATTTTGTCATACACCCATTGTTCCGTTCTATGTACTGGTGACCAGCAAAAAATGTCCATTTTATTTAGCTCGTTTGTAACCATATGGATTCTTTCGTATTGAATAGAATTCATCTTTAAGAAATCATTCATTTCGTAAAATCGTATTCTTTTTTCTGAGTCAGGATCTTTAACGGTAGCTGGCTCAACCTCCAATATGATTGCTTTCCCCTCTTTTTTCAAATGGTCAAGGACCATGCTGCCTATCCCTTTTCCACGACTTCCCCCGCCTACTAGAATAAAGTCAATGAAGATATAATCAGACTGTTCAAAATATACAAGTACGTAATCTGGGCCTTCCAGCAATTGATACATTCCTTTTTTTTCTTGAAAAAGTATTTCAAAATGTTTTTTTGATTTCATTTCCTTTTCTGGAAAATACTCAGTCAATCTAGTATACCAATCGCTCATACAATACCCCTCTGCCTGAATTTTTTTTTGATATTTTAACATCTTTTGATGTCTCCCCCCATTTTAGTTAATAAATGTAAATTATTTATTAACTAATTTTTAAGTATTCTTACTTTTTTTGTAAATCCGAAAATTCAAATTATTTTTTTTGCTAAAATAGGGGCTGTTAGGATCTAGTCCATATTGATAAATAGGGAGAGTTATTCAGATGAAACAGAACAAGGGTAAAATAACGGCGTTGTTGGGCTGGAGCCTGAACGCAATCGAAGCAATTGACAAAATGGATCGACCATATGTTGTTGTTGGTCCGCCTGAATTTCAAAGTTTTGCTGACACCCACGGTATCCAATTTGTCCCATGGGTATTCAACCATTTAGAGGAGCGGTCGGGTGAACTCTATGAAAAATTAAAGGATCTTAATACAAAAGTGGCTGTACCAATCTACGAAGAAACCGTCGAGTGGGCTGCTGCCATGAATGCAAGGCTCTGGAATAACCCATGCATTTTCCATAAATCTTTGCTGCTTCGAGACAAAGGCTTGATGAAGCGTAGAGCACAATTGGCAGGTATCCGTGTCGGAGTCTTTGAAGAAGCAAACAACAAGGAAGATATCCATTATTTCTTAAAAAGAATCAATGAGGCACTATGTAATATAAATGAGGATGACTATGCTCCTATTCATGTTAAACCATTCGATAAAGCAGGCACAGTCGGACATTACATGATTCGAAAACCGGAAGAGATTGACCAAATTGACGATTCAGAATTCCCTTTACTAATGGAAAGCCACCTGGAAGGTCAAGAATTCTCTTGTGAGGCCTTTATCCATAATGGAAAAGTAAGGTTCCTAAATATTACTGAATATGTAAAGTTAGGTCATTCTAACTTCGTACCTGCTTCCCCTTCACTTGAAAAATGGAGACCACAAATCAGGGAAGCTATTGAGAAACTTGTGGATGCCTTTGGAGTCAAATATGGCATCATTCACCCCGAGTTTTTCATCACTCAAGATGGGACATTAAGTTTTGGCGAGGTAGCGAATCGTATTCCTGGCGGTCATATTTTTGAACATATTGAAAATGCATATGGGTTCAGCCCTTATCAAGGCCAAGTGCTTTGCTGTGACCCAGATACTACCGAAGAAGAAATTGAGGCATTTTTCCCTGAGGAAGTGATATCCGCAAAAGGGCATTCTGGTAATCTCATGGTCTATCCTAATGTAAAAATCGTTGAAAAGCTGAATATACCTAATAAGCTCAAGAGCCATCCTTATTTTGTAAAACATAATATGTTTATTCCTGTTACTTCCAAAGTGGCAGAACGGGTAGGATTTGGGAATCATTATGGAACCATTTTCTTTTTTGGAAACGATGCTGATGAAATGAGATCCCTTTTGATAGATTACGAAAAATACAATTTCTACCAATAACAAGGAGCGAATAAAAGGATGAGTACAATAACAAAAAAGAGAAAAAGACTGGATAAACAAACAGCAGCCTTAAAAGGCAAATTTGAAGATGCTTTGACTAAGCTTGAGCAGGCTAAACCATTCGCAAAAAGCTTGTATCAAACAGACGTATTCCAATTAGCGGTTGAGCTTTCTTACTCCGACGATGGAATGAATATTATCTATGAAAATGCCCATCGGTTTGACCAGGCTGGTGTTTTCCTTGGAGGTCAATGGGAAGATCCAACTAAAATGCAGCCTCCATTCGTTGGCGGTTCATTAAGGTCTAAACAAGGTGTCAATTCCATTATCGAATTGTTAAGTGAAATGAGAATGCTTGCGATTGCGAAAGGAAATTACATACATGAGGGCTTGAGTCAACAAGAAGCAAATGCCTTTTTAAATGAAGTCATGGCCCTCAATCTCGATCTTTTGTTTACACCGGAAACAGAAGAAGGACGGATTCAATTGGAGGATCATATGGTTCGGGCTCAAAGCTTGTTCCGTTATCTAGGTCAGCAGCTTTCCTTTAGAGCAATCGCTAATCAAATTGTTCAGGAATTAGAACGCCTGTCTGTTCAGCGTCCTATTATGACCGGCCGGATTTTAAACATGATCAACCTTTCTAAACAATTAATTAAAAGCAATATTGATGAAGAAACGAAAGAAGCTCTTGAAAAATTTATACATGCTGCAAATGCTCCAACGCCTTTAAGCAAGGATGTGGCAGATCAAAGAGAATATAGACTCAGACTAGAAAATGCCAATGAAGATGATCTTGAGTCAGAGGCTGTAATTTTCGCAAAATCGATGAGGGAAATAGGTCTTGTATCACCCTATCATGCCGTTCTTCTTCGGTTCCTTAACCGGAAAAGCCCTGATAAAATCCAGGCAGCCCTTGATTTATCAAAAACAGGGATGTCTTGTTTTAATGCCAATCAACAACTGATTCATGACATTATCCAGATTTCTATTTATCCTGAAACACGACAAGCTGTATACGGACTTGCAAGTATGCTTGATCGGGGAGTGCTTACACAGGAGCATGTACTTCCTGCCATCCGCCGTCTGTTTGATCTCCCTATTCATGCTCAAGTACGGCAAACACTTACAAAGTTTAAGGATGAACAAAGTGCGATTAGCCTAAACGGTCTTCTTATTGCCGGTGTTGTGAGTGTTCTTGGTCAGCCCCTTGGTATGGGACAAGGGAACAATCCAACTTGCCAATCTGCAAGAGCCATTTCCCTCTGGGCTCAGCATGGAATCGGTCAACTGTTGGAATATATTGCCCGGGCAGCCCGTGACAATGATATTGATATGACATTTGAAGGAGAGACCATTCACTCAAGCCTCCTTATTGGAGGAGTAGCCAATGCAATCGATCAGGATTTGGATCTGATATCTATTGTTCTTGTACCACACCTTGACAAAATATATAACGAAATGATGAAAAGAACGCTGCTTCGCGGAGAGGACGGACATAAGTGGGTAAACCCGGAATTTTACGGTGCATGGATTCCAAAGGGCTTTATCAATGCGATTGATCAAATGACACTGAAGGTTACCAACTACTCTGCATTTGTTAAGTTATTCTATGCCACTCACCATCCTGATTATAATGAAGGATTTGAATTGATTTATCCGAATCCCGTTGGTATTTTCATCACAAACGTTCATGGGGAGCTGCTCGGCCTTCATGCTGTGTCCATTCAACGAATTAAAAAGGATCAGAACGGAAATGTCCGAATTTATTTTTACAATCCTAACAACGACAGCGGTCAGAATTGGGGGCAAGGCATCATTGCAAGTGTTTCAGGATTTGGTGAATTTGAAGGAGAAGCATCCCTTCCATTCCACGAATTTGTATCAAGAATGTATGCATACCACTATAATCCATTCGAACAAGGTGATACCTATATGGTTGAAGACAGTCTTGTTGAAGAAGTGGAAACACTGGCAAAAGAAAGCTGGGGCAAAAATTATATATGGGCATAAGCAAAACGTAAGAAAACTTAAACCTTTATAAATACTGTCTCGTGGGAGGATTTTCATGAAAGTATCGATAATTGGCACTACTGGATATGGCGGTGGTGAACTTTTTCGTATATTACATCATCATCCTGTATTTAGGATACAATCAGTGCATACGACAAGGGATGAGCTTCCGTTATATGAAGAGTTTCCACATCTGAACGGAATTACAAGCTTAAAACTTGAGCATATAGATGCTGGAAAAATAGCAAAGCATTCAGATATCGTTTTTATTGCCGCCCCATCAGGGGTATCTAGTAAGCTTGTTCCGGACTTCGCGGAGACAGGTATTCAAATTATCGACTTATCCGGTGACCTGCGGCTTACCGATGGAAAAATGTATAGGAAATGGTATAAGCATGAACCCGTTAAAAGCAGTTTATTGGAAAAAGCTGTTTATGGGTTAAGTGAATGGAATAAAGAAAAAATTATCGATGCTAAATTAATCGCTAATCCTGGCTGTTACCCCACAGCCACGCTATTGGGCCTTGCACCAGTAATAAAGGAGAAACTGATTGACCCAGATATGATTATAGTTGACGCAAAATCTGGTGCTTCCGGAGCTGGAAGATCTATTTCTAAAAACTTGCTATTCTCGGAAATTAATGAAAATTTCCAAATATATAAGGTGAATGAACATCAGCATATTCCTGAAATTCAACAGCAATTGAACCTTTGGAATGCGGCAGTTTCACCTATTACTTTCAATACACATTTGCTGCCAATTACAAGAGGAATAATGGCTACCATATATATAAAGCTTACAGAAAATATTAATACTGATAGACTTATTGAATTATATAATGAACAGTATTTGAAAAGTCCGTTTGTGAGGATAAGGCAGAAAGGTAATTTCCCATCTGTAAAGGAAGTATCAGGCTCAAATTATTGTGATATTGGTTTACATGTTGATGAAAGAACAGGCAGGTTAACAATCGTTTCAGTAATCGATAATCTCATGAAAGGTGCTGCTGGTCAGGCGGTTCAAAATGCCAATTTAATGAATGGATTAAATGAGAAAACGGGATTAGAATTTATTCCCTTGTACCCTTAAGGAGGATTTGGAATGCAACTATTGTTAAAGGATAAAATTGTTGAAATTGAAAATGGGAATATATTATCACCACAAGGATTTACAACAACAGGGGCACATGCTGGCCTCCGCTATGCTAGAAAGGACTTAGGGGTCATTATTAGTGCAATCCCGGCTTCATCTGCAGCAGTTTATACTACAAACCAATTCCAAGCAGCTCCTTTAAAAGTAACTCAAGAAAGCATAGCGAGTGAAGGTCTCTTACAGGCTGTTGTTGCAAACAGTGCCTGCGCCAATGCTTGCACCGGAGAAAGAGGATACAAGGATGCACTAAAAATGCGCTCCTTAACAGCTGTTAAATTTAATATTAAGGAAAATTATGTGGCCGTCGCATCGACAGGTGTTATTGGTAAATATTTAGATATGGATAAAATCGCAAATGGCATTCAATCATTATCACCAGGCAATTTAGACAGTGATGCAGTTGATTTTCAAACTGCTATCCTGACTACCGATATTGTGATGAAAAGCTGTGGATACTCAACCGTCATCGACGGCAAAACCATTACGATTGGGGGAGCGGCAAAAGGATCAGGAATGATTCATCCAAACATGGCTACCATGCTTGGCTTCTTAACAACAGATGTAGCCATCTCTTCTGAGAATTTATCGACGGCCTTAAAGAGTGTAACTAATAATACTTTTAATCAAATTACCGTAGATGGAGATACCTCTACAAACGATATGGTTCTTGTTATGGCAAATGGCCTGGCAGAGAATAATCCGTTAACTCCAGAGCATCCAGAATGGGCAACATTTATTGAGCTTTTAACAAAAGCTTGTGAAAATTTAGCAAAGCAAATTGCTATGGATGGCGAGGGAGCTACAAAGTTAGTTGAGGTGAATGTACTAGGAGCAAAGGATCATGAGGAAGCAAGATTCATTGCTAAACAAATTGTTGGGTCAAATTTAGTGAAAACCGCCATATTTGGTGCCGATGCCAACTGGGGACGAATCATCGGCGCGATTGGGCAGACAAAAGCGGTGATTAACCCTAATACAGTCGATATTACCCTCGGTGATATTAAGATGCTTGAAAATAGTGTACCATGTTTCTTTTCAGAGGATGAAGCACGGGAGTATTTAAATCAGCCCTTTATTACGATTTTAGTTGATTTGCACGTGGGCAATGGAGCTGGTAAGGCATGGGGCTGTGACCTATCTTATGACTATATCAAAATCAATGCCAGCTATCGCACGTAAGGGTCGGTGAAAATAGGATGAAATATATCGTTATCAAATGCGGCGGCAGTATTATAGACGAATTAACATCCGCTTTTTTTACAAGTCTTTCCGAACTGAAAAAGCAAGGTTATAAACTGGTCTTTGTCCATGGCGGTGGTCCCGATATTAATGAAATGCTAGAATTGTTTAATTTGAAACCACAATATGTAAACGGACTTCGTAAAACAGATGAACAAACGCTAAAAATTGCTGAAATGATTCTATCAGGCCAGACTAACAGAAAGCTTGTGGCAATACTTCAGCAGCACCAATTTTCCGCAATTGGGATAAATGGAAGCGATGGGGATTGTTTACAAGCTGATTATTTAAACCGTGAAGAGCTTGGCTTTGTTGGAGAAATCAGCAAGGTGAATACAGAATTTTTAGAACTTGTCGTTAATGGAAATTATATTCCTGTCATTACCCCGATAGGAATTACTAAAAACGGCGAAAAAATTAATATTAATGCAGATTATGCGGCAGCAGAAGTGGCTAATGCCCTTCATGCAGAACAATGCCTATTTGTTACCAATGTTGATGGAGTATTCATTGAGGGATCGCTCGCCAGAAACCTTTCAAAACAAGAGGTCAATACCTATATTGCAAATGGTGAAATTAGCGGCGGGATGATTCCGAAAGTTCAATCAGCGCTTAATGCTGTGGAAAAAGGCGTCGAAAGCGTCATGATTGTTTCCGGTCAAAAGACATTTTTTGAAAATGGCAAATGGAACGGTACGAGAATTTATCATAAGGAGCCGATCACAAATTGAATTACTTATTTCCAACCTATGCACGCTGGGAGATTGAACCTGAATCCGCGAGCGGCAGTACGCTGACAGATAAGAATGGAAAAAAATATCTTGATTTTACTTCAGGAATCGGGGTCTGTAATCTTGGACACCGCCCGAAAAAAGTAGAGGAGGCGGTACTTAAGCAGCTCAATCAATATTGGCACGTATCGAACCTATTCCAAAGTGAAATCCAAGAGACAACCGCAAAAATGCTTGCAGAAGCGGCCGGGCTGAATCGAGTTTTCTTTGCCAATAGCGGCGCAGAAGCAAACGAAGCAGCCATTAAGCTGGCACGTAAAGCAACAGGAAAAACGAAAATCATCACCTTTAAAAATTCCTTTCACGGCCGAACCTTTGCGACGATGTCAGCAACAGGACAAGATAAAATAAAGCATGGATTTGGGCCAATGCTCGAAACATTTGTATATGTTTCATATAATGATATCCAAACCGTTAAGAGTGAAATAGGAAATGATATTGCCGCAGTTATGATTGAGGCTGTACAGGGTGAAGGTGGAATTCATGTTGGGAATAAGAATTTTTTACAGGGTGTTCAGGAGCTTTGTAAACAGCATGGTGCACTTTTCATCATTGATGAAATCCAAACAGGTATTGGCCGAACAGGTAAACCTTTTGCCTTCCAACATTTTGACCTAAATCCAGATCTTATAACATCTGCAAAAGGTTTAGGAAACGGATTTCCTATCGGTGCTGTAATTGGGAAAGAAAAACTTAAGGAATATTTTGGTCCGGGAAGTCACGGCTCGACCTTCGGGGGAAATCCAGTCTCGATAGCCGCTGCTATCGCTACGATGGATACCATTTTTAAAAAAGAGTTTTTAGATGAGGTTGTTGATAAAAGTGAGTTTCTCTTTAAGAAACTACTAAATAATCTAAAACACTTAAGCATTATCCAGGATATAAGAGGTATTGGATTGATGGCTGGAATCGAATGTAAGGTTCCCGTAACGGCACTATTAAGTGAGCTTCGGAATAAGGGGCTTATCGTATTGCCAGCAGGAGAAAAGGTCATTCGGCTACTCCCCCCTCTTACCGTATCAAAAGAAGAACTAGAAAATGGAGTTAATATTATAAAAGAAACTCTGGAAAAAGCATACATATCAGCTGAAAAGCAGGAGATTGGTTATTAAAGGATTACCATCAAAACCAAAAGGACCCGAAATAATTTCGTGGTCCTTTTTTTAGCTTAGCTAAGCAATAATATTGAATTTTAAATATTAACGAACGGTGTTTCCCAAACATATGCCCTAAAGTCGTGCCAAATGAATAAAATATTTTTATTTGAAATATATGCCATTTTGTGTTAAATTGGTCAAATAATAATTTTAAATTTAAAGAATATTCTTAAAATTAAGCAGATTATCATACCCAACTTCGTTCAATTGGTAATCTAGCGGCTAAATCTCCGTCACTTCTCTGTCAAAACGAAGTATTTGTGTATTTTTCTTCTCATAAGTAATTCTCTTTGTATTTTGTCAGTATGATACTGTAAAGTCAATATGGAGGAAAGGGAATGGATATATGGGACTTTTTCGTTTTAATTCAGAGGATTCGTTTCAAAGAGCCTTTAATCAGTTATGGAAAACTTCCGCCTTAAATAAGAGTTTATTTCAACAGGCTGTTTTTGCAGAAGCTACTATACTTCTAAAGGAACCAAATGGATTGGCAAAGATTTTTAAATATGCCCATCTTTTTGATGAAGCCGGGGTATTTGCGGGGAAGCCATGGGAGAATGTCCGTAAGCTCAATCCTGTTCTTGTTAGAGGCACTTTCCATGCCAGCGGCATCACGGCAACAGCCGAGGCATTGAGCAATCTAAGAATTCTCGCCATTGCCAGAGGTGATTATATACATCCAGAAATGTCGGCGTCTGAAGCAACTGAATTTTTGACGAAGGTTCTGGCTTTGAATCTAGATCTACTTTTAATGAAAGAAACAGAAGAAAATCGGGTAAAGCATCTTTACAAAGATAAACAAGCATCGGAGGTTTTAGGATTTATCTCAGACCACTGTTTTTCACCGTTTGTTTTTCAAAGCCTGTATCAGGAAGTCGATAATCTAGCCGTACAAAGACCAATTGTAACGGACAAAATCCTGAAATTAATTGCCAGCGCAAAAAAGTTAGCCGGCAGCATGGAAGAGGCAGATTCAAGCTTGATGCGTTACGTAAATGCTGTATATTCTCCATCTAGTATAGCCGCTGCAGCTTCCGTTGAAAGTTATGAAAATAAACTTAAAGCCAGTAATGATTTATTATTAACACAAGAAGCACATCAGCTGCGTACATCAGTGAAACATACAGGGCTTGTTTCACCGTTCTATGCGATATTTTTAAACTATATAAATAAAGAAAAGCCAGAATTGCTTCAGAGCATACTGAGTGTGGATGAAACAGCTAAGGAAAACCTGCGGTTGAATCTGCCTTTTGTTTCTTCCCTAATCGATTCAGCCATTACAATTAAAACCAGAAGAAGTATTTATGGTTTAATACGCCTTCTTGAGCGAGATATTTTTACTAAAGAATTCATAAGGGAGTTAGGGAAGCTTTTAGAAGTCCCCCTTCATGAAAATATTAAAAATAGACTTGCAGCAGTTCACAAAATCACCGATACAGATATCCTTCGTTCCCTTCTAGTCTCGGAAATGATAAGCGTTTTAGGGCAGCCGCTTGGGATTGGCCAAGGATTTAACCCAACGTGCCAATCGACAAGAGCACTCAGCTATTGGTCACAAAAGGAGCCTGTCATGCTGCTCAAACTATTTAATCATTTTCTTGAAAATGGAAAAATCACTATTAATTTTGAAGGAAGACCCATTTCTTCTGATACGCTTACGCATGTCTCGCTGGATGATGAAGACAATATTGATACCGTATCATTACTCTTGATTCCTCACCTTGATTCTATCTATTTTGAAATGTTAAAGGCCGCCAAAGGACGCGGGCAAGATCCCCATAAATGGATCAATCCCTCTTTTCATATAAAAGGAATATGGACCGGGTTTTCAGATGCATACAGTGACTTTGAATTTAAATCCAAATTCCATCAATACTATTACCCTTCGATTAATCGGAATATCAATGAAGGGCTCCCTCAACCAGCTGGTATTACGATTTACAACAATTCTGGTCAAGCGCTTGGAGCCCATGCAGTACTTATTCAAAGAGTAGCCCCTGACCCTGTAGGCTGCATTCGCGTTTATTTTTATAATCCAAATAACGACAGCCTTCAAGTGTGGGGAAACTCCATCAAAACTAGCGTTACAGGAAATGGTGAGCAAGAGGGGGAGTCTTCCCTTCCTTTTAACGATTTTCTGTACTGCTTATATGCTTTTCACTTTCCAGAGCAGGATTGATAACTCTCATACCACCGTATGTACATTTACGTATAAGGCCTGGATTACTCCAGCAGGAGCTATATCCAGGCCTTTGAAAATGAGGGGCAGCACTCACCACTTTAACGTAGTGAACGATGGAACGATTTGAATACTGTCAAAAAATTAAATCTAATGATTTTCAACTTTGCTGCATTCAAATTCATTGAGAGGAGTAGAAATAAAATGACCATTGGTAAGCAATCTGTTCGGACCTTTATTAATGGGAAAATTTTCACCTCTAATCCAGAACAACCATATGCAAACGCCATGATTGTACGGGATGGAAAAATAGTGTGGATTGGAGAGCAATCAGATTTAGAAAATATAGAGGGTGATTGTGTGGATCTTAGTGGCAACAGAGTGCTTCCCGGTTTTATCGATGCCCATTTACACCCTTTGTGGCTTGCTAATGCATCTACCCAAATCGCCTGCACCCCTCCACTTGTCAATTCGATAGCAGATTTAATTGAACAAATTCGGAATTTAAGTACGTCCAATAAATCAGATAAATGGATTGAAGGTTGGGGTTATGATGAAGGGAAATTGTCTGAAGGAAGAGCGCCGGCACGCTGGGATTTAGACGAAGCCACCACAGACATTCCTATTTTCATTACCCGGACATGTACCCATATTGCAGTTGTAAACAGTAAAGCATTGGAATTAGCAGGTATTACGAAAAATACACCGGATCCACAAGGTGGAAAGATTGATCGGGATTCAAATGGTGAGCCAACAGGAATATTACGTGAAAATGCCAAAGATCTCGTCCAGCGCATGCTACCAGCTAAATCTCTGGAAGAGAACGCAGAATCATTAGCTCAGCTAAGTACTATGTTATTTGCACATGGTATTACAGCAATAACAGACCTTATGTCCAAATCCAAACCAATTGATTATTTTGACATATATCATGCAGCTATCAAAAAGGGACTAAAACAACGTACTGTTCTCTATTATCTCTGGGAAGATTTGAAGGAACAACCTATATTGGGACCAGATAAAATTAAAAGAGAAAATCAAATTCACATTGGCGGTATCAAATTATTCTCAGACGGAAGCATCTCTGGAAAAACAGCATGGGTCAATCCGCCATTCCTTGATGAAGAGGAAAATTACGGTATCCAAATGACAACTAAGGAAGAGTTATTAGCTGCTGCAAAAGCAGCGGAGCAAAATAGTATTCAATTGGTTGTCCACGCAATGGGCGAGCAAGCCATTGACTTAATCGTTGACACTTTTTATGGCAAAAAAGGCTGGCTTATAGATGGTCCTTCTATTCGGATTGAACATGCGGCAATGCCTACATCTCGGGCCATCCAGCGGGCAGCTGAAACGGGTATTGCCTTTGTTACTCAGCCAATTTTTGTGTTTGCAGAAATTGAGAGCTACCTTAAAAACCTTGGATCTGAGCGTACAAAACAAACTTATCCTATTCGATCTATGCTCAAATCAGGAATAAAAGTGGCGTTTTCTTCGGATGCACCTGCGACCGCTTGGGCTGATCCCGTAAATCCATTTGTTGGAATCATGTCTTTTGTCACACGCTTAGCGTATGATGGTTCGGATACTGGACAAGATCAAAGGGTAGATTTAACAACCGCCATCATGCTTTACACAAAAGCAGCGCAAGAAATCACACGGATTCCTCATATCGGACAGCTTTCTATAGGCAATCATGCTGACTTTATCGTTCTTGACCAGGACATATTTGAAATGAATCTTGAAAAGATCAATACAGTTCTTGTTAAACAAACTTATATGGGTGGAAATTTAGTTTTTCAAAGATAATTCTTTTACGAAATGCCAAATTACTGTAGGCGGAGGTATACGAGATGATTATATAGGTCTTTTCATGCCTTTGCCTTCCTTCAGATAGTTAGCATTCCTATTTTATATGGATTGTGTTGTTTCTTCCTTTGATGTTGTATAGTTACTGTCTCCTCTTTCCCTTCTGTCCCACATCCTGATAGGAGTGTTACTGTGCTTACAATAACTGCTGCAATTTACTTTCTGTTTCATCTTTTAGGCTCCTTATTCAAGCATTCCATTAGTTAGTTAACAAGGAAAAGTATACCACTACATGACGTGAAATTTATATATTTTCCTCTTACTTTCAAATTTATTTAGGTACACTGAAAAAGGATATAAGGATAAGATAAATCACGAATCCCGTACTTAGCCACCTTATCACCCCAGTGTTGCTCGTTCAACATTTCAACATCTGTTCGGATAATAGGTATTACCCGCTCACCATGGTCATAAACAAACTGTCTCCCAATTATCTTCTACTAAATCTAGTGGCCTAAAAATTTAAACCTTTTATATCAATACTCCCGCACTTAAATCCGAGGCAAAGTCTACCTTTGACAGCATAGAGATAAAAGGCTCATGATAAAAAGCCGGGAGGGATTCACCTCCAAGTTATATTCTTTCATCCGTATTAACAAACAGCTTTTTAACTAATTTTCGAAAGAAGTCCCATTCTTCAACTTCGATGAAGTAAGGAGGGGCATTGACCAAAACCCAATAAATAAAAAAAACCGTAGTATGGTAAGTACTACGGCAATTCATTACTTATTAAAAGTTTATATCCTTACAAAGTAATCTAACTATTTTATTAATCCTTTTTCCGCGATTTATCTAGTATCCTGTTTCCACCATCCTGATAAAGTCATCTAAAGTGTGGTTTTGGAGAATCATAATACGAGGCAATTCATATCTGTCACTCTGGTCAGTACTTATACCGCCACCTACTTTAAAAGCTCCTTTAAGTCCTAATTCCTTAAGAATGGAGATTGTATCAGCATTATAGTTTCCATAAGGATAAGCAAACACATTTGTCGTCTTGCCTGTTAACTCTTTAAGAGCTATCGTTGCGTCATTAATTTCTCCGTATTGCCCCTCTTTGCTTAAATTAGCTAGGAAGGGATGCGTCACAGAATGATTTTGTATATCAATACCATTCTCCATAACCGTTAAAATCTCACTTGCTGTCATATTCCAACTACCATTTACCCAATCTGAAACGGTGAACTGAGTTGCCTTCATGCCGTATTTCTGTAAAACAGGATCCTATACATACTACAATGCTGCTCCTTCAACACGTCAACATCTGTTCAGATAATGGGTATTACCCATTCAACAGCTACTCTTTCAAAAAAAATGATCCCCTTGTTCACTAGCCAAGGGGACAACTTCACTGAATTTTTCATTATGTTTTAGAACCTATAACATACCATCACATCTCAAAATCCTACTACTTTATATACTCAAAAATGTTACCTATCAATATATTTGCATTCTAATCGACACACTACGGACAATTGCTGGAAATTATAGCTCAACAGAGGAATCCAGCTTTTGCGCAGTGGACTGCATTTGCTTTGTGCCGCGCAATACGTAATATAAGATGGCACTTATGAAAATAAAGCTAATGACATACGTTAATGGCACTGTCCTACCAAAAAGGGAAAGTGATGTTGTGAAAACACTATACCTTACAATGCTGTACAAGCATACTAGACCAAGTGCAAGCGCAATGCCTGGGACGATTGGATACGTCACTTTAAATGGTCTTTCAAGATTTGGTTCCTTTCTGCGCAAAATGAAGAGAGATACCATACTAATGCAATACATAACAACAGCTCCGAAGACAGATAAAATAATGAGCGCATTTGCAAATGTTGCGGATCCTGCACAGATGACAGCAATGGTTCCAGGCACTAGAAGACTCCAAACCGGCACACCTTTTTTATTTACTTTAGCTAAAGCCCGAGGGAAATAACCTTCCCTTGCCAATGCGTATGTTTGGCGTGAGTATCCCATGATAATACCGTGTAAGCTCGCGATCAGCCCAAATAAACCAATGACAGCGACAATAGTCGGAAGCACGCTTCCTTCACCATACACGGATGATAAAGCTTGCGGTAACGGATAGTCTGCCAGTTCCCCTTTTCCCCCGCCAAGACCAGCCGTTACGAGCAGTGTAAGTAATGTTGCAGTTGAGAGTGTTAAAATACCGCTTATAAATCCTTTCGGGATATCTTTGCGCGGATTTTCCACTTCCTCCGCCGCCATTGCGCCGCCTTCAATCGCCAAGTAAAACCAAATGCCAAATGGAATAGCTGCCAATATGCCTGTCCATCCGTTTACAAACGAATATTCATTAATAATGTTAGCTGTTGTAATATGAGGCAAACCCGCAGCATAGTAAACAGCCAGACCGATCAATGCGACAATTGTTGCGATAAGTTCAATAATTGCCGCTTCCTTGACACCAATTAAGTTAATTAAAATGAAAAAGATAAACACACCGACTGTCGCGTACACAGGAGAAACGCTTGGAATCAAAAAGTTAATGTATGCGCCTGTAGAAACAGCAATGGCTGGGGGTGCAAACACAAACTCCAGCAAGCATGCCACCCCTGTCATAAATCCGGCAAAGGGTCCTAGTGCCCGCCTTGCATAAGCAGAAGGCCCCCCAGCATTTGGAATGGAAGTTGCCAGCTCTGAATAACTAAAAATAAATGCTGTATAAAAGACCGTTACAATCACAGCCGCAATCGCAAGACCGATAATTCCTCCTTGCTCAAATCCGTAATTCCATCCGAAGTATTGACCGGAAATAACCATCCCGACTGCAATGGCCCATAAATGAATCGGCTTTAAATGCTTCTTTAATTCATGTGTCTCCTTCATACCATTCATTCCTCCTTTTAAATTACAAGATTTACTCCGCTAGTTTTTTGCTTAATCATTTGCTGAAGCATAGTACCGATATGAGCAGCTGCCTCAATCGGAGGTGTTCCTCCTCTATGAATATTGGATATTACCATACGGTCAGATTCCTTCGTCCCTTTACGCGGCTTATAGCACATGTAGGCACTTAAGGAATGGGCACAAATGAGCCCCGGCCGCTCTCCAATTAAGAGCACAAACGCTTCTGGCTGTAGGATTTCACCAATCGCGTCCATGCAGCCGACCCTCCCTCCCTTTACGAAAAACGGAGTCCCTGTCTGTAAGCCGTAAGCGGCCAGTGAGTCAAGCAATGCCGGATACACGTCCATTATATTTTCTTGAATCGCGTTTGCGCTCAGTCCATCCGATACGACAACTTGCACCTGAGGAGCTGCAATGCACTTCCTTTGAATGTCCGCCTCCGCTTCTTTAGACAGGAGCCTTCCTTGATCCGGACGCTTTAAATATCTCTCCTTCGTTTCAAAGCGTGTTTTAACTGTAAATAAGTTGAATTGCTGCAGTAATTCATTCGATACCTCTCCGTATACAGCATCAACTGCTGCCGCATGGTCAATCCGAAACGACAAATACTCTTTCGTTAACGGTCGTGTTCCCACACGCCCGACGCCAATACGGGCCGGCGTAAACCGCTTCAGTCTTGCTAACATCTCTTGCTTTTCCATACACTACTCCTCCTTCACATTATACTCTGCCCATAAACAAGGTTGGATCTCCCGCTGCTTTGGTAAGTTTCCCATTTTCTATAAGCCCCTGCTTTTCCAGCCAGCGCTTAAATTGCGGGGTAGGACTTACACGCAGCACATCGCGCAATGTCGCAATATCGTGGTAGCTTAAGGATTGATAATTCAGCATACAATCATCCGCCATCGGAACACCGATTACGAAATTCACACCAGCTGCTGTCAACAACATACTCAAATTGTCCATATCATTCTGATCAGCTTGCATATGGTTCGTATAACACACATCTACTCCCATCGGCAGACCGTGCATTTTCCCCATAAAGTGGTCTTCTAAGCCGGCCCGTATAACTTGCTTACTATCGTATAAATACTCTGGACCGATAAATCCAACCACCGTATTAACCATGAATGGGTTATACCGTCTTGCCAATCCATAGCATCTCGCCTCCAACGTCACCTGATCGATGTCAAAATGAGCTTCAGACGACAGCTCCGACCCTTGCCCTGTTTCAAAATACCATCTGTTCGGGCCAAGTGCCGTTCCTTTTTCGTTAATGAGTGCCGTTGCCTCCCCCAGCAGCGAAACAGAAATGCCAAACGATTCATTCCCCGCCTGTGTACCGGCTAAACTTTGAAAAATCAAATCAGCAGGAGCCCCTTTTTCAATGGCGCGCATTTGACTCGTTACATGCGATAACACACAGTTCTGTGTAGGAATCGCAAATTGATCGATCACTTCTTTTGTTTCACACAGCAATGCGTAAATATTGTTCGTTGTATCAATAACCGGATTAATTCCAATTACCGCGTCACCGATTCCGTAGCTTAATGCTTCATAGAGCGACGCGCGCATTCCCTGCAAATGATCGGATGGATGATTCGGCTGTGCCCGCGACGCCAGCACACCTTTTTGACCAATTGCTGTTTGACAGCGCGTGATAACCTCAATCTTTGATGCTGCCTGAATTAGATCGAGATTTGACATAATTTTAGCCACGGCTGCAATCATCTCACTCGTTAAGCCGCTGCTAAGCTGCAGTAAGTCGCTGCCTGTCTGCTCATCGCTCAATATATACTCACGTAAGTCAGCAACTGTCCAATTTTTAACGGCGTTGTATACACTCTCGCTCACACTTTCTTCAATCACTCTTGAAACCTCATCATCCTCGGCTGGTAAGAGCGGGTAGTTGCGAATATCTCCTAATGTAATATCAGCTAGCACTGTCTTTGCGGCCATACGCTCTTTCATACTCTCGGCGCTGATGCCTGCAAGCTGATCCCCGGACCGCTCTTCATTTGCTTTTGCCATAACCTCTTTTAAACTATGAAACTGATACGTTTTTCCTAATAACGTTGTTTTCTTATACATCTCCGCACCTCTCCTTATTTATAAAAATGCTAACGTCTTAACCGAAACGGAAATCGCCTCTCCGGCAACAGGCAGGCCTAAATCAATATAATCACCATGTGTAAAGTCTACCTGGTCAATGCAAATAACCTCAGGGTGTTTTTTGCACCGCTTTGCCAATGCTTGCCCAAGTGCCTTCGCCATATCAGTTTCACAAATGACGATCATACAAGCCGCCTCTGGAAAATGAGTCATGAATTCGTGATGCAGCAAGTCAGCCAAACTTTGCAGCATTGCATATGTGCAATAGGAGATGGATGAGAGCGCTACGGCACATGGCGGATCTTGTTCGGTATCAAATAATTGTTTCGTTTGCAGCAGTGCATCGCGTAAACGCATATGAAATGAATTTATACGCCATTGTCCGTCTTCTTCGACAGGAATGTTGATAATAGGTACATTTTTAATTGGCAGTAGTGATTCATTTATATAAACAGTCGCTCCGCTCACCTCCGTATTCTGCATCCCTGCTCCGATGACAGTCGCTCTCGTTGTTTCGGCTGCATCCTGGATACGAACTGGATATTTCTGAGAAACGGTCCGCAGCGCGGAAGCAAGCAAAGGTCCCATATCCCCATGCACTGTAACTTCCTCCATAAATTGAGGCTGCCGCTTCAGCATCATCTGACCAACGCCGCCTGAGAAGATAATTTCGTCAACAGGAAGAAGCGGCGCCGCAGGAGGCTCAAGCAGTAGTAATTCTGCATGATGTGCCGATGCTCCCGTGAGATAAGACAGCAGGCTTTCATTCATCCTGCAGCAAAGCTGCTCAAGTTGCTTGTATGTAACCATCCCTCCCGTCTGTATATGAAATCCGTTTGCCTGAAGCCAAGGCTGAATTTGTTTTGAAATGTATAAAGCTTCGCCATTTCCTGTTAGTCGGATGAGCCTTCCTCCCACATGAAACGTAACAGCCTGAACGGCTTTTCCCTGTTGAAATAACGCAACATTAGCCGTTCCACCGCCAATATCTACATTAGCTACCACACCGCTTATATGTTGGGAACGCATCATCGCTCCAGACCCTTTTCCAGCTAATATACCTTCTAAGCTCGCTCCTGCTGTCGCAACGACGAAATCACCTGCACGTTCTGCTAAATAATGAATAATCGTTTGGGCATTTTCCTTGCGGGCCGTCTCCCCTGTTATAATGACAGCACCCGCCTTCACATGCTGCAAGCTCGTTTGCGATTGTTCATACTCATATGCCAGTAGCTCAGCCAATGCATTCATATCAATTTCATAATCATTTTTTAAGGGTGTTGTGTATATACGGCTCGTATATACAATTCTACGATCTGTAATTTGGCAGCCTGGGAGACTGAATCGATCCCCCGTTTGCTGCACAAGCAACTGGCTTACAATAAATTTTGTCGTGCTTGTGCCAATATCAAGACCAATGCTCGTAATCCAATTATCCTCCACCATTCTCCCTCCTCACTGCTTTTTGCAAATGGGTAAACAAAAAACGCTTTGAACCAACCCTACTTTATACAGTAGAGCGGTCACAAAGCGCCATTGCTTCATTATCTATGAACTTATTTGTTGTACCACCTGTTCCGCCAGTTTAATAAGCGGGGTTTGGCGTTTCATGCTTTCCTGCTGCATATGACGGTGCGCCTGCTCTTCTGTACAGTTGAGCTGCTGCATAAGCATACCTTTTGCTTTCTCGATGATTTTACGCTCCGCCAGCTTTTGTTCCAGCTTGCCTACCTTATTTTGCAAGGCAAGGAACTGCAAACGCTGGCTTAGCGCGATTTCAATTGCAGGAAGCAATTCTCTTTCCCTCACCGGTTTAACCAAATATGCATTGATACCGGCTTTCTTTGCATCTTCTATCAGTTCATGATGGCTGTATGCGGTAAGCAGCAAAATAGCACAATCCGAAATACCTTTAATAATGGATGAAGCTTTAACTCCGTTCATCCCCGGCATCTTCACATCCATAATGATTAAATCCGGTTGCAGCGCATAGGCCTTCTCAACCGCCTCTTCGCCGTTTTTCCCCTCGCCTGCTACCTCATAGCCGTTTTCCTCAAGCATTTCCCTAATATCCATTCTTGTAATTGGTTCGTCATCTACAATGACAATTCTTGAACGCTTCATTCCATCACCCTGCCTGTAATCGGAAAAGTTATAGAAGCCTTTGTACCTTTATTAGAATGAAAGAATGAGAGAACACCCTGTAACTCTTCCTCTACCAGCATGTGGACAAGCTGTAATCCTAAAGAAGATGCTGCATGAGAGGAAACGTCTGCTCCCATTCCGCAACCATTATCACTAACTGTAATAGTTACCATGTGCTTTCTGCAATTGACACTTATTTCAATCTTTCCTTCATCACGCAAAGGAAAAGCATGCTTAATGCTGTTTTGAATGAGCTCGTTCACAACTAACACAACAGATGTCGCCCTGTTTGACGGCAAAAAAAGCTGTTCCCCGTGAACAGAAACATCAATATGCTGGTCAGGAACACTGGATGAAGAAACAAGCAGCGTTGCAATCTGCCCCATTACAAATGCAACATCCACTTCCTCAATTCCATTTTGAGCTAAATAATCGTGAACCATTGCCATGCTTGAAATGCGGGATACGCTATCACGGAACACTTCAATTACCTCTTCAGAAGAAGATCTCCTCATTTGCAATCGAAGCAAGCTTGAAATAACTTGTAAGTTATTTTTCACCCTATGATGAATTTCCTGAATAATCATAGACTGAATAGCATCCTGCTTTTCCCTGCTGTTATTTATCTGTGTAAGCATTTTAACCCGCTTCTCATTTTGGATAGTTTGGGAAATGTCCTGCTCCTTGATCAAAACAGCAACTGTTACCCCAGCCGGGTCAACAATCGGAACAATGTCTTGCTGCATCATAATATGCTCCTGCGTCAATCCCCTAGAGCCGATAACAGGTTTTCCTGTCTTCAAACTGAACAGAACACCTGGTTCATTTTCTTCAAATGCAATTTGTCCTAACACACTGTTCTTATACAAAGATTGGGTCGTTTTGGGATGTGCTTCTGCCACGACAATAGCTGCATTACCCTCCGGCAAAAGACAATCAATAAACATATCCGCCTGGGAAATATCGGCCATCACTTGAAGATTCTTCGCCATATCCAGAATGATAGCGCATTGTTCGCGGGATAGACTCGTTACTTGATCTATATGTAAAACACTTGCCACGCTGATTATCGTCCTCTCTTTGTATCCGAGTCAATATAATATATGAATTCGAAAACTATCTGAAAATCCCTTCTAGCTCATAATATTTAATTTGTTATCAAAATCAGCATATCTCGTACTACACTTGTGAATATCCTATCATAAAAAACAGTTCCTACAGTAAAAATGTAAGATTATCTACCATTATTTTTCTATCCTAGTAATCAAATCTCACCTTATATTCACCTTAAATCTGTAACCTTATTGTATCTAGGCATTCTCTCCGCTCCATACTTCAGAATAAAACCATGCCTCTTTATGCTTTTCTCTTACTCTTGATTATAATTTGTTCATTTAGGGTAAAACGAAAAAAGAAATAGTACACGTGTACGGAGGGAGATCGTATGGTTGTTAAAAATGAACCTGCAAACAATGAGAATATTTCTACAATACATGACTCTGCATATTCAAATCGTAACCTATGGGCAGGAATTCTATTTGGGCTTGGTCTAGTTGCCTTTATAGACGAAGCTGTTTTTCATCAGCTGCTGCATTGGCATCACTTCTACGACAAATCAACAGTTGCTATCGGTCTGCTCTCAGACGGGTTTTTTCACGCTTTTAGCTGGTTTGCAACGGTTGGGTCATTATTTTTGGTTGCCGACCTTCGTCGTCGAAGTGCTTGGTGGCCTCTGAGGTGGATAGGAGGGTTATTCCTTGGAGCAGGGGGATTTCAATTATATGACGGCACGGTACAACATAAGCTAATGGGATTACATCAGATTCGCTATGATGTAAACGTCTTACCCTACGATTTAGTATGGAACACAGCCTCTCTTATAATGATTGTAATAGGAGTTATCCTCCTTGTTCGTACACGAAGCAAACAAAAACAATAAGGAGGACTGCCACAAATGCACACGAATTATCACATGCAACACGATGCTGAAAACTACATGCAGCATCATATAAATGAGGCTATTCCTCAAATTCTCTTATCATTACCATTTGCGCTGGCATTAGTTATGTATATCGTTTGTGTAGCTATATCCGTTTATTGCGGAAAATCATGGTCACCGTACCATACCGCCTCTTGGATAATCGGCGTTTTTTGTGCGGCTCTTGCAGTTGTCGGGCCCTTAGCAAGCGATGCCCACATGGATTTTACAGTACATATGCTCAGCCATCTGCTCCTTGGTATGCTGGCTCCGCTTCTTATAGTGTTAGCTGCTCCGGTAACTATCGTCCTGCGAACTCTTAGCGTAACCTCGGCGCGACACCTTTCGCGTATTTTAAGAAGCAGACCAGTGCGCATTATAAGTAATCCCATTACTGCCTCTCTCCTTAACATTGGAGGGTTATGGATACTCTATACGACGAACTTATACATGGTAATGCAACAAAATATGTTTGTACATATCGTACTGCATATGCATGTATTCTTGGCTGGCTATCTTTTCACAGTGTCCATCATTTACATTGATCCAACACCGCACCGTACGAGCTTCACTTACCGTGCAATTGTATTAGTGATGGCGCTGGCTGGCCATAGCATCCTTTCCAAACATATCTATGCTCATCCGCCCAGCGGGGTTCCTGCAGCTCACGCAGAAAAGGGAGCTATGCTAATGTACTATGGCGGAGATGCTATTGACCTTGTTCTGATTTCTATCTTTTGCTTTCAATGGTTCAGGGCTGCCCGGCCTAGAACGCTCATTGGCAATACTCATTACACTCGCAAGCATCAACTTGATTGATATTAATTTTTTCATTGTCTTCTATTAAAGATAAGACGGAACTATGAAATGCCGCGGATCCCTTATGAATGGAGTACTGTATAAGGGGCCCGTGGCATTTCCAATAAAGACGGTTAACTTATTATCACTTTTCATGGAATAACCTGAACGCCCTATAGAGTTGGCTTTATGAAATGCAATATATGCCAAATAAAACAGATAACTCCAATCATAGCAGTACATTTAAGGATAAAAAATTAATAGAACCACCCCATACAAACAGTTTACATAATATATATTATATTAAACGGGGGGAAAATCCCGTCCTCACCAGAACGATAACTATCCCCTCAATTGCTGCTAATATTCAATATCAGGTCACTCTCACGCTTTTTCTCGTATAGACTCCTTGACAAAAGCACAAACTCATCATTAATTATATAACTATCAATAGAATATCTACCTTCCCTAACAGCTTCAGACTTAATTGTGGTAGACAGTTTAAACAAAAAACCGATTCTCCTTTTTATCTCTGAGAACCGGTTAGTGGATCGTTTGATATTCCATATAGATTTTCAATTAGAATCATCCTTGTACTTCGTTTTTACTTTTATAATTGCTGTTCCGTAGCTATCCATCGCTTTTCCGTAAACTTCCATTGCATTAGCGATGAATGCAGCTATTTTTGCCATTTTGTTTTCTCCAGCGTTAGTGATAAGTGCAACCATTTTTGCCATTTTGTTTTTTCTCCTTTTGATTTGTTTTTTTAATTATTACATCTTTGGATAAGTTCAAGAAAAGTCAATGAAAACGGAATCTCTATCTTTTTATAACCTTGTCATCTTGTCTACTAAGTTACCTCACGATTTCAGTATAGCTCTAATCTGATATTTGTCAACCTGAATTTTATTTCAATTAATTACATGGTCTTGTCTTATTTTAAAGAAAACTCGCCGATTGGCGAGCCCTGAGCCCTGTTCTTGGGCGAAGACAGAGGTGTAGTTGTACTTACACTGTATTCCTAAAATTTCCGACTACGTCGAGTAACCTTCTAGCTGGAAATTTATACTTTCCCATAGTGTAAAAAAACTTCATTTACATACCTTAAAAAGGGACTCTGTTTGCAGGATTGTTAAGAAACAGAGAGGTTCATTTGCTGCAAGTCTGGATTTATATACAGACAATATAAAGTCGCAGCTATAAATTACATTAGTTTATAAAGTCAATATGATTTGTCTCCAATCGACTTCTTTTATTGACATAAAAGCCGATGAAGAAATTTAATAAGCCTAAAAGAAGGTTTAGTTGTGGAATTTAACTATATGTCTTTAGCGGATCGAAATTATGTCAAGTGAACGATAACCTCGAAATTTAACATCCATACATTATACTCAACTGCTTTTAGGAAACGGCTACTCATACAATTCAAAAAAACAAGCCCAGTGCCCCCCTTGGCAAGCTTGTTTTTTTGTATACCTCATGTAAGCTTCTTTATTCTGCTTTTATCTAACACTAAAACCACAACTACTTCATATACAATCTAACTAACTCATAGCATCTTTCTTTTGTGAGGCGTCCTAGTGAATCTAGGTATTGCACCGATTCAAATGTCCCTCCCTCAAATTCTGCTGACTCAGCCTTTGCAGTATTGTCCCTATACGTAATCCATTTACGCTGTGCTTCTTTTAATGTATCCAGCTCATCAGTTGGAAGCTGTGTCTTCAAGATGCCATAAATTTCGTTTAGCGCATCATCCCATCTTGTATAAGCTTGTCCCGCAGCTTCTCTTATTTCTACTGTTGTAATCACGTTATCAAATAGACGCTCCGAGCTTTGAGCAATTCCATCGAGCTTTTGTAAGTATTCCTGCCTCTTACTCGCAGTCACAGCAGCTGCTGCCGCTTTTTTGGCAGCTGCGACTTCTGCATCTTTTTGTTTCATAATTTCTGTATTTACTGTTTGTTCAATCATACCCACTTCACTAGAAAAGTTATCCAAGACAGGCTTAAGGCTAGCATCTTGCTTTAACTCGCCCATGGCTGTTTGAGCTTCGCCATATTTTCCTTCATTCACTAATCCCTTTATGTATGCTACCTTTTCTGATACAGTTTTATATTGCGCTTTGCTGGCTTCTGCAGTTTTTACATACTGCTCTAGTTCCTTTTTCACGCTGCTCTCTAATGTTCCATTCCCCAGTAGATTATTTGCTTTCGTTAAGGCATCATCCCATTTGGCATTTTCTATAGCTTCTTTTACTTGATTCAGTACTACTAATCTTTCATAAAGCACCTTTGCCTCCTTATCCTTTGGTTCCTCCTTCAACGCTAGTTCAAACGATGCCAATGCTTTATCAAACTCCCTATTTGCTAAAGCCAACTTGCCCTGTTCCATCGCTTTCTCATATGTACCATTGTTACATCCAACTAAAAGTGTAATTGTGAATAGTGCTGCTAATAATTGTTTCATATGTCCCCCTAAGATTTATATTCTAGCTTATAAAATCTGTCTGACTACAATGAAAGAATGACAATAAAAACTGAATTCTTGAGAACATAACATCTAGTATTATAACTTTCTCCTTGGTAGTTTTATATGCATTTCATCATAGCGTTATACGGATTTTATATACCTAAGATTTTGCACATTAAGATAATAACATTAATGCAAAAAAACACAATACCAAACATCAAAGTCTCATTGAGCTTTCAGTTATTTCATCCCTAAAAGCAGTTTACTAACCTCGGCTAGAAACCCATATAGCAATATATCATCCGTACACTCAGATCTATCCCTAACTAACAAGGTACATACTGAACAATATCTATATGAAAATAAGGATTTCATTGTAAAATAGCATGCGATTTAGTAATATGAAACTATCAATATATGGGGGATGAAAAATATCAGGATATATAATTAATCTCGTACATAGAACCTTTTATTTCATTCAAACTCTAGTTATCTAAATATCAATTTATCAGGAAAATACTAGTCTAAATCTACAGGGGGAAAACCATGCAAAGCAAAAACAGACTATATATTATTTCAGCCATTGCAGTAATTCTGATTATTTGTTTGTTTACCAGCTATCAAATGCTCTCCAAAAAGTATAGTGAGGAAGTGACGATAGAACAGTTTAAAAAAGCGCTTATTCAAAAGGATAAATTAACACTAAAAACATTAATTCAGCCTAGCGATTCACGTATTAAGGTGAATAACCAGAGTTTGGATGCATTATTTGCCCTGATTGACAAAAATCCATCCTTAATTCAAGAAATTGAAGCTTCGTTACGAAATGAATCGCTAGCTAATAAATCATTTTACCTACGCACAGATGGCAAGCATTTTGGTTTATTCAATCGAAATGTTATAGACACATCTGGCTACTTTATTAGCGTAAAAAGCACAGGAGAGCAGACAAAAATTTATTTAGGTGAAAGTGAAATTGGTGTCCTTGAAAAAGCTGATGCATCAAAAGAATTTGGTCCATTCTTAACAGGTTCCTATGCGGTTAAGGGTGTGTATACAACAAATACTGGAGCCAAGGAAGATAAAGTCACTCTAGATTTGGCAGGAACACAAACAACGGCAGAAACAACACTGAAAACCATAAGCTCCAACAGTGAGGGTGCGGAGGAAAAAACAATTGTAAGGGAAGTTATTAGAGAGGTACAGCCAAGTTCCTCGTATTATTTAATTCCGAACAGTGATTATAAATACTTGACCTATGACGACATTGCCGGACTTTCCCAAAAGGAGCTTCGTCTTGCAAGAAATGAAATTTACGCTCGCCATGGCTACATTTTTAATTCAAAAGATCTGCAAAACTACTTTAGCAGTCAATCCTGGTACAGTCCGAACCCAAATTACAGTGACAGTGATTTATCGTCTATAGAAAAGGCTAATGTAGATTTTCTGAAATTATCTGAATAGAGGTAGACTGATGAAACGTTTTGTATTCGTAGCAATTTTAATAACCTCTATCGCTTCATTTATTCTTCTGCGATTTGACTCACAATCTGAGCAGGGATTACTGAATGCTATATTTACAAAAAATACAGAGAAAAGCACTCTTGTTAAGAGCGGTACAGAAGAGGCACAACACGCCAGCACCGAGGAGGCTGCAGAAGAATCAACTGTAGATACCAAGAATACAGCAGCAAATGAGGAGCAAGTAAGCCAGCCAAACCAATCAGCAGCTATAACAGGTTCTTTTATTATCTGTATTGACCCGGGGCATCAGGAAAAAGCAAACCTGGAACAAGAGCCTTTCGCTCCAGGGGCAAGTCAAACTAAATATAAAGTCACAGGCGGAACAACAGGAGTATCGACAAACAAGCCTGAATATGTGCTGAATCTAGAAGCATCACAAATATTAAAAACCATTTTAGAAAAAAAGGGCTTTCAGGTAATTATGACACGTACATCCCATACTGTTAATTTAAGTAACCTAGAACGTGCCGAAATCGCCAATCGCGCCGGGGCCGATTTATTTATCCGGTTACATGCTGATGGTTCAGAAAACACTAGCACAAAGGGATTTTCTATCTTAGTTCCGGCAAAAGATAGTCCTTATACAAAAACAATTTATGATGATAGTTATCAAGCTGCCAACTTTGTATTAGCACATATATCAAAGGAAATTCCTATCCATCAGGGAGGAATTTTTCAAAGAAGCGATATGACGGGATTTAACTGGTCACGCGTTCCAGTGATTTTACCCGAAATTGGATTTATGAGTAATCCTGAGGAAGATCAAAAGCTATCTGACGCAAAATATTTAACAAACTTAATGGAACTCATGGCAGCAGGAATAGAGGAATATGCACTATCCAAGCAAAGGTAAAAAGAGAGCTTCTTTTCGGGGTATCTGTTTAAAACTATAAGCAAGTCCGTAACTAAAGTTTGAGCCGCCAAAACATATATTAAAATGATAAGAACTCTCCTGGTGAGAGTTCTTTTTGGCGCTGTAGGAAGGTCCAGAATGAAACTACTGATCTGCACTCTCTTCATCCACCGGCCCGGTTTTCAACTGTTCATGGATGAGCAGCTGACCATCGGACTGTATGAGTACATATTCATTATTAATGGTTTTCACTTCCTTTTTTCCATCACTATCCGTAAGACGATACTTCTCAGAAACCATCACTTTATAGCTTGTCTCATCTAGCTTGGTAAAATCACCAATTCCATATGTCAGCAACTCTTCCGAAGTGTCATTACTGCGTAAGGCTTGAATATGGTTAGAGACATTTTGATAGACTGCTGCATTGGGATCAAGTAATTCTTCTACGTAAGAAAAGTCACGCTGCCCAAGCGCTTCTCCCCATGTCTTCATATATTCTGCCATAAACGCAGAAATAGCCTCTTTTGTAATAGCTTCCTCACTGGCGGATTCTGATTCCCCCATGCTGTCTTGAACAGAATCCGTCTCCTGTTTATATGATCTCTTATTGATAGCTAATCGATCATCCGCTAATACCTTTACGATATAAACACCATTAAATACTTTCGTTTCTTTTTGACTATTGCTATCGATAAAATCATACTTTTCAGATGTTGAAACCTGATAAGTTGACGAATCGATCTGCAAAATAGCACTTATGTCAAAGTTCAACATTTTTTCCTTTATCCCATTGCTTTCGACCTGATTTTGATCATCGAACAATTCTTGATAAACAGGACCATCTGTATCTAGCAAATGTTCCACAATAAAGAAATTGTGTTCGTTTAATGCTTTCATTCTTAAAGTAGCATATTCCTGCATAAATGCTTCTACATCCTTTTTTGTATACACAACTGGAGCACTCTTTTCCTCAGCTTCTTCCTCCTGTATATCTGTTTGTTCCTCATCATCATTTTCCTCTGTTTGTTCATTCGGTATTGTAACTGGTTGCTCTTGCTCCTCAAAGGAAGGTAACGACTCTACAGCAACGGGCAGTTCCTCTGAAGTTTTTACCCTTGGAAAAATCGAGTTAGGGGACCATCCATGATCTGATAATAAAGCGAGGGCTCCTGCTATACCGGCAACAAAAATCCATGACCAGGGATTTTTCCGTTTCACCCGCTGTTTAGTCCGTGTTTTTGCCTCATGGGGGGAGCTCGTTTTATTCAAAGGGCTACGTATCTCCTCGGGCTGCCAACTCTGTTCGTCTTTCCTCTTCGAAGCCAAACCCGATATTCCCTCTGGTTTGATTTGTTTTCTTGTATCATGAAAAGGTCCTGTTTTATTAGGAGCTATACGTACTTCCTCATTCCTCTCCGAAGCTAGACCTGATAATTCCTCTGGTTTGGTTCGTTTTCCTGCAGCCTGAGGAGACCCCGTTTTATGAAGAGGCATACGCACCTCCTCAGACTGCCAAACATGCTCGCTTTCTCCCTTCGAAGCTAGACTTGATATTTCCTCTGATAAGCTTAGCTCCCCTTTTTCAACGAGCCCACCTTTTACTTGCTCGTTCTTTATAGCTCTTGACTGCTCCTCCTTCCATATTATTGCTTCGACTTCTTCTATGGTTTTTGGATTCTCAGTCTTTAGATTTCGCATGATCTCGGGATGTAAGCTAGCGTATTGATTAATTACATTGATTAGTTGCCTAATATCTGAAATCATATCGGCTTGTCCGCTTCCATAAATGGCTTTTGATTCTCCGGCACCATACAAAATAACGCGTCCTTTATTCGTAAGCCAGATATTCTCAGCACAAACCGATCCATGAACCATTTTCTTTTGATGAAGATGATACACAGCATCGATTAGCTGCAGAATTCCATCTCGTCCAATGGTTCCTTTCCTCTCTAGTGTGTTCCCTTGCTCCCCTTCCAGTATGGTATATAACCGAAACTCATCTATCATATTAATAGAAAAAACCCGAGGCAGATGTTTAAAGTTTGTAATGGTCAATTGGTATCGCTCATAAATGTTATACCAATTATCCGGCTGAAAACCATTTCGTTGGCTGGATGCATCTAGTAATCTTAAAATATAACGTTGTCCATCAGCCAAACTCGTTACTTCATATACGGACAAGCCGTGTTTATTCGCAAAAATCTCCCTTTCTAGCTTATAATCATCTATTCTCAACTTGCATCACCACACCTTTTAGGCAGAACATTTTAGAAAAGGAACATCTCAAAGTACCTGTCTCTCTATTTCTCCATATATCTGACAATAGCTAGTATCTCGATAAAAGGCTTAGTACACTCGTGTGATTATTGATGCCTTTCATCCACGATCCACTCATATTCATTTATGTCAGTTTAACGTTTTCAACCTTCCGAATATTGCTTTCCTTTTGTACAACAGTCACCGAAACGCTTTGCTGCTGGTTGATCCGAAACGTAACATGAATGTCCAGCTCTCCTGCGGGATATTTCTTTAACCCGGAAACACGAATGGTTCCGATTTTTTTGTTGTTTTTCGTAAATTGTGAAGAACCCTGATACACATCAATGTCTACTTCCTCACAATAATCAACATTCGTTGTAAATATGCGCGAGGCTTCACATGGAGTTTGCCGATTGCTCGGGATTAACACACTGAACCGCCCGTCCCCTAACCCTACGCCAAGTGCATGAGCAGTGGCCGTCTTAATATCAATTTTTTTTGCCCATTGAATCCGTTCGTCTAAAAAAGCTGCATAAATACTTGCTCCTTCCGCAACACAAAGATCTGGATCGATATTTCCGAAGATTTTATCCGCACCAATCTTTTTGGAAAGCAGCTCATCAATTTTGGGAATGCGGCTTGATCCTCCAACTTTTATCACACGGTTAATATCATTTCTAGACAACGAAGCGTTCTCAATCACGTTGTCGATAATTACATCCATTTTGGCAAAGTAACTCTCTATACACTGCTCAAACTCTTTTCGTTCAAATTCTATTTCAATATGCTGTCCCGGTAATATATTTGGTTTAATAATATCAGTGTATTCTTCATAAGATAATATTTCCTTTGCCTCTTTTGCCGCTTCCATAAAAGCCGCTTCTACTTTAATCTTGCTTTCATGAGAAAGTCCTGAAACATCGATTCCCGCCTTCTCTTTAATCAATTCTGCAAAGCTTTTATCAAAATCCAAGCCTCCAAGACGGTCATCTCCCCCTGTCGCAAGCACCTCAAACGTTAATTTTTCTTTACTGTTTAGTAAACGGAAGATCGTTAAATCAAAAGTGCCTCCGCCTAAATCAAATACCATAATTACCTCATCGCGCATGGTTTCTTCTTCATGAATTCCGTATGCAAGTGCTGCTGCAACAGGTTCCTGAATGATGCCTAACACATTGAGTCCGGCTAACGAAGCCGCCTCTGATGTGTTTGTACATTGAAGAGCTGTAAAATAGTATGGAACAGTTACAACAACACCTGCAGGATTAAATCCAGGTGTTGTTTTTTCCGCATACTCATACACATCTCGCAAAATCATGGAAGAAATTTCAATCGGTGTAAACTCTTTACTTCCAAGACGGATTTTTTGTGTACCATTATCCATCATTCGCTTCACGCCGATTACTGCATTTTCCGGGTCGATCAGTGCGCGTTTTAATGCAAGGTTTCCGACTAATGGCTTATCTTGGCGCTCGTCATAGTAAACAGCCGATGCCCATGTATATTCTCTTCTTGGATTCTGGTATACTTTTGGACCTTTCTCCGTCCACCTCGCAATTGCCGAATAGGTCGTGCCTAAATCAATGCCAAGGACTGGTTTCTTTTCATTGTCCACTCTCATCGCTCGTCCCTCTTTGCTCCTCTATATATGTTTTGCACTTTATTTTTAACAACAATCACCTGAGCAGGTCGAATGAGAAAGGCGTTTTGATTAAAAATCATTTTCTTATACAGCAAACCATATCGAACAACTTCTTTTATCTGTTCGTCTTGATAATTAAAGTCTTCCACTACTCCAATTGGATCATGATGATATTCATCAAATATATCCCCTACAACTGGCGCAAATAATGTAACAGCAAATTGATCAAAAAGAACTTGAAGCTCTGATAGCAATACATTATAAATCATGAGCCACGCTTCTACTTTTTCAATCTGCTCATATCCAGCTTCTCTTAGCTCTGCTGTTAAGTCCATTGCATAATGCTTTCCGCTGTATAAACCATCCATAATCGGAGCTACGCCTTTCTCCATGAATGTCACAAATCTTTTTTCAGCTGCTTCAATAGCACTGTCTAACTCGTCCACTATGCTGCGATTGAAAAGAGTAGCTTCTTCTATTATATTGTGGACTGTATTGTCCCCTTGTTCTAGGGTAAACTCGAAATATTCTTGTTCATCTACCGGAACCTTTGCAGCTTTGTTCTCCACGACTCTGTCAATTTTCACATCGCCTACGGACTCTTTACATACCTCATCTTTTTCTGGATTTGATGGAGGTTCTTGTAAGGTTTCCCCCTTTAGCACCTTCCATTGGTTGATTGATAGTCTATCTGCCAAACCTTCCTCGAATATGAATGCTGCATGGCCAGCCTCTAACGGCTTTTCAGGATTAAGCTTCCGGAACAGCCGGTTTACGCTTTTGACAGATAAGCGAATGCCTTCACGCCGATTTTTTAGTTTTTCTTTTATCTCGTCCTCAAACTGTTCACTAACTCCCCACTGCTCATAATACTGTTCAAAAGACATCATTAATCTCTTAACTTCTTGCTCCAACTGCTGAAACTGATATTTCCAATTGTCTAATCGTTCTCTTTTTAGCTTATATAATGCTTGAAGTTCATTAAAATTTTCTATTAAACTTTTTAAATTTGTCATCTTTAAGTCCCTAGCCTCTTTGAATAGTCATTTGACTTGTAACTTCTTCTGCACCTTTCAAGGCAGCGTTGACAATGACTTCATTTTGCTGATTCACTTCAAACCGAACCGTAATCCGATGGGTTCCTTTTGGTGCCGACGGAATCCCTACTAGAAAAAATTCTCCGATACAAACACATTGTTGATCGCTCACATATTCAACAATCTCAGGGGTTTGAAAAACTGAAATCCTCATTTCTGTCATATCATCCTCCGATGTACTATAAACCTTCTCCATTGATACGACAGGATGCTCTTTCGTGAGTTCAATTCCTTTTTCAATAATTGGATTAAAACGCCCGCCGCGAACTTCAATGCCGAGATGATGGGTAACAATATTGTTCATTTCAATCTCCGCATTCGGTTTGTCTTCTTGTTCAACCTCGGTTGTTTCATCCAGTTTGTCTGTCGGCACTCCAAGGCTTGCCCCAAAAATAGCTGCCCCTTGCGCTACTACTGTATCCGGATCAATATTGGCATACGGTTCTTTATTCAATAATTGCTTAATCCTTTGACTGACTAAAGGAATACGGGAAGATCCTCCTGCTAAAATAACTCTGGAAATATCACGGATATCAAGCTTTGCGTTTTCAATAGCTTTTTTCATCGTATGAATGGTTTGTTCAATTAATGGATCGATCGCTCTTTCGAACGCTCCTCTTGTTAATTCGTACTCGATATGGTGTATAACACCGAACTCATCCTTAATGACATTCGCAATCTCAAGCACTGCTACATCAGTCTCAGATAATTCTTTCTTTGCTTGCTCACACGCTTCTTGCAGCTTTTGCTGTGCTTCCAACAAGTCAGCAGCCGATACTCCCTGATCTGCTTCTAGATCGAGTAAATCTAACTTACTTTTTTGTTTAAAGTCCTCAGCTACAAGCTTCATAATGACTCTATCAATATCATATCCGCCAAGCTTCGGTTCACCTTCCTTTGAAAGGATTGTAAATACGGCTTGCGTCTCCTCCGAAACACTATCTACTTTTAAAATGGATACATCAAATGTTCCGCCCCCGAGATCATACACCATAATGGTTTGATCTCGCCCTGTTTCCATGCCATATGCAATCGCTGCAGCAACCGGTTCCTCAAGCAAATATGTGACATGAAATCCTGCTAACTCCGCGGCTTCTCTTGTGGCCCGCTTTTTATTGTCATCAAAGTTAGCCGGAACACAAATGACTGCATAGGCCGGTGTCCCTTTTAAATCAATCTCCTCTTGATTCATAACGTACTCTTTCATTTTCGCTAAAATTTCTGCTGAAATATCCTCAGGTCGATAGTATCTTCCGTAAAATGCTCTCGTCCACTCTGTCCCCATTTCACGCTTAATAAACGAAATCGTATGCTCAGGATCGATTAAGATTCTCCGTTTTGCCGTTTCACCAACTTGGATATCCCCTTCGGAACGAAAACTAACAACTGACGGAATCGTGCTTTCCTTCCCTAACCTGATAATATGCGGTGTTCCTTTTCGATAAATAGAAACCGCTGAATTTGAAGTACCGAGATCGATTCCTAGTACATATGGGCTATTCTTTTCTACAATCGTCATGTTTTAAACCTCCACTTTATTCGTATCAATTACAATTTTTTTCGGAGTAATCTCTCCTTGAGCAATCATAAGCTTCAGCATATCAAGATCTACTTCTTTGGTTTCCCTGTAGCGGGAAAGAAGCAATGAGCGTCTCCCAATTTCAGCGGTAGAAAATGTTAGAATACCGTTTTCATCAAGCTCAAATAGCGATACAACATTTACATAGTATGGACGAATGCTAACGGGCATCTTTAATTCCCCAAGCTTCGCTTCTTCTGCCGGTACCTGTGATTCTGTCCGAAATACTCCCGCCCGAATGGACGGCTGGTAAGGCCGCAGCGTTGAACCAATCGTAGCGCCTACACAAGGAAGTTTCGTATTCCTTTTAATCAAATGAAAGACCTTCAGTTGTTGGTCTTGCACATCAATCATGTCCACTCCAAATGAATGGGCCGTCACTTCCTCTACGACAATTGGAATGGGTAGGGAATCCCTGCTAGGCGCCGACAAATGAGCTGCCATAATGGCCGCACCGTGTGCGACAACTTCATCAACATTGTCTGCAATATATGGTTTTTTGATTTCCTTTGTCACTGCCTCTTGGACTGCTCTCATTCGAGTCGAGCCGCCTACAAGAATGACTCTGCTAATCTCCCTTTTGCTTAAACCGGCTGATTGCAGCACCTCCTCCATTTTTTCAATGGTACGCTGAATAAGCGGCTGAACTGTTTGATTGAACGTAGCAATATCTAGCTCCATTTCAATATGAGTACCAAAGATATCCGGTACGACAATGTCTACTAAATCACTATCCGATAGCTCTTTTTTCGCTTCTTCAGCAGCTTCTTTGATTCGTTGCAGCGACGAGGATCCTTCCGTATATTGATTGGATCCTGTTTCTGTTTGAATGCTATGGAGTAAATGCTGCACAATCATTTCGTCAAAATCATCACCGCCAAGCTTAGTATCTCCATCTACGGCTATGACTTTAAACGAATTGTTTTCTACTTTTAAGATGGAAACATCAAATGTTCCGCCTCCCAAGTCATAAACCATAATGGTTTGATTACGTTCTCTATCGAGGCCATATGCGATGGCAGCAGCTGTTGGCTCCGCAACAAGACGAAGAACCTTCAATCCAGCTCGTTCCCCCGCTTGTTTCGTCGCTTCACGCTGTTCCTCAGTAAAGTAAGCAGGGATGGTAATAACAGCATCCGTCACCTCTTCTCCCAAATATTTGCTTGCTTCGTTTTTTATTTTTTCAAGAATGTACTGTGCGATATCAATAGGTGTTACTTGTTTATTTTGAATATGGTAGACCTTACTTGGATTACCGATGAATCGTTTAGAGGAGGCCATACTATTTTGCGGATCCATATACAACCGGGACTTGGCTGAGTTTCCTACTAAGATCTGGCCATCGTCTTTGCAAGATACTACTGACGGCAAAATACTTTTCCCTTCAATCGGAATGCTTTGCACTTTCCCGTTACGGTAAATAGCAGCTGTAGAATTGCTCGTTCCTAAATCTATTCCAATTGCGGTTCCCATGTAATCACTCATCCTTTGTCCATTTTTTCAATAAGGTGAGCACACTATGACTTTGCTTATCATATGTGTTGCTTCACTACGAAATAACTTAATGGGTTTTAATGAAACTTTGATGAAAAGTTGGGGGTGCGTATCCCATATTTTAAATGGTAAAAACTCCATTTTTTGTTACGTTTTTTAATGACACCATCTTTGTAATTCCAAGAAAAATAAAACGATCATAGCTGTTTTATTCCTTTGCATGGTGATTTACGCAAACAACCCTCCAATCATTTACGGAGTGGGCTACTGATATATATTAGGATTCCGTTTAAAAAGAGCTCTCCTTTCTCCGAGAGGTACAACATGCAGATTTCTCTCCTAGCTTTATCCAAACCAACATCTATATAAGAAGGCTTAAAGAGATAATGTTTGAGAAATCGCTGCTATAAGCAATCACTTTTACAATTCCACCTTCTTGTCATATTTCCTAACACACTTTCATTCAAATACATTTTTTACACATGTAAAACCTATTTTATTTTTAATAAATGTAGATTTCTGTAGTTTTCTGTTTTTTCATGTAGTTTATAAATAAGATAATGTTATATCAAATAACGATATACGTCATAAAATATGACAACTATCGTTATACATACAGAAAAGGAGAGTTTTTATGAAAAAATCTTATATGGTTATTTTATGTTTGATGTTGAGCCTACTGTTAGCCGCTTGTAACAGCAGCAAGCAGACACAAGCAACCGGCAGGGAAAATGGTAATACAGAGAACAAAACTTACAAGGTTGGTGTAGACACAACATATCCTCCATTTGAATATCAAGAAAATGGACAATACAAAGGAATTGATATTGATTTAATTAATGAAATAGCTAAAAATCAAGGTTTTAAAATCGAATTAAAACCTATGGACTTTGGAGGAATTATCCCTGCTATGCAGGCAAAGCAGCTGGATGTCGCTATTGCGGGTATGAGTATTACAGATGAACGAAAAAAGGTAGTTGATTTTTCCACACCATATTTTGATGCAGGGTTAGTATTAGTTGTAAAAAAAGAAAATGACAGAATCAAAACTGTTGATGACCTAAAAGGGAAAACAGTAGCAGTAAAAAAAGGGACGACTGGTGCAACATATGTACAAAAACTATCTAGTGAAAAAGGATTTAAAGTTGTTCAATTTAATGATAGCCCTGCAATGTTTCAAGAAGTAACAAATGGAAATGCTGATGTGCTTATAGAAGATTATCCTGTTATTGCATATGCCATTGCTCAAAAAGATCTTGGGCTGAAAATGGTTGGAGATCGTCTAAACGGAGATCAATATGGGATTGCTGTTTTAAAAGGGACAAACCAAGAATTACTAGAAAAAATTAATAAAGGTCTCAAAGAGCTGAAAGAGAATGGAAAATACGATGAAATTGTAAGTAAATATCTTAGCAAATAAACAATTTTAAAGAAAACTCGCCGATTGGCGAAGGCAGAGGCGTAGTTGCACTTTGTCCCTAAAATCCCCTGCTGTGTCGAATTAACTTCTAGCTGGAAATTTATACTTTCTTAAATTGAAATAAAAATAAGGCGTGCTGCTCAAGACGCCTTATTTTCTGAAAGGATATGATTAGCGTGGATATAATTAAGAATGTCTTGCCTTATTTATTGGATGGCCTTCAAACAACCCTTTATATTTTTGTTGTAGCAATTACATTAGGTTTTCTTATCGGTTTAATAGTAGCTTTATTTCGATTGTCTTCTTTAAAAGTCCTCAATGGGTTTGCAAAAGTATTTATTGACGCAATTCGCGGCACACCCTTTATCGTGCAACTATTTTTTATTTACTTTGGTTTCAACTCTTTAAATTTGATTTCATTAGATAATACTTCAGCAGGTATCTTTACCGTAGCAATTAATGCAGGCGCCTATTTTGCCGAAATTATTCGGGCAGGTATCCAATCTGTAGATAAGGGACAAACAGAAGCTGCCAGATCACTAGGTTTAACAAGCTTTCAAAATATGATTTATATTGTTTTACCACAAGCATTTAGAAGAATGCTCCCTACCATTACAAATCAGTCCATTATTAGCTTAAAGGATACATCTTTGCTATCGGTTATCGGAATTGCCGACTTAACACAACAAGGTCAAATTCAGGCAGCCGCCACATTTGAAGTATTTAAAATTTGGCTTACAGTAGGCGTTATTTATTTTATCTTCATTTATTTGTTAACACTGCTAGGCAATTTCTTTGAAAGGAGACTTGTACTAAGATGAGTATTATCATTGTTAAGAATTTAAAAAAGACCTTCGGACAACTTGAAGTTCTAAAGGATATAAATGCAGAGATTGAGGAAAAAGAAGTTGTTTGCGTAATAGGTCCTTCCGGTTCTGGCAAAAGCACATTTCTTCGTTGCCTCAACCGACTTGAGGATATTACAGATGGACAAGTAGTCATAAATAATTATGACATCACAGATCGAAAGATTGACATTAATAAGGTAAGACAGGAAGTAGGAATGGTTTTTCAAAGTTTTAATTTATTTCCGCATAAAACCGTATTAGAAAATATTATGATTGCCCCGATGAAGGTACGCTCTGTCTCAAAAGAAATTGCCAAAGAAAAAGCATTGGAACTGTTAGATAAAGTTGGCTTGCGCGCAAAAGCTCAAAGCTATCCAGGAGAATTATCAGGCGGACAAAAGCAGCGCGTTGCAATCGCTAGAGCATTGGCAATGGAGCCAAAAATCATGCTTTTTGACGAACCCACCTCTGCATTAGATCCGGAAATGGTTGGAGATGTGCTAGAAGTTATGAAACAACTGGCTAACGAAGGTATGACAATGGTTATCGTCACACATGAAATGGGCTTTGCCCGTGAAGTAAGCAACCGTGTTATTTTTATGGATGGTGGTTATATTGTAGAAGAAAATGAGCCAAATGAATTATTTAGTCATCCAAAGCACGAACGAACAAAGGCATTTTTAAGCAAAGTTCTATAATTGAACTACCCCCACCTACTCGCTAACGCCACGTGCTTGAAGTGGGGGTCTTCTGTTGGAAAATGATAAAACTCTAGTCATTAAGCTCACATCCCCCAACCATTCACCAGTACCTTTCCACTTACTGCCGACAGCCTTTCCTGCCACCTTAACCGTACCGTACCACCTATCAAGCCTCCACCAACAGTTCCAGCTCCTTTTCCAATTGAACGAAATATATCCATAGCTATCTCCCCCCCATAATTCAAGATTAATTGTTTCCTTTAGGTCTTTTGCTAATCCTTTCGGTAATTTCATTATTGATAATTACTCTTTTTTTAAATTATTGGTTATTTTTCTGTTTTGTATATCACAATATAAAAAATTAAGATTATAAGTAAATACAATCGCTTTTGGGGTTTATAAAGAAAACTATGACACTATGTGCATTGGCTTTAATTACATTTGAAATCCTATAATCGCCCCTTCCTTCAATCTAATATCGCTCAATATATCAACACCTATCCAAGTAATAAGTAAAATTCTCTATGAGTCCTCTAAGCTAAATCTTAATATTATGTAAATTTTTTACAATTATATATATAACAGATATTGACTTTGACTCTCTGTTATAATACAATCAATTTAACAAACAACTAAACTATAACAGGGGGTAATAAAGATGTTAGATTTAGATTTTTATCATAACTTGCCGGAAAAAAGCTGCCGCGAATGTGGAGATACAATTGAGGAACAACATGAATCATATTTATACGAGTGCGAAAGATGTATTGGAAAACATGAAGAATAAGAAAGCCTATGTTACTGGGTAATTACAGAACAAACTCGAATAATCGTGAGTCATTAAACTACATGAGGTAAAGAAATGGAGCCAGACACAGACGTATGAATCCCCTATTCAATTCTTACAACAGAGTTGGATAGGGGATTTTTATTATGACTTTAGTAAAGGATGCCTTTATTAGTCTTATGCATAGTCATCTCATCACACCAATGTTATTCCTCAACATCTGTTCAGACAGTAAATAGAAAGCAAGCTCTGACTCATCTTTTTCAAGCTCCCTTTTACTTTTGAATTCTCCAAGAATCTTCTCATCATGATTGTCAAATCTGCATTAGAGGATTCTCGTTGTACCACTATAAAGAAAACTCGCCGACTGGCGAGCCCTGCTTTTGGGCGAAGACAGAGGCGTAGTTGCACTTATACTTTATTCCTAAAATTTCTCACAACGTCGAATTGTCTTCTAGCTAGAAATTTATACCTTCTTAAAGTGTAAAAAAGTCAGGAAACCTTCACTGACAAATCCCCTTTTTTGAGATCCATTACATTCAAACTCTCCAATTTTTGCTTTTTGTACATATAGTACGGAATCCTTAGACTGCAATGCGATTTGATATGTAACACGTATATTCATTGAGATTAGAAATAGCAAAGTGTATACTTGCCCCATAAACTCTTTTTACCAAACAGGGGGAATAGTGGTGACATGTAAACCTAAAGCAATTTTCTTAGACATGGATGGAACGATACTAAATCATCAAAACAAGGTAAGTATCCACACAAAAGAAATCATTGATGACTTGCGAAACCAAGGAATATTCGTTTTTGTAGCTACAGGCAGGGCTGTTGATGAAATTGAGGAATTAGTACCCGAGGGCTTTCGGGTGGATGGATTCATTACCTCAAATGGGATGGCAGGATATGTTGGAAAGGAAGTAGTATTCAAACATTCACTTTCACTCGAGCTAGTGGAAATCATTATTGAAAAAGCAAGAGAAAACAAGGTGTATTACGAGCTTTTCCCATATGGAACATCTCGAGTTACATTGAAGCAAGATAAACAATATGTTGAAGATGAAATTAGAGATCCAAAGCCAGACAGCGTTGGGATTAATGAATGGCTGTCACGTAAACAGGCAATTAAAGAAGAAATTGATTGGAAAGATAGCATAGAAGCAAATGAATTTTCCAAATTTTATTTCTTTGCCAGAACAAAAGAACATATAAATAGCTGGAAACATGAGCTCGATGCGTTAAAACAAGAAATTGACTTTACTACCTCTATCTCTTCTGACCACAATGTTGAAGTGATGGTTGCGAACGTGAACAAAGCAACAGGGATAAAACAGATGCTACAGCATTTTGATTTGTCCGAGGATGAGACTATGGCGATTGGTGATAGTGATAATGATCTACCGATGTTACAGTTTGTTGGCTATGCTGTAGCCATGAAAAATGCTCAGGATCGCGTTAAAGAAATAGTCCATGATGTAACGGAATTTACTTGTGATGAAGATGGAGTATACCATTACCTTAAATCTAAATTTAAACTATAAAATCAAGTAGTAATTTCAACAGAATGTTATAGAAACAAATGGATTTTGTGAAGCAAGTAAAACGGCTCCTTTAAATACTACTGAAAAGCCGGTGACTCCGACTTTTCAGTATCAACTCCATCCTGTACATTATTATTTTCCCTGCTAATTAGGTTCCTCTCTCTTTCTCATATCATCATGCCTATATCAGAAGACCCTATCACAAATCACCCCAAAAATTACGAATTCTGATTTACCCTCCCCTTTATTCTTGAATTCAACAATAAAATAAACACAAAAAACGAACAATAACTATTTACAACCGAATAAAGTTCGTTTAAAATAACTTATAGATAAATGACTTATCATTCGTATATTCTTAGTAATACGGACTAAGAGTTTCTACTAGGAACCGAAAATTCCTAACTACGAATGGGTGGGATAATTCTACCCATTTGTAGTTAGGAATTTTTTGTTTTAAGGAGGAATTCCAGAAACATTTAACGTACTACTAAAAAGTAAGTTAAATATTCACTTTCACGGGCAGTTTTATCCACCCTATTCTAATATTGATTTGAGGAGTGTATTTATGGATAACGTGTTTGATTATGAGGATATACAACTAATTCCAGCAAAATCTATTGTAAATAGCCGTTCTGAGTGTGATACATCTGTAACTTTTGGTGGACGAACCTTTAAGCTACCTGTGGTGCCCGCCAATATGCAAACAATTATTGATGAAAAGGTTGCAATTTTCTTGGCAGAAAACGGTTACTTCTATATTATGCACCGTTTTGAACCAAATACACGGCTATCTTTTGTGAAGGAGATGCAATCACGTGGATTGTTTGCATCGATTAGCGTTGGAGTCAAAGAGGAAGAGTATAGATTTGTACAACAATTAGCAGATGAACAGCTTTCACCGGAATATATCACAATCGATATTGCCCATGGACATTCCAATGCGGTAATTCAAATGATTCAACATATTAAAAAATTGTTACCTGACAGTTTTGTTATCGCTGGGAATGTTGGAACTCCTGAAGCTGTTCGTGAGTTGGAAAATGCAGGCGCTGATGCTACGAAAATTGGAATTGGACCAGGGAAGGCGTGCATCACAAAAATTAAGACAGGATTCGGAACTGGCGGTTGGCAGTTAGCCGCACTTCGTTGGTGTGCAAAAGCAGCTAGCAAGCCTATTATTGCAGACGGAGGAATCAGAACTCACGGAGATATTGCAAAATCAGTTCGGTTTGGTGCATCCATGGTTATGATTGGTTCGTTATTTGCTGGACATGAAGAATCGCCAGGAGAAACGATTGAAAAGGACGGAAAAATATATAAAGAATATTTTGGCTCAGCGTCTGAGTTTCAAAAGGGCGAAAGAAAAAATGTCGAAGGCAAAAAGCTTTTAGTCGAACACAAAGGTTCCTTAATAGACACCCTAACTGAAATGGAGCAAGATCTTCAATCCTCTATATCCTATGCTGGAGGAAATAAATTAGATGCCATTCGCCATGTTGATTATGTTATTGTGAAAAATTCCATTTTTAATGGAGACAGAATTTGATATCCAATAAACTTTAGATTTAAATGAAACTTTATAAAGAAATATGCGAAGCATTGGAGTCATATATAGCTTAATTAGACTTTAATGAGAGCAAAAACTGTAAACGAAATATGTATATACTATGTACATTTTTCGTTTACATAATAAGAAATCATCGGGATTCAATGTATCTAAGAGCCTATCAAAACGCCCTCCAGTCAAGTTGACTTGGAGGGCATTGCTTGTTTACATAACCTTCGATGTAGGCAGTCATTGTTTTAAAATGAGTTCATGCAACTAGTCCTGTTCTTTTGTCTTCGCTCATTCTTTTCTATCCTTTATTCCAGGCGGTTGTTCAAGCCAATTATTCTCAACAAATAATTAACGAAAAAGGAAGTCATTTCTTTTGAATGTATGTACCTCTAGAAGTGCAAGTTAAAACTGTGAACAATTGAAACAAGTAGTGCAGTCACTACCAATGCAGGAAGAAGGTTAGCTACTTTTATTTTAGTAATCCCTATTAAATTTGAACCTATAGCAATAATCATAATTCCGCCAGTAGCTGTGATTTCCCCAATAAAATGATTCATTAAAGCCTGGGGGATAAAATAATCAATTTGCGTTGCAAAAATCGCAATAGAACCTTCATATAAAATAACTGGAATTGCAGAGAATAACACTCCAATTCCCAATGTGGTAGTTAATATGGCTGCTAAAACAGTATCTATAATAGCCTTCGTGTATAACACATCATGATTCCCTCTCATACCACTATCTAAAGCACCAATGATACCCATTGCTCCAACTACGAATATTAAGGTGCCTGTTATAAAGCCTTGTGATATGCTTCCTTGTTTACTTGAGCCGACTTTTTTCTCTAACCAACCCCCTAGGCGGTTTATTTTATCTTCTAAGGCAAATAACTCACCAATTATCGCTCCAATGGCAAGGCTTAAAATTACGATAAGAAAATTCTCGGTTTTAAGTCCCATTTGTATTCCCAAGACTATAATAGCTAAACCCATTATATTCATAACAGTGTCCTTCATACTGTCCGGTATACGACGAAGCAGACTGCCTAATAAAGTACCAACACTTACACCTATTCCGTTTACCAAAGCCCCCAACAAAATCACTTTGTTTCACCTATCCTTTTCTATCTAGTTGTGTTTCTTCAGATTATAGAGGTAAAATACATATAAATAAAATTGAAGTTTTTGATACTTAGCATGAATAAAATTTATGAATAGGGATGATGAAAATGAGTCTCTCAAAATATGAGGTTTTTAACACCGTTGTGGAACTAGGGAGTCTAACTAAAGCTGCGGAGGCCTTAAATTTAACTCAATCTGCTGTTAGTTATTCTCTTGCAAATCTTGAATCTGAACTTGGATTTTCTCTACTGATTAGGGGGCGGTCTGGTATTACTTTAACAAGTAATGGGCAGAGGATCTTAAAATATATACGAACAATTCTACATTGGGATGAAAAATTGAAGCAAGAAGCCGCCTCTATTAATGGACTTGAAGTTGGTACAGTTCGGATAGGAGCACCTGCAAGTGTTTGTATTCAATGGCTACCAGCATTGATGAGGTATTTTAAAAAAGAGTATCCTCTGATAGAAATTCAAATTTTTCAAGCAGGCTATCAAGACATTGAAGAGTGGATTACTAACGGTGTTATAGATTTTGGTTTTATTGCTTTACCTACATTAGAATCTTTTGAAACAATACCCTTAAAAAAAGATAGGATATTGTGTATCCTTCCTCACAATCATCCTCTTAGTAACCAAGATAAAATCCGTATGGAGCAATTAGAGAAAGAAAGCTTTATTACACTCAAATCAGGTTATAACAACGACATGAAACGAGTATTAAAAGAGACTGGTGTTACACTTAAAAACAGCTTTGAAATGGTTGATGACCAAGCTATTGTAGCCATGGTCGAAAATGAACTAGGTGTCAGTATCATTCCTGAATTAGTTCTGCAAGGTATGTCACATAGTGTTAGAGTTCTTAGTCTAGAGCCAGAACAGCATCGAATCATCAGCATTGCCGCAACATCGCTAAAAGAACTCTCGCCTGCTGCCAAAAAGTCTATCGAATATATCAAGACGCTGTTAGGGTCGAATTAGCTATATTTACCGATTTATATCCTCTTCACTTCCAGTTTTGATTAAGAAAGTCCAAGTTTTAAGAAAAAACCAACATTAAAGATTAACTTAGCTATTGAAAAAAATCGGAGCAGAGTCTACATCTTTTAACCAGCGATGTTCTGAACCGTTTATTCCATTCTTAACCCATACATCTCCTTGCTTTCCCTTTTCAGTCTTTCGATACCAAGTAATATATGGCCCAACAACCTGAGGTTGATTATCTATTTCATTTTTCTTTGGAAAGGTAAGCTGCTTTTGTTCTCCTGATTTTATATTGATTATGTACAGGCTTGTAAACATGGTTGGAACTGGTCCCTCTTTCCATTCCTTGTTTTCTTTTGCACGGGCAACAATTACCTTATCTGGAGAGAGCCAATCTACATTAAGGTCGACATATCCTTTAGGCGTATATTCCTTTCGTTCATTCAAGGTTGGAATGTCAGTAATGGCTGTTTTTTTGTTTTCAACAAAAAATCTCCCTTCACCAGATATAAAGGCTAGTTGATTTTTTGTCGGATCCCATTTTATCCAGTCTTCATCAGATTTTTCGTGCAGGATACCCCAACTTCAAGGAATGTGAAGGGCGTAGCCCCATGAGTAAGTAGGGGGAGGAATGCACGATTTTGCGTAGCGAAACACATATCTTATTTTGGTATTTTTTGTATATTATTCACTAATCATATGATATAATATTTTTAGTGAAGGAGGTGATTAAAATATGAAGCTAACTATTACAGCTAAAATAAAAATGACTCCTACAACAGAACAAGTCGAATTATTAGAAGAAACACTTCTTGCCTATCGTAAAGGTTGTAATTTTGTTTCTCGTATTGTATTTGAAAGCAAAAATCTAGTACAAGCATCTTTACACAGGGTAACGTACGATGCGCTTAGGTCTTCTTATCATTTGCGTTCCCAGATGGCACAATCTGTCATGAAAACAGTCATTGCGAGGTATAAAACAAACCAGAGCAATGGACATGATTGGTCTATGGTACAGTTTAAAAAACCAGAATACGATCTTGTGTGGAATCGTGATTACTCACTTACACAACAGGTATTTTCCATTAATACACTACAAGGTCGTGTGAAAGTTCCTTTTGAAACAAAGGGAATGGAGCAATATTTTGATGGCTCTTGGTCCTTTGGGACTGCCAAGTTAGTGTACAAGTATAAGAAGTGGTTTTTGCATATCCCTATGACAAAGGAGGTGCAAGAAGCAGTTGATTTTGGAATGAGGCAAGTAGTAGGAATTGATGTTGGTATCAATTTCGTTGCCACTTCTTATGACTCACAAGGCCATACATCCTTTTTTAATGGGAGGACAATGAAACATAAACGTGCAAGATACAAAGCAATTCGCAAACAGTTACAGCGTAAACAAACTCCATCTGCTCGTAAACGATTGAAAGAGATTGGAAGCAGAGAAAACCGTTGGATGACCGATGTAAACCATTGTGTCAGTAAGGCACTCGTTTCTAAATATGGAGCAAATACGCTATTTGTAATTGAAGATTTAACAGATATTCGGAGCGCAACAGAACGAGTAAGAGTCAAAGACCGTTATGTTTCTGTTTCTTGGGCGTTCTTTCAATTACGGCAAATGCTAGAGTATAAGGCATCCATGAAACAAGCAAAGGTGATTGCCGTAGATCCTGCTTATACATCTCAAACATGTCCTAAATGCGGACATACAGAAAAAGCAAATCGAAACAAAAAGAAACACATCTTTTGTTGTAAAACATGCCGCTATATGTCAAACGACGACCGTATTGGAGCCATGAATCTTCAACGAAAAGGAATTGAGTACATCGTTGAAGTAACAAAGGAAGCATGACTTCCCTTGTTGGGTAGCTGTCAACCTGCCCTGATGTAAACACCAATCGAAGGAAGGAGATTCGCAAGAATCGTTTGCACTTCTGGGTAGTTGCAAGCCCCCACCTCAAGGAGCGTGAGCGAGTAGGTGGTGGGTCAGTTGACACCAGAGCATCTTTCCTACAACTTGAAAGTGATCTCCTGCTGATGATAGTACACATAGTGTATTGCTATCATTGGACCAAGACGCAGTAGGTGTTGCTAGAAAGCTAACCCATTTACCATCAAAGCTCCACTTAAAATATTCAGCATCAATAGCAAATAAGTCCGTTGTATTTGTTTGAATAGTGTAAAAGGGTTTTATTTTATTTGTGTCAAGATTAGCATCTACCGGAACTTTAAAAAGATGAACTGGTTCCCATCCAGTAGGAAGCAACTTAGATTGCGATGAAACAATAAATTCTTTTCCATTTGGAAACCATGCAAAATCACTAACACCCAGAGAAACATTCTCAAAACCTTTTGGACGTCCATTCTGTGTTTTTGTAACGTTTAGTACACCACCTGATTTATAAGCTAGTTGATTTGCAATTGGTGACCATTGAAAATTTCTTGTTTCAAGTGATGGATAGGGCTGATAGTTTTCTTTTTCTTTTAAATCATATATAAATAAATATGTTTTTCCACCACGTTCGTCACCGTCTAAATAAGCAATAAACCGACCATCTTTTGACCACTGCAGAGAGTGAACATATCGACCTGTTGTGAGTTGTATTTCTTTATCTCCCTCCTTTATCCATAGCTGATGGTCCCGTATAAAAGCTGCTGTAAGTGGAACTTCAGCAAAAGCCTTTGCTGCAACATTAAAACTGATTAATATTATGATTAACAAAATCCTAATTCCCATCAATTATCCCTCCTTGCAATAGGATGCCCTTATTACATGTTGAGATTCGACCATCGAACATAACAACATTGAGCACCGTCCAAGGACAAATGAATCATTTTGTCTATAAGGCTTTCTGTTCCAAGATATGATTCTAAGTGTTAGTTACATAATAGATAAAATTACTTTTTAAGCCCCTTATTTCATTAACCTGGCCCATTATTTTATTGAACTGAAAATACACCAAAGAACCCATCCATAACATGTAAGCCAGCAACACGCTCTTCTAATAATATTGCAGCTAAAACGGCCGTCTTTATAATTTTACATAAATTACCACATGCTACTACGAATAAATACACCTATTACAATCAAACTAGGAATGTAAGACCATTTCATTATCACCAAATAGGAGATGATACAACATGGCAAACCAAAACAACAATAGAAACCAACTATTGGTTTCTGCAGCAGAACAAGCACTTGAACAAATGAAGTATGAAATTGCACAGGAGTTTGGCGTCCAACTTGGAGCTGACACTACTTCAAGAGCTAACGGTTCCGTTGGTGGCGAAATTACAAAACGGCTGGTTCGTATGGCTGAGCAACAGTTGGGTGGATCCTTCCATTAAAAGGGTATTGTTAATATGTAACAATAAGAATGGGACCTCACTTTGAAGTCCCATTTTCTTTCTCCACTTAAATAAAGCCACACTTTTCATAGCACTTTATTGCGCGGCGTTTATATTGAAGAACCCGTAAATCTACTCTGTACCAATGAAATTATTCAAAAGCATATCGTAATACTAGTTGTGCAATCTCTGCTCCTAATTCAATACACTTTATAATTTTCAGCTCATCTTCTTAATATTGTTTGTTAGGAAATTATATTTTTTATTAAAATTTCATTAAGAAGCTTTAAGATAGATTAATACAGAGTAAATATATAAAATTTCAAACATATACAAATAATGACAAATTTTTTACTATAGAATCAAGTAGAATAATAGTGATAATTTAAGTATCAGGGTAAAGTAATTGTAATAATTTGCGTGTTAATGTAAAATGATTGTAACAATTTAAGTGTTAATGTAAAATAACCGAAAGTTTTGGAGGCAAAACCAACAATGCAAAGTCGAGAAACGTTGATAGTTAGGTTACCAGATATATAGGAGGAATATTTATGGGAAATACGGTAAATGAGTTAGTTGAAGAAATCGATAAACCGCAGATACATCCATCTAAACGGTTTACGAACTGGAAGTTTATCACAGCAGGCATAATTGTGATTGCTGCGCTTATATTTGCAGCAGTCAGCTATTATCAAACAACCCATTTTAATACAAATACCAAGATTAATGGCACAAACGTGGGCGGATTGACTGCTGATGAGGCACTTAAAAAATTAAAAACATCTGTATTAAAAAATGCAGTATATGTCGGGCAGCAACAAATTTTAGATGAAAAAGATACGAAGATGGGATTTACGGATAAGGATCTGCCAAGTGTCAAAAAATTATTAAAAAGCCAGCGGACACTTTTTCCTTCCTCAAAGGCAAAAAATTATTCACTAATGCCAATCGAGCTGGATCAATACCGAAGCCAAACGATGAAAAAACAAGTGGAAGAAAAGCTCTTAGCAATAAATAAAAGTTTAAAGGCACCTCAAGATGCGCAGGCTATTATGGAACAAGGTAAAATTACAGTCTCAAAAAGTATTGATGGGCAGCAATATGATGTAGCCAGTCTATTAAAGGACTACGAGAAGCAGGAATATAATAGTGAAATCCACCTGAATGCTGTATACGTACAGCCAATCAAGGAAGACAATCCGATTGTAAAAGATGAAGAGAAAAAGCTGCAAGAGCTCCTTCAACAAACTATTGATTATAAGGTACAGGATAAAGTTTATTCTTTAAAAGCCAGCGATTTAATCGAAAAAGCCTCTGTGTCAAAAGATATGAAACTCACAATTGACCCGAGCAATATTAAAAGTAAGATTGCGGAAATTAATAATTCCCAATCCACATTAAATAAAAATTTCACGTTTAAAACTCATTCAGGTTCGGTCGTATCGGTAAAAGGACAGGGCTATGGCTGGGCACTAGATGCTGCAAAAGAAACAACACGGATTATGGAAGCTTTTGAAAAAGGGGAAAAGTCACTTTCTGCCTCTAATATTTCCGGACATGGCTGGAAGGGTGAAGGCTACGGCTATGAAACTACAACAAACAATGGTATTGGTGATACGTACGCTGAAGTGTCCATTCAGGAACAACGCATTTGGCTTTACAAAAATGGGCAATTAGTATTAACAACAAATGTAGTGACTGGTAAACATAGCACCAATGAAGATACATCACCAGGAGTGTGGTATATCCTTTATAAGCGCACACCATCCGTACTCAAAGGCAGTTCAGTAGGCAATCCGAATTATTCGGTTAAGGTAGACTATTGGGCTCCATTTACGAACGATGGACAAGGGTTCCACGATGCCAGCTGGCGGACAAACTGGGCAAGCAACGCTTATCTTACTGCAGGATCAGGCGGTTGTGTCAACCTCCCGCCTGGTGTTGCGAAGTCAGTATATGACAATCTCAGCACATATGAGCCAGTTGTCGTTTATTAATAATTGGCAGTCTATCTTGATCAATGGATGCTTTCGAAACGTTCATGAACCTTTCGAGAGCATCTGTTACATACAAATATCCGAAAAATCTCTGCTGACTCCTTTTCGGGGGCTAGGTGACTCAGGCTTTTTCACTGAGTGAATTTAAAAATTTCCCTCAATAAAGAATAATCAAAAGAAGGAAATCTACTGGTTAATGATTTCCTTCTTTTTTATTTGTACTGCCTGTGATGCGCAATCATCTTGTGCACTTTGTACAAACAATCATATCCTTAAGCTTAACCTACACCTAGTACGTTTCTCCCCAATTAATTCTAAACTTTCCCCTTCCCCAAAGGATCTCAATGCTACTATGCAGCATTTCAACATCTGTTGAGGTAATAGAAAAAAGCACCTAGAAACTCTGAGTTTTTTCTATTCTGTATGAATAGAACCTATCTTAATACGGTACATGAAATTAAAAATTGGATATACACTAATATGCTTTCCACGACTCTTCCTACCAGCTTACCTTCATGCTAACAAAGAATATTATAAGCACAAAAAAGCTATGCTCATATTCTCCCTCTAGCAGGAAAACTAAGCATAGCTACCATTATAAATCCTCTACTCCCCTTTCAACTTGATGTTGCTCGTCTAATCTCTGGCCCCCAAGCTTGAAAGAAGGATATTCAATTTTATTATGCTTTTCTATCTCTAAGATGCCCTTTTAACGCTTACATTTTCTGCTGCAGACTTACTTTTTCCTGCTAATGTAAACATTGAAATCACTGTAAAGATGAAAGCAACCGAACCTAATAACAGGTAAGCACTTTTAAAGCCTACTGTATCATACATATTTCCCGCGATAGTTGATAAGAAAATCGACCCTACTTGTTTTGAAAACTGAAAGCCAATAAGATAAATAGTTGCTGATAATCTCATATCAAAATTCGCTGAAATATACTTAAAGACGGCTACTAGCAAAATTGGCACCTCTGCCGCATGCATTAGTTTTAATAAACTAATGGCAACAGGCCCGTCTGCAAAGCTTGATCCTAAAATTCTGAACGACATGATAAATCCAGCATAGATAAGGGCATTTTTTGCGCCAATTTTATTAATAATAAATGGTGCTAAAATCATAACAATCGCTTCAAGGAAAATTTGTAAGGTAACAAGGTTACCAAAAATTTCTGTACCCTTATCTGCTGAGGAAAAGAAATGTGTAAAATATACTGGGAATTGTTGATCATATACATCATATACACAGCCAACTCCAAGAACGTATAAGGTAAAAAACCAGAATTTCTTATTTTTGAAAAGAGCTAGAGTTGATCCTTTTGGTACTGATTGTTCATTTTGATGCTGCACTGCTTCAGAACTTGATTCATCCATTTTCGCAAAACTAAAAATTACTGCTAATAAAATAGCCGCAATCGTACTGATCCAGAAGACTAAATGAGGATTCGTATTGAATAAATGACCGGTTACAAAAGTACTCGTTGCAGCACCTATGTTCCCAAATACTCTAACTCGTCCATATTCAAAATGATTCGCATGACTCACTTTCTCTATATACGCTTCAATCGCTCCTACCCCGCCATTAAAGATAGCTCCGAGGTAAGCGCCTCCAACGATAGCCGCCAAAATAATATTTGTCTTTAACAATGCCGGAAATACATAAATGAAGAATGGCCCAATAAAAACTAACAGAAAAATAAAAAACCAGAGTAAGTTCTTTTTTAAGCCTAGCTTATCTGCAAGGATTCCAAAAAATGGCTGATAACAAATAGCTGCGATGGATATGGCTGAGAATATAATACCTGTCTTTGTAGAGCTCAAACCGCCCACATTTGTCAGCCATAAAGACAAAAACATCGTACATGCTGCCCAAATAAAGAAATAAAGAAGAAAGAAGACCCCAAACAACCAATAATTCTTATTAAGTTTTACCACTTCAATCTGCCCCTTTAACTAATATTTCATTCTCCTTAGTAAAACGTTTACACCAATATAACTAGTTAAAATTCATAAACTTTACTAAAACAACTTTACCAAAAATAGCGCATACATTCAATATGTTTTATCTATTTTTTCACTAAAAAAGAATATTTACCTGTAAATAACTCTGATATAACTAGTAAAATAATTATAAATTAACTTTTATTTTACTAAACATAACCTGATATACCCTTCGTGCAACTAACATTCTTCAAGTTAAAAAAGAAGACCCTCTCTTTGTTACATGTCAGAAAAGGTCTTCTCGTATTTTATCCATTTTTTAAACAAAAATATATCAAGCTTTGGGACCTGTACTATCCCTTAAAACGAGTTCCGTTGGCAAAGTAACCTTTAAAGGTACTTCTCTCCCGCTTTTTAAGCGATCATACAAAAGCTTAACTGAAGTTTTCCCCATTTCCTCAGTCGGGATCTTGACTGTAGAAAGCGTTGGGTTTAAAAAGGCTGAAGCTTCGATATCATCAAAACTAATAACTGAAATATCTTCTGGAACTTTGATACCAGCTTCATGTAATGCCCGAATTACCCCTATCGCCATCGGATCACTCGCAACGACGAGCGCAGTAGGTAAAGATTCCTGTTCCATTAATTTTTTCATTAATGTATATCCACTCATTGGGCCAAACTCCCCTAGAAGGATGTGTTCTGATTGATACAATCCTTTTTCTTTCATAATACGCTCGTAGGTACTTTTCCGGATATCTTCTTTCTCTATCATTCTTCCATTATGAATGCTTCTGATTAATCCTTTTCCGCCTATATACGCAATTCGACTATGCCCCTGACTAAACAAATAGTTCATAATCTCACATGTTGCCGTTTCAAAATCTGCGATAACTACATCGCAATTCTCTTTTTCCGGTAAAAAATCCACAAATACAATGTTATTATTCTTATTATAAACCTGTTGCAGCTCTTTAATATTCACATCACCAAGAACAATGAGACCTTCCAAGTCAGCCATAATGGCAGATGAAAAATGACTCTTACCAATATTAAAAACAGAGGCAATGCTTAATGAGTATTCATTACATATACTTTCAATCCCCTTCCTAATGGACATAAAATAAGGATCAATTGCTTCATCATTGGCCAACACTAAGCCGATATTAGAAGACTCTTTTGCCTTAACTGATTTCGCTTTATTTCTTTTCACCGGCTGATAATTTAATTCACTCACTACTTCCAACACTTTTTTCCTTGTGTTCCCTGAAACCGAAAGGGATGGATCATTATTTAAAATCCTTGATACCGTTGCAGTGGAAACATTGGCCTGTTCTGCAATATCTTTTATCGTTGCCATCTTAATCATCTACTCCATTAATTTACTGTTTTTTATATAATTTTAGTAAACTTATATTTAAAACATACCAAAGAAATCGTTTTCAAACAATACTTTCCTTAAAACAAACAGAAACTCCGCAAATCTTCTGGTCATCCCTTTATTATTTCCTTTTGTTACTTTGCCTGTTCCAGTCTTACTACTTATTATTGCCGTATGAGTTTCTGGGGTACCGTCTTCCCAACGCTTTCTCCCTATTCCCAATAAATATGGTGCTGATCCTTATTTTGCAGCATCAGGAGTCCTGTTAACTACTTTGTTATGTATTGCTACTATTCCATATTAGCATAAAAACCGTACCTACTTACAGTACGGTCAAACGGCGATTCTCGATAAAAACTAACTTATACACCCGAGGATCATCAGCATTTATTGTTTGTAGTAAGGAGGAATGCGCAGCCATTCATGTCGTTCTAAATATTGTTTTAATGTTAAACCAGCCATCGTCTTTTTCATGATAATTTTAGAGAACATTAAACTAACATCCGCCCGAATTGATTCAGTAAGTCCCCTAGCAGCATAAGCAACTCCCTGAGCTAAATTATAGGACATTAAATTAGCAAGTTCCTCATCGTTTAATTTGGCGCCCTCTGGTATATCTCGGTAATCGCCAACGGGTTTTTCCGGAGTTGTTTGCGGAAGCGGAACCCCTTCTTTTTTTAGAAATTCGCTAATTTCATTTCTAATTGGGGTATGTACGTTTTCTTTTATATCCGTTAATATTTGCTTCAATTCAACATCTTGAGCAAGATTGCAGCCTAGTTCTTCATTGCGCATTGTAGTTTCTGTTGCTAAAAGAAAAAACCATAGGTTTGTAACTTCCATTACATTCAATGGTTTTTTCTCACCGTCCATAAATGGCTCAAAAGCATCATGAATTACTTCAAATAGTTTCATCTCTAAAAATCCCACCAGACTATATATATGATTTATTATAGTAGTATCTTTACCATTTGCTTATTAAAAATACTAATTGAAGTATTTTCCAAACAACTTTTCCGCTGTACGGGTAGCCAGTGCCTGTGTCGTAAGAGTTGGATTCGAACCGCCTAAGCTATTGTAATGTACACTATTATCAGAGATGTATAACCGTTTTACCTGGTATGCTTCGCAATCCTGATTAACGACAAAACCCATTCGCATTGTACTTTCCATGTGAATCATTACACCAGCCGGCCAATCAGACCAAATGATTTGTTTCGCTCCCGCTTTTCGCAAAATATCAGCTGTTATCTGAAACAGCTTGCTCCGTTTCCTTCTAGATCGTTCAGTAGGTGTATATTTCACGAAAGGAACAAACCCGTGTTCATCGCTAATAGAGGGGTGGAGCGTAATTCCATTTCGTGGATCGACTTCATCATCAGTAGTTATTAGTATCTGTAATGTTCTACGATAGTCTGCCATGACTTCGCTTAATTTCTGGCCAACAATACGGCCACGTGCATCCCACAGGTCATTCGGGCTGGGTGAATGTGAGAGATAAGATCCAGATTCACTCATACCATAAGAAAGAGAAGCGGTTAATCCCGGGCTCATCCCAACTGTTTGCACAGTCCCTAATCCAGGGTAATCTAATCTTGCCCCACATGTATGACCAACAAAAGGGTTCATATCTGAACTCCCCAAGATTGCATGTAAATCCTTTTCAGCAAATATCCCAGATACCCAATCCATATAATGATTAGTCAGTCCTTTTCCAACCCATGGATTGTGAGGCAGCGCTGAATTTAACCAAAGGCGCGGGCTCTCAATGCTGCCAGCGGCCATCACTACGACCTCTGCTTGTAACTCTTCCTGTGCTCCCGTCCATGTATCCCTTATTTGTACCCCCCTAGCACGTAATCCTTCAGAAGCGGAGGTTGTATCTGTTATTATTTTTATAGTAAAAGCATTTGGTCTTATTGTGACATTACCTGTCCTTAAAGCAAGCGGAACATAACTAACATCTGTTGAACGCTTCGCAATACTATCCACCGAGGGACCATGTGGGCAACCATTGATACAATGTCCTGCGAGAGTACAACCTTTCATCCAGGATAACTGCTCCAGGGAAACGTTCATATTTGTAAGGTTCTCATTAGGAGGCAAAATCGCATTGGGCTGGGGACGAAAGCCTGGTATTGTCACATCCAGTGTAGGAATCAGCTGCCACCCTGCCTTTTTCGCCCCATAATAGAATAACTCCTCTTTTGCGGTTGTCGGTGCGAAGTTAACTGGCAATGTGGCTTCAACCTTTTCGTAATAAGGAACTAGTTCTTGATAAGAGAGGGGCCATACATTGTCAATAGCTAATGGAAAGGCCCGGGGGGAATTTGCCGTATAATGTTGTGTCGTTCCTCCTACACCAGAGCTTTGCCAAATAATCTGTTTCTGCAGCATCTGCCGAAACCATGGAGGGCGGCTGCGATCTGCAGGTCCCCAGCGAAACCTGCCCGAAATCAAATCATCCATGTTAGCTTCATATTTGTTTAATAATTGTTTATAAAGGATTACATCCAAATCATCTGCGTTCGAGCTGGTTCTGGCTCCTGGCTGTCGATTTGGATGCAGCCATTTTTTGTTTCCATACCACGGACCTGCTTCTAGGACCAAAACTTTTAATCCCATCTCCCCAAGTTCTTTTGCGATGATGGCACCACCACCTCCCGCTCCAATTACGATCACATCCTGATCCTCCATTATGAACTTCCCTCCCTGTGCGGAAACTCTACTAAGAATCCACGAAAGTCACGATATCCAAAAGCCGGCCCCGGATATCCAGATTGAATCCAGCCAATCGGAAACTGCTCCATCCGCCTATAATCAGGCGGCAACAGACGTGTTATTCCATACGCGCTCCATTCTGAATAATAACCAAACAGGGTAAGCTGGCTCAGTACGTCCATCATATTACGAATAAGCCCCGGGTTATTTTGATAAGGTACAGGTAAGCTTTCAAGGGCAATTTTAAGCTGCTCCAACAGAGCAATTGTTCTTAATCGATCACCTGGCAAAAGGGCTGCAAATGATCCGCCCCCAAGAAATGCCCAAGCATTGAGAGGATATTTTATCTGACCTGACCAAATGAATTGAGTGGCTGCAGCATCTAGCAATTGTGCTGTTGCTTTTGCCATTGATGTATTAATTAGATTTAGCTGCTGTTTTATGGGAATAGTTAGAGAATGATCCAATGTCCAAATGATATATTCATAAACCTTTAAATCGAGTATCGCTACGGCCTGTGCAGCTCCCAATGTTGTAATCCAAAGAGTATCTGGGATAATCGCATGAACAAGCGCCTGAAAAGTTGCCCGGGTATGTAAGTCAAAAATTCCAACTTGCGATATCTTGCTCACCCCCTTAAAAAGCTTAAGAATCATTGATTTCCTTCTTTCATTTTATTTAGATGTTTGTCCTTCTATGTCAGGGAGTCGCTTGTATTTTGATTTATATCCTTGTTTAAACGATTAGGATAAGGAGTTTTAAACTTGAAAAATCCTTCATCATTTTATATTGTTTAATTATCATTAAAGATAGATTACAAAGAGATGAGGGACTACAATGGCAACACGATCAAGATACGTAGCCAGCTTTTCATTGGCAATTATGGGAACTGGTTTTATTATAACGTCGCTGTTTCATGACTCACTGGCAGGAACGATCCTACAAGGCGGGTTCGAAGCGGGACTAGTAGGAGGGTTGGCTGACTGGTTTGCAGTCACTGCATTATTCCGGCATCCAATGAACTTGCCCATTCCACATACAGCCCTGTTAACTAAAAACCGACAGAAGCTTACGGAAGGGCTCGTCTCCATGCTTGAAAATAAATGGCTTACAAAAACAAGTATCACTGATAAGATGAAAGAAATCCATTTGACAGAAAAGATATTCCTGATTATCGAAAAGGAACTGCATTCTGATTCAGTGAAACGAGGAATCACTACAGTCATCGAACATGCAATTCGTCGTGTCAATATAAATAAGATCGCTTCTTTTGTAGAGAAAGAAATTAAAAAGTATCTATATTCAATCCATACCAGTGCTTTGCTACAATCTGTAATCAATCAAGTACTCGCTCATAGCTATGATGAGAAAGCTCTGAATTACATTCTTATGAAGGCTAAAGGATGGGCAGAAAAGGATAGTGTTCGTAATGAACTTGGCAGTACGGCAATCAAGGCAATAGACCGTATAGAGCTGGATGGGTTCTTACAATTTGCAGTAAAATCCTTTATAAATGTAGTAGACGAAAACAAACTCGGCGGTATCATACAAGATTTTATTCTTAGGGGAATCGATGGTTTGCAAGAAACAGATAATAAAAACCGACAGGCGCTGCTCGAACAAATCCGTACAGAGCTAAAAAAAGTTCATGAGAATACAACATTTATCAAAGAACTGGAAGATTGGAAGGAACATCTTATTGAAAATTGGGATGCCACCGAGCAAATAACCAAAACTCTTGAGCAGATGCAGCAACAAGCATTATTCTCGATTAAAGACGGTGAGTTTGTTGACATGCATCTTCTACCCTTCTTAACACGTTTATTAAATAACACAAAAGAAAATCCAGTACATATGGGTGCTATAGAAAACTGGTTACAGAAGCAAGTTATCCAGTTTGTTGAAGCCAACCATTCAAAAATAGGCAAGCTGGTCCGAGAAAACTTGGATGCACTTGATGATCAAACCCTTATCGCTATGATAGAAAATGGTGCAGGAAAAGATCTACAGTGGATTCGAGTGAACGGAGCCATTTGCGGTTTTATGCTCGGACTTCTATTGGAGGTAATAAAAGCTACTACACCATTATGATAGCTGATATTCATTAGCAGGAATCTTGTAAAGGTAAACTACCCCTACCTTCTACTTATCTGTAATCGCGTCTTGAATGAAAGAATGGATACACAAAAAAAGTGGATATGTCTATTGAGACCTATCCACTTTTTTGCTATCCTTACATTTTAATATGATTTCGCAATACCGAACCACCTCTAGGTACTTTTCCCCCATTCCCTTTCATACCAAATAAAACTCGAAAAATAGATACCCGCGCAATAAGAAATTCATACAGGACCATAATAATTAAAAATGCAGCCACAATTAAGAATATCAACTTAAGCGGGATCGACCATGAAACACCCGCTATCAAAAAGCCTAGCAGAACAATAACAGGCTGGTGAAGAACATAAAATGGCATGGAAGCTTGATTTCCATATTTCAACCACCTATTTGAAACCGACAGATAGCGATCCCCCACTGCAAAAATGACTAGCAGCCAACTCCAACAATTTAGAGCCTTTACTACGGCTAGCAAGATAGATAACACCTCTCCTGAGGAAGACATACCTGCCATGAAACCATACATAAAAATGATAGTCGTCAGAATGGATACCATGATGTTAACAGGGAGCATCTTGTGAATGGCTGTCTTGAAGGATTCCTTGGTCAAGAAAAAATACCCGTATAAAAAAATAACTAAATAGAAGGTGATATCCCATCCCCCTAGTCTCACAGTATCCACTAGTACGGATACTATCATCAAAGGAATTGATAATAGAAAAAGATGCAGCACTTTAATCTCCCTTGAAACGGAAGGCTTCTTTTTAAGAAAGAGCGGCAGCGTAAACAAGCTGAATATTAAGAGCACCAAAAGATACCATAGATGCAGTCCGACGAAGGCAAAATTCCCGGTTCCACCTATGTCCAGATAGACACCATCAAAATACTGCGGGAGCCATGTCAAAAATGCCCCTGTATATTGCTCATGACTTACCCGTTCCATATATACTTGTGGAGGCGTTAAAATCATGACCCCAAATACAAGAGGAATTCCTAGCCGGACCATTCTTTCCTTTACATATTGCTTTCCCGTCTTTTTCTGAAGCGCATGGTAGGAGTTGATTCCTGACACTGCAAAGAAAATCGGCATTAGCCACGAGCTCATGAACAAGGAAATGGCTGTAATGTAGGTAGGGTCAGTTTCATTATTTTTTACATGCCATGGCCACGGATTAAAAAACATCAAACAATGATAAAGGAAAACGGCAAGTGTAGCTAATACACGAATCCAATCGAGATCATACTGTCTTTTCATTTTATTTTTTCTCCTCCAATACAAAAGAAATAGTTTCCTTTTTTCATCCCCACGCCCTAAAGTTAAATATACTTTATTCTTAAAATTTCTCGCTACGTCGAATGGTTTCCTGGCTAGAAATTTATCCTTTCTGAAAGTATGAAAAAAATCATAGGCTGTTTGCCTATGATTCAGAGTATATAAAGAGAAGAATACTTATCTTTATTAATCGAAGGGCTATTAGAAGCCGCTACTAAATAAACCTTCCCTTGCTAATTATATCCTAATTTTATATAAATTTTTAGGATTCAACTTTTACTGTAAATGGATAAGTGATCACTTTCCCTTGGAACTGAAACTCAGCCCATATTTTATATACACCGGGCTTAGCGAATGTTGTTTCAAATTTTGTGTCTGTCTGGGAAGCAGGATGGACATGGACATATGTTTCACCATGCTCATCTAAAATCACTACATGTCCCAAAGCTCCTAAATATGGCTCCGGCACTGTTCCATCTGCAAAGGAGAAGGAGAGTGTAATAGGTTCCCCTGCCTTGAAGGAATCAGGCTCCATTGTCAGTGTTTTTCCAGCTATTGTTTTTGTGAACTGTGTTTCAGGTGTCAATGCCGTTTCATGATGATGCTCCGCTGCATCTCCAACCTGCACAACAACCGGCTCCACCTGATAGTTTAAATCTTTTGGCTTAATGTCAATAAATGCTTTATATGTTCCTTCCTGTAACGGAAGCGCTACTTCAAACTTGCCGTCTCCTGCCTTTGTTGGGTGCACGTGATAATACTGCTGGAGGTCCTCGCTTACAATAATAAAATGCATTAGCTTCTCATGGTTGATTTCTAGGTCATTTACCGGTTGATTGGCACTGTCTGTTAATCCAATGTATAATGTACCGTCCTTATATTCTACCGTAGACTTTACTTCACTCACTTGCTGTTGCGGGTCATCATGACCTTCATGTGCATGCTCATCTGCTGCTGTTGCCGCATGCTGCTGTGAATGCTCCCCCTGCTCTGAAGCCGCATCCTCCCCGCTTATACTCTTCCAGGCAGCATACCCCCCGATGACAATGAGGAGATAGACAATTGCCGATATCAGCCATTTTTTCATTCTTTGCTCCTCCTTATAGCTTTACTCGTTGCAGACGCAGCGCATTGAGTACAACTGATACAGAACTAAATGCCATGGCAGCCCCCGCTACCCATGGTGCCAAAAATCCTAAAGCTGCTATCGGGATGCCCAGAGCATTGTAAGCAAACGCCCAGAATAAGTTTTGTTTAATATTGCGAATGGTTCTCTTGCTCATAAAAATCGCATCAGCAATACTGTTCAAATCACCTCTCATAAGCGTAAGATCCGCCGCTTCCATCGCCACATCCGTTCCAGTTCCGATGGCCATGCCAATGTCAGCAAGCGCCAAAGCTGGTGCATCATTAATCCCGTCTCCGACCATTGCAACTTTTTCCCCTTGCTCCTGCAGTTTCTTTACTTCTGCCGCCTTTCCTTCCGGCAGCACCTCTGCAATTACCTTCTCAATGCCAACCTGTTGTGCGATCGCCTGCGCTGTTTGTTTGTTGTCACCGGTGATCATGATAACATCCAAGCCCATTTCTCTTAATCGTGCGACTGCCTCTTTGGATGTTTGTTTAACAGTATCAGCCACTGCGATAATTCCCGCATACCGGTCATCAATTGCTACTAACATGACTGTTTTCCCTTGACACTCCAGCTGCTCCATTTTGTTTTCTGCATGTTCCATGGTAATATGATTATTTCTCAAGAGCTTGCGGGTGCCAATCATAACTGTCCGCCCCTCTACCGTAGCCTGCACCCCATAGCCTGGAATAGCTTCAAAAGCAGCAACTGTCTTATACGCAATGTTTCTCTTTCTAATTCCTTCTACAATCGCCTGCGCCAACGGATGCTCAGATTGCTTTTCTGCAGACCCTACTAAGCTCAAAACCTCTGCTTCGTGAAAACCCTCTGCAATAATCACATCTGTCAGCTCAGGCGTACCATTTGTAACAGTTCCTGTTTTATCTAAAATGACAGTATCCAGCTGATGTGTCATTTCCAAATGCTCGCCGCCTTTAAACAGGATGCCGAACTCTGCCGCCCGTCCGGATCCTGCCATAATAGACGTTGGCGTCGCTAATCCGAGTGCGCACGGGCAGGCAATCACCAGCACTGCTATTAGCTTCTCTAGCGCAACCGCAAACTCTCCTGGACTTACCCATACATACCATGTAAAAAAAGTGAGGATTGCAATTCCAACAACAATCGGAACAAAAATCCCGGAAATCTGATCTGCCAATCGCTGAATCGGTGCTTTTGATCCTTGCGCCTCTTCTACCACCTTAATGATTTGCGCTAACGCCGTATCACGACCTACCTTTGTCGCCTTGATTTTCAGAAATCCATTTTTATTAACCGTTGCTCCAATAACAGCATCTCCTACTGCTTTATCAACAGGAACACTCTCTCCAGTCAGCATGGACTCATCAAGAGCGGAGCGCCCCTCCGTGATAACACCGTCAACCGGCACCTTTTCCCCTGGTTTTACATACACAATGTCCCCGACCTGAACCTGTTCAAACGGAATTTCTATTTCTTGCTCCTTACGTAAAACTGTTGCCGTTTTCGCTTGCAGTCCCATCAATTTCTTAATCGCTTCAGACGAACGGCCTTTTGCTCTCGCCTCAAACAGCTTTCCCAGAAGAATGAGTGTAATAAGAACCGCACTTGTTTCATAGTACAATTCCACCATATGCGCGGCAGAGCCGATGGATAAAATCGTTAAGTATAAGCTATAAAAGTATGCTGCGCTCGTGCCAAGTGCCACAAGAACATCCATGTTGGCGCTTTTGTTCCGTAATGCTTTATAAGCTCCTATATAAAATTGCTTTCCTACTATAAACTGAACCGGTGTAGCAAGTGCGAGCTGCACCCAAGGGTTTATGAGCATATCAGGCAGCGGAATAAAAGATGTAAAAGAAAAATGACTTACCATTGCCCATAGTAAAGGTACGCTCAAAATAAGCGAAAATAAAAACTTTCCTGTTTGTGCGTCAAGCTCTTGCTGGCGTTGCTGGGCGATATCTACCGTTTTGTCGCCTTTTACTGTTGCTCCATACCCAAGCTTTTCTACTCGCTGGACCATTTCAATTGTTCCAACCTCTGATGGATTATACTCGACTGCAGCCGTTTCCAGTGCCAAGTTGACAGTTGCCTTAGTCACGCCCGGCAGCTTGTTAAGCCCTTTCTCAATTCGAGTTGCACAAGCCGCACACGTCATACCCGTGATGTCCAGTTCTGCCTTCTCATTTCTAACATGGTAGCCGAGAGCTTCTACCTTTTTCTGCAGCTCTTCTATATTAGTGGCTGCCGGATTGAATCTAACATTGGATTTTTCCAACGCAAAATTCACATTTGCTTCCACCACACCTGGCACTTTTTTGAGCCCTTTTTCAATGCGGCTGGCACATGCGGCACATGTCATGCCTTCAATCTGCAGGCTTACCTCCTGTTCGGTACTGCTCATATCCATTCCCTCCATATACCTGTGTAGGGTATGTCGTTTTTTCAAAAAAAGCGTGCAGTTACGCACGCTTTATGCTAATTCATACCCTTGATCATCAATTTCTTCCTTAATTGCTGTCAATGTTACCGTACTCGGCTCGAATTCTACCGCAACCGTTCCCTTAGCCAAGTTTACGTTCACATTATGAACACCGCTTAACTTCCCAACGCTTCCCTCAATTGCATTTACACAATGACCACAAGACATTCCGCCTACTTGTAAAATTACCTTTTCCATTATAAAGTTCCTCCCTTATTTTCATACATTTACCGACGATACTACAGGACCCGTTGACTCGATCATATTCGTATATCGGTTCATGCTTATTTGCTCTTCTTGATTACAATATACTATACCCCCCTAAAGTATGCAATAGGGCATTTAACTATTTTTTCATGTTTTTACGCTGCGGCCGACATCTTTACTCATAACATAGTGTTATTTTATCCTCGACAAGAAGTCCTACCTTGTAGTATGCGAAAAAGAGGTGATTCAATTACAACATCACCTCTTTTTACTTGAAATATTCTTCTTTATTTGGAAAACTGTTTAATCACGTTCATCAACTCTTGAATAGAATCTTCTCCATTTCCTTCACGAACAGCCTTAGACACACAATGCTTCGTATGGCGCTCCAATAAATTGAACCCTACTTTATTTAATGCGGCGTTAATCGCTGAAATCTGAACTAGGATATCTACACAATAACGGTTATCCTCCACCATTTTTTGCACACCGCGCACTTGCCCTTCAATACGTTTCAAGCGTTTAATGAGACTTTCAATTTCTCCCTCTGTTCTCGGAACCATCTTTTCATCTAGGCCGCTATCTTCACAATGCTCCATCTATATCACCTCATTTGTTGTGATAAACATCTTTATATACACTATACAGGTATTAGGTATGAAATCAATAGTAAAACTCTTTCCTTTTGAAAAACTTTTCATAGCAGTCCAACATCTTTTAATTACAGGTCTCCACAGCGGATAGAGACCCTGCATAAGGCGTCAAACAATGTTGTTTTGTTAAGTTAATTCAAATTTTACTTATACATATGTCTTCTCTAAGCTTGAGTGAACAGATTTTCGCTTAAACACTTCTTTCAAAGATGCTGAGCAGCCTGCTCCAATTCATTTGTCAATAGGTTGAATCATCTGCAAATTTTGAAAAAATCACAAGGAAGTTAGTTTTCATATTTTGAAATAAGAATATAAGGCGTAGGTTTAGTAAATTATATTAACCATGTTCTATCTACTATTCGCCCGACTATATGCTTAGGGAGGGATCGATATGAATATTTATCAGGCCATTTGGGATGCAGATATGGAAGGCAACGGGATAAGACCGATTTCAAGCAGTGAGGATAAAGATAAATCCCGAGGATACGTTGTTGTGAATACAAAAAATTGCCGTCCAGAACACCATATTCTAAAGGAAGTGTATATACCTGAAGAAAAAAGAAGCAGCTATCAATTAGTAGAAAAGCTTTTTAATAACTATGCATTAAATCAAAAAAACAAAGAGAAAAACACAATAAACGAATTAGTAGAAGTGGAAGACTTTTTAAAAATGGCCATTCAATCTTTTCCTAGTAGAATAGCAAAGCAATTTATTGAGGAAAAATCCAATCGGAAATTTAGCGAATTACAATGGTATACATATTTACATGACTTATGGTTCCGACAATTCAATTCAGAGAACGGGAAAGATTTATCAGGATTCGAGCATGTATTTATTGGGGAACAGCAAAGTAAAAGGCTCGTAGGACATCATTTTTGGTACAAGTATTGGCTTGAAGATAACGCAGACATAAATGAACATCGTCAAGATCAAATTGTAATGAATTGTTCAGTTCCCTCTGAACAAATTTGCAATACACTGGATGTCATTACAGTTGGATATCACTTAAAGGCCTTTGATTATCAAAAAAATCGTTTCGTTAAATTGATTAAAAAGAACTGCGGCTTTTTTGTTGGCGTAAGTGCTGAGGGTATTTTAGCATTAGGAGCTGTACGAGCTGCCTCTCAAGAATCTGCTGCTGAGGATGCTGTAATCAATGGGGTACATTATAAACTTGAGCTATCTAGAAGCCGTGACGGGAGAAGTATAAGAACTTTTTACCCTATCTATGTACCATCTTAAATTCCTCATACGTCTTATTGGCATTACAGCTTCTGATCTACTCGATAAACAAAACGCGTATTACCAGCTGAGTTTATTTGGTGATGTACAAGGCGAGCAACCTTCTCTACTGTCCTCGGACAATCAGGATGGCAAATAGCCATAGCCATCCCTTGCTGCTCCCCCATTGATTCCTCTTTTCATATTGCTTAAGCAAGTATTCTTCTTAGCTATTTTTTTGATAAGCATTGTGAAAAAAATCCTTCTTTTTGTAAGAATTTCTAACATTTTTTAATCCCTGGCACAAATCTTGAACTTTACTGAGATGGAAACCACATACAGATCTCCTTTAAGAAGGAACCTCCTAAAATAACACTACTCCTTACAATACAAGGAGCCTAGTCTTTTCACTTAAGTAACATTATATAAAATTACTTTTCATCAACTACTATAAATTGCTTCTTAACTATAAAGACAGTGACGCATTTCCACGAAAACACTCGACTTTTTCCTTCCTAAAACGATGCTAGGAGAAACATTCCACTTTGATGCTTATATACTTTTAGTTAGAAAGTACAAATAAAAACTCAAAAAATTCACATTTCTTCCAATGACTCTTAAAGAAACATCCTATAAACTAAATTTATGTTAAGTTTCATTACACAAAAAGATGCATTATATAACACGAACGATCGATTGTTACAAAATGTTTCATATTTATTATTGGCAGTCATTCAAAAAACTTATTTTCTAGAATCAGAGGGAGATTGGTACAGCAAAAGCATCGCATGAGCTCAATGTTAATAGTTACATACGCTACTGTTTATACACTCAGGGATACATTGTTTAGTATATGTCCCTGTTATTTTACCATTAATAAAAAGGGGTTAGATGCACAATGTCTACGAATTTAGCAAATCAAGTTATGGAAGAGACTCAGGTTCACTATACTGTAGGTGTGGATCAATCATTACAGCCAAAAACGAAAGAGAGCAGGTCAGTAGGCCCGATATCCTATATGTTTATGTGGATTGGGGACGGTGTTAATTTAGGTAACATGACACTTGGAGCTAGTTTGTTTGTAGCAGGAACTGCAACATTGAACATCTTTCAGACATTTATCGCAGCTGCTATAGCAATCGGTATCATTTCAACGTTATTTTCTTTAAACGACCGGGTTGGATATAGAACCGGAATACCATATGTTGTACAGCTCAGAATGTCATTCGGGATGAAAGGCTCTATCATATCATCAATTTTACGCGGCTTTCCGGCCGTAATTTGGTACGGCTTTCAAAGCTGGATTGGCGGCACTGCCTTAAATGAAATCGTAAAGGTAATTACAGGTGGCACCTTTGATAATGTTGCTATTTGCTTTGCCATAATTCAGGTGGTGCAAATCGCACTTTCGCTATACGGCTTTCATGCCATCAAATGGGTGGAAGTTCTTGCTTCTACTGTTATTATGCTAGCACTGATCTATGTATTTGGTATTCTTTTAACATCTTACAGCGATGTCATTACGGAAAAATGGGTTCATACAGAAGGATCATGGGGCTTACCATTCTTTTCATTCATCATGATGTTCTTAGGAAACTATGCAGCCATCTTTTTAAGCGCAGCTGACTATTCAAGAGAGCTCAAATCTGGCATTAGCGATGTAAAACGCGGCTTTTTATACTTCTCGCCGATTTTAATCGCATACGGCTTCGTCCTTACAATTGGCGCGATGCTTGCTTCAGCAACCGGCATTTCCAATCCAGTAAAGGCATTTGCAATAGTGGTAGATAATCCTTATATCACAGTAGGCGTATCCGCATTTATTGTTATAGGTGCGATTGCGGTAAATATGGTTGCCAATATCATTCCGCCAGCCTATGTTATTACTTTGCTTACAAAAATGAAATATAAACCTGCCGTTACCATAACAGGACTGCTGGCACTTTGCTCATTCCCTTGGGTGCTTGTACAGGATTCTTCAGCAAAAGGTCTTGGCATGTTCATTCTTGTATATTCCGCATTTTTAGGTCCAATTGTTTCTATTTTACTAGTGGAATATTACATATTAAGAAAACAAAAAGTAAATATTGCAGATTTGTATAAGGAAAATGGTCTATTTGCCGGATATAACCCATGCGCGCTGCTCGCGATGCTCATCGGTGCCGGCGCCGCCTTTATAAAGGTGGAGCTAGGATGGATTATAGGTGTTGCAGTGGCAGGTATTGCATATATTCTTCTAACAAAGTTTGCATTTCAAAATTCAAAATTTAAAAAGGGGACAATCTTCGAGAATTAATCGCAACCCGTTGATGCAATCCCCCTACAGAAGCAGATGCTTTTTCGTCACCGCCTTCAATACAGCCTTAATGTCTAGGTACAAATACAATGTAATACTTACAATTCCAAGTCGTATACGCTAGACTACTAGTTTCCTTTGACATAAAAATCCCTCTGATGGAAGAGTTTTTTAATACATGCCGAAAAAACTTTTGGAACCTTAGGCTAAGCCTAAGGTTTTCTTTTCGACTCTGGTTGAATACCGTCATCAGGCTACTTGATATCACTATCACCCACTTGGTAAAGACAATATCAGATCTTTTCTTTATGCTGAGTGGATATCTACTTTTCTTCCTTCTTTATGCCACTCCTTAAATTCAGCCGCCGCTTTGAAAAGTACGTCCGTTAATGAGTTAAGTGCCGTTTCAAAAGAGTCTTATAAAAACACCTACCCCTACCCAAACTACCTGCATAGCAATATCAGCTAGGATTCCAAATAAGCTGCATGCTAAAGGAGAAACAGCAGTGTGACAACACATACAAAGCTCTTTCCTCTATTTACAAGAAGCTGATCGGCATGCAAAAAACCTTTCTCCAACCATATTCAGAGAAAGGTTTTTACACTTTACTATCAACACGCAAGCTTATTTAACAACTGTACACCCCTCAGGCTTCAGCCAGCCACCAACAGGAGTTTGAGCTGCTAGCCTTCCATCCTTGAATACTGCATTTCCTCTGACAAAAGTCCCAACAACTTTGCACGGAAAAGTATGGCCTATATACAAGCTTTGTTTATGCTTGGCATAATAGTTTTCTTCCGTAACGAAATGAGATTCCTCTAAGGTAATAATCGCCAAATCAGCGTCTGCCCCTTCAGCAATTTTGCCCTTTCGATCTGAAAGCCCAAATCTCTCAGCGGGTGCTGATGCGGTCCACTTCGCTACTGTTTCAAATGGAATATTATACTGTAAAGCAAGCTCAATCATCGAAAGCAATGAGAATTGCCCGCCGCTAATTCCACCCCAAGCTTGGAATAAGTTATAAACATTAGGATCCTTTAAGTCATACGGACACGGAGAATGATCCGAAGAAATCATATCAAATTTATTATCAATTAATAGGGCAATTAATTTTTGTTGCTCCTCTTGTTCGCGCAGCGGCGGAGCACACTTAGCGATCGTACCTAATTCTCTTAAATGCTCATGGTTAAATAATAAATAATGCGGACAAGTTTCAACCGTTATATTCATTCCTTTTTGCTTCGCTTGTTCAATTTTTTCTATCGCCTTAGCTGAGCTAATGTGCACAAAATGAAGCGGGCAGCCCGTAATCTCTGCATAGTAAATGGCGCGTTCTACTGCCTCGACTTCGGCGATAATCGGACGTGTTTCTAAATAATCATCCGCGCTGCATTTTCCTTCCTTTTCCTTCTCTTCTTTTAACCAATTTGTAATAGCGGCACTCTCTGAATGAAGAGCTAACACCTTGTTGAGCTTAGCGATCATTTTCATCCCATTAAGCAAGGATATATCATCAACCGCTTCAAACTCCTTATTCCCTGTTGTAGAGAGAAATGCTTTAAAGCCGATCACACCCGATTCAGCAAGAGCCTCTAGATCCTTTTCATTTCCGGGTACAAGCCCGCCCCATAAGCTAAAATCAACAAAAGACTTTTCATTCCCTAACCTTGCTTTTTCATAAAGGGCAGCTTGATTCACTGTTGAAGGAATCCCATTTAATGGCATATCAAAATAGGTTGTGCACCCTCCTGCCGCCATCATCATGGAACCTGTATGGAACCCTTCCCAATGTTCTCTACCTGGTTCACTAAAATGAACATGCACATCAATCATACCCGGAAAAATATATTGGCCCTCGGCATCCCATATGAAATCCGCTTCATTCTGTATCCCCTTTTTAATAACAGCAATTTTCCCATCCTTAATGCCAATATCAGTTTCCACTACACCTGCAGGAAGAACTGCCTTTCCATTTATAATAATTACATCTAAATGTTCCATGCACATTTCTCCTTATCAATAAGATTATATTTTAATGAAAATCATTTTTGCACATTCCAATCACAACATACATTTTCAGTCTAAAACCGGACTAGATTTCTACTTCTTTTCGATTCCCTTAAAACTGAATGTTATATAAAATTACTTATTTACGTAATAAAACATTACTTATATTTTATATTTTATCGCTTCTATTCTGTTATTTCATTAGACGAAATGTGAATTTTTTATTTTTCCATTGTACCTTTTAACTAAAAAACATGAAAATTGTTATATTATCTGACATTAAGGGTGCATAACAAATATGAAATCAAAAAACTAGGCAAAAATTACACCTTCTTAAAGTGCAAGCAAACAAACCAAGCATTTAAAAAACGCTTGGTTTGTCCTCGATACTGTATATCTTCCGCCCTATACTGAAACAGGGTTTTGCAAGGATTTGAATCTATCAATGTGACACTCAACAACATCCCCGTCGCGAATCACCACAGACCCAGGTGTACCAGTCATAATAATATCACCTGGATATAATGTCATAATGTGAGAGAAAAACGACACAATCCACTCTGGCGGATAAATCATATTTGCAACAACGTTATGATGGTGCACTTCTCCATTTAAAACCGTTTCTACAGTAAGATCCTTTATCTCAGGAAACTCATCAGCAGTTATGAAATATGGCCCAAAACTGAAGAAAGTATCAAAGCTTTTTGATCGCTGCAAATAGCGGGGATTCTTTGCATGAATATCCTTTGCAGTCATATCTAAAGTGGTAGTAAAACCAGCTACAACGCTGTAGGCATCCTGTTCTTTCACATTTTTGCATGTTTTCCCAATAATAATCCCAAGTTCTGCCTCGGCTGTTACTTTACCGAACTGAGAAGGCAGTTTAATAACCTCTTCAGGACCAATCAGACTAGTATCTGGCTTCATAAAAATAACTGGTTCTTCCTCAGGTGGTTTACCTGATAACTCAATTGCTTTTTCCAGATAGTTCATGCCTACACCTAGTATTTTTCTAGGGATGCGATAAAGCGGTGCATAACTTATGTTTTCATCCGAAATATGAGGAAAATGACGCAATTTCTTTTGTCCCTCTTCCTTGTACCAAAGATTTATTTCCGTTAATTGCTCTTTCTGTAAAATCTGAAAAAGATCCGTGCTCCAATCTTTACTCTCCAGCTCATTGATTGTTTGCATCAAAATCGTCTGATTATCAGAAATGATTGCAGCAGTTTCTTCACCATTTACTTTCACTGTTGCTAGCTTCATATCCATTCTCCTTATCCGAATCGTAAAATATGATTTGTCCGATATTTTTATAACGCTTCCTCTTAACGATGTTTCAGTGATTTCAAATTGACTTCCCTTCTTGAACAAGCTCTTTCATGCGATCTTGATTTTTTCTTGTACCTAACGATTTAAAACGAATATTTTCTAGCAAAAGAGATAATAAAATCCCGACTAATAACCCATTACTGAATAACGGTCGCAAAACACTAGGAACGGTTTCGAAATAAGATAAAGGAAATGACATAAAAATAATTCCAATAAATAACGGAGCCGCCAAACGGTAAATATTGTCCGTACTTAAGTGAATTTGTGCAAAATACTGAAGTGATGTATGCAGCAAGCGTAGATAGGTAACAAATAAAACTGCACTTCCAACACTTAAAGGAAGCCTTGCCATTACCCCCGCGATAGCCGGAATTAGTCCCATTAGCATAAACATTCCACCGCCAATGATAAAAGGGAGTCTCTCCGAAATTTTAGTTTGGTTCAGAAAACCAATGGAGGATACATACGGAGCATAAGGAACCATCCCAAATAATCCCGCAATAATGGCGAATAACCCGCTGATCGTAAATGACCTTCCATATTGCTTTGCAGTCGACGTTGTTTTATAAATCTCATCGGTACCCTTTAGCGCTCCAAAAGTATTGGACGTGTTAATGAGACCCGCAGCAATGGCTATAACGATAACCCCTATATCCAGACTAGGCGCACCAAGAGGAAATAACTCAATGCTTATTTCTCCGGCAATATCGATGCCTTCCTTGTTATTAAACAACAAATCAAACAAGATCCATCCCACAATGATTCCGATTAACAATGAATATCTGCTCAATACAGGAGGTGCTTTAACGCTGAACACAATAACAGCAATGACAACAGCACTGGATAGCAAGAACAGGGACAAATCAATATGTGCTGATTCTGAGTGAGTCCCAAAAGGAATCCCTAACATTCCCTTGAGAAAGATTATATTTAATCTGCATCCTAGCAGAAACATAAATACAGCCATTACACCAGGGGTAAACAGCTTCGAAATGTGCTGTGAAAGGCCGCTCAGTCCGATAAGCATCGTGATGAGCCCAGAAATCATAATGCCAACAGCCAAACTTCCCCCAAGAGCAGTTAATGACAAGCCTTGAGAAGGTGCTGTGTAACAAAGACTTAAAATGACTCCCCACCACAATCCGGATTGTCCCTCCATCACGGCTCGTTTATGTCCCAAAACTGCTTGTAACATACAAGCTACCCCCGTAAAAAAGAACGAGAATTGAATGAGAGCGATAATTTTGCCTTGCGGAAGCTGAAAAGCGGCTCCTACAGTAATAGGAATTACAACTGTATTGGTGAAAAGAAAAAACAGCCATTGTAACCCGGCAAGCCAATGTTCCATTTTAAATAACGTTTTCATAAGTTCACCTTCTATACTATACCCTTGGAAAAATATAAAAAATAACCGCCTTCAAATCGCTTCCAAGTCATTGCGAAGAAAAGGGTGTGTTCATTCTGTGCAAAAAGATCCCGGATGCCGCCGGAATCTTTTTGCAATTTTAAATTTAAAACCAATTACTTTTATTTTTACTTGACTGCTAGATTCGGCAATTCATATACATTCAGCGCCGCTTGTACGCCTTCTCCAATTTGAATGGATGCATTATGACGAATCAGTACAGCCTCAAGAGCGGCCAAAACAAATAAAATATTTTCTTTCCGGCAGCTATATCCCATCGTTCCAATTCTCCAGATTTTCCCGTGAAGCGGACCAAATGAGCTGGCAATCTCTATGCCAAACTGCTCGAGCAGCATCGTTCTCACTGACTCTCCATCAACGCCGTCTGGAATTGTAACACATGTGACCATTGGCAGCTTCCAAGATATATCATTAAATAATTTCAAGCCCATAGCTTTAATGCCTTCTATAAGTGCCTTCTCGTGCAAACGATGTCTGTCAAATCGTTCCTCCAGCCCCTCTTGTAAAACAATCCGCACTCCTTCCCGTAATGCGTAAAGCATTGAGGTCGCTTCTGTGTGATGATTTAATCTTCTTGGTCCCCAGTAGTCCTGCAATTGGCTTAAATCAAAGTAATTACTGCGAATTGGCTGTTGAACACTTCTTCTGTCCTGTTCCTGCGCAACACCTCTTTCCACTTTCTTTCTAGCAGAAAGCACTCGCTCCACACGGTCATTGTACGTGATAGGAGCCATACCAGAGGGAACAGACAGGCATTTTTGCGTTCCCCCGATCACCGCATCGAGCTGCCATTCGTCTACCTTTACTTCTGTTCCGCCAATCGTTGCGACCGCATCGACAACACATAATACATCAAGTTCCCGACAAGCAGGCCCAATCTTGTCCAGTGGCTGCATACAGCCAGTTGATGTTTCACCATGGACAATCGCAAGCACTTTTGGTTTTACCCTTTTAATTTCATTAATGATTTCCTCTTGATCAAATACTTCTCCCCACTTACATTCGATAGTGTGGATTTCTGCCCCATTGCGCTCAGCAATTTCTGTTAATAAATATCCAAATCTACCAAAGATAGGAATCAACACTTTATCCCCTGGCTCTATTACGCTGCATAATACAGCTTCGAGACCAGCTCGAGATGTTCCGTCAATTGGAAACGCCCATTGGTTTTTTGTTTGAAACACTTGACGAAGCATCTCCATCGTTTCATTCATCATTTGCGTAAAAGCCGGGTCAAACTGTCCAAGGATTGGAGTACTCATCGCACGCAACACTCTTGGATCGACCTCCACAGGTCCCGGAGTCATAATTGTTCGTAATGGTGAATTTATTTCTTGAAAAGCTTTCATTCCTTTTCCCTCCCTAGTACGCTAGCTCATATAAAACCTTTATTAATAATTGAATACCTTTCTCTAAATCTTCTGTCCTTGTAAACTCATATGGCGAATGACTAATTCCTTTATGACTTGGTACAAACAATAAAGAGGTTGGACAGAACTGTCCAAACACTTGGGAGTCATGACCAGCACCGCTTGTCATTTTCTTAAACGGTATTCCTTCTCTCCCTAAAATGGACTCTGAAATTTTGTTTAACCTTTCACACATTTTCACTGGCTTTTCATTCATCCAATTGTAAATACTGAATTCAGTGTGATGCTTGCTTGTAATCAATTTAAATTCTTTACATACAGCTTCACAAAATTCAAACAGAACCTGTTCATCACTATGACGAATATCCATACTAAATGTTACCTTTCTTGGAATAACATTTGATATATTGGGTTCTACAGACATTTGACCTACTGTAGTAACAAGCTCAGGAGATGTTTCCTTCGCTCTTTGCATGAGTACCTGAATCAGTTCAGCTGCCGTATGCATCGCGTCTTTACGCCACCCCATTGGTGTTGTACCAGCATGGTTGCTTTCTCCAATCACTGTGACATTATATCTCCTCTGTCCGACAATATGACTAACAACTCCAATGGATTTTCCTTCTCGTTCTAATACCTCTCCTTGTTCTATATGCAGTTCAATAAAACAATCCAAATCATCTCGCCTTGGCTGTGGGTATTTCCCTTGGCCAAACCCTGCTTGCCGCATAGCCTCCACAAAAGGCATTCCGTTTGCATCCTTCAAATCTTGAATATCTGCAAACGATTTGATCCCGGCGATACTTCCCGAACCCCAATATGTCATCGGGAAACGGCTCCCCTCTTCTTCACATAAAGAAACGACCTCTATATTTTTTCGGGGCAATCCGTAATGCTTATATAAATATTCTACAGCGATTAAACTAGCAATGATCCCGTAGGCTCCGTCATACTTCCCTCCATCTATAACAGTATCAATATGAGATCCTGTCAAAATAGTAGAGGCATTTTCTTGTCTTCCAGCTAATCTGCCGAATAAATTCCCAACATCGTCATAGTATGCACGAAGTCCCGCTTCTTCCATCCGTTTTTCAACTGCTTGTTGGGCAGCCTGCCATTCTTTTGAATATAGTTGGCGTGTAACTCCATTGCTTTGACTTTTTCCGAAGGAAGCTAACCACTCTACCATCTCTTCGATTTGTGTGAATAAGGCGAGTGGCTTCTTTTCACCTATACCCAACCTAATCCCCCCTATTCTCAAAACTCTTTTTCTATCATGAATTGTTACATATATTAACATGTCAGAAAATCTAAACTAATTGTAAAATAAATAATGAGCAAAAGCATTTACAGAAATGTAGAACATTCCATCATTTTTTTGTTTATATTAACTAAAGTTCTAATTAAAATATGATACACTTAAACATATTCTACAAAGGAGAAAAACATAGAATGAAATTAAGTGAACTATTGTCTCTTCCTATCTTTAAAGGAACCGCCCTGCTGGCCGGAAAACAAGGAACTGAACGTGAAGTGAATACGGTAAACATGATGGATGCCCCCGATATCATTCATTTTCTAAAGAAAAATGAATTACTCGTAACAACAGCCTTTCATTTCAAAGATGATCTTGATTCATTATTACAGCTGATTAAAGAGATGGAGAAACAAGGCTGTTCAGGGTTAGGAATTAAAACAAAGCGCTTTTTAAATGAAATACCTGAAGCGGCTATTTCATTTGCAAATGAACTGCAATTTCCACTCTTAGAACTTCCTCTCCAGACTTCACTGGGAGATATTATCAATAAATCCTTGAGTTATATTCTTGATATTCGGACAAATGAGCTGCATAACGCAATGCAAGCCCATCAACAATTTAGTCAGCTTATTATCAGCGGACAGGGTGTACATAAAATCCTTGAAAGTTTGTCTTCGCTTATTCGCTTACCTGTTATACTGCTAGATCATCATTTTCGTGCAACTGCCAATGATAATTATGATACTTCTCTCTTTAAGCAATTGGAGACATTACTCACAAGCGAACATCATTTTCAGCTTTCAAAAACAACAATGTCTACCTTCTCCTTAACTAGGGATCGAGAGACAATCACACTTTTTCCTGTTCACACACATAGACAGTCCAGCTACCTATGTGTATTAGGATTTATCCCTTTATCAAACCGTTCAACTATCTTAACTGTTGAGCAAGCGACAAACGTCATTGCATTTGAATTAATGAAAGAAAATGCATTAAAACAAAATACAAGACGTCTCCAAAATGAGTTTTTTACAAATTTCATTAATGGTTCATTTTCTACAAACGAGGAAGTAATTAGCCGCGGAAGAGAGTTTGGGTTAGTAAATGAACAACGGTATGTTTGTGCAGTAGGTAGGTTAGATAACAAGGAGAAGCATATTTCGTTTATACAATATCAATCGGAGCAAGAATTGATTTACGATACAATCGAGTCAGAATTACAGCTGTTCCATCAAAAAATTCACCTTTTTACACTTGATCATTCATACATCTTACTTATGCAAATAAAAGATAGCTGGAAGGACATTGAACAATCGTTCCTTTCGCTTTTAAAGGTCATACAAACTAAAATTGCAGCCCACTTCCAAGAGGATATTTCCTTTGGCATTAGTAATTATGCACAGCAATTCCTTCATATTCCTATCTCCTATAAGGAAGCGACAGATACCTTATATTATGGCAGTATGTCAGGAAGAAAAAAATTCATTGAAATGTATCAGCCTAAGGGAGTTCCGGAAATCTTACGACTGGTTCCTTATGATCCGTTAAAAAAGTTTTATACAGACACCTTCCAAGCATTTGCCAATGACCCAAAAAAGGATCATGAATTACTGCTTCAGACTTTATCTGTTTATTTAGAAACACATTGTGAGTTAGCAGAAACAGCAAAACGGTTATATGTACACCGCAATACTGTCATTTATCGTCTGGAAAAATGCGAAGAAATCATTGGAAGAAGTGTAAAAGATGCAGATGAAACGCTACGATTGCGGCTCGCTTTTAGAATTAAAGCTTTAATCCAGGGGAACAACCAGCTTTCTTGATCCGGCAGCAATGGTGTTAAATATAAAGAAAACTCGCCGATTGGCGAGCCCTGCCCTTGGGCGAAGACAGAGGCGTAGTTGCACTTACACTGTATTCCTAACATTTCCTGCTACGTCGAATTCGCTGATATCTGGAAATTTATACTTTCATACAGTGGTACAGAATAAGCAGGCGAGAAATTAAACCCGCCTGCTTATTCCAAGTAATATTTAGATATATTCATATAAATTCCGGTAATTGTACCTTCAAACAACGTCTTAGTCCCGTGTAAACTGCGCGTTGGCTCCTCATCCGTATGTGATTATTGAACGTATGCCGGCTAAGCTTCAATCACATTCCTTTTTGTCCATTCACCAACAAATTCAGTCTCACTATAAGCAAAGAAGTTTCCCAGAATGTCTTCGCGATCATCGAGGAAAAGCTGATCTGCCACCGCTGACACAAGCTTAGGTATCCCATATCTCATACCTGAAAGTGCAGAGGCCGAGATACCGCAGCTAATTAAGGCTGAATAATTAAAAGCAAACAGCCCATGCAGACGCTTTTTACCCTTCTCATCGCGGCTTGTGAAAGCAAAGCCGGGGCTGAGATAAGGATGCGCATCAAGCATCTGATTAGCGATTTCCGCTGGCGCCTGATAACGATCGCCCCAGCGAGCAATATCGCTTTCGAAAAGCTTCAGCTCCGGACGCAAGGCTGGATCGGTGACAAGACCAGTGCTAATGATTAGAAAATCAAAAGTAAATTCCCCCTGAGGCGTAGTCACCACTGTGCCTTCACCTTTTGTATCGACTTTAAGCCATGGCGCACCTAAGTGCAGATTAAAGCCAGGCCATGAAGCTGCGCGTGCAAAGGTATCATTCGTAGGGGGCTGATTATGCTTAAAGAAATGAGCGATAACGGCATATTTATCAGCATCAGGAAGGGCGGGGAAACGTTCAATGAGGCCTGAACCCTCCATCTGGCGAATTGGATTAATGCGCGGCAGCTCCTTGCGGCGAACGAACACATGCGCCTCAGCCACACCTTCTGATAATGCGAAATTGGCATTATCAAAGGCTGAGGCACCGCCACCTAAAATAGCAATCTTCTTGCCCTTCAGCGCCTTAAAATCAATAGCTTCAGAAGTGTGGGCATAAAGATGACGAGGTAATTTTTCAGAAATCATCGGCGGTACATGCCATTCACCACCGCCCTGAATACCAGTAGCCAAAATGACCTTGCGTGCCAATACTACACTGGACGTTGCTCCCGCCCCTTCAATATGCAGTCGGTGAAGCCCTTCTTCGATAGGCTCAATAAGCTTCAACTTTACTTCGTTAACAACGGGCAGATTGAGAACCTTCCGATACCAGCGCAGATAGTTCATCCAATCACCTCGCGGGATTTTATCTACAGCCTCCCAACCCTTTTCTCCAAATTGCGCTTCCCACCAGGAACGAAAAGTCAGAGAAGGAACCCCAAGGTCAATAGAAGTCAAATGCTTCGGTGTACGCAGCGTCGCCATACGGGCATAGGTTACCCATGGCCCTTCATAGCCTTCACGATTTTCATCAATAATAAGAATATTAGATATTCGTTCACGCAGAAGACCAAAAGCTGTACCTAAACCAGATTGGCCGCCACCGACAATGACCACATCATACACGTGACCCTCAGAATGCTGGGTCGGATGAACCCAATCTTCCCTGCCGAATGCAAGATAGGAAAGATCCATTTTTACTTGTTTATTTAAAGCTTCTAGACTCATACTTTTCATCCCTCTCAACATATTACTGATTATTAGCCAAACAAACTATTAAAAATGCTAGCTTCCCCGATAGATCTGATAGCCCCATGGCGATACAAGCAATGGGACATGATAATGTGATGCCGAGTTACTGATCCCAACTCGCACTGCTATCTTATCAAGAAAGGCAGGATCGGATAGTTGCAGTCCCTTTTTCCTGAAGTAATCTCCGATATAAAACAAAAGTTCATACTCCCCTGATTGCATCCGATCAAGAGTGAGGAGCGGCTCGTCTAATCGGCCATCCGCATTAGTTGTTGCGGTGTTTAACAAACGCCTAGTTGATCCTTCCCAACGGTAAAGCTCGATAGCTACCTCTGAAGCAGGATGCCCATGTGTTAAATCCAATATATGTGTAGTAAGTCCCTTCATCTGATTACCACCCTCAGTTACATAATTTGATCTTCTATTCTAAATCGAACAATTTGATAGATTTCTGATAAAGCTTGGTTAAATTCTTGTTCCTTTGAATGTTTCAATCGATTCTGCATCGCTTGAAACATTTCATCTTTGTTTTTTCCGCGAACAGCTAAAATAAAAGGAAAACCAAATCGCTGGACGTACTCTTTATTCATATTCAACAAAAGCTCATATTCCGTTTCTGATAGTTGGTTCAAGCCAACATTTTTTTGTTCACTCTGAGAAAATGAACTCATCGTTTTGCGTGTCCCTAAATGAGGATGGGCCCGAATTAAGTCCAGTTTTTCTTCGTCACTCGCTGTTTTCACAACGCTGATCATCCGTTCATAAAGATCCTCGCGAGACCGAAAAGGACGAAGCTCTCCTGCCCTTTGGACTATCCACGGAGAGTGCTCGAATATATCCTTTAGCTGTTCGACAAACTCAGACAACGCAATTTCATTTAAAACATTTATAGTAATCATGTGATCGTAACCCCTTTATCTTTTTCTCATTAAATATGTGCTGCATCAGCTTTCTCCTGCTGGACGGATGCTGGAGATAAAACTGTCCGGAAGTTAAAGAATAGGTTCATACAGATCGCAGTTAGACTTCCGGTAATCACTCCATCGCTGACGATGATTCGCAGCGCTGAAGGCAATTGACTGAACAATTCAGGTACAACAGTGGCCCCTAGACCTAACGAAATCGAGCAAGCGATAATGAGTGCGTTATGTTGATTGTTGTAGTCTACAGAACTTAGCATTTTAATCCCTGAAGATACGACCATCCCAAACAGCACAACGGTAGCACCGCCAAGCACAGGAGCAGGAATAACAGTAGCAAGAGCCGCAATTTTGGGAACTAATCCGAGAAAAACAAGGATGCCGCCTGCTGCCACCACAACGTTCGTTGATTTATTTCGTGATAGTTGAACCAGCCCTACATTTTGCGCAAAAGTGTTGTAAGGAAAGGCATTAAAGATTCCTCCTAAAACAATAGCCAAACCTTCTGCACGATAGCCTCGGGTCAGGTCGTCTTTTGTGATAGAGCGATCGCAAATTTTCCCTAGAGCAAGAAATACACCGGTTGATTCAACAATAATAACTAACCCTACAATGAGCATCGTCAATATCGGACCAACCTCGAAGGATGGAGCTCCAAAATAGAACGGCTGAGGAATATGAAACCACGAAGCTTCTGACACCTTAGCAAAATTTACTTTTCCCATCATTGCCGCAGCTGCTGTACCGGCAACAATCCCTAAGAGCACCGAAAGAGAGCGGGCATATCCTTTCACAAAACGATTTATGATAAGGATAAAGGCGATAACACCCATGGATAATAGCAAATTGTTCAAGCTGCCAAAGTCTGGACTTCCCATCCCGCCCGCCATATTTCTAATCCCTGATGGAATTAGCGATAGCCCAATAATCACGACGACGGTTCCTGTAACAACAGGAGGAAAGAACTTGACGAGTTTTCCAAGATAACGGGCACAGACAAGAATGAAGAGCCCTGCTACTATAATGGATCCATAAATGGCAGAAACACCATATTGTGATCCGATCGCAATCATTGGTGACAGAGCAACAAATGAAGCACCCAAAACAACAGGTAGACCAATCCCGAAATATTTGTTTTTCCACGCCTGCACCAAGGTCGCAATACCACATGTTAATAAATCAATGGCAACCAAGTAAGCCAATTGCTCAGAATTAAGGTGCAGCGCCCTCCCGACAAGCAAGGGAACAAGAATCGCTCCGGCATACATGGCCATGACATGCTGAAACCCTAACGATAATATTTTTGAATTCATGTTTACTCCTCCTGAATGTTTTATAAAAAAAAGCCGCAGAAATAGAAGGGGTCTCCTTCTACATCTACGGCTCCTAAATCACGTATAACGAAATTTAAGCTCCTAAATCCTTAAAACAAGTCCGTGAAGAAAAAATGATAAATCAAAATTTCTCCAACAATAATACTATGAATTAAATACCCAGCGGCTGCTCTAGATAAATTACCGTACAAGCATGCTCACTTGCAGAATCATAATCCTTAATGATGGTTGTAACCTTTATTCCAAACTGATCCTCAAACTTTTCTTTTAATCGACGTTTATATTCCATGGCTAAAGCCCCATCGACAGATAAAGTCAGTTCAGGATACCTTTCACTCAGCACTGAAATTAAAGGCGAACGCCTCGTCTGGGCAAAAATGACAATGCGGTTATCTAGAATATCAATTTTTTGCTTATTAACTCCTGTACTATAAATCTCTTGATTAACTTCATTATATAACTGTGACATCTGCTTCTTAAAAGAAGAACTCACACTCACTCACCTGCTGTTTTCTAATTCTTGTATGTATCTTATAAAAAATTATCATACTCCGTCTTTCTTTATGTAAGAAAATCTAACATAGTTTTTAGTATATAAATCTAATTTTTTCAGAATATCAAACTTCCGTTTCGAACTAGAACGATTGTCACAGAGTGTTCGTTTAAGATTTCAAAAGGTTATTTTTCATACTCCTGAAGAAGCTCCTCAAGGTCATCCTCTGACAACACTTCAATTCCATTTCTCTCAAAAAGGGCTGTTGTAACACCTACTCCTCTAATCTTCTCACCATTGAACTTTCCAGAATAGATGAAATGGCTTCCGCAAGATGGACTGTTTTCTTTTAACACCGCTTTCGTAGCTCCAGCCGCTTGTGCAACCTCTAAGGCCTGTTGGGCGCCTTGAATAAAGTCTTCCGTTACATCCTCCCCTTGCTGATTAATCACCTTCGCTTTTCCATCTAACACATCATAGCCATCTCCATTTTGAATTTCTGCTGGAGGCCTAGGCGTAGGAAAGCCACCTAACTGCTCTGGGCAGACCAATACAGCCTTCCCTTCACGCACTAATCGTGCAATACCCTCGACGCGAGCCGAATTCCCATCATAACGAACAGCTAAACCAGCCATACAAGCACTTACAACAATCATCAAACTGCCTCCCTCTTATTTGCAGGATAACTATTTACCGGAGATTCACACCTCAATTTAGGTCAAAATCAAATTCGCCACCTTCGCTTTTTTCCTTGGAAATAAAGGATTCCCAAAAAGCGGTGAGGCTGGGCTTATATATATCATATAGAACATTGTATTTTTTTATAGCAAATCTAGCCTATTTTAAATCCGATTTTACGCTACCCTGAAAAAAGCATAAAAGCTCGCTACCAATCATATATAAATCTAAAATAGCAGACAGATAAAAGTATCTCCAAGCCGTATATAGATAATGTCCGTTACGAGCTTGTGATACCTAGACAGTCTGTAGAACTCACGGTTCAGGACGTTCTGAAATACAACAAAGCCTCTTCTACTTTGATAATAGAGGGCGTAAATTTTTTATATAGGGGATTTCTTTTTAAAATCTGTTAAGGGGAATGATGCAAGTTGACAATGGATGCTAAAGAATCAACTATGAAAGAATTAACGATTTTTAATCACGTTGGCAACAAGATACAAACGGAGGATAGGGAAATTAACATAATTGCTAGATTAGCGGAACCGTTAATTGTAGTTTTAGGGAATGTTTTAAGTGATGAAGAATGTGATGAATTAATTCGCCTGTCAAAGGAGCGTTTGCAGCGTTCGAAAATTGGTGCTTCACGAAAGATAGACGAAATGAGAACAAGTAAAGGCATGTTTTTTCAAGATGCTGAAAATGAACTCATCGCCAGAATTGAAAAGAGAGTAGCAAGTATTATGAATATACCAGTAGAACATGCAGAGGGTATCCATGTTCTTCAGTATAAAATTGGACAAGAGTATAAACCACATGTTGACTATTTTTCAGCAACGGATGCGCAGGAGAACAATCGCCTATCTAGTTTAGTTATGTATTTAAACGATGATGTGGAAAAAGGAGGAGAAACAGTTTTCCCTCATTTAAAGTTTTCTGTTTCTCCACAAAAAGGGATGGCCGTCTATTTTGAATACTTCTACAACGATTCTAGCCTGAATGAGTTAACTTTACATGGTGGTTCACCGGTTATAAAGGGAGAAAAGTGGGTTGCTACGCAATGGATGAGAAGGCAACGAATCCGATAAAGAAAACCCGTCGACCGGCGAAGACAGGGGCGTAGTTGCACTTATACTGTCTGCCTAAAATTCCCCCTCAATTTAAATGTGTCATATATTCAAATGCTGTTGTTCCATATACGCTTTTAAAGTGTTTATTTAAGTGAGATAAATCAACAAAACCACATTCAGACACTGCTGAATAAATATCTCTCTTTTTTTCTATTAACTGCTTTGCGCGTTCTATCTTGCAGTTAAGAAAGTATTGGTATGGTGAAATTCCAGTATGAGCCTTGAATAGTCTGATAAACTGAAATTTCGATAAATGAAGCTCTTTACATACCTCGTCTAGTTTAAGTACATTTTCCAAGTTGGCATAAAGCATATCCTTTGCTTTTCTAATTAGAGCGTTATCTTTCTTATAGTCCGTAGAAAGATTCGTTTGAATAAGGCTATCTGTGAGGGCTAAGAGTAATTCACTGCACAAAGCCTCATCTTTTCCATTTAATATTGCATGAGAAAGACTTAATATTTTTTGTTCAAGTCTATGATCATACACAATAGGAGTTGAAAAACGTACGATATCTTTTTGTTCAATAACCTCTAAAAACAATTGTGGCTCAATATATAACATCACATAATCAAGACCTGTCTCATCATGGGCCATTCCGTCATGCGCCTGTTCTGGATTAAAAAGCATAACACCATTTTGATATGATAATTGTAAACTGCCATCTAAGTTATAATGTTGAATACCACGTAATGTTACACCTATTGCATACTCCTTGTGAGCGTGCTTTTTATACGTAAAATCAGTAATACTTGCTGACAACGCAGTAATACCTGCCGATTTTTTATAGATAAATTTATCCATTGCATTCCCCTCTTAATCAGCTTACCTATATCCATATCATTACTGCAGCATAGGCTAAAAATAATGCCATCATTATATTAACAGTTTTTTTATGCTTCTGTAAAAACTCCTTGAAGATTGTACCGAAAAGAACCCACGTAATAAATGCTAAAAATCCAATAAGAGTGATCGCGATAACACTGATTGCCACCGCAGGCATTGCGGTATAGTAAGGCATAATAAAGCCAGGAATGACAGTCATTGTAAATAGTACCACTTTGGGATTTAAAAACTGCATAAGGAAGCCTGACATAAACGTACCCGTTTGGTTTACAGTTGGTTTTGATGTATCCATTTTGTAAACTTGATAAGCGAGATAGAGCATATAAAAGCTTCCGATTATCTGCATCACAATTAAAATTTTGGGTATTGTCGTTACAAGTATAGTATTTAACATAGCAGAAATAACAAGTAATAAACCAAAAGCAATCGTTGCTCCATACGTATATTCCATCGCCTTTTTTGTACCAAAATTATGCACCGTGGATAATATGACGATATTAGTAGGTCCTGGTGTAAAAGTAATAATAAAACAGTATACTACAAAAGATGTAATATTCATGAGATAAACTCCTTTCAAGATATCCTCATATAACTGTACATCTTAAATTGAAGTAGCATATAGTATATTATTGCAGGATTATAGAAAGCCTCTATAAAATTAAGTCTGTAAAATTCCCTTAGCATCGTAAAAGTCATTTAATAATGTAAAAACCCACTTCCACTTGATAGTCACAGCTATCCCCAATGTTGCTCCTTTAATAGTTCAACACTTGTTAGGTTAATAGATATAAACCAATGTTATAGTTGTTTTAAGACAAAAGAATATACTTTGCCATTTACATCCATGCATGTAGTAGAATGGACAGCATAATCATACTTCTAAATGACATAGGTATTATGTAACATAATCACATATCAACTTGAATGAGGTAAAAGAGTTAGAGGAACTGGAGGAGAATTTCCTTGAATCAAGCATTGGACAAACAACCTATCGCTCTTGTTACAGGAGCTTCAAGCGGATTTGGTTTGCTAACGAGTGTGGCACTTGCCAAAGAAGGCTATCAGGTGCTGGCTTCTATGAGAAACTTAGACAAGAGGGGAAAATTAGAAGCGGCTGCTGATGAAGCAGATGTGGGGAATCGTATCCAAATCATTCAGTTAGATGTAACCGACTCTGCTGCAATAGAAACTATAATTACAGATATAATTCATAGTTATGGACGAATTGATCTGTTAGTGAACAATGCAGGCTATGCTGCCGGTGGATTCACGGAGGAGATTGCTGCCGAACAATGGCGGCAGCAATTTGAAGTGAATTTCTTTGGATTAGTAACTGTGACAAAAGCTGTTTTGCCATCGATGAGAGAACGCCGAAGCGGTAAGATTATTAATATTAGCAGCATTAGCGGACGGATCGGCTTTCCTTCTATGGGACCTTATGTATCCTCAAAGTTTGCAGTGGAAGGCTTTAGTGAATCGCTGCGCTTGGAAATGCTGAGGTATGGTGTCTATGTAGTTTTAATTGAGCCGGGATCTTATCGGACGGATATCTGGTCAAAAGGATTAGAGTCTGTGAAAAGCAAGCCAAATTCCCCCTATTTAGAAGAAATGGAATCGATCTTAAAACATATTAAAAAGGTTGCTGACACGGCACCTGTCCCGGATGAAGTCATTCAACAGATTGTGCAGGCAGCAAAATCTCCTGCTCCAAAGCTGCGGTATCCGATTGGCAAGGGTGTGAAATTAGGAATTATCTTGAAACAGCTGCTCCCATGGAAATGGTGGGAGCGTATAGTTACAAAATGTTTTTAGGCTTAATAAACAAACCGGATCTCAAGCTGGTTGCTTAGCAGGTCCGGTCCCCTTGTCGCAAACCTTAAGTTCCTCGCCGCAATTTCAGCCATTTTCTTAGGGACAACAGCAATGGGTGAAAAATATACGAAATAGGCAGTCTCCTAATAGAGGCTGCCTATTTTTGCTTCCATACAGTTATATTCTAATGAATGTGTCCCCTTTTTCATAAATCAGTAATTATTTATCTTTACGATATAAATCCCTGCTCTTATAGCCCGCCCCAAGAATCATTTTCATTTCCTCGCGTCGTTTTGCTTTTGTTGCCTCTTGCTTAGCGCTATACACATAACGAGCCCAATCTTTACGATACCCTGGAGTAAGTGATTGATAAAAAGCAAGCAAATCTGGAGTATCCTGCAAATCCTTTTCCACATCAGGAATCAACGCGATATAATCGTCAACGCATTGACTTGCTTTTGTGGATGTATGATTTCTATTTTGAGAATCTTCTTTTAGACCAACAACTGTAAAAACATCATCTAATCCTACCATACGCGCAAATTTGATATTGCTTGTCCCAATATAGCCATCTTCATCCGCACCTAACCCTCCCAATAAATCATCACGATGAATAAACGTTGGGTACACTTTATTTCCCTTTTTTGGATAAGCTAAAAAGAGATAGCCATTTTTCTTTAGATAATTTTTTTCAATAACTTCGTTTACAAGGGCTTGTAAAGATTCCATATTTAACACAAAAGCAAAAATAAGATCATATGTGCTATCGATTAGCCCTGTATCATAATCTGTTAGCCCTGCTAAATAATCTGCGCCATCTGGTAAATGCAATATCGCTACTTTTTTATATTTTTGTAGGTTTAGTTTTTCTACTATTGTTTTCACTATCGTTATCCACCTGTTACATGTATTCTATTCCTTTTTTATCGCAAAATTTCCCCTTCTAAATTCTCTCTTTATAAATATTTAAACAAAAACGAGAACGATTACATAAAAATCCCGCAAAATAGCCTATAACTACTTCAACAGAAAGCAAAAATCTTACCTCAATTCCTATCCCCTACAACGAGAAGTAGATTCCCGAACGACTAACTTTGGAGATAAAACGATTCGCTGTTTAATTTCCTTTGGCCCTTCAATCTCTTCAACCAATAGTTCAACCACCTTCTTACCCATTTCCTGAATAGGTTGTGCTATTGTCGTTAATGGCGGGTCACACACAGTAGCAAGGATCGTATCATCAAATCCAACAATCGAAAGATCCTTAGGAACATGTATCCCCAGCTCCCGCGCGCTTTTGACTGCTCCAATTGCCAGAAACTCAGTTGATGCAAAAATAGCTGTCGGAGGCTCAGGTAAATCTAGGAGCTTTCGTGTCGCTTGTTTTCCCGCATCCAACGTAGTATTATCTAGAAGCACCAAATTCTCATCATATTCCAGTCCTGCTTCTTCAAGCGCTTGTCTATACCCCTGAACTCTCGCTCTAACTACCGACCAATTTATATTCTCAGTAATCATTGCAATTTTTCGATGTCCTAAGCTGATTAAGTATTGTACAGCCTCATATCCCCCTAAAAAATCATCTACCAATACTGTATCAACAGCAAGTGAAGGTACGTCCCTTGAAAGTAAAGCAACAGGAATCTCAGCATTGATCAGCCCTTTTATTGCCTTATAATCGTTTAATCCTGTAGCAAGGATAATACCATCTACATACTTTTGCTTTAGTATAGAAATATATTCAAGCTCATTGTCTAAATGATTGTCAGTGCTGCAAACCAGCAAGCTGAAGCCGAATTTTTTCACATGATCTTCAATACTTCTTGCCACTTCTGCCATAAACGGATTTGCAATACTAGGTATGAGGAGCCCGATCGTTTGGATACGTTTTTTTACGGATGCGACAACACTAGGCTGGTAATTCAGCTCTCGCATCGTTTCCCTAACCTTTTGTCTGGTTTTCTCCGCGATACTTCCTGTATTATTGAGTACCTTAGAAACCGTTGAAATCGATACTCCGGCCTTCTCTGCCACATCGTATATTGTTACTGTTGATTTCATTTCTTCCCTCTCTTTTCTCTTAGCAACTCTATATTTATTCTATCCCATATTTAATTATAGGTAAAATAACATCTCATTGCTAAAGAAAACTCGCCGATTGGCGAGCCTTGTCTTTGGGCGAAGACAGAGGCGTAGCCTTACTTATACTTTATTCCTAAAATCTCTCGCTACGTCGAATGGCCTCCCGGCTAGAAATTTATACTTTCTTAAAGTGCGAAAAAAATATCCCGTCCATAAAAGCATACTTTTACGAACGGGATAATTGATAACCATTAGAACACGGCCATAGAATTAGTGAATAGTAAACTGTATTGCTTAATTCTCCGCCAATTTATTTACCATCTGTTTTTCAGATGATTTTTCTACCATTGTATCTTCCGCTTGTTTTGCTCGTTTGATAAAGAAAGCAAGCACAAGTGCAAGACCTGCAATAAAGACGGTCACAAAGAAAGCAAAATTGACTCCTTCCAGCATAGCTTTCATAGCAATTTGCTGTTTCATTCCAGCAATTGCTTCAGGTGTTAGCTGCCCTGTCGCATGCTTCATTGCGTCTGCAGCTAATTCTTTTGCATGAGTTTCTGTACGATTTGACATGATGGTAACTAGTAACGCTGTACCGATAGCGCCAGATACCTGCTGCAACGTATTATTCATGGCAGTACCATGAGGATAGAAGCGTGCAGGCAATTGATTTAAACCGTTTGTCGAAACAGGCATCATCACCATGGACATCCCCAGCATCCGCACAGAGTATAAAATAATCAAGTGGGTATAGGTAGTGTCCAGTGTTAGTTTGCTGAAATAGTAACTTGTTACGGTTGTAAGTGTTAAGCCGATGATAGCTAAAACCCGCCCGCCAAACTTATCAAATAATTTACCGGTAATAGGTGACATAAGAGCCATAATCAAAGCTCCAGGAAGCATCATCAAACCTGCGTCCAGCGGGGATATCCCGCGAATCGTCTGAACATAGATAGGTGTCAGCACCATACCCGAAAACATGGCCATCGTTACAACCATCGAAATGGTTGCTGATAAAGCATACATAGGGTATTGAAAGATTCTAAAATTCAGCATCGGCTTCTCTTGTTTGAATTGACGCAAAATGAATAACACTAACGAGATAGCACCAACGATAATCGTCACATATACTTCCGGGCTATCCCATCCTTTTTTGCCTGCTGAGCTAAATCCATATAATAATCCGCCAAAGCCCACGCTAGATAACAACACCGAAACTCCATCAAGACGAATATCGATTTTCTCCTTTTTATCCTTCAGCAAGAAAACACCAAACAATAGCACGCCAATAGCGACAGGAGTTACAACGTGGAACAGCATTCTCCAATCATAATGCTCAACAAGCCATCCTGATAAGGTCGGTCCAATCGCTGGTGCACCCATTAAAATTAGACCAAATACCCCCATTGCGGTTCCTCTTTTTTCCGCTGGAAAGCTCACTAGCATTACATTCATCAACAGTGGCATCATGATAGCTGAACCAACCGCTTGAGTCATACGACCTGCTAATAACAAAGGAAAAACATGGGCAGCTCCTGCCAATATGGTTCCGATTGTAAAGAAACTCATAGCTGCCAAAAATAAATGGCGTACAGAGTATTTTTGAATTAAAAAAGCAGTAGTCGGAATTAAAATACCGTTCATTAGCATATAGCCTGTTGTTAACCACTGCACAGTCGATGCATCAACATCTAAGTCCTTCATAATCGAAGGCAATGCAATATTTAACAATGTGTTATTTAAAAAAGCAATAAAAGCCCCGATCATTAAGACCGCAAGCATTCCGTAAGGCGGTCGATCCGTCTTTTTTATCGAATGTTCCATTTTTCCTCTCCCCTATACTTTAAGTTCATTATTTTATACTGTTGTTCTATACAAACGATATCATATACCATCGGTTCAAAAAAAGCAATTCAAATGCAACAGATATTTACCGCGTTTGTGCAAACTATAAAAATAAGGTATGATATTTTTTGTACAGGTAGTCTAATTGGAAATAAAGGTGATTAGTATGAATGACAGAAAACAACATGTGATAAAAATGGCTCACCAACTATTTATTGACAAGGGTTTTCAAGCTACGTCGATTCAAGACATATTGGAATATAGCGGCATTTCCAAGGGGACATTTTATAATTATTTTTCTTCTAAGAATGAGTTATTAATTGCTCTTTTTAAAATGATCTACACAAAGATGGAACATGAGCGAAATGAATTACTGATTGGCCAAGATCCCAGTAACATTCAAACCTTTATGAAACAAGTTGAATTACAAATGAACACGAATCGAACAAATAAGTTAATCTCTCTTTTTGAAGAGGTATATTTTTCAAACGATGCAGAACTTAAGGAATTCATAAAACAAAGTCAGTTAAGGATGGTTCGCTGGATCTATGAGCGGTTTATCGACATCTTTGGGGAGAGCAAAAAGCCCTATTTGGTGGATTGCGCCATCATGTTTACAGGGATTTTACACCATAACCTAAAATATTTTGGGATGGCACATGAATCAAATACCGGCATCCACCAGGTTGTCCGTTACACTGTAGATCGTGTGGCGAAGATGGTTGATGAAGTGGCAGAAACCGGCGAACAATTAATTCAGCCTGAGTTTTTAGATAACTGGCTGCCAAGCTGTCAGAAACTCAATCAGTCTTTCCAACAAAAACTAGATCAAACGATCACGACATTAAAAAAAGCTCTTCATTCTGACGAAGAACAATCTAAATGCCACGAGTTACTGGACTTTATTCAAAGTGAACTGTTGTACTCAAAAAACCCAAGAAAATTTCTGATTGAAAGTGCCCTTTTATCCTTGAAAACAGATCAAACATTTTTAGAAACAAAAGAACTCCAACAACTTGACCAGTTGGTTACTGCTTATTTTACACAAAGCGAAGAAATCGACTAGTATCTCGCTCGGCCAAAAACGCATAGCTCATCAAAAAAACCGACTTTTCCTAATGAAACGAAAAATCGGCTTTTTTGATGAGCTTCTAACTGGAAATTTATACTTTCCTACAGTGTAAAGAAAGCTTGCCAATTGGCGAGCAGTTAGGCGAAGACAGAGATGCAGTTGCACATACACCATATCCCTTCTTTTTTATTCGGAATTTTAAGATATTTTCTAACAAAAAATATTTGTAAGAGCTTACTTTGCAAGTATGCCGCGGTTTTCCTCCAGTCATTCTTTTGTAAGGACAATCACCTTTCCAAGCCTGTACTGCACTAGGTAGTTTACATAATGATATAGCTCCATTTATAATCAGTACTGTTGCATTTTTTGCAAAAAACTTTTACAACAAGGAGATGAGTTCATGACAGAATTAATTGCGATTATTAACGATTATTTATGGGCTAAATTAATTGTAATTTTCTTAGTTGCAATCGGCTTATTTTTAACAGTTAATTTAGGCTTCTTACAGATAAGATTCTTCCCTGAAATGATTCGTTTATTATGGGGTAGTGGTAAAAATAAAGATACAGACAAAAAAACTGTTTCATCATTACAAGCATTTATGATTGGGATGGCTGCTCGTATAGGTACAGGTAATATCGCCGGTGTTGCAACAGCAGTAGCATTGGGCGGCCCTGGTGCAGTATTTTGGATGTGGCTAATCGCATTAATTGGATCTGCTTCCGCTTTTGTAGAGAGTACACTAGCTCAAGTCTACAAAGTGAAAGATGGAAATTCCTGGCGTGGCGGCCCTGCTTACTATATGGAAAAAGCTTTGGGAAGCAGAAAACTTGGAATTGCATTTAGTATCTTACTTACTTTATCCTTTGGTTTAATTTTTAATGCTGTACAAGCAAATACAATCGCTGCTTCCCTTGAAAATGAATTTGACATAAGCACAACTACAACTGCGATTGTACTTGGTGTGATTACCGCTCTCATTATCTTTGGCGGTGTACACTCAGTAGCAAAGTTCTCTACAGTCTTAGTACCTATTAAAGCTGGCGTTTATATTTTATTATCATTGTGGATCATGATTTCCAATTACGATATATTGCCAAGTGTTTTTGGTGCAATTTTCTCAGAAGGCATATTCACATTTAAACAGTTATTTGGCGGTGTAATGGGCGCGGCTGTACTTCACGGGATCCGTCGCGGATTATTCTCAAACGAAGCTGGTATGGGATCTGCACCAAACGCAGCAGCTGCCGCAGATGTTACTCACCCAGTAAAACAAGGATTTGTCCAAGCTTTAGGTGTAATTGTAGATACGTTTGTAATCTGCTCATCTACGGCTATGATTGTTTTAGTTTCAGGTGTATATAAAACATCTGAGCTGACAGGTATTCCTTTAACACAAGAATCCTTGCGCGTAGGACTTAGCGACTCTGCTGCAACATTTGTGTCAGTTGCTGTATTCTTATTCGCTTTAAGTACAATTATGGGTAACTACTATTATGGTGAATCAAACATCAGCTTCATGAAACATAGCAAAGCATCTATTTATCTATACCGTTTCGCTGTAATTGCAATGGTCTTATTCGGAGCATTATACAGTGCTGAATTAATTTGGTCTTTAGCAGATATTTTCATGGGTTGTATGGTTTTGGTTAACCTATACGCCATTACCCGCTTATCTAAAGTTGCTAAAGCTCTATTAAAAGATTACATTGCGCAAAAGAAACAAGGATTAGATCCTGTTTTCCATGCTGATAGTATTCCAAACCTTCCAGGACGTGAAAATTTAGAAGCGTGGGTGGAAGAAGAAGAATTAAACAAACAGGTGGGATGATGTAAGTAGCCCATTAAGAAAAGCGGACAAGGCCCGAAAAGTTATACTTTCTTACAGTAAAAAAAAACCATCATTGCATAGGCGTTCGCACTATGAATGATGGTTTTTTTGTGATAAAGCTGTCCGTACTGCCGCTTTATACTGTCTGTAAATCGTAATATTTAGACATCACTTTAAGTGTTGTTTCTTTTGCAGTCTTAATTGCCTCTTCTGCATCCAGCTTGTAATACTCTGGACGGAATAATTCAACAGACACAACATCAGAGTAACCGATTTCCTTCAATGTAGTTAAGATGCTATCTAAATCAATGGCACCAAGTCCAGGCCATACGCGATCTTCATCTGTTAAGAAACCGATAGGGAAATCTTCTGTATCATCGATATGCAAGATGAAGATTTTTGAACCATCAGCTTTTTTCAAATCATTTAAATCTGATCCCATCGCATGGAAGTGGAAGCAATCAAGTACTAATCCCACATTTTCACGATTAACAGTTTCAACAATATCATATGCCTGGCCGAATGTATTCACTGTACACTGTGGATGTCCGACAAATTCAACCGCAATTTTTATTCCATACGGCTCTGCAATATCGGATAGTTCAGTCAATACCTCTACGCAGCTTTTCTTAATATCTTGTTTCAAGATTTTCTGTTCTGTTACTAGCGGAACCGCCACAACATATTTGACGCCCAGCTTCGTCGCTGTCTCCATCATCCCTTTAAATTCATTGATAATTTCCTTGTAGCCAGCTTCGTCACGGTTATTAAAAAATACTAACGCATTAAATGCTAATGGCTTAATATGATGTGTATTAAAGAACTCAGCCAATTCATCAATAGACTTTTCCTGTAAGTATTCAGGTAATTTGTCCATTGTACGAATTTCGATATAATCATAGCTATGTTTATTGCAATATTCTAAATCTTTGATCAGATTAGAGTTTTCCAATGTCGTAGCTTGGTTAAAACAAAGTTTCATGATAATCCTCCATTACTTTTTAATATTTTTAATATGTTTAAACAGTTTTAACTGCTTCTTTTTCATTTTTGTAAAAAGCAGGTTTTTCTGCCAATGCAACAGGCTCTTTTTCTCCTGTTTGTTGTGATTTCACGCAAGCATCTGCTGTTACAGCTGCAATGTAGCCATCCCATGATGTTGGACCATTAGGCTCACCTGTGTTCTTAATGGAATCCATGAAATCTTGTAATTCTTTGTCATATGCATCAATAAAGCGCTGCTTCCAATCCATTAGGATGCTTGTACCAAACTGCGCTGCCTTACGAGTTGCAATACCAGAGAATTCTGGAAGATACGCAACGCCATCTTCACCAATAACCTCACATTGAATATCGTAGCCGTACTTACAGTTTACAAATACTTCTGCAGTAATGATAATACCGCTGTTTGTCTCTAGTGTGATCAGCTGTGGATCTTGCAAGTGAGCTGCTGCACGTTGTGTTTTCTTTGGAAATGCTACCTGTACAGACTTATAATCATCGTTGATCAACCAGTGTAAAACATCAATTTCGTGAATTAATGTGTCATTGATAGCCATATCTGTCGTATAGTTGTCACCAACTTCTGGATTTCTATGCACGCAGCGAATCATCAATGGTTCACCGATATAATTGCTATCAATCGCCTCTTTTAATTGAACGTAACCGCTGTCATAACGGCGCATAAATCCAACCTGAACTAAACGTTTTCCATGCTTCATTTCTGCTTCCACAATTCTCATGCAGCCTTCTGCCGTTGTTGATAAAGGTTTTTCGCAGAATACATACTTTCCAGCCTCGATTGCAGCCAATACACTTTGTTCATGAGCAGGACCCCAGCTTGTTACGAGTACAGCATCCACATTTGCATCAGCTACAAGCGTCTTATCATCTGGATAGATAACAGCATCTAAACCGAATTCTTCTACAGCACTTTTTGCAGATTCTTGATTCACATCAGTTACCGCAACAATTTTTCCTCCGGATAAATTGTTTGTGATTCTTTTAATATGCTCTCTTCCAATTGCACCTGTTCCTATTACACCAAACTTTAAAGTCATAATCATATTCCTCCTGATTTATTTATAAGTAAATTTTTCATCTATAGTGTTTCCGTTTTAATAAAGCGCATCCAATCGATAAACTACATCAGCATTAACTTCTTGCAGGCACTAACAATATTTATGGAAACTCATATTAATGAAACGAAGCTTTATTAAAGGGAATTTTAATATTGGACAATCCTACATAAGAAAGGGTTATCGATTTCCCTGATAAAGATAAGTATATACGTTTACAAAAATGTTATTTACTAAATTCCTTTGCACCACCCCTTTATTTTATATAAAACACAAAATGTAACCGTGTTCCTCATTAAGATTTTAGGGTTATCGATTTCCTTAAGTTGTTTTTAGTTTATCCTATAATCCCTCATATTTCAATGCCTTTTTTTAAGTTATCTCCAAAATTATTTTTGTCATTATAGCTCCATATAGATGATTGGGAGTATCATTATGCTGTATTCCTAAAATTTCCGACTCTGTCGAATTTGCTTACAGCTGAAAATTTATCCTTTCTTACAGTGTAAAAAGAAATGAGCATAGGCAAAGCGCCCATGCTCATTTCTTTTTACACAAACCTCAACTGCCGCTAGCATGAGAGAACTGCAATGCTAACAGAAGCTAAGTGCTATATTTTATTTGAATCATTCAATCTTGTTGTTGATTGACGGACAACCAATTCCGGAAGCAGAGAGATACGTTGCTTCATGTTATCCTTTTGTTCAATTTGTTGAATTAAAAGCCCCATCGCCTGTCTTCCCATTTCATGTATTGGTATAGCTATAGAAGACAGCTGAGGTTCTACAATCTTGCACATAACGGTATTATCAAAGCCTATAACAGATAATTCATCTGGCAGCTTAATACCAAGCTCCTTCGCCGCGAGCATCGCACCAATAGCTAATGTATCATTACAGCCAAAAATTGCTGTAGGCCTTTGCCCGCTGGCAAGCAATTCATGAGCACATAGCTGAGCTCCTTCAATTGTCAGATCCGTGGTTGTCCTAATTAAGTTTTTATCTAGCTCTATTCCTGCATTTATTAAAGCCTTTTCGTATCCCCTTACGCGCTCTGTACCACTTACTGTTTCTTCCTGTGCGATAATACCAATTCTACAATGCCCTAGAGACAACAAATGCTCAGTGGCAATATAGCCGCCTAAATAATCATCGCCAGCCACACTGCCTACAGGAAGTTCTGACCGATGAAGAGAAATAAGTACTAACGGGATTTCCTCCTCAATCAATTGTCTCAAAACCGGTTCATTTTTAAAGACAGAGGCGATGATAAAGCCATCAACACGTTTTTGCTTTAGTAACGTAATATGCTTAGCTTCCTTTTCAGGGTCACTTCCGGTACTGCACATGACAACACTAAAGCCAAACTCTTGCCCGTATTCCTCTATATATTTTAAATATTGAGCATATATAGGGTTCGCTGCGTCAGGAATTAATAATGCAATGGTATAAGTGGATTTTCCCTTCATTGCCGAAGCTAATACATTAGGCTGATAGTGAAGCTTATCTATAATCTCCATAATCTTTTTTTTCGTTTTCTCACTGATCCGTCCCTTATTATTAATTACCTTGGAAACTGTAGTAGCAGATACCCCCGCTTCCCTTGCAATATCATAAATGGTTGGCTTCATTTCTCCATCCCACTCTTTCAACATGATATATATTTTCTTATAACAAAGCTGCCTGTTCTTCCAATTCCATTTGTTTTTCTGTATAACTTAGTATACCACAGCAAGGTTATGAAATGAGGTCCTAAAACAGGAAAAGACCACAAAGCTTTCTCTAAAGAAGTCCTTTGCGGTCTTTCGATCTATATTCCATACCTTTTTCAGGCGCTGCGACTCATATGCCATTGGTTTATAGACGAATAGTAACATCACCAACCACCTATAAAATGACCATTTCCATCGCACCACTTTTTAAAGATTTATCACTATATAACCTTTAGCGATTTACTTCGCCTGAGCCTCAATCTGATCCAAAGATTCCTGAGCATCTTGGCCATCGTGATTACGGAATTGTTGTTCTAGCTGCTCAAGTGTAAGCCCTTTCGTTTCTGGCAAGAATTTCTTCACAAATGTAATTGCTCCAATTCCTAGAACTACGAAGATAAAGAATGTCGTAGACAAACCGACCTTCTCAAGCAATACTGGGAACACCAAGCCGATAAGGAAGTTTACGCTCCAAAGGCAGAACACAGTAACACCCATACCAAGACCGCGTAATCGTAGCGGGAATATTTCTGAGAGCATAAGCCATGTTACAGGTGAAATAGCTCCCTGTTGGAAGGCAAGGAATGTAACTGTTAGAGCAAGCACAACATATGGAAGTGCTGGAGATCCTTCAAGCACACTTGAGAATATTCCCATAAGCAGAAGCGCTGCCGTAGTTCCTGCCAAACCAGTTATTAACATTGGTCGACGGCCAACTTTTCCAAGAAGCCCAATCCCAAAAATAGTTGCCAAAACCGAAATAACACCGTTTGCAACATTACCGATAAGTGCAGCCTCTGTTTCAAAGCCAGCACCTTTCAGGATCTCAGTACCGTAATACATAATTGAGTTAACCCCTGTAACTTGCTGTACAATCGCAATTCCCATTCCTATAAAGACGATGCGGCGCACCCATGGTACATTCAAGTCTTTAAATGTTGCTTTCTTCATTCCCTCTTCTTGAGTGGAAGCTACTTGAATTTCAATCAATTCTGATTTAGCACGTTTCTCCTCACGTATCTTTTGAAGAACCTTCAGAGCCTCTGCATTTTTCCCTTTTGCTACAAGCCAACGCGGGCTCTCAGGTACTCTAAGCATACCAAAGAATAGCAGTGTAGCTGGAAGTGCTGATATAACTAGCATATAACGCCAAATATGCGAATTGTCGCCCATTGTATTACCAAGAATGGCATTGAAAACATACGCCAATAGCTGTCCGCTAACAATCATCAATTCATTTTGCGTAACCATTCGGCCCCTGCTCTCCGCC
>NZ_SCFM01000019.1 GCF_004138295.1 Ectobacillus funiculus | reverse complement strand
ATTATGATGTACGATATTTTGTCTTTGCAAGAGACAACTACACTTGCCAAGTCTGTAAGAAAAAAGGTAGCATTTTACAAACGCACCATATCATCTATAGAAGCCATGATGGAAGCAATGCAGCATCCAACTTAATTACTGTTTGCACAACTTGCCATACCCATGAGAATCATCAGGAAGGTAACATTCTTTGGAAGTGGATGGTTGAGAAGAAGAAAACCAAACGCTACAAAGAAGGACCCTTTATGAACATCCTTCGTAGAAGGGTATTTGATCAGTATTTAGATGCTCACATTACATATGGCAGCATCACTACACCAAGAAGAAAAGAACTTCAACTGGAAAAAACACATTATCATGATGCCGTTGCGGCTACAGGGATAACAAACATCGAAGAAAATACGGATCATGTTCTCTACATCAAACAATTTAGAAAGAAAAAACGCTCTTTACATGAAGCAACTGCACGTAAGGGCAGAAAAGAGAAGAATAGAACAGCTACACGCAATGAAAAGAATACAAAATCAGTTGGTTCCTGGCATTTGAATGACAAAGTTTGTGTGTTTGGACAAGTTGGTTGGATTAGTGGATTTAGTGGGCAAAGTTGTTATGTGAAAAACATACAAGGAGATTACATTACGGTTCCAGGCAAATCTTATAAACAGGTGAATTTGAGTCGTTTAGAATTGATTTGCCATAATAATAACTGGCAATTCTCAGTTTTGTAGGCTTATGCCTACCGGAAATTCATCCCCCACCTAATCGTTGGGCGATGCCCTTCTCACTCCTTGAGGAGGGGACTTCTTTCCGGGAAATCTGTTAAATGTGTGTACTGCGCCGGGTACTACCAACTCGCGCATCACAACACTGCAGTCTGGAACTACTATTATTATCTCAGAAACAAGAAATGGTTGGTATCACATATCAGCAAACAGTATTTCCGGCTGGGTTTCGGCAGATTATGTACGAATTCTGTAGAATATATTTTATCCAAACAGCATCTTCCATCAGGATGCTGTTTTGCGCTTGTTTTTATAAATGTATACTCTTAGAGACGAGTCTATCTGTTAGTCAAAGGGACATATGCAAGAAATACACGTACTGTAACTTACGCAGAAAATCAGGCAGAAGCCTTGCCTAGCAAACCTTTCATATTCATAAATAAAGCGATATGAAACCCGTTACACATTATAACAAAAACACTAATTTTTCGACGGGACTCGTTAAAGGATCATTCTTCAGAAACGAGGCTTTCACAGAAAACAGCCACAAACCTAAAAAACTCGCTGATTGGCGAGGATAGAGGCATAGCCACACTGAATACTATATCAATAAAATTTCTCGCTATGTCGAATGGTCTCCCGATTAGAAATTTATCCTTTCTTAAAGTGGGAAAAAAGCTCCAGAAATACCGGAGCCTTTTACGTATGAATATCATACTATCTTTTTATTTTTCAATTAAAGTACTTCATGTCCCATAGAACTTGCGCAAAATTGCAAGTCGTTTGCAGTAAAGCATTGCTTGTACGTATTTTTAGTACATCTCATTGGATAATTTGTAGTAGTCCATATCTTGGCTTCAATATTGTTTTTAGAAACTCCAATTTCTCTTTTGCATTATCGGTGGTTATGATATCAACTCCACTATCAATCCTTGTTACGACAGTTTCACCGTTGATTGCTCTTAGTGCCTGCTCCACCCCTATATATCCCATATCATAAGGGTTTTGCGCTACGCTGGCATTTATCCTTCTTGCCTGAATGGATTTTATCATGTCTCTAATGCCATCCGTCCCCACAACAGGAATCTTTAAACCCCTTTTTTCGATTACTTTTAACGCAGCTAGAGTTATGGTGTCATCAGTAGCAAATACACCTTTAATATCAGGATGAGCTTGCAAAATAGATTCCATTACTGACTTCACATTCCCGAATTCATCATATCCAGGCTGTTCCGTGACAATTTCAATTCCGGCAGCTTCTAACGCTTCCTTTGCCCCTGTTACACGTTCACTCGTAACCGTACTGACTGATGTTCCTTCGATAATAGCTATTTGATCTCTAGGATACAGAAGTGAGCCTAATAACTCTCCTGCCTTCTTGCCTAATGTAGAATTATCTGTCCCAATAAAAGTCGTTTGGTCTTTCCATTCAGCGTCCGTGTCTGCAAGCAATACAGGAATGTGTTTTTTGTGATATTCCGCCAATACAGGAATAGCAGCGGATGGCTGACTCGGAGCAACAATAAGTGCATCCGGCTGTTGTTCCAGAACATTTTTCAACATAGCAATCTGTTCTGTGACTCGATATTCGGAAGCAGGTGCTATCACTTTTCCATCTACATCAAAGTCAGCAAATGCCTTATCCGCCCCTGCCTTCATAGATTTCCAATAATCCGTGTTTAAAGATTTCAAAATGACAACAACTTTAGGCCGATCATCTTTTTCAAAAGATTTTCCCATATAGCCGATGAAAGCAGGGAAAAGGATAGCACAAGCCAGAGAGACTATCCAGCTCTTTTTCACAGTTTTTCCTCCCCATAGTGTGGTGCCATAAATCTCCCAAACAAAAACAACCCATTGTTTTTGTTTGCTAATAAATGACCACTGCCGCCTGTGCGGTCAGTGGTCACATAGTCGTTATTTCAAAACATCAAGAATTAGCTACTGCTTCTCTATTAGAAATAGTAATAATGCCTGTTGCTCCTTGTTGTTGTTCCCCTAATTTCTGCAAGTTGAGTTTTTTGTCATCTGTTAAATTTGTAAACACAATCGGCGTCACAATAGAAGGGGCGTTTTGTTGTAAATAAGCACGGTCAATTTTTATAAGCTGTTTACCTTTTTTGATTTTTTGACCAGCCTCGACAAACACCGTAAAGCCTGCACCGCCCAATTTCACTGTATCTAGCCCAATATGAATGAGAATTTCATATCCATCCTTTGTTTTTAAACCAATAGCATGTTTAGTTGGAAAGACATTTACAACCTCACCATCGATTGGCGAAATTAAAATATCATTAGTCGGTTCAATTGCAAAGCCATCTCCCATCATTTTCGATGAGAATACTTCGTCAGGCACATTGCTTAATGGCATAACATTCCCTGAAAAAGGAAGGATAAAGTCATTTTCTCCTAGGTTAGTGATATCTTCCTTACTAGGAACAGAAGCAGTATTCTTTTCTCTAGCAGTCATAGTCTCTTCCCTTACGACCCCACCTTTTGCAAACTGCTTCATTGCCTCTGCAACAAATTGAACGTTCGTTCCTACAATAACTTGCAGGCTTTCTTTATTCAGCTTCATAACACCGCGAGCGCCATGCTTTTTCAACGCTGCTTCATTTACTTTTGTCATATCAGCTATAGTTAAACGCAAACGCGTTGCACAATTGTCTATAGATGTGATATTTTCCCTTCCGCCAAGATCTTCAATAAAATAGGCCCCCATGTCTGTATGTTTATCGCCAGTCTGAATTACCGCCTCATGTCCAGCTTCATCTTCCTCAACTTCCTCTTCACGTCCAGGTGTTTTAATATCAAGCTTTTTAATTAAGAAATAGAAAATTCCAAAATAGAGTACTGCATAGATCACACCAATGAGTAAGATTAATAATGGTTTTTGAGCGATTCCGAAATTTAGAACGTAATCAAGTGCGCCAGCTGAAAACCCAAAGCCATGATGAATACCCAAAGCTACCATAAGCCCCATAGAGATGCCTGTTAAAACAGCATGAATTCCATAAAGCACTGGTGCGGTAAACATAAATAAGAATTCAATCGGTTCTGTAATCCCTGTCAAAAAGGAGGTAAAAGCAAGCCCAATTAACATACCGGCAACTGCTTTTCTTCTTTCTTTTTTCGCTGCGGCAATCATCGCAAAGGCGGCAGCAGGTAATCCAAACATCATGACTGGGAAAAAGCCTGTCATAAAGGTCCCCGCAGTCGGATCCCCTGCAAAAAAGCGATTTAAATCTCCTGTTGCCCCATGATATTCACCAAATACAAACCAAACTAAGCTATTTAGTACGTGATGTAAACCAATTGGAATCAGTAGTCGATTTAATAATCCGAAAATCCCTGCTCCTAATGCCCCTGCCCCCGTAATCCAGTCGCCAAGCGCATTAATGCCCGATTGGATAGGCGGCCAAATAAGACCAAACACTCCAGCTAATATCAACATGACAAGTGACGTGATGATCGGAACAAAACGTTTCCCAGCAAAAAATCCAAGCCATTCAGGAAGCTTCATATCATGAAAACGATTATATAAGACACCGGCAACCGCCCCGGAGATAATCCCCCCGAGAACCGCCATATTAATGTTTTCATTAATAGCAGCCGTTCCTTTTGTGAGTACAAAGTACCCAACTGCTCCCGCAAGTGCCGCTGCGCCATTCCCATCCTTCGCCAACCCAACAGCAATTCCAAGTGCAAATAATAACGCTAGATTTGCAAACACGGCATCTCCCGCTGATGCCATAAATGGAATGTTTAATAGATCTTTTTGTCCTAAACGAAGCAATAATGCTGCCGCTGGTAACACAGCAATCGGTAGCATCAATGCTTTTCCAATCTTTTGTAAGAAGTTCAACATAGATTTTGGCTCCTTTGACGATAATATTGGAAAACGCTTTCCACGAATACATACTAGCATCTATAAATATAGTTGTCTATACCAAATTAAAAGAAAAATATCCCTATAAATAACTCTCTTCCTTTAATCATTACGTTAATCCCTTTAAAAATTCCGGGTTTTTATCTGAATCCGCTTAAAAAAACAACTAAATTGGTATAGACAACTATATTTTATTTGTGTACACTGTAATCAAGCATTTACAAAAATTAAAGGAGCTTAAACGATGTCTAATAGTGAAGAATTTATTATTAGTAATATAACCGTTTATGCAGAAAATCACACGTATGAAAACGGCTATGTCAAAGTAAGCAATGGAAGAATTGTTGAAGTTGGACCTATAAATGAGCTAATAGAGGAAGATACCATTCGGAAAATAACCCTTTCTCCAGGATTCAGTTTACTCCCAGGCATGATTGATGTTCATATTCACGGTGCTGCTGGTGCGGATACCATGGATGCAACCGAAGAAGCGCTAGCAACGATGGCAGCTGCCCTTCCTCAGGAAGGAACAACCAGCTTTCTCGCTACCACAATGACACAAACGAAGAATGCTATCGAAAAAGCATTAACAAATGCGGCGCAATTTATCGAGGAAAAGCAGGCAGCAGGAAAGGCAGAAATAGTAGGCATTCATCTAGAGGGTCCGTTTATTTCCCCAAAACGCGCAGGAGCCCAGCCGCCTGATCACATTATAGAACCTGATCTCGACTTATTTAAAAGATGGCAAGAGCTAGCAAAAGGGCATATTAAGCTTGTTACATTAGCTCCTGAAGAAAAGAATGGTTTAGCATTAACTTCCTACTTAAAACAAACGGGCGTCACAGCCTCAATTGGCCATTCTGATGCAACCTATCAAGAGGTTGATGAAGCAATTCATGCAGGTGCTTCGCATGTTACCCATCTCTTTAACGGCATGCGCGGATTACATCATCGTGAACCAGGGGTCCTTGGTGCCGCATTATTACGCCATGAGCTGTTTACTGAAATCATTGCTGACGGTATTCATGCCAGACCTGAAATGATCCAGCTCGCCTATCAACAAAAAACGAGTAAACGCATGATTTTAATTACAGATTCACTCCGTGCAAAATGCTTAAAAAATGGAACATATGATTTAGGCGGACAAGCAGTACGTGTGGATGATACAAAGGCAACACTCGCAGATGGAACACTCGCAGGCAGTATTTTAAAGATGAAGGATGCAATCAAAAATGTGATTTCTTATACACATTGTGGACTAGAAAATATTATCGAAATGACAGCTGTTAACCCTGCAAAACAATTGAATATTTTTGACCGAAAAGGAAGCATTGCTGTCGGAAAAGATGCAGACTTTGTGATAGTAGATGAGCATTTAGAAGTTGTCATGACATTTTGCCGCGGAAAGCTTGCTTATCAAAAGGAGGAAAAATAATGAAAATTGTTCAAGTGAAAGATTATAAGGAAATGAGCCAAAAGGCTGCTGAGATTATCATTCATAAAGTGAAACAAGAAAATCGGATAAATCTTGGACTGGCAACGGGAGGTACACCAAAAGGCTTATATGAAGCGATAATTGAAGATCATCAAAAAAATGGTACCTCTTATCAACATGTCACAACATTTAATCTAGATGAATACATCGGTTTGAAAGAACAAGATCCAAATAGTTATCACTATTATATGGCAGAGGCTTTATTTAATCATATTGATATCCCAAAATTCCAGACCTACCTTCCAAACGGACTTGCAGCTGATTACAATCATGAGTGTGAGCAGTATGATCGGCTTATTAAAGCGTTAGGCGGTATTGATCTTCAAGTATTAGGAATCGGGCAAAATGGGCATATTGGATTTAACGAGCCAGGAACATCTTTTCAATCAGCTACCCATATCGTTACATTAGAAGAATCGACGCGAAAAGCGAATGCTCGCTATTTTAACACACTAGACGATGTGCCAACACACGCCATTACAATGGGAATCTCCTCCATTATGAACAGTAAGGAAATTTTGCTCTTAATATCAGGGGAAGAAAAAGCAGATGCCATGCAAAAACTACTTCATGGAGAAATAAGTGAGGACTTTCCTGCCTCTGTGTTAAAAAGACATAGTCATGTTACAATTATAGCAGACCAGAAGGCTTTATCAGGTGTGCTGGTAAGCCCCTAAAAGGAGAGAAATAAGCTATGATTGATAAAAGCTCGCCTCTTCCAATCTATTATCAACTGGAAGAACAAATCAAAAAGCAAATTGAAAGCGGTGAGTTACAGCCTGGCGACATGCTTCCATCTGAGCGGGAATATGCGGAGCTCATTAATATCAGCCGTATGACCGTTCGCCAAGCAATGAACAATTTAGTAGATGATGGCTATTTATATCGCCAAAAGGGAAGAGGTACGTTTGTCGCTGAAAAAAAGGTGGAACAAGAGCTTGGCAGTTTAACAAGTTTTACAGAGGATATGAAAGCAAGAGGGCTAGTACCAAGCAGTAAACTGCTGAGTTTCGAAATCGTTCCAGCACCAGAGAAAATCGCCAATCAGCTGCAAATAAAAGAATATGCACCTGTTTATGAAATCAAACGGATTCGTCTTGCCGATCAAGTGCCAATGGCGCTAGAAATTGTGTATGCTTCAGCAAATCTCATTAAGGGATTAACAGAGGAAAAGGTGAACCATTCCTTATATCAATATATCGAAGAACAATTACATCTGAAAATTGGACATGCAGCTCAATCTGTAGAAGCTGCCATTGCATCTGAAACCGAAGGTGAACATTTAAATATTCGTAAAGGATCGCCTATTCTGTTGCTGCAACGCAATACGTATTTAGAGGACGGGACACCGCTTGAATTTGTAAAATCCTCTTATCGAGCGGATCGTTACACATTTACCATTCATATTAAACGACAATGAGGTTATTCATATGCTACAGCTTTATTTTGATGAAATCATAACAGCCATTGAACGCGCCAGGAAGCAAGAGCATACAAAGCTCGTGAAAGCAGCCGAAGAAATCGCGCAATGCATTCAAGCAAACGGTATTGTGCATTTATTTGGCTGCGGGCACTCCCACCTTCTAACAGAAGAAGTATTTTACAGAGCGGGCGGTTTAGCACCTATTCATCCTATCCTTGTTGAGGAATTAATGCTTCATAAAGGAGCTGCCCGCTCATCGCAGCTCGAACGGCAAAATGACTTCGCACAATCATTCATGGAAAACCAAGATATCCGCAAAGATGACATATTCATTGTAATTTCCACTTCTGGAATCAATCCGGTTCCAATTGATGCTGCAAAAATCGCTAAGCAAAAAGGCGCCTTTGTAATTGCGCTCACATCACTTGAATATTCGCAAAGCCGTCCTTCACGGCATAAAAGCGGGCAGCATTTATATGATGCTGCCGATTTAGTAATTGATAATCACGCTCCTAAAGGCGATGCACTTATAACACATGCGGCGCTGCCTATGAAGTTCGGATCTGGCTCTACTATCATAGGAGCCACTATATTGAACAGCATCTTTGTCAAAGCTATTCAAATTATGGCAGATCAGGGCTTCGAGCCTCCCATCTTTTTTAGCGGAAATACTGAGGGAGCTGATCAGCATAATAAAAAATTGATTGAAATATACAAAGAACGTATTCCGTTTCTTTCATAAATAAGCGCTTCCCTTTCTATATAATTGAAGTTCGAAATTAATGGGAATCTTCTATTATGATTGGGGATGCACAAGGCATGAATGCCCTTATTCATGCGGTAAATAATAATATAGGCTGGCATTGGATAACAATAGCTTTTCATTTCGCCATTTGAAAAACTATATAAATTGAATTTAATTCTCACACCTTCTTATTTGATTGACTAAATCATCATTCAAATTACCTTTATAGGGTAATTCTGTATGACTTTGTGCTGCGATGGGATTGCGAGAAAATATTTAGTTCAACTTATATATAAACTCATGCATATTGAAACTACCCCCACCTACTCGCTAATGCTCCTTGAACATATCCCTGTCAAGTAGACAGTGTGAAAAAAGCCTTATTTGCACTATGCACAAACCTGAGTCCTATATTGTACAGGACTCAGGTTTTGTAATTTGATTTGGATTCGTTCTTGGTTATAAAACATGATGTACTGATGCGTGGCATCTATGACTTCCTGTTCCTCTTGAAAATCATGCAGATACATCATTTCTGTCTTGAAATGGCTAAAGAAATTCTCCATACAAGCATTGTCTAAACAATTCCCTTTTCGGGACATACTAGGAGTAAGGTGATGAGCTTTTAAGAGCTCATGGTATTGGCGAGAGGTATACTGGAATCCTTGATCACTATGTAGAATGGTTCCGTCTACCTTTCGTTTTTTTATTGCTTCTTTTACTGTATCTAGGACGAGCTTCAAATTGTTTTGTTTCCCAATCTGATAGGTGATGACTTCATTGTTGAATAAGTCATACATCACAGATAAATACAATCGTTTCCCATTAAACATGAGATAGGTAATGTCTGTCGTCCACTTTTCGTTTGGACGCGACGCTGTAAATTCCCGATTCATCACATTAGAAGATACTACTTTTTGTTCTTGCTGTTTTCCGAAATATCTCTTTTTCTTCCGAATGACCGCTTGTATGTTCAATTCCTTCATCAGACGATAGACTCGCTTATGATTCACACGAAGTCCTTGTGTATGTTGAAGCCAAGCCTGTACACGATAGTAACCATACACCCTCTTTACCCTCGTCTGACACTGGAGAATCAATTCTTTTACCCTTTCATTCTCCTGTTGTCTCTCTGTTTGTCTTCCTTGACGTATCATCCATTTATAGTAACCACTTCTAGATACACCTGATACAAAGCATAATAAAGAAATAGGGTAAGTAGATGCCAATTCTTGAATCAAGGCATAGTAGAGTGCCTTTGATTTACGAGATGTCACCTCCTTTGAAAAGCGAGTAGCTTTTTTAAAAATGCGTTCTCCGCACGAAGTCTTTGAAGCTCTAATTCTTCCGTATGGTTTCCTTTTTCTCTCTGACCCCCTCGAAACTTCTTTGTTTTCCCACGTCTTTCCTCTAGCCCAGCCATTCCTGTTGTTCGATAATTTTTTACCCAAAGGCGAATCGTTTTTGTATCTGGAATCCCAAGTTCTTTACAGATACGTAAATAACCTGAGTTCCCTTCTAAATACATTCTTACCGCTCGTAGTTTAAATTCCTTAGAATAGGTTGTTTTCTTTCCCATCACAAATATCCCTCCTGAATAAACAGTATGGGCTTTTTACCAACTGTCTACTCAAGGGGGATAATATCACCTTGAGGTGGGGGTCTTCTGTCGGAAAATGATAAAATCCATGTGACTAATAAGTGGAACTGTGCGGAACTCTTAGGAAAAGCCGTTACAGTTCCCGCTGCAAATGTCAATATGCGCCGCCCCTTGCCACAGGGCTGACTGAGGCTCTGGTGCCTTTCGTGGCCTTCAAAACCGATTGGGAGGCGCGTGTCTCGTCTCCCGTGGGTTCGATTCCCACGCAGTCCCGCTAATTTTGATAGATAAGGCCTCCTTCCTATACATAAGATACTTCTACTTCCAAAAAACAGGATAACCCACATACAACCACGTTTATTGAACCATGTTTTTTTCATCCTTAGACAGTAATTGTGAGATAATTGTTAAAATTCCCACTACTAATAAACCAACTATAAATAAGTTGTTTGTAATTAAGTTTGCTAGAAAAATATAATTCTGGAGGACTTTATGATTTTAGATGAAACAGTTATCCATTTTTTAACAAAAACAGAACCAATATATATCCACCTTGCTGTCTCCAATTTTGAAGGCCAGTCTTATTCTGTACGCGGATTTGGTTTGAAATGGATTAAGGGGACAGACCATCTTAGTATTTATATACTCAAATCGCAGACAGAGAAAGTCCTCTCCTACATCAAAAATGGAAATAGTATGATAACTTGTTTATTTACAGATGGTTTTTCCAATGAATCCTATCAACTAAAAGGGACTATTATTGGTACGAGAACAGCTTCAATCGAAGATGATCTCGAGTATTTAACCCGTTATCGTAATGGCAGTCTTAAGCTTTTTCCAAAAATGTATTCGAAATTTCCACTTTCACCAGCTCTTTGTGATGTATTTACCTACAAGGTGAAGGAGATATTTATCCAAACTCCTGGTCCATATGCAGGAAGCAGGTACCAAAGGGGGGGAGTTGGGGATGGTTCCTGAAGAGATGAAGCCTGCGCTAATGGGGGTGGTGCCTTCCACTTTAATTACCAGCAGCAAAGCCGGTGTACCAAACATTACAAATATTTCGCGGGTATGGTATGTTGACAGCTCTCATGTCGCCATAGCTAACCACATGCTGAATAAGAGCGTGAAAAATTTAAAGGAAAATCCTTTAGCATTTATTCGAACAATGGATACTGCGACTTTTTCTACCTGGGAGATAGAGGTAGAGTATGTAGGATCGAGGACGGATGGGGAAATTTTCGCTGAAATGAAGAAGCAATATGAAGTCCTCTCGATAATGCTCGAAACGGCGATACCGATTAAAGTAAATAGTGCCGAGCTATTCCGTGTCAGGTCCGCCCGTGTTTGCGAAGAAGAGAATAGCCATCTGTTATCACCTGCGGATTTATATACTCTCCTTTTAGAGCAGTTAGAGCTGAAATTAGGCTGGGATGTATCTGCTGTGTGGATAGTCGAGGAGCCCTCAAACAATTTACAGCTCGCAGCACTTAGAGGATTGGATGAGGAATCCGCCGCACAACTGCTTAAGCGTGTAGCCCAATGGTCTGTTCAACAGGAAAAGCCAGTACGCATTTTTAATATTCGCTCACAATATCAATATGCAATTACTACCTTCCTTCATCAAGAGGATGATAAAAAGAGCTTTTCACATCAGGATTACAGGAATGTAAACCATAACTATATAGCTATGCCAATTATAGGAGAAGATGAAAAGGTTATTGCTGTAATTTGTAGTCAAAGTAATGATTCCCAAGGATTTAGTCATTTTAATGAGGAAATATTATTGGTTGTCTCAAAATTTCTATCCAAACTTATTGAGAGACTCCCCAGGCTTCAAGACCAAATCGAACGAATACGAGCCACTGAACAAGAATTAGAACGGATTCATTTAGAAGTTTCAAAACGAAAAGGCGAGATAAAAACACATTTGAGTCCCCGTGAATTACAGGTATCTCTCCTAATAGCAAGGGGCCTATCAAATGACGAAATTGCAAAAGCTCTATTTTTAAGTAAACGGACAATCACGACACATTTAGAACGCATTTATCAAAAATTAGAGATTAATTCCCGTGCTGCATTAGCAAGCTATGTTATCGAGAATGGTCTTTCAGACTCTTCCAAGTAAAATTACGTATTTCAACCGATATTTTAAATGTTTTACACCACCTATTATAAGTTTAAGACTTATGAATAGGTGGTGTTTTTTGATGAAATGGCTTGTATTGTTGCATGTAATATCAGCAGTCGTTGGGCTGGGCCCTGCATATTCTTTTCCTCTGATTCTAAAAAAGGAAAAGTCTCTAACGGAAGTAAAAAGGATGGTGGATTTGGTAGCTCGTTTAGAAGTTCTTCCAAAAATGTTTGGAGGCTTAACCCTAATTTCCGGGCTGCTGTTAGTTTGGCTTGGTAACTATGGGACATTTTTTACGTTGTGGATTGGTGGAGCATTGGTTCTATTCATTCTAGCCGAAATAGTTATCATTGGTTATTTAACACCAGCAGCTAAAAGGCTTTCCATCTTATTATCAGAGTTATGTAAACAAGGTGAAACTAAAACAAATGAGCATTCGTTGGCATTGTTAGCTAAGGTGCGAAATTATCATATTACTTCCTGTGTGATTGTATTAGTCATTATTGCACTTATGGTAATAAAACCAGTATAAGGTGGGGAAATAATGAATTGTTGGACAGAGCAATATTTAAATTACTTGGGTTTAGAGAAAAGAGAACCTAATTATGTTTATTTACTACGTCTAATCGAAGCACATTTGCAGCGGGTTCCATTCGAAGTCATCAGTAAATACCATTATTACACTTCGAAGAATAGGCATGATTTAATTCCAACTAAAGAAGAATATCTTGAAACCTTACTTAAAAGAGGATGGGGAGGCAATTGTTATATTCTCAATATTCATTTTGGTAATTTACTCCAATCCCTGGGATTTGAGGCAGAGTACGTCCGTGCCAGAGGTGGAAATAATCATCTCGCCTTGATGGTTACCGTCGAGGATAAAGTATATTATACCGATGTCGGTTATATGGCGCCATTATTTGAACCCCTTCTCATTGAAAAGGAACCTTACTTAGTCGGCTGTGGTGAAGAAATCATTATTAAACGGAAAAATAATCGGGAATACTTGATTGATAGAAGGACAGGAGGGCAAAGCTTCGTTACGAAAATAATTGAATGGTTTCCTGTAGAACTTGAGAGTTTTCGTGAGGATATCATCCATTCACACCGGGATGAAGATGAAAATCCTTTTATGAGAAGGATTGTAGCAACAATATTTAAGGACCGTGTCAGCTATGCAGTAATGAATTCTAAATTAATTATAAAATCCAACACAAGCATCCAAGTCAAGGACTATGAGGATAAAAATAGCTGGCTCGAGATGATGGAAATAACCTTCAATCTTCAAAAGCAGGATTTAGAATTCGCTTTAAACTTCTTAGAAAAACGAAGCGTACAGTTGTTTATTTAAAGAAAACTCGCTGATTGGCGAGCTGTTAGGCGAAGCCAGAAGCGTAGTTGCCCTTATACTCTACGTCGAATTGCCTTCCAGCTAGAAATTTATGCTTTCTTAAAGTGTAAAAAGTAGAAAAAGGTGTAAGGCAACATTACTAACCTACACCTTTTTCCATTCTCAATGATAAAAATTAATGCCCTGATTTCACATGATCAACATGCTTCACATGCTTAGCATTCATACCGATAAATACTACTGAAATCATAACAAACACTGCACCTACAATAAATGGAACCTGCGAATTGTACCATTCTGCTAATTTACCTGCAAGAAAGGGAGCTATAGCTCCTCCAATGAAGCGTAAAAAGCTATATGCAGCCGATGCAGTCGCCCGTTCAACAGGAGCTGCATTCATCACAGCGGTTGTAATGAGTGTATTATTATTTCCCAATAATGCCCCAGCTAAAATAACCGCGGTGATAACGACCCATTGCGTAGATGTCCAAATACCCATAGCAACTAGCAACAGCGCAAACAAGGTCAACATCGCACACATCGATTTAATGGTTCCAAACCATTGCTGAAGTTTGGGAGCCATGAAGACCGAAGTAACAGCCAGCAGTATTCCCCAGCCCAAAAATACATAACCAAGTCCATGTTCATCTAACCCCATTACAAAAGGAGCGTAAGCCAGCAAGGTGAAAAATCCAAAGTTGTATAGGGCGGCTGCAATACCGAAGACTAAGAGTGAACGATGCTTCAAAGCACGGAACGGGTCCAATAGAGATATTTTTGATTTTACCGTGTTTTTAGTATTAGATCTTGGCATCAATACAATAAGGCCAATGAAAGCAACTACCATTAGTGTAGCAACCCCAAGAAATGGACCTCTCCATGACATAGCACCCAGCCAGCCGCCAAGAAGCGGTCCTACTGAAATCCCGAGCCCAATCGCTGCTTCATACAAAATAATCGCCTTCGCAGTTCCGCTGTTTGAAAGCGACACAATAGCAGCTAAAGACGTTGCAACAAACAGTGCATTCCCTAATCCCCAGCCGCCTCGCAAGCCTACAAGTGCCCAGATATCGTTCGAAACTCCTCCGAGTGCTGAAAATAAAGCAATAATGACGATACCGGCAAGCAGTGTCCACTTGATTCCAAGTCTCGACGAAACTGCACCAGTAATCAGCATTGCTACCGCCATAACCGCATTATAGCTCGTAAACAATAAGGTCACCTCACTATGCGAGGCATGCAAGTTTTCAGCAATAGCTGGTAAGATCGGGTCAACAAGCCCCAGTCCCATGAAGGCAATAATACACGCGAAAAAAACAGCCCATACAGCCTTAGGCTGCTTTAAAAGACTCGCTTCTTCAGTTTTTATTTTTGATGCACCTGATACTATATTTTGAGTGGTAGACGACATCTACTCTCATCTCCTTAGTTTAAATTTATCGTAAGGCATTCATTTTTTTGCTACATTATGGATTTGAATGACTGCCTGATTACATCGCCGCGGCTAATGATCCCAACCAAGACACCGTTACGCTCAACCGGCAATTTTTTAATTTGTTTTTTTCCTAGGATAGAGGCAATATCCTCAATTTCTGCATCCCATGAAACTGTAATTACCTTTCTTTTCGCAATTTGCAGCACATTCAAATTCAGCAATTCCTTTGCTCGCTCTTCAAACTCCACATCATCGCCCTTGATTGTGACAACATGATAAAAGAAGTCAAGGATCCTATCCTCGTGCTTGCCGATATATCGCATAATATCCCCATCGCTTACATAAGCAACGATTTCGTTTCTGTCATTGACTACAGGAAGACCGCTAATACGATGCTCAATAAATCTTTCAATAACAGACCGTACAGTGTCATCCTCCTTTACTTTATAAACAGGACTAATCATAATTTCATGAGCCTTCATCACTATTCCCCCTAGCCTATATTGCCTACCCGCTCAGAAACAAGTTGTATAATGAAAGTATATAATTGTATTATACAACTATAAACTAAAGTGTCAATGGGCCCTTCATTAAGGGGCACAACTTACAAAAACAAAGATAATTGTGCTATCATAAGGCATAGAAAATACGGATAATAGCGAGGTAGTGAAATCATGGATGAACATGCATTGGAAACCATTGAGCTTGAAATGGCGATTCTCCTTCGCCGTGCCACATCGATTACAACCTCTAAAAAAATCGGCAATCTCGATCGGTCCGCCTATCTTTTGTTACACCAAATAGCCTCTCATGGATCCGCTGGAGTAAAGGCTTTGGCGGATGAATTCCATTTAGATATTTCCACCGTAAGCAGGCAGGCTGCTGCTCTAGAGCAAAAAGGATATGTGTATAGAGTGCCGGATCCATTGGACGGTAGGGCCTATTCCCTGCAAATAACAGATTTAGGAAAGAAGGAATTAAATGAATACAAGCAAGCACGACTTGTAAGATTTGAAGAACTTCTGAAAGACTGGTCTGATGAAGAGCGAGAGGTATTCGGGCAGCTTTTAAAAAAGTTCAATCGTACGTTCATATAAAGTTTCTAATAAAACAATCCTTCTGTATGACAATTAAGAGAATGCCCAAGCTATAGATAACTACCTACGGTAAAAGGGTATCAATATGAGCATCTACTTAAATCAATTGCTGGCGGCTGACAGTTCGTAGAGGCAGATCAAATGAATGTAAGAAAAGAGCAGTCTGCCATATACAGACTGCTCTTTTCTCGGGAAATAATTATCCCGAAATATCTTGGTTGTTATTTTTACGCATCTCTTGATTTCTATCAAATGGAAACCAATTTGCCCGTCCGAAAACTTTCACCATTACCGGGACAAAGAATGGCAGGAAAACGAATGCATACAATACAAGTCCAGCCAAGACAATGGTCGCAATTTGAGCGAGGGACAAGACACCTGCCGGATACATTGCTGCAAATGTTCCTCCCAAGATAATAACAGCGGAGAAAATTACTGTTCCCATGTTTCGCATTGCTGTTAAAATTGCTTCTCCTACTGGCATCTCTTTGTACTCATTAAAGCGATCCATCAAGAAAATGCTGTAATCAACGCCAAGTGCCATCAGAAGCACAAAGCCAAAGAACGGCATTGTCCAGTTGATGCCATCGTAGCCGAGAATGTCTACGAAAATTACTTCATTGATCGCCAATGAGCTGTAGAAGCAAAGCAGGAGCGATACAACTAAGTAAAGAGGCATAACGATAGAACGAAGCAGAATAATTAAAATAATCGAAACACCGATAATCATGTAAATGACTGTTTGCGAGTAATCTTTGTCAGAAGCAGCAAGCATATCGGAGGAAGATGCTGACATACCGGATACCCCGTAATTTGCACCTTTTAACTCAGTTCTGGCAATTGCCCGTTCTACAGTTGTTTTCACCTCACGCGACGCTCTCAATGCTTGGTCAGAATATGGATTGTGTTTTAAAACTACTTCAAACTTTGCAACCTTTTTATCAGTTGATAAGTAACGGTCAAATACTTGCTGGAAGTCGCTGCTTTCAAGCGCCTCACTTGGTACATAAAAACCGCTCATTTCCGGATCAGTATTATTTGTCAGCTTTCCTAGGTAATCCTGTGCGGAGCCGAGTCCTTTGGATACTTCCTGTAAGCCCTCCACACTTTGACCAAGTCCATCCGTTAGAGATTCTAGCTGGGAGGCCATTGCCGCAAAGCCTTTCTGCGCTTGGCGTTGGCCGTTCTCGATTTGGGATAGACCGTTTGAGAATTCTGGAAGCTTGCTGACAACCTGGCCTTGCCCATCAGCTGCCTGACCAATCCCTGTTTCTAAAGCAGCCGCGCCCTTCTCAAGCTCTGCCAAACCAGCAAGCAAGGCCTTTTGACCCTCTGCAGCCTGCTCCATTTGCTGGCTCCCAGCACTTACACCTGCAGCTGCAGCGCTAATTCCTTGATTTAGTTGCTTCAAATTGATAATCAAGCTTTCAGTACCTTGCGTTGTGCCCATTACAGCCTTTTTAATCATTTCATAATTTGGATCAGTAACAAAGGAAGCATAATCCGGGTTCCTCTCAAGTGCAGCAAAGCCGGCATCTTCTTTCAGTACTGCATTAAGCCCAACGGAAAGCTGCTCTAATCCGCCTTCTATGCCTGTATAGCCGTTGCTCAAATTCTGCAGGCCGCTTGCTAGCTTGTTATACTCCTCAATCATTTGTGCGGTACTACCGCTTGATTGTTGGATTTGTGCCTGAATTTGAGCCAAGCCCTCTCTTAGCTTTCCAGCACCGATAGAGCCGTCGCGCATTCCCGATTCAAGCTGAGATAGCGCATCCTGTATTTGAGTGAAGCCATCCCGCAGCTCCTTCGTACCGTCAGCCAGATTGCCGATACCTGTTACTGCTGCATCAAGCTGCGGTTCAGAGGAGGCAAGGGATACCTTCGCTTGATCTAAACCGTCACCAATCTGGTTAATGCCGTTGGCGCCCTCACCAAGGCCATCCTGTAATGTTTTGGCTTGATCCGCAACCGTAAATTCCTTCACCGGCTCGCCAAGCGGCCGCGTTGCGCTTCGCACCTTGTCCACTGCAGAAATGCCCGCCAGTTCACGGCTTACCTTTTCAATCGCCGCTAAGCCCTCTGCAGAATCTAAGTTTTTCTCGCTTTCAATGACAACCTGTACCGGCATGACTTCACCCGGTCCGAAGCTGTCCGCAATCGTATTAAAGCCCTTTACAGATTCGTAGCTTTCACCGATTTCACTTAATGAGTTAAATGATAGCTTGCCATTATAGCTTACAAGAAGCGGTACAACAATAATCGCTACAAACAAAAGGGCACGAAACGGCTTGCTTAATGAAAATTGTCCAAGCGCTCCCCACATTTTGCTTTCGCCGTGACCGCCAACAGACTTGGTTGGCCAAAATAGGCGCGGCCCGAGCACCGCCATAAAGAACGGCACAATCGTTACAAACGCTACAAGCAAAACAGCAATCCCAATCGCCACACCTGTTGCGGAGCGGTATAAGGAAAACTGTGAAAGGCCGATCGATGCAAACCCAATCAAAACAGCAAGGGCACTGAAAAATACCGTTCTTCCTGCTGTTTGATAGGTGCGAATAATTGCCTCCATTACTGTCTCATGCCGCGGCAATTCTTCTTTAAAGCGGCTCAGCAGCAAGATGCAGTAATCTGTTCCAATTCCAAACAATACGGCCACCATAAAGATTTGCGTAAAGTTTGAAAGCGGAAAGTTAAACCACTTTACTAAATATGCTACAATTGCAGCGCTTGCTGCATACGAAATCCCCACCGTAATAAGAGGAATGAGTGGTGCAATAGCAGAACGAAATACGAGAACCAATACAAGCAGAATGAATACAACAGTAATTTTCTCTGTTTTATGTAATCCATTTTGCGAACTAACGACAACATCTTCCCCAATAAAGCTCTCGCCGGTTAAGTAATGCTCTACCTTCGTTTTTCCAATTGCCTTCTGTAATTCCTCACGTACTTCTCCGGCAGTTCGTTTCTTTGGCTCTATCGAAATGGGTGTTAAGATTGTTTTATTATCCTCGGAGACAACCTGCTTTTTCACTTCTTCACTATCTAAATATGTGGTTATCTCGGTAATCCCGAGCTTTTCCTTTTCATCCTTTAAAGTATTAAGTACCTTGTTAATCTCTGCCTTATCTTGTTCACTAATCCCTTGCTTGTCATGGAACACAAGAACAGCGGAGATACTATTTTTCTCTTCTGAATTATGTCTCTGCAAAATTTCTTTTGCATTTACTGAGGAATAGCCTTTCGGGACTGTAATACCGCCTTTATCACGAACGAGCTGCTCCATACTAGGCTGAAAGCCAAGCAGCACAGCCAAAAGGACAATCCAGAAGAAGAGGAAAAACCATCGAAGCTTGAGTAATATTCGCATCGCCTGTTACTTCCCTTCTTTCTCTTGAATAATATTCCAAATCCTTTCATAAACCGAGATAAAACTTTCCAATTCTTCTTCTTCTAATTCATCTAGATACGTTCTAACAAACTGACGCAAATTTTCTTGCCCTGCCTGCAGCACCTGCTCTGCATCTTCCGTTGCCTGAAGCAGGATAACGCGACGATCCTGGGAATCCGGCTGGCGTGTGACGTAGCCCTTCGCAACCAAGCGGTCCACCATTGCCGTGGTAGCACTGCGGTTCACACAATTCCATTCCGATAGCAAACTTGACGTACAAGGACCACGCTCCTTAATAAGACGAAGTGTAAAAAATTGCTCAGCTGTAATATCATCGCTCAGCTGCTCCGCAAACAACGCATGAATTTTACGATTTGCAAACACGAAGATGTCTTCATAACGGCGAATCAGACTGTCGATTTTGTTCGGGTTCACTGTTCTCCTCTCCTTTTTGTTCAATTATGAAATAGTTCAACAGTTGAACTACTTTTCCTAAGTATAAAATAAAAATAAAAACGGTTCAATAAGAAAAGCCTTCCCTGCAAATCATTTCTTATTTCATATCTTTTTTAGTACAATAAGGGGAACCCATTTTTTTACATAAAGGAGAGTGCCTATGTCATTCGAAACATATTTGGAAAAGTATGCTGACTTAGCAGTAAGAGTAGGCGTAAATATTCAAAAGGGACAAACTTTACAAATCAATGCGCCGATTGCAGCTCTGGACTTCGTTCGCCTTGCTGCGAAAAAGGCATATGAAGCTGGCGCAAAGCATGTGTATGTAGATTGGACAGACGAGGTACTTACACGCACAAAATACGATTTAGCTCCCGATGAGGCGTTTCTTGAGTTTCCAGCATGGAAAGCACGGGCAAATGAAGAATTGGCAGAGCAGGGCGCAGCCTTTTTATCCATTCATGCAGTAAATCCGGATTTGCTAAAAGGGGTGTCTTCAGAGCGAATCGCTAATACGACAAAAGCAACAGGCCAGGCATTGGAAACATTCCGCCGTTATATCCAATCTGACAAAGTGAGCTGGACTGTTCTTGCTGTTCCAACAAAGGAATGGGCAGCGAAGGTATTCCCAGAGGCAGAGGAAGAAGAACAGATAGCTAAGCTATGGGATGCGATTTTTTATGCAACGCGTGTGAACCTAGACAATCCGGTACAAGCGTGGCGTGAGCATCGCGCTCATTTGCAAGGCAAGGTTGATTATCTCAATCAAAAGCACTATACAGCTTTACACTATACAGCACCAGGCACTAATTTGACAGTGGAGCTTGCAGAGAAGCATCTATGGGTCGGCGGCGGCAGCGAAAATGAAAATGGCATACCGTTTATTGCAAACATCCCGACTGAAGAAGTATTTACAGTGCCCCTAAAAACCGGTGTGAACGGATATGTAACAAGCACAAAGCCATTAAATTATGGCGGTAATGTAATCAATAACTTTACCTTAACCTTTAAAAACGGCCGAATTGTTGAGATTAAAGCTGAAACGGGTGAGGAAATATTAAAGCAACTTATTGATACTGACGAAGGCTCTCACTATTTAGGAGAGGTTGCGCTCGTGCCGCACAAGTCACCGATTTCCGATACGAATATTATCTTTTACAATACATTATTTGATGAAAATGCATCGTGCCATTTTGCAATCGGAAGCGCTTATGCCTTTAACCTAGAAGGGGGAAAAACGATGGCAAAAGAGGAGCTTGAGAAAAATGGCGCCAATACGAGCATTACACACGTAGATTTTATGATAGGCTCTGCAGAATTAAGCATTGATGGCATCACACAGGACGGGAAGCGTGAGCCTGTATTACGTAATGGAAACTGGGCATTGTAAAGAAAACTCGCTGATTGGCCAACTGTTAAGCAAAGACAAAAGCATCGTCGTACTGTGTTCCTAAAAGGTTCTCGCCGAATTCGCCTCTAGCTGAAGATTTATATTTTCTTCAATTGGAACTACGTGAGTGCACCTCGTATACAAGTAAAGTAATCTAAGACATATATCCCCAATTGGTAGGTTATACTAGCAAGTAGCTATAGACAAGCGCCAAAGGGGATTATTTTTTATGTTTAAAACTGATGTATCCCGCAATCAATGAGCCTCATGGTTTTATTATAAGGTCAGAACTTCTCCCCTATTTTTTAGTTTTTTTCATCCTCATTCAATTCAGCAACATATTCGAGGAGTGTATATATGGAAAGAGGTAAGATTAGTAAAAGGCAGCTCTTTATCCTTATGCTCTTGTTTGAGTTGGGGAGTTCCATCGTTATAAATCTTGGGATGCAGGCAAAACAAGATGCCTGGCTGGCCGTTCTTCTTGGCACAGGAGCGGGAGTATGCCTGTTCCTCGTTTATGATTACTTATATCATCAATATGAGGGGCTGCCTTTGACACAATATGTACGAAGTATATTGGGAAAATATCTTGGCTCACTCCTGGCCCTTCTGTACATTTTTTATTTTTTCTACCTATCTGCTCGGGTACTGAGAGACTTCGGAGATCTTCTACTAACATCTACCTTGGAAGCTACACCTATGCTTGTTATAAATAGTATGTTAATGCTTGTGATTGGCGGAGCTGTCTATTACGGTCTAGAGGTTGTCGGAAGAACAGGGGAAATCATTCTCCCGTTTATGATTTTTTTAGCTTTGATAACAGGGATTGCTATTTTATTTTCGCACATTTTTCATATAAAAAATTTGCTTCCTGTATTAGAAGGAGGGTGGAAGCCGGTGATGAAGGCTACTTTTCCTCTGACGGTAACTTTCCCCTTTGGAGAAATTATTGTTTTTTCGATGATTCTTCCCTATGTCAATGAGCAAGCCCATACTAGGAAAACAGGGGTGAAGGCTATTCTTATAAGCGGTTTTATTTTGATAACCACCATTATTACGAACATTGCCGTACTTGGAGTTGCTCAAGCAAGTACAGAGCAATTTCCTCTTCTGACCACAGTAGGGAAAATTAATGTCGGGGATTTTATTCAGCGGGTAGATGCCGTAGCTTTATCAGCCTTAATACTCGGTGGTTTTTTTAAAATAAGTATTTTTTTCTATGCAGGGATAAACGGTATGAAAGACTTATTTTTAATTCAGAAAAAGAAACATATTCTAATCCTAGTAGCGAGTTTCGTGGCAGTCGTTACAGTTTATTCGGTCAATATGGACAGCAGCTTTACGAGCCACATTGAAATAGGCCTAAAGCAGGTTCCCTATTATTTACATATTCCCTTTCAAATAGGAATCCCTGTCCTGCTCCTCGTTATTACATGGGGCAAGAAATTAGGAAAAAAGCCTTCTCCAGGAAGGATTACATAAAGAAAACTCGCCGATTGGCGAGCCCTGCCCCCCGGCGAAGACAAAGGCGTAGTTGCACTTATACTTTATTCCTAAAATTTCTTACTACGTCGAATGATTTTCTATCTAGAAATTTATGCTTTCTTAAAGTGTAAAGAAAACTCGCCGATTGGCGAGCTCTGCCCCCCGGCGAAGACAGAGGCGTAGTTGCCCTTTACTGTATTCCTACAATTCCCTACTACGTCGAATGAACCTCCAGCCGGGAAGTTATACTTTCTTACAGTACGAAAAAGGACAAGCACGTCTCTCCCTTGTCCTTTCTATTGTTCCGCGCGCAGAAGCTGCAAAAATACATCCACTGAACGAGGCTGAAATTTCGTCGGCTTCGTAATAATAGAAAAGTTCCTCACAAGTGGCAGCCCATCAATCTGCAGAGCGATAAGCGTACCTAGCTTTTGTTCCTTCCGCACTGCTGATTTTGACAGAAGCGTAATCCCAAGCCCTGCTTCTACTGACTCCTTAATCACTTGATTGCTTCCAAACTCCATCATATGCTCCGGTCTAATTTGAGAGGCGTCAAACAGCTTCTCTGCAGCCTCCCGCGTGCCAGATCCAATTTCACGAACAATCCATGTTTCATCCTGTAAATCCCTCATGGACACATTCCTTTTCTGGGAAAGCGGATGCTTTGGAGAAATAAATAAAAGCATTTCATCCTTCGCAAATGGCTCAGTGTGAAGCTTCGGCTCATGCAAATCCCCTTCAATGATGCCAACATCAAGCTGATAGCTTTTCACAAGATGAACAATCTCCTGTGTATTAGCAATCGTAATGGATGGCTGAATAGATGGATACGCATCCCTCAGCCTAGCAATAACATGGGGCAAGATATACTCCCCAAAGGTATAGCTCGCACCAATGAGCAGCTTGCCTCTCGCCTCATGCATCGCATCTTCTACTAAGTCCTTCATTCTCGAATACAGCCCTAAAATCTCCTTGGCATGATAATATACAATATCGCCGGTATGTGTAAGACGAATAAATTTATTATTGCGCTCTAACAGCTTTGCTCCCATATCCCTTTCTAGCATTTGAATATGCTGACTTACCGCCGGCTGCGTCATATGCAGCTCCTTTGCCGCAAGAGAGAAATTTTTCAGCTCCACAACCTTTACAAATACATCTAATTGCTGCTCCATTCCATACCCCCGCTTATAAAACCTTGCTTATCATCATTATTATAACTATTTGTTTTCCTTATAACAAAATTACCGATATTATTCACCCTTCAAAGATAATAATACGGCTAAGCATGAATCCATGATACTAATTCATCGAAATTATAACTATTTTTTATTATGTTTATATAACTCATCTATTAAAGAAAACTCGCCGACTGGCGAGCCCTGCCCTTGAGCGAAGACAGAGGCGTAGTTGCACTTATACTGTATTCCTAAAATTTCTCCCTACGCCGAATTGCCCTCCAGCTAGAAATTTATACTTTCTTAAAGTGTAATTCGAAAAACCCTTATTCTAAACATAATAAGGGCTTTGTTAATTCGATACCTCTTAACAAGCAAGAGTCTCCTGAACGTATTTATATCTCTATCTTATGCCTTAGACGCTTTACATAATTGCGGCTTACCGGAATCGGACAATCCATGCAGCCTGCTAAGTATAAATTGTATGTTCCGTTATAATATGGCCTCAATCCTTTTATATATAACAGATTCACAAGGTAGCTTTTATGCACTCGTAAAAAATGATGCGAGGTAAGCTTATCCTCTAGTTCCTGCAGGGTATAGGCTGATGTAAACTGGGTCTCTTTTGTATAGATGGAGACTGTTTTATTTTCCTTATTCTTACTAACATATATAATTTCATTAGGAAAGATATAAGAAATTCCTTCGTGGTTTTCAATGGGAAGCTTTTGGAGGACACCCCCGCCTTTCTTCCTTCTCTCCTTCTCTATGAGAGAAGCAAGATAAGAAAGTTCATCATTCTGAAACGGCTTGAGCAGGTAATAGAACGCACGCATGCGAAATGCATCTACTGCATATTGTACATCCTCTCCCATCAAGATGACCTGTGCTGCTAAATCAAGCTGCTTGATTAACTCGGCTACCTCAAAACCGCTTCCGTCTGAAAGCTGCACATCAAGAAATAGAAACTCAGGATCGTGTCTCTTCATAAGCTTAATTGCCTCAAATGCAGTAGCCGCTTCTAAGATCTCCTTTTTATTTACTTCCCGCTCGACCGCTTGTAAGATTAGGTTTCTGCTCTCCGCCTGTTCGGTTACAATCAAAATCTTCATTCCTGTTTACCACCTAACTCTTTCTATGTTGTCGACTATACATATACTATACATTCGACTTAAAACGACATAAATCCTCTTAAACTACAAACTGTTTCTATTTTCCATAAAGAAAACTCGCTGATTGGCGAGCCCTGCTCTTGGGCGAAGACAGAAGCGTAGTTGCACTTATACTTTGTTCCTAAAATTTCTCACTACGCCGAATTGGCTTCCTGCTAGAAATTTATACGTTCTTAAAGTATAAAGAAAACTCGCCGATTGGCGAGCCCTGCTCTTAGGCGAAGACAGAGGCGTAGTTGCACTTATACTTTGTTCCTAAAATTTCTCGCTACGCCGAATTGTCTTCCTGCTAGAAATTTATACGTTCTTAAAGTATAAAGAAAACTCGCCGATTGACAACCTGATACGGAAAAAGGAAGCGGCATCCGCTTCCTCTATACAAGCTCCTGCTGGCGGGTTTCTTTCCCCAGCAATACTACAGCAATTACACCGATAATAATTGCCACGCAAAAAATAATAAAAACCGTTGAAATTGCAGTTTTCTGCGCTACAAGATATCCTACAAGCAATGGTCCCAGGATACCGCCGATACGCCCGAAGGAGGCAGCCATACCCGCACCAGTTCCGCGAACTGCTGTTGGATACTGCTCTGGCGTATAAGCATAAAGGGCTCCCCATGCGCCAAGATTGAAGAAGGAAAGAAAAATTCCCGAGGCAATCAGCATCGAAAGTGAATCAGCTTCTCCAAAGGCATAAGCACTTAGTGCTGTGCCAAGTAAGTATGTAACAAGAACAAATTTCCGTCCCGCTCTTTCAATGAGCCACGCAGCTGTAAAATAACCCGGGAGCTGTGCCAGCGTCATAATAAGTACATATTGAAAGCTTTTAATTAAGGTAAAACCTTTCAGCACCATAACGCTTGGAAGCCACAGGAACATGCCGTAATACGAGAATACAACACAGAACCAAAGCACCCAAAGCATAATCGTTGAACGAGCGTACGGCGCCGACCAAACGGTCCCTATTTTCTCCCAAACTGGCTGCTTTGCTTGCTGCGGCTGAAAACGAGGCGAATCAGGTAAACTCCACCGCAAATACAGTGCATAGAAGGCTGGAATTGCGCTTATTATCATAGCGGTCTGCCATCCATACCTCGGGATTATAAAATAGGAAATGAGTGCGGCAATCAGCCAACCTCCAGCCCAAAAGCTCTCTAATAAAACAACAACCCTTCCCCGATCCTTTGCAGGTACACTTTCCGAGACAAGTGTAGATGCAACGGGAAGCTCTCCCCCTAATCCCATACCAATCAAAAATCGAATAATCATAAATACAGTAAGCGTAGTGGCGAGTGCCGACAGCCCGCTTCCAAGTGAAAATAATAGCAGTGTAATAACAAAAACTTGCTTTCGACCAATCCGATCTGATAATAAACCAAATATAAGAGCTCCAACAGCCATGCCAATGGAATTAATACTTCCGATCCATGCCATTTGCTTTGCATCTAAACCCCATTCCTTTTGCAGCGCTGCAATGACAAAAGAGAGAAGTCCTACATCCATTGCATCAAACAACCAGCCAAGACCGGCGACGCCGAGAAGCCTCCGATCGGAAACTACAGTTACTTTACTCATGAGAAACCTCCTGTTGCCAATATTCACTCTTAGCATTTTACACGTATTGCAGTGTATAAGTATACTTTTTTATTGCAGTTTTATGAGGAAGAACAGCGAATAATCGTCTCCTTGGACAAATATACATATAAGAAGTTTTTTACAATTTAGGCCTGTCTAGCTCTCATAAGAGCAAAAACAGATTGCAGCCCTTTTTCCTATTTAGTATGTGACTCCTTCTGCTTCTTATGTGCATTTTTCTCATATAGCAAATCACATATAAAAGAAGGAACTCCTTAAAGAAAGCCTTCACCTTCAAAACGCTTCCTCTCCTTCTAACTCCATTCTTTTTTGCATATGGCAAAACAATTGTTGTACTTTTCCCAAACTTGTTGTATATTTTCTCCTTGTAAAGAAAACTCGCCGATTGGCGAGCCCTGCCCCTGGGCGAAGACAGAGGTGTAGTTGCACTTATACTTTATTCCTGAAATTTCTTGCTACGTCGAATCGTCTTCCTGCTAGAAATTTATAATTTCTTAAAGTGTAAAGAAAACTCGCCGATTGGCGAGCCCTGCCCCTGAGCGAAGACAGAGGCGTAGCTCTACTTATACTTTATTCCTAACATTTCTCGCTCCATCGAATTGTCTTCCTGCTAGAAATTTATACGTTACTTAAAGTGTAAAAAACAAGGAATTAGAAAAGAAAGGAACCTGGAAAGAATGACTGTTATTAATGTATTTATCTTTATCGGTATTATTGCCGCTGCAATATCAGGTTCTTTAGTCGGCATGAAAAAACAGCTCGATTTATTCGGGGTGATTTGCCTTGGCGTTGCAACAGCACTTGGCGGCGGCGTCTTGCGGGATATTATGATTGGGAATCTGCCTCCTGTTGCTCTTATTCAACCTATTTATTTCTTCGTCAGTTTATGTACGTCACTGCTTACATGGTTGTTTTACAAAAAAGTCACTAAGCTACAAAATATAATTATGATCTCAGATGCAGTTGGACTAGGCGTTTTTACAGCGGTCGGTGCAAATGCCGCTCTCACCCATCACATGAATGCACCTTTCCTCGTTGTATCCATGGGAGTTATTACCGGTATTGGCGGAGGAATTTTACGTGATTTATTAGCTAAAGATATTCCATACGTATTTCGAAAGGAAATTTATGCAATTGCCTCTATTATAGGTGCAATGAGTTTATTTATTACGTACGACCTCGTTCCGCATATTATCTCTTTATATATTTGCCTATTTGTTACCTTTATTATCAGGGTAATAGCTGTTAAGTATAATATGAATTTTCCTGTATTTAAAACTGATATGGAAATAAGTAAAGATAAGGGGAAAGGGATGCAGAACTAGTGCATTCCTTTCTTTTGCTTTAGCCTTTGGAAGCCTCTTGCCTTTCAGCGTTAGCTTCGCCAGCGCATAAGCTAACGCTGTATTTAAAGCCTTCCTATCACTATAGGACCTTTGATCAAACTTTGAGGTGGGGGTCTTCTGTCGGAGAATGATAAAGGTGTCCATACATTTTTCACCCTAAAACTATGGTATATTAAACAGTACATAGTTAGTAAAGGAGTTCGGAAACATGGCAAAAAGTTTAGTAATTGCTGAAAAACCTTCCGTTGCACGCGATATAGCAAATGTATTGAAGTGTACGAAGAAGGGAAATGGATTTTTGGAAGGCGACAAATATATCGTTACCTGGGCGTTAGGACATTTAGTGACTTTAGCAGATCCCGACGTATATGATATGAAATATAGAACATGGAATCTAGAAGACCTTCCTATGCTCCCGGAACGCATGAAATTAGTTGTCATAAAACAAACAGGAAAACAGTTTAATGCTGTAAAAGCACAGTTAAGCCGCACTGATGTGAATGAAATAATCGTGGCCACTGATGCAGGGAGGGAAGGAGAATTAGTTGCACGTTGGATAATTGATAAGGCAAAGGTTCATAAGCCTATCAAACGTCTGTGGATTTCATCTGTAACAGATAAAGCTATTAAAGATGGGTTCAATAGCTTGAAGCCTGGTAAAGCTTATGAAAGCTTGTACGCTTCAGCAGTAGCACGTTCAGAGGCAGACTGGTATATCGGTTTAAATGCAACTCGTGCCTTAACAACAAAATTTAATGCGCAATTAAACTGCGGGCGTGTGCAAACACCAACAGTTGCAATGGTTGCAGCACGTGAAGATGAAATTAAGAATTTCAAACCGCAAACGTATTATGGTATTGAAGCCCAAACAGATGGACTTAAATTAACATGGCAGGATGCGAATGGTAATAGCCGTAGCTTTGATAAAGAAAAAATGGATGCAATCGTTAAATCACTTGGACGTAAGGATGCCACTGTGGTTGCGATTGATCGTAAGGCAAAGAAAGCATTCTCGCCTGCTCTATATGATTTAACAGAACTACAGCGTGATGCCAATAAAATCTTTGGTTATTCAGCTAAGGAAACACTCAATATCATGCAAAAACTGTATGAGCAGCATAAGGTATTAACATACCCTCGTACAGACTCACGTTATTTATCTTCAGACATTGTTAGTACGCTTCCAGAGCGTTTAAAGGCATGTGGTGTAGGTGAATATCGTTCACTTGCCCAAAAGGTATTAAAAAAGCCAATTAAAGCAACAAGTGCCTTTGTAGATGATAGAAAAGTCAGTGATCACCATGCCATTATTCCAACTGAAGGTTATGTGAACCTCTCAGCATTTACAGATAAAGAGCGTAAAATATATGACCTTGTTGTAAAACGTTTCTTAGCTGTATTATTCCCTGCTTTTGAGTACGAGCAATTAACAATACAAACAAAAATCGGTAATGAAAAATTCATTGCTAAAGGGAAATTGGTAAATAACGCCGGCTGGAAAGAAGTGTATGAAAATCGTTTCGATGATGAAGAGTCAACTGATGATGTAAAGGAGCAGATATTACCTCGTCTTGAAAAAGATGATGTATTAATAACAAAGCTAATTGTTCAAACATCAGGTCAAACCAAGCCCCCTGCACGCTTTACAGAGGCCTCTTTGCTGTCAGCCATGGAAAATCCTGCAAAGTACATGGAAACAAATGATAAGAAGCTTGTAGATACATTAAAATCAACTGGTGGACTTGGTACAGTTGCAACTCGTGCTGATATTATTGATAAGCTATTCAACTCATTCCTAATCGAAAAACGTGGCGGAAAAGACATCTATATTACTTCCAAAGGGCGCCAGCTACTAGATTTAGTACCAGGAAAATTAAAATCGCCGGCGACAACAGCTGAGTGGGAACAAAAACTTGAGCTGATTGCTAAAGGGAAGCTAAAAAAAGATGTGTTCATAAATGAAATGAAGGAATATACAAAGGAAATCGTTGCTGAAATTAAAGCAAGTGATAAAAAATACAAGCACGATAATATTTCCACAAAATCATGCCCTGACTGCGGAAAACCAATGCTTGAAGTAAACGGCAAGAAAGGCAAAATGCTTGTCTGCCAAGATCGTGAATGCGGTCATAAAAAGAATGTCGCACGTTTAACCAATGCACGCTGCCCTCAATGCAAAAAGAAAATGGAACTTCGTGGTGAAGGTAAAGGTCAAATTTTCGCATGTAAATGTGGGTATCGCGAGAAGCTATCTGCTTTTGAAGAACGACGTAAAAAAGAATCTGGCGGTAAAGTGGATAAGCGTTCAGTACAAAAGTATTTAAAACAGCAAGAAAAAGAAGCTGAACCAATTAATAATCCCTTTGCAGACTTATTAAAAGGGATGAAATTTGATTAAATTACTAAAATGGGAGTGGCTATCTACTGTGATAGCCTCTTTTTTATCCAATTACAATAGGTCCTATATGCACGTTCTTGTAAAATAAGAAGGCTGGGTAAGTAGCCAAATTATTCAGGATTTCCCTTTTTTATGGCTCTCTTTTGTTTGATGCTATCAACAACTAGCAGGATAATTGGAAAAAATAGACCATATGGCATAATACTGGTCGTCCATAGCCCCCTTGCAATCTCCCTGAAATCTACTGTATTTGAAAACATAACTATTGATAAAGAAATAACAAGCATGCCAAGCGGAAAAGTTAAAGGCTTATAATGCTTCAATTTAAAAAGCTGTGCAATTGCGAGCACAGAAGCATAGAAGCAAACCGTTATCTTAAAAAACATTGTAATAAACCAAATGCCACCTACTAATACCTCAATCCTTTGGATAAAGTTTCCGACATTCACTGATCGTGCGAGCTCAAATACAGAATAAATGGACCGCCCTGTAAGATTTGCCCCAAGAACAAGGGTGGACATTAGTGTAACCACTATAATAATTATACTTCCTGCTATCATTGCTACAAAATAAACTTTCTTTGCCTTACGTAAATCTGAAACATAAGGAAAAATCATCAGAAATATGACAAGGTCAAAAAATGGAATTCCCATGTGAATGAAGACACCCTTTGCCATCATATTCAGCGGGCTCTCGAAGATGGGCTGTAAGTTTTTCCATTCAATATGCGGCAATAATGCCACGAACAAGAAAAACAGAAAAGCGAGCACCCAAGGGAAAAAGATCCCCGCCGCTCTCGAGGACACCTCAATGCCAAGTCGGATAGCCGCCACTACAAGCGAAAAAAATAGAAGCTCAACCCATTGAATGGGTGTATCAGTTAATACTAACGTAACAAGCATATCCCCTAACTGACGCAAAAGCGCCGCGGTAATCATTAAGAAATAAAATATAAACAAGCTTGAAACTGCCTTTCCAAACCATTTCCCTAAAATTCTCTCCGTATATTCAATAAGTGTTAAATTAGGATACCGCATTCCTAAGGAAATATACAGCCAGACAACTGGAAGCGCCACAAGCATAGTAATAATTGATACAACCCAAGCATCCTGCTTCGTATAAAAGGTTACCAGAGGCGGGATAAGAAGCGTTGCACTACTAATAATAAACATAAAAACAAGAATGCCAAGCTGCATTGGCGATATCCTTCCTTTTTCCATCTTATCACCTCCTTATCCCTAGCACTCTATCTATGACATGGGCTAACGGTTCAAATATAAATGTAACCACAACTATCGGGTTTGGAATAGGGATGCGCAGAACTTGGAGAATACTGAGAGTCATACCTGCAGCCAAAAAAATAACAAACACTGCCAGGTCTTTTCGCGACTCCTGCTGCAAAAGTGAAGGCAGCTCATACATTGCGATGAAAACAGCCAACAGAAAAATTGAAATGCTTGGCACCATAATGCGTCTACTCCTTTAGCTCCGTTACAAAGGACTTTCCAGTTGTTCCTGTTCTGCGAATTTTTACTGTCGTATGCACTGTAACAGGCAACTCAACAAGCCCTTTTTCATACCAATCCTTCTTCAAGCTTTTCCATGCCTTTGGGGATGCACGATGAATAGCTTCTCCAAAGCCAAAAATATCAGCCCGCAGCTGTTTCGCACGCTTAACAGAATCCTTAATAATCGTTTCATTTGTTTGCTCGCTGGATTTCTCCAATGCTTTAATGCCTTCCGTTGTAGATAAATCTATATCACATCTTACCTCACCAACATTTTCCTCCATGAAGTTATGAATATGGATAGCTGGCTTGCCATTCTGAAAGGTAACCTTTACATTTGGCTTTGCATGAAAAATCTCAATAACCGCGGATCCACCCTTTGGACACTTAATACTGCCAACTGTATTTTTGACATCCCCTAGCACATAATTCAATCCTTTGCTTTCCTCTTCATTTAACCATCCGACTAATTTATCCTTTTTTAACACTGCTATACCTGTGTATTGCAACTGCGCTTCTGGCCATGACTTTTCTACATTTGCCATAGACTGCCCAACCTTCTTATTGCCTGTATACTTAACGCCTGTTAAAACACCCGACTTCCCATCGCTTGTCATGTCTGCGATAAGCTGATCCATTTGCACCGTACGGGTGGGCGCCCAAACACTTTGTGATACCTCGAGCGACTTAGACATTTTTTGTGAAGGAATCTTCTCAATTGGACTTAAAAACTTCAAAATTTGCTCTGCCTTTACATTTCTCGCCAGTACAATATAAAAATCTGAACGAACCATATGATCACGCGACAGCATCTCCAATGATTTTGCAATCCCTTCCTTCGCAACAGATTCTCCGATTACTAAAATCCTCAAATGAGCTAAGTAAATTTTCCTCGGAGCAACAGTTGTAATTTTGCGCAAGGCCTCAAATATTGTATCTGCTTTTGCATGATAGAGCGTGACAGGTGAACGGCCGGTACTTCCCTGCTTTGGAGCAACCTCCGACGGATCAACGACCTGTACGCTAACCATATACTCATTTTCTTTTACTTTATCAATGGCTAATCCAACCGCGATGGCCAGCTCATTGAGTTCCACCCTGTTCCAGCAACCTGTTAAAGGTATCATCATAATAAATAGCAGACTCATCGTTAACACTTTTTTCACAGCTAGCCTCCCTCCTGCTTTAATCTGTTGGACCCGGCTTTTCTGGTTTCGGAGTTGTGTTTCTTATTTTATTTCGTTTTGTCAGCATACTCGGCCTCTTACGAATCGACCAGAGTGGGGCTCGCATGATCATATCCTTCTGGCCCGCCCTATCAAAAGGCGCAAAGGCTGACATGTATGGTACACCAAAGGAGCGAAGGGAGCATAAATGAAGAACAAGTGCCAGCAACGCCATCGTAATGCCAAATAATCCAAAAGAGGCTGCAAACATCATCATAACAAAACGAAGCATCCGAACCGAAATAGCCATATCATAGGCTGGAAAGACAAAGTTGGAAATAGCGGTAACTGATACTACAATAACCATCGCGGCAGAAATAAATCCGGCTTCTACCGCAGATTGTCCGATTACCAATGCCCCAACAATAGATGTTGCTTGTCCCATCGGTCTAGGCATCCGAATTCCCGCTTCGCGCAAAATCTCAAATGTAACCTCCATAACACAGGCTTCAACAAAGGCTGGAAACGGCACCCCTTCCCGCTGCGCTGCTAAACTAATCAACAGCTGTGTGGGCAGCATCTCTTGATGAAAGGTAGTAACGGCGATATAAAGAGATGGACCTAACAGTGCAATGAAAAAGCTGGCATACCGAATTATACGAATTAATGTTGCAATGTCCGGACGCTGATAATAATCCTCTGGTGCTTGAAAGAACTGTCCAAATATAGCCGGTACTAATAAAACGAACGGTGTACCGTCTACAAGAATGGCCACCCTTCCCTCTAAAAGATTAGCTGCTACAACATCTGGGCGCTCTGTATTATAAACGGTTGGAAATGGGGTTAGAGATTCATCTTGAATCATTTCCTCAATATATCCGCTCTCTAAAATGCCATCTATATCAATACGGCCCAGCCGCTCCTTTACCTCTTGAATCACGCCTTCTTCTACAACTCCCTGTATGTACATGATAACTATCGTTGTTTTTGTTTTTCTCCCGAGTATCTGCTGCTCACAACAAAGGTTTTCATCCTTAATTCTTCTCCTTACAAGCGCCGTATTCGTTCGAATTGTCTCAGAAAATGCCTCTCTTGAACCGCGAATAACATTTTGTACTTCAGTCTCGCCTACACCTCGATCTTTCCAGCCTGGTGTGGAAATAGATAACGCCTTATGATAATCCTCTGTCAAAATAACTGTATTTCCTGATAAAACCTCGACAAATAGCTCTGAAAAATCCTTAACACTTTTTATACCGCCACTTGCAACAACAGATGTATATAGAAATTGAAATACCTTTTCCGCACTTTGCGTCTGTATATCATCAAACTTTTCTTCCATATGAACTGTTAATGGCTCTAAAATAGACTCATCGATGACTTGTGTATTCACTAGACCATCTGTGTAAATTAAAACAAGCCGTCTCTTATACTTATTTCCTACCACAACTTCTCGAATCACAATATCGCTGCTTTTAGCAAAAGCAGCGCGTATTTTCTTCATATTGCTCACAAGGTTTTCATCTAAGGGAATAGGCGTATGATTTGTTCTTTCTCCCTCAGTAGGCTTATTTTCTTCTGTTTGGTGACCAAAGCCCTTGAACAGCTTCATACTATCCCCCCTTCCATTTCTTTCATTATTTGCAATAAAGGAAGCTTCTATGAAAAGAAAGCTAATTTTTAATAAAGAAAACTCGCCGACTGGCGAGCCCTGCCCTTGGGCGAAGACAGAGGCGTAGTTGCCCTTATACTGTATCCCTAAAATTTCCTCCAACGTCGAATTCGCTTCTGGCTGGAGATTTATTTCCCAAATCATGAAAAAAGGCAGGTCTCATGATATTATGAGCCTGCCTTTTTTCAGTATAGGAGTTAATACATAGATTTTATGTTAAACAGTCTGAAACACTGCTTCCTTGAGCTTTTTTGCTGCTTCATACACGGAATCAGCCTGGCTAATTGCACTAATAACAGAAACGCCATCTGCACCAGCCTTGATAATAGGCGGAGTATTCTCAGCTGTAATACCACCGATAGCAACAATCGGAGTTTCTATTTTATGATTCTTAAATAGCTCGATTAAGGCTGTTCCTTGTGCATCTCTTGCATCTTCCTTTGATTGTGTAGAGAAGATAGGGCCAACGCCAAAGTAATCTGCACCTTGAGCAGCAGCCTTTTGTGCTTGCTCAAGTGTATGAACGGAAATACCAAGAATTTTATCTCCGATTTTCTCGCGAACGCTCGCAGCAGCTTCATCATCTTGTCCAATATGAACACCGTCTGCATCAAGCTCTAAAGCTAGATCAACATCGTCATTTACGATAAATGGGATATTTTTTCTTTTACACAGCTCCTGAACGCGCTTTGCCATCTCATACTTCGCATCTCCTGTCAAAGCACCATTGCCTTTTTCGCGATACTGAAACAAGGTAACCCCGCCATCAATTGCCTCTTCAACAATAGAAACCAAATCTTTCTTGCAGTTTACACTCCCGGCAATAAAATAGACCTTTAACATTTCACGCATTACATCACTTTGAATTCTCGACATTCACCTTCACCCCTTATCGTTGGACATGCTGCTTCTGTTGATATGCCCAGTGATTCGTTGGGCCGTGACCATTACCGATTCCGAGCTGGTTTTCAATCGCCGCTTGGATGAAATCCTTCGCTGTTTGAACCGCAGTGTTTATGCTGTTGCCTTTTGCCAGCTCAGCGGCAATCGCCGCAGCAAATGTGCAACCCGTTCCATGCGTGTTCTTTGTTTCAATTTTCTTGCTTGTAAAATAAAAGAAATCTTGGCCGTCATACAGTAGATCGATGGCTTCATCCTCGACATCATCATGACCGCCTTTAATCACTACATATTGCACACCCGTTTCAAGCAAACATTTTGCGGCTTCCTTACGGTCCTCCAACGTTTGAATGGACAGACCTGTTAATGCTTCCGCCTCTGGAATGTTTGGTGTTACTACTGTCGCAAGCGGCAGTAAATATTCCTTTAGTGCAGCAATCGCTTCCTGCTGAAGAAGCGGTGCACCGCCCTTGGCAATCATAACAGGATCGACGACAACATTCTTCCAGCCGAATGCTCGAATTTTCTCGGCTACCGCTTGGATAATTTCACTGCTAAAGAGCATTCCCGTTTTCACTGCATCTGTTCCTAAATCTGTACCAATGGATTCAATTTGCTGTCCAACAGCGTCCACAGCTAGCGGATATACACCTTGCACACCAAGTGTATTTTGTGCCGTAACAGCTGTCAAAGCAGACATCCCAAATACCTTTAACTCTTGAAAGGTTTTTAAATCAGCTTGAATCCCAGCCCCGCCGCCGCTGTCAGAGCCCGCAATTGTTAGTGCTTTATATGTTTTCATTTTCATCACCTACTCCGCGATTTTTTCAACCGAACCGTATTGTGCTGCATCAGCTGCGCTTACTTTAGATAATTGATTTAGCAATTCAATTTGGAAGCTCCCTGGGCCCTCTTCTACTGTCTTTTTCGCCGCGATCTCCGCTGCTACCTCATAGCTGACAAGCGCTGCTACTGCTGCTTCCGCAATATCCTTCTCTACAGCTGCAAATGCGCCAATGACAGACGTTAATAGGCAGCCTGTTCCCGTTACCTTTGTCAGAATCGGATGCCCATTGCGGACGATATAGGTTTTTGCTCCATCTGTAACAACATCTTCTTTTCCTGTAATCACAACAGTCGTACGAAGCTGTTCAGCTGCCTTTTGCGCCAAGGCAATAACATCTCCTGCTCCTGCTCCTGCGTCTACTCCTTTGATTGTCCAGTTCTCTCCAACAACGTTTGCGACCTCTGCCGCATTTCCCCGTAAAGCAGCAATTTGTACCTCGCTCACAATTTTACGAGCTGTTTGTGTACGGTACGCTGTTGCTCCAGCTCCCACTGGGTCTAAAATAACAGGAACACCACTTTCATTTGCCGATTTTCCAGCAATAATCATCGCTTCAATTTCAGTCTCATTTAAAGTGCCAATATTAAGTACGAGCGCTCCTGCAATTTTTGCCATATCAGCAACTTCTTCCTTCGCATAAGCCATGACTGGTGATGCACCAAGCGCAAGTAATCCATTTGCTGTAAAGTTAGTCACAACAACATTTGTAATGTTGTGCACAAGTGGATTTACCTCTCTTACCTTTTGTAATGTCTCTCCAATTTTGTGCATATCCATTAAGTTTCAGCCCCTTTTAATTAAATAAGAAACAATGCTGGAGTTAAGTAACACTCCAAAAAGCTATACTTTATTAATGTAACAACAAAAAAGACACCTTGCGCGGGCAAAGTGTCTCTGCATCGATTAAGGATTTTCCTCAATCATAGACTTCTTTTTGCGGCTCTCCCTGCGCTGGCATGACCCAACAGGTTCAAACGGTCTACGGCAGTTCAGCCGTACTCTCAGCCTGCTTCCGCAGGCTCCCGGGCTATTATAATTATATAGGCATCTTACTCCTTTGCTGTGAGAATTTCAAGTGAATTATCATATGTAAAATCGCTTCAATTAAATACTCAAAAATCAATTTTCTAGATAACAATCCAGCATAGCCCTATAAACTCTACCTTTGGTACAGTCAACCTCACACAACCATGCTGTTACATGTTGTTACATCCTGTTTCATTAAATATTTCCCTGTAAATTATCAGATGAAAATAAAATATTCGCAACTTCAAAAACATAATTCCACCTTGCCATCAGAACCCTAAAAAAGTGAATAAAGAGAACTTGCCGATTGGCGAGCCCCGCCCTTGGGCGAAGACAGAGGCGTAGTTGCCCTTATACTTTATTCCTGAAATTTCTCGCTACGTTGAATTGTCTTCTAGCTAGAAATTTATACTTTCTTAAAGTGTAAGAAAAACTGAGTATGGGAAAACCATCCGTACTCAGTCCTTTTCTGTTCCCAGCACAACCGCGTATAGAATCTTCTCACCATCACCGGGAACACAAGATGATAGCATTTCTTAGAAAATGGATCTAGGAATTAGAGCTCAGAAAATATGTAACGGATTTCCGAAAGAATTCCCCTTCTTCAAGCCTGTGAGGGGCAAAGAGGGGGCATTCACGCATGCTTTTACAGAGGGAAATTGTATGCGGTTCTTCACCCGGGAAATATCAGGAGTTAAGGTTACGCAATTGAGTTACCTCCACCTACGCTACGAAATTGAAGTAGGGGTACTCTTTCAGTAAAATCTGATAGATTGTTGCTTGCTGAGTGAAAATTATAATAAGGATATTTTTCATGCACAAACTGAGAGAAGAAACAAAAAATAAATTAGTAAGATAAATCAATATAACAACGGAAAATTTCACCTAATCCTGCTCTAAACTCGTATACAGAACGAAAGGCGCCTTTTGACCTTTCGTTTTTCTTTACAGCAGAAAGTATAAAATTCCCGCAAAAAACAAACTCGATGTGGCGAAAAATTTGAGGAACAAAGTATAAATGTACTACGCCTCTGTCCTCGTCTAACGGCTCGCCAATCATCGAGTTTTCTCTGTATATATTATATTAAAATACAGATAACTTCATCTGTCTCGAAATAAATACGCCTGCTTCGGATGATTTGGTTGATCCGGATATTTTAGTTTTATCTTTTCCTTCTGCAGCAGCTTAGCCAAATAATTATTTCGAAGCCCATCTGACGTCCGCTCCAGCAACCGGGATAATTCCTTTAGCATAAGGGGCTTTTTCATAAGAAGCTGCAAAATAATCTCTTCCATTTTACTTGGACTTAAACGCTTCTTCCTTCTTGCTATTTCCGAAATCTCCCAAAGCTCCTTCTCAATATCCTCTGCTATAACACTTTCCTGTTGCCCGTCTATATTTTCTATCTGTTCTAAAAAGGTTGGCAGCTCCTCTAATATAGGATCATCCTCTTCATTATTCACGGAGCTGTACTCCTTATTCATGGAGTTAGAATCGTTATTCATGGAGTCAACATCGTTATTTACGGAGTTATCCTCTATACTTATGGAGTTTTGTTCCTTATTTACGGAGTTGGAATCATTATTCACGGAGTTATACTCCTTATTTACGGAGTCTACCTCACTATTCATGGAGCTGTACTCCTTATTTACGGAGCTTCTATCAATTTCAAATCCATCATATGTTGAAGCGATTTCATCCATCCATTCCAATTTACCTTCAGCAATACTTTCAGACATGCTAAGTGTTAGGGTCGTCCGCTCCAATTGTGCCTCCTGATCTATATGAGGCCGTGACCATTGCTGCTCTGTCCATAGTGAATACATACTTTTTAAACCAAATCCGGCTCTTTGACAAAGATCGATTAGAATAAACATCTTAAATACATTCGGATTACGTAGATTGCTGATTCCGCCCTCAAAGGCTTGTTCAACAGGTATACGGAAAAGTCCCGGATTAGAAAATCGAATAGCATGTGCATTCCTTTCAATAACAAGTCCGCCCTCAACATAATAATCGGCATGTACAATCATATTAATTAGGGCTTCGTGAAGAGCAAGACATATTTTTTCCTTCATATAACTTACAGGCAGGCCCTTTGAAAAGTGCTCCATCACCTTAAAGTAAAAATCGTATAAATTTCCAGACCAAGTTCCATCCTGGGAGGTGAATCGTTCAGACCAGCAGCTGCTTAAAGTGTCCTGCAAGCTTTCCCTATATTCCAGAAAGTATTGCGGAAAAACTTCTGTTATAATTCTTTCTTCACTAAACATAAGCAAACCTGCGACTGTAAGACCTTCTTTACTTGTATTACGCAGCTTTCCCCATGCACCAATTTTGTATAAAAATTCTTTCGTCTCAAGTCCATTCCACGGATGATTTGGTTTTGTCATAGCAAATTTTTCCCGGTAGCCTTTAACGGATTCAAAGTTTAATTCATTTAATCCGTAGTGCTCCAAAATTACAGTATCCTGAGATGCTGCTGAATGATCAATTGGATGATTCATGTTTGTATGGTTGTTCACTTTTACTCTCCCTTTATTACAAACTCATTACATCTATCGTTCTATGCCATCTGTTCATTTGTATTTTTATTTTACCATCTTTCTTCTTATATCTCTTGTTGTTCTCATTAAAGTGCTGGGGTATGTATCATAAAGCAATAAAAAGTAAGCCCTCCATAGCAAAAATAAGATTGATTACGATTTGCAAGAAGTCTACAGAGCTGTTCCTCAATCCATGCTTATAGATAAAGAAAACTCACCGATTGACGAGCCCTGCTTTTGGGCGAAGACAGAGGCGTAGTTGCACTTATACTTTATTCCTAAAATTTCTCGCTACGTCGAATGGGCTTCCTGCTAGAAATTTATACTTTCTTAAAGTGTAAATAAAACTTAATATTTCCCAAGACGTGATACTGTTATCCCTCAGGTCAATTATATGGATATAAAAAACTTTTCCATTTCCTTCATTTCCAAAAGATATACAATAATAGCTGTATAGCATCTAGATTCCTTCAGCAATTCATCAACCTGTGGATAACTTATTCTTTTTACGATTTATACTTGTGGATAACTTTTGATCCTGCTTTACTTTCGAAAATTTCCATTTGCGTCAGATTATCTGAAGCTGAAAATGTATCCCTTTTTTCAAGTACAAGAAAATACAAATAGACCGTTATAGAAAATCTTTATACAAGATTTTCTATAACGGTCATTTTTTATTACTATTTAATGATTTTTTACCTTTGAATAGATCGGTACAGTAGCCTCTCTATCCTCTGGCTTTTTAGCTTCAATATTGTTAGGATCTAAGCCATTCCCCAACGTACCATACACAGTTCCTGTCTCAGGATCAATGAGCTCTGTATGATTATGATAGATTCTTGGTGTTTGCCATAAAGCAGCTAGTGCTGTTGTGAGTGGCATCTCAAAATAACGATCTGGCCACATTTCTTTCACTTTATCTTTTACCATCGGGAAATATTTTGGATTCATTCCTGGAAATAGGTGATGCTCTGCATGATACGAGAATTGAAAATGCAATACATCGACCCACTTCGGAACAGTTACGCTGAGCGTATTTGCAAGCGGATCATTTACTGTTGTAATCGGGTTTAAACGATGATTCGTTGAGATATAACCCATTACGATTGCGTTTGCAATGAAAAGCGGTATAAGGTAAAAAAAGAACCACTTAGAAGGCCCAAGCCATACTAACAATGCAATCCATGTTGCCCATGGTAAAATAAGCTGCATCCAAACAGCCGGACGATCCTTTGGCTTAAATTCATTGATATATGTTTTGAACATTCTTGATGAATGAAAAGTAAACATTACGGATAGCAAGGTGAAGCTAATAACAGTACGAAGCCACATTGGCAGCTTATAAATCTTCCGCAGCAACGGTTTCTTTTGCAGCTTTTCAAGAGTCGCCCAAGCATCTGGATCATCATGCTCATGCTGTGTATGAATGTGGTGCTCCATATTGTGCCACTTTCTCCAGAGCTTTGGTCCAACGCATAATGGCCAAAAGCCAATAGCACCTATAATATCACGCCATTTTCTGTTTCGTATTACTGTACCATGCAAAACCTCATGGGCAAAAAGGCCTATCCCGCCATAACACAAACCTAACACAATACTAATTGCAATATTCACAATCACAGGTAAATCAAATACTCCAATCGCCGCAATCCCAGAAACCGCTACAATAAGATATGCTAGTCCACCCCAAAGCCGGGAAGGAACAGGCTGAAATGCCTCTTTCGGAAGATGTGGAGCTACACGGGCCGCATACCATCCGAACGTACGCAATTCACTCATCAATACACCCCTTTACTTTTATGACTTATTCCAGAAAAAGCATTATATCTGCTTACTGATCTCTATTACTAATAAACCTTATGTGCTCTTCCAGTAATAGCCATTACATAAGTTTTTTACTCGTCTTCTAATTCTATTATTTGGATATCTATTACGTTTTATGTCCAATTTCCCCCATTAAAATACAGGTAATACATTTTCTGGACACTGAAATAGATAAAATTAAAACCAGCTACTAAGACATGATATTAAACGTCTTTCGCTAAATTGTCAATCTATTTATGGCATCCAAATTTGGAGATGCTATGAAAAGGGCAGGGGAGGACAATATAATTCTTACTTCTCATATGTGTGTTAGATTTTAAAGAAAACTCGCCGACTGGTGAGCCCTGCCTTGGGCGAAGACAGAGGCGTAGTTGCCCTTATACTTTATTCCTAAAATTTTCAACTACGTCAAATTGCCCTCCAGCTAGAAACTTATACTTTCTTAAAGTAGCACAAACTTCCGTCTACTTAACTAAGCCTTTGCTCTAGCCATCTCCCAATAGGGTCAAGTAGCCTTTCTACAGGATAAATAATTGAAATGTGCGGCAATCCCTGCAGTTCAGCAATTCCTTCATAGGTTGTATAAACCATTAATAAAACAAATAGCAGGAGCTCTGTTTTATTTCCGTATTTATACAAATATTTTGATATAAAATAAATTAAACCTATCATTCCCATGCTAAATAACAGTGTCTTCATTTTCATACTCCATTCCAACCAGTTAATCTTCGAAAACTGTTCTGTTTCTCCTCAGAAAAGTTATCAGAAATAGAACGAAGGGAAGCAGAATATTAAGTTGGAAAGGTATAGACACTATAATCATCTAAATGCTGCGTACACAGCCAGAAAGAGTTTGCATACATAACCCCCAGCAACGCAATCGGAAGCAAAATAGCCCCTCTCTGATTAATCTTAAACGGCTCGCAAAGACAGTACACAGCACCAAACATTTTGTCCACGATTGTATGCTCCTCTATATTTAAAAAGATGCACGCGCGATTCTCATTCCCTTGTACCATCTTTCCCTATACTATGGAAATACATGTATAGCCCTTATTGAAGATTTCTGCCTTTATCAAGCCTACAATTAGATTCATCTTTAGTTGAGGCCCCTTTATTTATATACTCTACAACCATACATTTAATCTTTGTGAAAAAGTTCACATAAATGAAACAAGTTACTTTTCATTCTAGCCCAATTTAATGTCATAATGTAAGAGAATTTCACAGATTTCATTACTATCACTAGCGGTCAAAAGAATAGGGGGTACGTCACATGGAAATGAAATCATTAATTGCAGTAGAGAATTTAGCCTTAAAAAAGCTGAAGATCTTCCGGCAAAGTCGTTTACGGTATATATTAAGGTCTATGTTAGCTAGTATGTTTATTGGATTTGGAGTTATTGTAGCCTTTAAAACGGGAAATTTCTTTTATATGGAGCATTCACCAGTTGCCTATCCAATGGCAGCATTAACGTTTGGAGCAGCCATTATCCTAATCTCTTACGGCGGAGGAGATTTATTCACAGGAGATACATTCTACTATACATTCACGGCGCTTCGCAAAAAAATACAGTGGTTGGACGTATGGAAGCTATGGGGCATGAGTTACCTAGGAAATATTTTGGGAGCTGCCGCCTTTGCACTTTTGATTTATACAACCGGACTTTTTAATGATTCCTCCGTAAATAGCTTCTTATTGGCTGTTGTAGAGAAAAAGATGCATGTCTCAACATTTGAATTATTTTTCCGGGCTATCTTGTGTAATTGGCTTGTCTGCCTTGCCTTTTTTATTCCAATGTCCTTAAAAGAGGATGGGGCAAAGCTGTTTATCATGATTCTATTTGTATTCTGCTTTTTCATTTCTGGATATGAACACAGTATTGCTAATATGTGTACCTTTGCGATTGCGCTTGTATTACATCATCCTGGCACAATCTCCTTTGCTGGAGTCATACACAACCTGATACCTGTTACAATCGGTAACTTAATAGGCGGCAGTATATTCATGGGTTGGATGTATTATTACGTAAATAAGCCTTATATGGGAGAACAGGAGAGAGAAGGTCACTGATAAGATTATATGATGCGGCATGCCCCCGTCTAAATTCTAGGCGAGGGCTATTGCTATTAGCTTACAATAGATATGCGCTAGAACACATTGCCTAATCATTCACTTCTTCAGTATAATGATGGAGTTGGGAGCTTACAGAATAATGAATCCAAATTCACAATCGCAAGCTTATTGTTATACATACAGAACCCTCGAGGATAAACTAGCATCCTTTTATAAAATACTTCTATAGTATATAATACTTTAACGATAAAGAAACCTTGCCGATTGGCGAGCCCCGCTCTTAGACGAAGATAGAGGCGTAGTTGCACTTACAATGGATCTCTAAAATTCCCAAATATATCAAATGACTTCTAGCTGGAAATTTATCCTTTCCTACAGTGAAGTAAAATCGTAGAACCGCCTTAAGAATATAGAGATGATAGGAGTAGTTAACATGGAGAAGGTACAGATATTACTGTCGACGTATAATGGAGAAAAGTATATACGTCAACAGCTAGATAGCTTGCTTGGGCAAGATTACACAAATATAAGTATTTTAATTCGCGATGATGGTTCAAAAGATGAGACCGTGTCAATTGTTGAAGCTTACAGCAAGAAGCATAATAACATCACTTTGATAAAAGGGGAGAATAAAGGGGTTATCTCTAGTTTCTTCGAGCTTATACTACACGCCTCTCCTGATGCCTCCTATTACGCCTTTTGCGACCAAGACGACTTCTGGAAGCCAACTAAGGTATCAAGAGCCGTAAGCTTGTTAGGGAAGGAAGATACGCGCACACCGCTGCTCTATTTCTCTCGTTTAGATATCGTAGACGAACAACTGCAACTGTTAAAGCATTCACAAATTCCGCCGCAAGGAGCAGGATTAGAAAATGCTTTAATCCAAAATATTGCTACGGGCTGTACCATTGTGTTTAACCGAACAATGCGCGAGTTGTTCCAAGCCCACACGCCAAGAATTGAAATGGTAACGATGCACGACGCATGGTTTTACTTGTTAGGAACTGCTTTTGGTAAAGTGATCTATGATGAGCAATCTCATTTGTTATATAGGCAGCATTCCTCAAACACGCTTGGGATGGCTGATAGCAAACTAAAGAGTGCTTTAGTACGTTATAAAACCTTTAAGAAGAAGGGGCATCAAAAGCCTTACACAACGCAAACAGCAGAATTTTACCGATTGTTCGAAGGAGAGCTTCAGGATCATCAAAAGAAGCTGATTCACGATTTTCTTTATAAGCGACAATCCCTGCTAGGCAGAATTTCATATGCCGTCAGCACACCTTTGTATCGGCAAAATGAGCGGGATACATTGATTTTTAAGCTGCTGTACGCATTAGATAGCTATTGAGTTGATGTTAGCAAGAAAGGTGGGCCCTGCTCTTGGGCAAGGACAGAGGCGAGTTGCACTTAAACTATATTCCTAAAGTTTCCGGCCACGTCAAATTGGCTCCTGGCTGGAAATGTATACTTTCTTAAAGTGTAAAATAAAAGAACCGTCACACAGCATGACGGTTCTTTTTTATCTGGATTATTTCGCCTCTTCTAAGTAAGCAGCCAGCGCTTCCTTCCAATCTCTTAACGGCTTAAAGCCTTGTTCAGCAATTTTCTTTTTGCTTAACACAGAATATTTTGGACGCGCAGCAGGACGAGGGAATTCCTCTGTCGTTAATGGCTTCACCTTCACATCCATGCCTGCTTGCTTGAAAATTTCTACGGCAAACTCATACCAAGAGCATACGCCTTCATTTGTAGCATGGTAAATACCGTACTTGTCAGATTGCATAAGCTCAATCATAAAGCGAGCTAAATCTACTGTATATGTCGGGGAGCCTACTTGGTCATGAACAACGCCAACTTCTCCGCGCTCTTTTCCAAGACGCATCATCGTTTTCACAAAGTTATTGCCGTATACTCCAAACACCCAAGCTGTACGTACAATGAAAAACTTCTCAGCATATTCCTGGACAAATGCTTCACCAGCCAGCTTTGTTTCACCGTATGCGCCAAGCGGTGCAGTTGGCTCGTCTACTTCATACGGTTTGTTTCCTGTGCCGTTAAATACATAATCGGTGCTGACATACAGCATTTTGGCACCAAGCTTATTAGCGGCCTGAGCTAAATACTTTGCTGCTAGGCCATTTACTTGGTATGCTGTTTCGCGATCTGTTTCGGCACCGTCTACATTTGTATAAGCGGCGCAGTGAAGAATCACATCCGGCTGTATCTTCTCCATGTGAGCTGCAACTGCTTGCTCGTCTGTAAGCTCTAGAGCTGCACGATCAAGCGGATAGACCTCAAAGGCCCCTTCTTCCAGCTGCTTCAGAACATCTTGTCCAAGCTGTCCTTTTGCTCCTGTTACGACAATCTTCATTACTCTGCCCCTAATCTATTGCCATATTGTGTTTCGAAGTAGGATTGGTACTCACCAGAAATGATGTTTTCCCACCAGTCCTTGTTCTCTAAATACCATTTGATTGTTTGCTCAATTCCTGTATCAAATGTATATTTTGGCTGCCAGCCTAGCTCTGTGCGAAGCTTTGTCGCATCGATTGCATAACGGCGGTCATGGCCTGGACGGTCAGTTACATATTTAATTAAAGACTCAGGCTTATCTAACTGTTTTAGAATTGTTTTAACAATTTCAATGTTTGTACGTTCGTTATTTCCGCCAACGTTGTATACTTCACCGTTGCGTCCATTATGAAGCACAAGGTCAATTGCTTGGCAATGATCCTCTACGTGCAGCCAGTCACGTACGTTTAATCCATCTCCATAGATAGGAAGCGGTTTATCATGCAATGCGTTGATAATCATCAATGGAATGAGCTTCTCTGGGAAGTGGAATGGTCCATAATTGTTAGAGCAACGCGTAATATTTACCGGCAAGCCGAATGTTTCATGATATGCGCGCACTAAAAGATCCGCACCAGCCTTACTTGCGCTGTACGGGCTATTCGCTGCTAGCGGTGTTTCCTCTGTGAAGTAACCTGTTTCTCCAAGCGTACCGTATACCTCATCAGTAGAAACCTGCAAGTATTTCTTCACACCAAAGTTTTTTGCAGCATCTAGCAATGCTTGTGTTCCTTGAATATTCGTTTGCACGAAAATATCAGGGTTTGTAATGCTGCGATCCACGTGAGATTCAGCTGCGAAATTCAATACATAATCAAATTTTTGCTCAGTAAATAAATTATTTACGAAGTCACGATCAGCGATATCGCCTTTTACGAATGTATAGTTAGATGCAGTTTCAATGTCCTTTAGATTTTCAAGGTTTCCTGCATATGTGAGTAAGTCTAGGTTTACGATATGATATTCAGGGTATTTGTTTACCATATAGCGCACAAAGTTACTGCCGATAAAGCCTGCGCCACCTGTTACTAATAGTTTCATGTTGTTCCTCCTATTTCTCGTACACAAAATTCAGAGTAGCTTCTGCTAGCACTGGATGCTTTGTATCTTTTTCTGAAAGAATTGGATTTGTTGTTGGCCAATCAATGCCAAGTGCCGGGTCGTTCCACAGGATTCCCCCATCATGCTCTGGCGAGTAATACTCGTCTACTTTATAAGCAACAGTTGTATCTGGAACCAAAGTACAGAAGCCATGAGCAAAACCCTTCGGTACAACCAGCTGACGCTTATTATGCTCGCTCAAAATCACGCCAACCCATTGACCATATGTTGGAGAGCCTTTGCGAATATCAACTGCTACGTCATAAATAGCACCAGTAATACAACGGACTACCTTTGTTTGTGCTTTTGGATTTAATTGAAAGTGCAATCCGCGCAATGTTCCGACCGGTGCGGATAATGATTGGTTATCTTGAATGAAATCATGCTTTAATCCGAGTGTCTCGAAGACATCCTTATTGTAGCTTTCCATAAAATAACCGCGGTGATCACCAAATACCCTTGGTTCTAAAATTACTACATCTTCAATCTTTGTTTTTATAATGTTCATTATTTTCACCTACTTCGATTGGCTTGCGATTTTTAATAAGTATTGCCCATATTGGTTTTTCTTGAGTGGCTCAGCTAGCTCTAATAGCTTTTCCTTTGAAATATAACCCATTCTAAAAGCAATTTCCTCAAGACAAGCAATCTTTAATGTTTGACGTTTTTCAATCGTTTCAATAAATTGAGATGCTTCTAATAAAGATTCATGCGTACCTGTATCAAGCCATGCATAGCCGCGGCCAAGAAGCTCTACATTCAAAGCACCCATCTCCAAATACGCCTGATTCACATCGGTAATCTCAAGCTCACCACGCGGAGAAGGCTTGATGCTTTTCGCAATGTCGATAACACGGTTATCATAAAAATAAAGACCTGTTACTGCATAATTGGATTTCGGTACCTCTGGCTTTTCTTCGATGGAAACAGCCTTTCCTTCTTTATCGAACTCAACAACCCCAAAGCGTTCTGGGTCATTTACATAATAGCCAAACACTGTCGCACCTTCTTGGCGAGCAGCTGCCTTGCATAGCAGATCCGTTAATCCATGACCATAGAAAATATTATCCCCAAGCACAAGCGCAACATTGTCATCTCCGATAAATTCTTCACCGATGAGGAAAGCTTGAGCCAACCCGCCTGGATCTGGTTGAACCGCATAAGAAAGATGGATGCCCAAATCAGAACCATCTCCCAGGATCTGTTCAAAGCGTCCAATGTCCTGTGGTGTAGAGATCACTAAAATATCCTTGATTCCTGCCAACATTAGTACAGAAAGCGGATAATAAATCATTGGTTTGTCGTATACAGGCAAAAGCTGTTTAGACACAACTTTTGTTAATGGGTACAAACGTGTACCGCTTCCACCAGCTAAAATAATTCCCTTCATGCCAAACTTCCTCTCCTTACTATTCAGTTCGTTTTGTCACCATCTGGGGTTAGCCATCAATCGATAATAAAAAACTTGTCCTTCCTATTATCGTATCCTCCAATTATGAAAATGGACCTTTGACAATAACCAACTACATTTTTATACCACTACTCACATCATAATAAAAATAGCCAAAAACCGACAGCATATATTTCGTATTGTGACCATTTAGTAATCAAATTTTAACGTTTAGATGCCATTTTATAACGAAGAATCTCTTGAACCGTTCCCACTCTTCCCTTTAGCTTTTCCCCTAAAGGTCGTTTTCTAGTGCCCGTTACGTTTCCGCCATGCCTTACATACTTCATTAACGGCTCTTTCACGTAGACAATTTTCTTATTTTCCATCATAGATACTAAGGCAATCCATTGGTCATGCATTTCAATCTTTTCAGGAAACGGCACGATATTCGAAACAAGCTCTTTTTTAAAGGCCATACAACAACCAGTGAAACCATTCTTGATAATGTTACCAAGAATTCCTTGCTCTTGATTGTTGTTGTATTTATTCCAAGACGTGCTTAAAATATTTCCTTCCCCATCTGTTACATACGCATCATGCGCCACAAGCGTCGCATCTGTTTGCGCAAATACTGATAATACAGTCTCAACTTTATTCTCTAACCAAATATCATCCTGGTCACATAAAAACAAGATATCTCCAGTTGCCTTAGAAATCGCCTTCTCAAAGCTTTTCATCACACCTAGGTTTTGTTCGTTTACGTACACCTCTACTCGGTCTCCATACGTCTCCTGTATCATCTGAACGGTACGGTCCTTTGAACAATCATCTACTACAACCACTTGGTCATTCTCCCCAAGCTGTGCCAAGACAGAATCCAATTGACGAGTAATGAAATTAGAACCGTTATATGTTGCTATACACACGGATATCATACACGAAAATCCTTTCTATACTGTCAATAATTGACGTAATGTATGAAACGCAATGCTCTTATTCCTTACAAAGACAAGCTGCTTTACAGTTCGCAGCAGCAGCTGTCTTTTATATCGTTTCAACAAGCCTTTTTTGTAATTTTTATAAAAATGTATTTCTGAGCCTAATATACTTTTATATCGCTGCAGAGAAACCGTATCATAATTCATAACGGAGAGCTCATGCTCTAATGTAACATCTAGTACAAAGCTTTTGTATCCTCGCTCATACACTTCATAGAAGAGCCAATGATCCAGAAAATCCAGCGGAAATTCCTCATTAAAACCACCAAGTTGATTTAAGAATTGCATATTTACTGCTGCTCCAGAATTGATTGCCATAATCGGTCGCTGCTGAATCCCTGTTTCGGGTCTTACAGCCTTTAAAGGCTGTAAAGTATCGCTAAATACAGGAGAAATCATAACCTCGTTACAAATAACCTTCGGGACAACAGCCGCGGTTTGGTCCCTATCAACCTTTTCTAGAGAAAGTACCGCATCGGCATAAGCCTGTGTAAGCTCTGTATCATGGTCGAGCAGGATGAGCCATTCACTATTATGCTGCTTTGCAGCCTGCCAGGCATAGTTATATGCGACTGCAATGCCTAAGTTTCTCGGGTCATGCTTGTATGTGAATGCATCCGCATATTCCCTTGGGACACTTTGCGGCTCTGGACTATTATCATAAATAATCACATGAACCTCATCCCTTAGCCGTCCCCCTGTAAAAAAAGTACGGCGTATCGTTTGAAATGTTCGTGATTGTTCTAATTTTTGTTTATATACAACCATTACAACTGTAGTTTTCATATCATTACCTTCTTAACTTATGCCATCCATTAGACGGCTCTTTTCAAAGCATCTCTTTTATTTTTTGAAAGCACTAATACAGTTAATATAAATCCAATTCCTAACGGGTTGTTGATGAAAGGATTAATATTCGTTAACAGCACTAGCGCTGCTATACAGGCTAATAAAGATATATCGGTTGTTTCGACTGATCCTTGCGCCTTATAAACGAGGTGGTAATTATAGAAAATGATAAAGCATACATACAGCCAAAGCGCTAAGCCGATTACCCCTTGTTCAACGAGAATATCTAAAAAGCTCATCTCAATTCCTGAATCTCTTCCGGCAATTTCTGTCCCATAGCCGCTACCGACTACAAATGCTGGGACATTTTTAAAAACAAGATCCTTAGATGCAGAAATAAACTCTAGACGTGAATTTACGCTTACATCATTAACTTGTGGCTCCTCCGGCTTTTCAGCAGGAGCTTTTGGCTTTTGCTGAGAAACAGTTTCTGTACCAAAGCGCTCAATTGTCATGTACTTGTACATAAACGGAACAGCTATCACAATCAATAAGGAAACCACAATTTTCTTGAGAATAAACTTTGAGTTTAACAGATGCACAGCTTTTTTCCATAAGCCTTTTATCTGATCAGTAAATGTTTTCACATCCATCATGACAATGAATAGTATGCCAAACATAATCGCTAATAAAAAGCCCCTTGTCTCTGACCAGATAATCGAAATCAAACAAACGATAATGTTTACTACATCAACCTTTGAACCCTGTTTACTTAAAACAGCATTTAACGAAACCAATAAGCCCATTAAAACAAAGAAATGTCCCTTATAGAAAACACTGTGGCTTGGTCTGAAAAATAAATCATCGTTCATAATAGAGTTAATAAAATTATAAAATACATCGAAATTATTGTTAAATATCGTTTTTCCAGCCAACGAAATTAAAATCGTAAAGACAGCAACAAATAGGGAAGAATATTTTAAAATGCTGATAATTTTACTCTTCCTATAGCGTTCCTCTGATATGTAATAAGCAAGAGGAAAATATAATAAAAAGAAAGATACACGAAAAAAGTCCATTGCAATAGTGGATAAAGCATGCCCGTGTATCAGACCAATTAAAGCGCTGACCCCAAACCAGGTCACAAGCATATAGATAGCTACTGAAGTGATATTAAAGTCAAAAAATGTATTCACATTTCTATCTAAAAATTGTTTGTTCTTTAAAATTCTAAAAACAAATGTACATAATATGAGCAGAAACAATACTTGCCGAATGGATAGAACTCCAAAGTCAATGAGTCTCCCGCCGCCGCCAATAAATAACTCAATAAAAAAAACTGTTAACAGCCATTTTTCAAACCTATTCACCGCAATCCTCACTCCCACAAGCAATATGACAAAATATTATGTTCTGTTCCTTTCTTAAAACAATCTCCAGCCCCATTTATTAAAGAACTTATACATGGATTGCATAAAGATTTTGAATAACCTCGAATTTTTATGAGCCCCTCTCTCATAATAATGAATCACCGCAGAAAATGGAGTATATACAATCCTCTTGTTTTGTTTCTTTAGCTTTAAACAGAGGTCATAATCTTCGAAGTACATAAAATAACGGTCATCGAATCCTGAAACAGCTTGAAAATCCTTCCCTCTAACAAGCATGAAGCATCCTGAACCAATCCGAATATCAACATTTCTGTCATCCGGCAAATTGCGGCATTCGTAGGAATGAAGTCTCCTCCAAAATAGCTTCTTAACAAATTTGAACGGAATAAAGCGCAGGGCATAATCAAATACAGATACACGATCCCTCACTAAGTGCTGAGTTGTTTTATCTGCGTTCAGCACTTTCGGCACCAGCAAAGATACAGAATTGTCATTTTCCATAATCTGAAGCATATCTAACAAGTCCTGCCTGCTCAAGATAATATCCGGATTAAAAACAAGGAAGTACTTCTCATTGGCCCTCAGCAGATTATAGTTGTGACCAAAGCCAAAGCCATTATTTTCATGATAGAAGGTAATATCTACAAAATCCTCATATGTTTTCAAACGTTGTTTATATTCTTCCTCTGAATTATTGTCAAAAATAACAAAACGAAAGCGCTTATCTTCTCCAAATTGCTGCTTAATATTATCAAGAACCTTAAAAATATGCTTACTATTATATGTTACAATGCTAACAGCAACCATTGCACTCATCTTTTCAATCTCCTTTATCCCAAAACTCGATCATCAGAAGAACTAAAAGTAATCCGGTACACCATAAACCCTTATTGCTTTTTCTAGCTTTAAATGTACATTCTGTGAGGTCTAACACAAGATAATATATAAAGTATGAAGGTGGCCGCAGCTTCTCATACACTCTTAGTATAGAAATTCAATTCTGAGTACATAGAAAACTCTCCATCTGATTGAAGTTTGGTAATTCAGCTAAAATCGATGCCTTTTCATGACTATCAGTAAAATAGGCCGCCTCCTCTCATATTCTGTGAATCCATAGGCTTTTCTATATTTATCATAATATCTAGATTCTTATAGGATACCGGCATAACTATTTACACATCAACAAATTATCATTATAGCATTGTTCACTTATAATTTGTACATTAATCTTCTGTACTCCATGCCCTATACAGGTTTGATACTATAAAATTATCCTGCGCCCAGATCTATATTATCAGAAAAATCGAATATACAGAATAAGCACCGAATTACCAACGGGGGATTTGCTGTTGGGCTGCGAACGGGAGGGAATGATTATGATTGTAGCGTTTTCATAGAAGTTCTCATATTGGCAAGTGCAGATAAAGAAAACCCGCCAATTGGCGAGCCCTGCTCTTAGGCGAAGACAGAGGCGTAGTTGTACTTATACTTTACCCCTAAAATTTCCTGCTATATCTAGTTCACTCTTAGCGGAACTTTATATTTTCTTAAAGCACGAAAGAAAAGGGCTGTCTACAAGTCAGTGTAACTGATTTATGGACAGCTCTTTCTTTTTTCTTGCTATGTTTACCCGCCTTTTGTTCAGCATGCACAACAGATTGACCCAAATTCACTAATAATCGATATATATCCAAGGAAAAGAATAAAGAAAACTTGCCGATTGGCGAGCCCTGCCTTTGGGCGAAGACAGAGGCGTAGTTGCACTTACACTGTATTCCTAAAATTTTCAGCTACGTCGAATTCACTCCTAGCTGAAAATTTATGCCTCCTTACAGTGTAATAAAAAAGGAGGGGAACAGCATGCGTTGTGCTTTTCATACTGGTTGGCTTAGCTCTAACGTCCTTTTGATATATGGGCTGTGAGTAGCAACGTGGGGATGTTCAGAATAATGTGTAGATAGTTGCTACAGTTACTTGTTTATGGACATATCATGGAGAAAAAGGAGAGATTGCACAATGGCATTATCCTTACAATGGCTGCTAGATAGAGCTAATCGTAGGTTAAATGCAGAGGGAATGAATCGCGAAACAGCTGTAAAAACACGACAGGTGATTGCAGAAATGCATGCACAAGGAATTTATGTTTGTGTCGCACAAGGATACCGTTCCATTGCGGAACAAAACTCTTTGTATGCACAAGGGAGAACAACAAGCGGATCCATTGTAACAAACGCAAGAGGTGGACAGTCTAATCATAACTTTGGTGTGGCTGTGGACCTTTGCCTTTATACATCAGATGGCTCTGACGTGATTTGGGATGTGAATAGCAACTTTAAAAAGGTTGTCGCAGCTATGAAAGCACGTGGTTTTAAATGGGGCGGAGATTGGGCCTCATTCAAAGATTACCCGCATTTTGAGTTATACAACGTAGTAGATGGAGAAAAAATTAAACCGTGGAATGGGGATGATACGATAGTTTATACCGCAACAAATGTGATTCGGTATATCTATACAGGCGGTTTCGCGGGAGCTGCACTTGGTGAAATCCATGATTATTTATTTAAAGCCGGACATAATTTTGATGTAAAACGTGCTACTGATGGATCTCTCGTTTTCCTGATCGGCCCATTCGATACAGGACTGAAGAATTATGAAGAGTGCAAAGCATATTTAGATAGTAATGGTCACTACAATAAGCTTCTAACACCAGAGGAAGCTGCAAATTGGAAGTAAAGGAAACTCACCTCTAAATGAAAATTTATACCTTGTTAAAATATAAAGAAAACGCTGCTCTTTTTGGAGATCAAAAAGTAATGACCATCCTAATTCAGATATGTACTGAATTGTGATGGTCATTTTTCCCTTTTGTCTCATTTTCTGAACCTGCTAGCTATGGAGAATATTCTTTATTTTACACTGTAAGAAAGTATAAATTTCCAGCTGGAAGTCAATTCGACGTAGTCGGAAATTTTAGGAATACAGTATAAGTGCAACTACACCTCTGTCTTCGCCCAAGAGCAGGGCTCGCCAATCGGCGAGTTTTCTTTATCGATTCTATTTCAGCACCTGATAAGGATAGATTAAGGGCCGCCTTCATCCTAAAGCGCACCTTTTTTCCCTCTTAGCGCATCCCAAACACCTCTTGTCATACTTCCAAGCTTCTTCAATCGATTCTGCTCAAATAACAAAATGATAATAAACTCCTTAGCAGTTGCGATAAAGTCTTCTTTTATCCATTCCTGCTCTGTACGAAAATATTTTTTGTACGTATACAGTCTATTCCTGGTAATATAATACCGGCGGATATAGTTATGGTTGGTTGCCTTTACTCTTGAACCTAGCAATGCGTGCTCTTGTGTATTCCCTAGATTATGCAGCATCGTTACCTGCGGCACAATAAAAATTTTATATCCATGGCTTCTAGCTCGTAAACAAAGCTCATGATCTAGAAAATCGATAAAATAATCCTCTTCAAAGAACCCGATTTTCTGAAATGCCTCCTTCTTCATTAGGCTTCCTGAGGTAATAACAGTACGTTGCTCCTGCAGCTCGAGGTTTTGCTTCCCATGCAGCGCACCATCAGTCTCTAGCTTTTGCTCGATCCAGCTTGGTGCTAGAATCGCCACCGCTTCCTTCTCAGAAAAGCTTTCATAGGACTGCAGCATTTTTTCAAAATAATCTGCTTGCACTGTACTATCCTGATCAAATGTCGCAATCCATTTCACATGACGCAGTTCTTCTGCATTCAGGATAAACTGAATTCCCTGATTTAAGGCACGCCCCAGCCCCACGTTCTCTTTATTCCAAATAATCGTCGTCTTCTGTTCCTTCTCAAGCTCCTGTAAATAGACCTTAGAGTCCGGGTTGGAGCCATTGTCGATAATAATCAATTTTGCACATGATTGCACAATAGATTTAGCATTTTCTACTACATCTGAATCTGGGTTATATGTAACCATAATAGAAGCTACTGTATCTCCAAGCATCGTCGAAAACCCTCTCTATACAACATGAATTTATCTTCTCCACTTCCAAATATGAATCCCTTTACGCCAAAGGAAAATCATCATCAACAGGGTAACAAATCCTTCTGTAAGCACCGCATTCCAGGCTGTTCCATATTCCTTAAAGGTTGGGATAAGGAGAACCATTAGAATAATGCTCAAGATACTTCCCGCAATATAAATACGTGATAATTCCTTTTTGTAATCTAGGTTAATCATCGTTAAAATTCCAAATACATTTGCCCAGCCTAGAATCAATGGAAAAACCGATAAAATTTTCAGCAATGGGATTGTTGGCTCATACTTAGGACTCAAAAAATGCACAAGAGTCTCTGTACTTAATCCTACTAAAAGAGAAAGAATCCCCATAGTTACCGTAACAAGAATAAAAATCCGATTCAGTATCCACATCGTTCTTTCTCTTGAATCCTGCAGCGCACGGCTTAGAAACGGATACACAGTTTGAATAAGCGGTGCAATGACACTAGAAATTGCCTTTACGATTTTCTCCGCACTCGCATAATACCCAACGATCGTGTTGCTCGCGAAAAATCCTAAAATAAATACATTACTAGTTGTATATAAGCTCGTCACAATATTAGAGACAAAAATATGCCAGCCTTCCTTGAGCTGATACATAATGTCATCCTTAGATGGTTTTACCAGCTGTACCTTATAACGAAACAGAATCAAGTATAAGGACACAATGCCAATGGCAATATAACCAAGTGAGTTCAACAATGGCACATATAGAAACTGCGACGGCCCCTTCACAAACACAAAGATACCAACTGTAAAAACAAGCTTAGATATAACATTTAAAATGGAAATAATCTTCATATGCTCAATCCCCTGGAAAAACCATACTGGGAACAGCACATTTCCAATTACCATCCCAAAGGTTAGCACGTAAACAAGGCTGTCACCTTGAAATTTAGGTATTGTATACACAATAATAAGTAGAACAAGGAAGCTAATTAATAGTAATACCGTCCGTACAAGCATAACTGTTGAAAAAATAACCGAAAGTCTTCGCTTATCCTCTCTCGCTAATGATACATCCTTTGTTGCAACAAGGTTGAAACCATAATCAGTAAACTGAATGAAATATTGAATAAAGGCCTGTGCCCAGCTAATCAAACCAAACTTGCTCGGTCCTAACACGGTAGTAAGATAAGGCAAAGTAAGCAAGGGAAGAATAAAATTCAATCCTTGTACACTGGCTAATGACAAAAAATTAGTAATTAATCTTTTTTTTGTAGACATAATGGCAGCACATATACTCCTCTTCTAAATGTTCCTACACCGCAGCTGCAAATTGCTGCTTCTTATAAACCTGATATTCCCTCAAAATCCACTCAATCATTTTATTATAAGTTTTATCCTAATGTATATCAAAACTTGTCAGCAGCTGTTATATGCTGCGTAATTGTTTCCTTTGTATGTTCTGCAATACCCTTAATAATTCTTTACTATATTTTCAATTCCCCTTGATCTCTCACTAAGTGGAGAAATAGTTAAAGACCTAACAAAATAGGTTGTTAGGTCTCAACGGAATAAAAATCTAAACCTCAATATCCACAACAATGCTATCTACCCGGCCTACCTCCCGGATATAAGCAGCAACAGCTTGGTGCTCTGAATTGGAAACATATGCTTCAAGTGCTGCTTGATCTTCAAATCGAACTGAAAGTACCACTTGATAATCCGCCTTACTTTTCTCTGCAAAATTAATCCCTGCTTGAATATCAACAATTCCTGTAAGGTGAGGTCTTAATGCCTTAAAACGGTTTACAACTTCCTGCAATTGGTCCTTCGTTGTTGTCTCTGCGAATTTAATAAAAATAATATGATCTATCATTTGCTATCCTCTTTTCCATCTCAATCTTTCCTTATGTATTCTAACTTGAATGGAACCGAATCACAACTTTTGTGAAAGGCTATAATATTTCCCTACTGTATCCATATCTCCAACAAAGAAACCCGCTAATTGAAAAGCTCTTGAGCAAAAACAGAGGTGTAACTGCATTAAATCATCTCTCAGCTAGAAATATATACACTCCTTAAAACGGAAAAAGCCATTTCTTCTTTCTCTCATTTAAATAATTATAATCAAAGGTGGGAAAATTATATAAAAGAGGTCCTTTTTCTTCCTTTTTGAAGTTGAAATAATCCTCCTAAGGTTTATAAACTAAGGAATTATCCTGTATGGAAAGTCAGGACCTTCTAATTGACTTTGTTATATCGATAAACTATTCTGAGAAAGGTTATTTTCAAATACAATCTATATACGTAAAGGAGATTACAGCATGAAAAAAACATCAGCTTTTTTTCTCATTGTATGTTTGACCCTCTTCCTAACCGCTTGTGGTACAAAAAAGGAAGACACAGCGAACAATAAAACGCTATACGAACAAATTAAAGACAAAGGTGAAATTACGATTGGCACAGAAGGCACGTATTCACCGTTTACATTCCATGACGCATCTGGAAACTTAACAGGATTTGATATTGAAGTCGCACAGGAAGTATTCAAGCGTTTAAATATTAAACCGAAGTTTGTTGAAACAAAATGGGATGGAATGATTGCCGGCCTTGATGCAAAGCGCTATGATATGGTTGCCAATGAAGTAGCGGTCCGTCCAGAGCGCTTAGAAAAATATGATATGTCAGACCCCTACATTGTATCCAAAGCTGTATTGATCGTTGGGGAAAATAATAATGATATTAAGACCCTCGATGATTTAAAAGGGAAAAAGGTGGGGCAATCATTAGATAGTAACTATCGCAAAATTGCGGAAGAGCATGGTGCTACAAATACAGTAGTAGAGGGGTTTAACCAAGCTGTCGATTTAATTACTTCTGGCCGTATTGATGCAACAATTAATGACAGCCTTTCCTACCTGGATTTGAAAAAGCAGCGCCCTGATTTACCTATTAAAAAAGTGTATGAAGAGTCTAATGTAACAAGCAATGCCTTCTTGTTCCGTAAGGACAGCGGTGAGCTTGTGAATAAAGTAAACAAGGCTCTTGCCGATATGAAAAAAGATGGCACATACTTAAAGATTTCTGAAAAATGGTTCGGTACAGATGTATCGAAGTAAGGACTTGAGTAAATGATGTTAGATACTGAACGTACAGAACGAATTATAGGAATCCTTAGCGATTCCTTTTTCCCTATTTTAAAGGCAGGCTTGTATTTTACAATTCCGTTAACGTTAATCACCTTTGTTTTGGGGATTATATTGGCCTTTTTTATTGCGATTGCCCGTTTATCAAGCTTTAAGCTGCTTGTCGCCATCGCAAAGTTTTATGTTTGGATTTTCCGTGGCACTCCTTTATTGGTACAGATTTTTATTCTGTTTTATGGTTTGCCCAGCATTGGTATTACACTCGATCCATTTTCAGCGGCGGTAATAGGGTTTACCTTAAATAAAGGGGCATATAGTTCAGAGATTATTCGTGCAGCCATTCTATCCATTCCAAAGGGGCAATGGGAAGCTGCCTATTCCATTGGCATGACAAAAAGGCAGGCAATGCGGCGTATTATTCTTCCACAGGCGATACGTGTCTCAATTCCGCCATTAGGAAACTCCTTTATCAGTCTGGTGAAGGATACATCTCTAGCTGCCACCATTACAGTTACAGAATTGTTCCAGAAAGGGCAGCAAATTGCCGCAGCTACATATGAACCATTATGGCTATATATTGAAGTCGCATTCATTTATTTACTTTTTAGCACGGTGCTTTCCTATCTACAAACGCTGCTTGAAAATCGATTTGAGCGTAGTGTGGCGAAATAAGGAGGGGCACGTATGATTACAATTCAAGGAATGCACAAACATTTTCACGGACTAGAAGTATTAAAAGGAATTGATCTCACTATTGAAAAAGGAACAACCGCTGTTATTATCGGTCCATCTGGCTCTGGAAAAACAACATTACTTCGCTGCCTAAATTTATTAGAGTTACCCGAGCAAGGAAAAATCACACTCGATAAGCAATCAATCGAATTTTCCAAAACAGCAAAGCTCAAGCATACAACCATTACATCTTTCCGGCAACAAACTGGAATGGTGTTTCAAGGCTATAACCTCTTTCCACATTTAACAGCATTAGAAAATGTAATGGAAGGACAAGTTATTGTGCTTAGACGTTCAAAAGAAGAGGCCCGTCAAAAGGCCCTAACTCTGTTAGATAAGGTTGGTTTAAAAGATAAGGCTAATATGTATCCTCATCAGCTTTCAGGCGGTCAACAACAACGCGTCGGCATTGCACGCGCTATGGCGATGGACCCTAAGATTCTGCTGTTTGATGAGCCTACCTCAGCTCTTGACCCTGAGCTTGTCGGAGAAGTATTGAGGGTGATGAAGGATTTAGCAATGGATGGGATGACGATGGTCGTTGTTACACATGAAATGGGATTTGCCCGCGAGGTTGCAGACCAGATCATTTTCATGGATCAAGGAATGATCATTGAACAAGGAACTCCTGAGGAATTCTTTACAAACACAACAAACACAAGAACCCTACAATTTTTAAATAAAGTGAATATGCGATAAAGAAAAGCGGACAAGGCCCCGAAAAGTTATACTTTCTTATCTTGTAAAGAAAACTCGGCAAATTGTCTTCCGTCTGGAAACTTATACTTTCCCACAGTGTAAAAGCAGCTCCTTAGCTCATCTCTTGTTGCCTTGTGCAGTATGGCATATTAACTTTTAATCGTTTTAGTTTAACTTATACACATGTTGTACTGCTGTTAATTCCCATCCTTAACTGGGCAAGGCAAAGAGAATAACGTACATCCTAACAGAGCACTATATATTATTGAAAGGACCATCACATCAATAACAGGAGGGAAATTATGAGTGACTTAACTGGGCTATCAGAAGAGCGTGATCATGAAGTCGAAATAGATAAAATAGATCATACCGTTAACGAGGGAAAGCTTCTTCTTCATCAGGAAGAGCTTGATATTTCTAAAAATCGTATCCAGGCCGGAGAAGTAATCCTCAGTAAAGGCATCGTAGAAGAGCCAAAAACAGTTGAGGTTTCTGTAGCCCATGAAGAGGTTGTTATTGAAAGAAGACCTGTTGATAATGAACCAAGTGACTCACCGATTAGTTCCGAAGAAGTTATTCGTATACCTGTAAGTGAAGAGCACATTCAAGTAGGAAAGCACACTGTCGTAACAGAAGAAATATCAGCTTATAAGCGCGATGTAGAGGAAACCAGACAAGTACAAGAAACATTAAAAAGGGAAGAAGCCTATATAGAAACGGATGGCCACCCTCACATTATCAAGGATTGAACTAATTCCTTTTATAAGTATTAGCTATAAGGAATGAAAAGACACCCAAAACCCAGGGTGTCTTTTTGAAAACGATTGTATCGTTACAATACTTCAGACAAACTAATCATTACAGAAGTATACTCTCCTTCTATACAAATTTGATATAGGAAACACCAAGGAGGCTATGGAGGGATAAATATGTCAAAACAAAGCATAGATTCGGATAATCAGGTTCAAAAGCTCCAGCTTCATGAGGAACAATTAGATATCTCTAAGACCTGGATACAAACAGGGGAAATAACTGTACGTAGAGAGGTTGTTACAGAAATAAAAAGGATTGAGGTTCCTGTAGTACGTGAAGAACTAGTAATTGAAAAAAAGATTCTTGATGCAAAATCTTTAGATCAACAAGCTGAACATACAGAGACTATTCGAATTCCTATTAGTGAAGAACGAATTGAAATCACTAAGCAGCCGACGGCTCTAGAAGATATTTCAATTTACAAAAATACGTTTGAGGAAATTGTTCAGATTGATGAGACCTTAAAAAAGGAAATATTAGATGTGAATACTACTGGAAGCCCGATCATTATAGAGAGACAGGCAGATGTATAATATGGGTGTAATCGAAAGTACAGAAACCTTTTGACTGCTGAAAATTTATACTTTCTTACAAGTGCAAAAAAAAACAATCTCTAAGCAAAAACTTAAGAGATTGTTCTATAAAGGCTTTACACCTATTGTGAACCTACCTATGCGTAGGACATGTTCCCCCTGCAATTAATGTCCCGGGAAGAAGATCATTTGTATTACAAAAATAGCTCCGAAGACATAAATAATAGGACGCACTTCTTCGCCTTTGCCGCTGACAAGCTTGATTATTGGATACGTGATAAATCCAATCGCAATCCCTGTCGCAATACTTGAAGTCAAAGGCATTGTTAGAATAACTGCAAAGGCAGGAAATGCCTCGTCTAACAGATTTAGATTATTTCATCATCCGTTTCACTAGTTCTCGATTACGCTTTTTAAAGACTTCGTTATGTGAAGAAACCACTCCATTTTTATTAGCATCTGGTTGGATAAATTGTTTTGCTTTGTTTACAGCATTCGCTGCATCTTGAAAAGCACCAGCTATCAAATGTAACTTCCCTTCGTGCTTCAGAATATCTCCAGCAGCATATAGGCCCGGCACTGAAGATGCACTATTAGTATCACCTTCAATATAATAACCGTCTACCATTGCAATATGTAATTCACTATTTTCTAGCAAGGTCGTATCACGTTCATATCCATGGTTAATAATCACTTCTTCAATTGGCAAATACGAAGTCTCTCCTGTCTCATGGTTTGTCAGCTCAACACATTCAATGACCTCGTGATTAACAGAAGCAATTAGTTTCGTGATCGATGTATGAAAGAAACACGTCACAGAACTATTCATAAGCTGCGTTACTTGTGCTTCATGACCTGCTAAAGCATCGTTTCTATACGTTATATACACCTTTTTTGCAACAGGCTCTAATTCGTTTGCCCAGTCTATTGCAGAGTTCCCTCCACCTGAAATGATTACAGTTTTATCTTTAAAATGTTTTAAAGACTTCACTGTGTAATTTAAATTAGACACCTCAAATCTCTCCGCGCCTTCTATCTCTAGCTTTTGTGGTTTTAATATTCCGCTCCCAACAGCAACAATCACTGTTTTAGAAAAATGTTTTTGTCCAGAGCCAGTACGCAGTACAAAAATACCTTCTTCATTACGTTGGATTGACTCTACTTTTTCATTTAACACCACATTAGGATTAAAAGTTAACCCTTGCTCTACCAACTGCTCAATTAATTTTGCTCCTGTAATTGGTGTTTGTCCGCCAACATCCCAAATCATCTTTTCTGGATATACATGTATTTTCCCGCCTAACTTTGGCTGGTATTCAATAAGCTTCGTTTTCATTTCCCTTAGTCCACTGTAGAAGGCAGCGTACAATCCTGCTGGTCCTCCGCCAATTATAGTTACATCAAATAACTCTTCCTGATTCATCACCGTTCACTCCTCATTAACTAAATAAAATTGATTATCATTATCAATTAACTATACATCTTTTCCTTCATTTTCACAAATAAAGAAAACTTGCTGATTGGCGAGCCCTGCTCTTGGGCGAAGACAGAGGCGTAGTTGCACTTATACTTTATTCCTAAAATTTCTCACTACGTCGAATTGTCCTCCAGCTAGAAATTTATGCTTTCTTAAAGTGTAAAGAAAACTCGCTGATTGGCGAACCCTGCTCTTGGGCGAAGACAGAGGCGTAGTTGCCCTTATACTTTATTCCTAAAATGTCCTGCTATATTGAATCAGGCCTTCATATGGAATTTTGTACCTTATAGTGTAAAAAAGAACTGAGTACGGGGGTATCCCTGTGCTCAGTTCTTTTTTAATTCCAGTACATCTTTTAAGAAATTTAATCTCTCTTTAGCATTATCCTTAGTTATGATGTCAACCCCAGTATCAATCCTTTTTACGATGTTACCTCCCTCTCCCATTGGATAATGGTATTCTAAAAGTCCTTATACTCGCTATTCGTCCTGCATTACGAGCAATCATGGCTTTTACATACAGCACAATAGAAAAGGTTAACCAGGAATTTGGCTAACCTCAAATTTGAGTAATAAAAATAAAGAAATAACCAACATTAACAGATAGTTTAGAAAAAAATACATCTGTTATTTTACATAATTACATAACCTGCCGATATTCTCTACTTCCACAGATACAAAGTCGCCTGACCTCATTGGACAACTACCAGAAGGTGAACCAGTAGCTAACACATCACCTGGCTCCAGTGTCATAACCTGTGAAATCCAACTAATGAGGAAAGGAATGGAAAGTGACATCTGGTTGGTATTACCCTCTTGTACGACTTTGCCGTTTAATGTTGTAACAATTCGCAAATTAGTTGGATCTATGCCCTTCACAATACACGGACCCAATGGGCCAAAAGTATCAAAGCCCTTGCCGCGCGTAAATTGGGGATCAGCTTTTGTAAGATCTCTTGCAGTCACATCATTAAATATCGTACAGCCAAACACATAATCTAAAGCTTCTTCTTCTTTTATATTTTTGCCGCGCTTCCCAATAACGAGCGCCACTTCTCCCTCCATTTCTACCTGACTGGTTAAATCGCTTGATGGAAGAATGATTTCCCCCTGATTTGGAATCAAGGATGATGCCGGTTTTAAAAACAAAAACGGTTCTTTGAGATTAGCCTTCCCGCCAGTCTCTTTTGCGTGTTCAGCATATGTCCATCCAAAATTAACCACTTTTGAAGGTGCTACAGGCTCCAAAATTTTCACATTACCATATTTAACTCTTACACCATCATATTTTAGTTCATTGTTTACAATTTCAGTAAAAGTACTAGACAATTGTAAAATTTCGTCATCCTCAACAATTCCGTAATATACTTCACCGTTATAATTCTGATAACGAACTATTGTTTGTGTTTTTTGTAGTACCGGCATTACCACACCAACTCCAACTATAGATTAGATAATCGCAGATCCTCCAACAAATTACAGATCCGTATGAACCATAGTAAAGATATGCCAAATACGGATCTATATTTGAATCATTTTCTTAAGACTGCGACTTCTGTCTTGATCTATTAAAAAATCTCTTTTTAGTGCTAGACTTTGTTCTATGAATTGGGCTTCGTCAAATTCATTTTTCACCTTGGAAAAACTATCATTGCAAATGCACCAGTAGGTAAGAATTTCATAAAGATGTTCACTAGATGAAATAAGACATCAAACACCCTTTGTATCATACTTACAAGATACGATGTTATCGAAGCACTTACTTGATGAATTTTACTTGCTCGCTAATTAACTCATATTGTTCTTCCTTCTTTTTATTGAACTCCACCTTATTTTCTTCATAGATGTTATTTCCTTCTGTATCAATGGAGACAATAAGAGGACCGAACTCATTCACTTCACATACCCAAAGAGATTCGGGCATTCCAAGGTCTTTCCAGTGTACTTCTCTAATTTGCTCAACCTTTGTTGCCGCATAAACAGCATTTCCGGCTGGAAAGACGAGATGCAATGCTTTATGGGTCTTGCATCCTTCTTCAGTGTTCTTCCCCATTCCACCTTTTCCAACAATAAGTTTAACACCTGTTTCTTCGATAAATTCCTTTTCAAACTTTTCCATTCTCATGCTGGTTGTGGGACCAATAGAAACTATCTCGTATTTTTCATTTCCAAGATCTCTAACAATAGGGCCAGCGTGGAAAATGGCTTTACCCTTAAGATCTACAGGTAATGGGATTTTTTCTTCAATGAGTCTTCTGTGAGCAACATCCCTGCAAGTAACCAGTGTGCCGGTTAGGTAGATGATGTCTCCAATTCGTATATCTTTAAGATCTTCATCTTTTATCGGTGTTGTTAATACCTTCTTACTCATAGTGTAACCCCCTCATGAGTGCTAATTTCATAGTTCAAATTGCTGTCAAAGGTAATCTTTCCTCTTCGATGGGACCAGCATCCTGTATTCACTGCAACTCCAATAGTAGAAGGATGTCTTGCCGTATTCACAACATTTACACCCATGACAGATTTAGATCCCTTAAGCCCCTGAGGTCCAAGCCCAATAGCGTTGATTCCGTCCTCAAGAAGCTTTTCCATCTTGGCAGCGTTTTCATTTTCGTTATGACTCCCCACAGGTCTCATAAGGGCTAGTTTTGAGTTTAAGGCTGCTGTTTCAACAGAAGTACCGACACCAACACCGACTAAAAGGGGAGGACAGGCATTGATTCCATAACTTGTCATACGATCAAGTACAAACTTTACCACACCTTCATAGCCTTCACCGGGCATAAGAACTGTTGCCACTCCAGGAAGGGTACATCCGCCTCCTGCCATATAAGTATAGATTTCTACTTTGTCACTGTCTTCTTCAATCTCCCAGAAGATACTAGGTGAACCGTTGCCGATGTTCTTTCCTGTATTGTACTCATCGAATGTCTCTACAGAATTGTGTCGCAAAGGGGTTTCCTTGGTTGACTTATATACGCTATTCTTTAAAATGCTATCTAACTGCCCAATCAACGGGAAGTTCTGTCCACACTTTACAAAAAACTGAAGAACTCCTGTGTCCTGACATGAAGGTCTTTTTAACTCATAAGCCAACTTCTGGTTATCAAACATGGTTTTGTAGATGATTTTTGCAAGAGGATTATTTTCCCCTTCACTCAGCTCTTTCAGTTTATTTTCCACATCGTCAGGGAGCTTGTAGCTGACAAGGGATATAAACTTTGACATCTGCTCAGTCATCTTTTCTATCTGCTGTATTTTCTCTATTTTCTTGATTTCCACCAATTTCTCCATAATAACTCTCCTTATTATTTATTTTTTAGTTTAGTTCCTTAATCGGTTAGTTAAGTAATGATGTGAATGGCTTGTACGTCCATTATTACTCAATGTATACGTTAACGTCAATAGCCTATGTTAAAATTTAATATGATTGCCATTCTAAAAAACTGATTGAGAAATAAGTAATTTGGCTATACATTGTATAAAACCTTTTATTTAAGGCGTTTTTATCAGATGCATCCTATATTCTTTAAATTTAAAACGAACATAATCTTTAATAACTTTTTTAATTTAATGTATACACTATCACAAAATTAAAGTAATGAATTCTAAAAGAGCATGAATCAACAAAGGATAGAAATAGGTGATGAAGATAAGAAAAACTCAAATCGTTTGTACTATTGGATCCGCAAGTGGAGATTCACCTATTTTGAAAAGATTGATTTTGTCTGGAATGAATGGGCAAGACCTCAATATCCAATTATTGATGTCATACCTCTCAGAGATGTAGTTCATTAATAAATGTTGATTTGAGAGATCTATTCAACCCCTTTTGGGCATTCACATAATGCCGACCCAATCACACGCATTAACGTATGCGTTGAAGTGGAATCTAATTTATTTTTCAAAATGATCATTATCAGATAATCCCTTTTATTTATTGATTTAATCCTATATTCGGTGTCTGATTTTATATACAACTAGATAAATTCAAAATAAAAGCATTGACATTAATGTATACATTAAGTGATAATCGTTGTAAGGGTTTTCATAAAAACAAACACATATTCAATACAGGGAGGTTAACAAAAATGTCTAGTAAACGTATCTTTCGTATAGCAACTATCCCGTGAGATGGTAATAGAAAAGAGGTGGTATAAGGGGAGGCTGCCTAACAGATCATCTGGATAAAATATCTAATTATAGATTTGTTAATTGAATTTTAATATACAAAAGGATTAAAGTAGAATATTTAAGGTTTGATGGTGGGAAGTTTCCGAATCTAGATCAGGATAAGAAGTTTTCATCTAATCCGTGACCTTTACTGAATTTAGATTTGTGAACAGATTATTTGTTATGCTTTTGATAGTGCCCGCACTTGCAAAAGAGGGAAAATAACCAGTGTAACCAAGAATAATAATCGATAATACGTTTGAGTTGGTATCTTTTAGGGAGAAATTTTAGGGGGGAAGTTTATGAATGCTCTTACGCAAGATTCAAAAACGGTTACTAAAAAAACCAATGTACGTTATTTGATTTTAAGCATTTTGTTTATCACTACCGCGATCAACTATATTGACCGTTCAGCACTTAGTGTTGTTGCCCCTGTAATGACCAAAGACCTTCATTTGGATGCAGTGTCAATTGGAATCGCCTTTTCTGCATTCAACTGGGCCTATGCCTTTATGCAAATCCCAGGGGGATGGATGCTGGACCGATTTGGTGCGCGCATAGTTTATGGTATAGGCTTAATCATCTGGTCATTGTTTACATTCTTTCAAGGATGGGTTGACGGTTTAGTGATGTTATTCGTATTAAGATTCATTGTAGGGATCGCAGAAGCACCGTCGTTTCCGGGTAACAGTAGATTGACCGCTATGTGGTTTCCTCAGCATGAGCGTGGTAAGGCAGTATCCATCTATAATTCTGCTCAATATTTTGGAGTCGCACTGTTCACTCCGGTAATGGCTTGGCTTTTGCAGACTCATGGATGGCAGATGGTTTTCTATGTGGCAGGGGTTGCTGGAATTGTGGTGGGGCTCTTTTGGTTTAAGTTCGTTCAAGAACCAAACAAGCATCCGAGAGCGAACCAAGCTGAAATTGACTATATTAATGCAGGCGGCGGCTTGGCGAATACAGGGGATAAACCAATTAAAATCAGATGGGCTCATGCCAAACTGCTGTTGACCAACCGACAAATGATTGGAATCTATATTGCGCAATTTTGCCTGAATACGATGCTTTGGTTCTTCCTTACCTGGTTCCCTACGTACCTTGTACAAGAAAAACATATGTCCATGCTTAAGGTTGGCTTTATGGCGTCGCTCCCTTATGCCGGGGCCTTTATTGGAGGGCTTGTTGGCGGATACCTATCCGATTTTCTGTTAAAGCGTGGGAAATCCCTCACCACAGCACGTAAAACTCCGATTATCATCGGATTCTTGCTTTCAAGTATTATCGTCCTAGCCAATTATACATCATCAGCAGCACTCATTATGCTTATCATGTCAGTCGCCTTTTTCGCTAAAGGGATGGCTGGTGCAACTTGGACTCTAGTTGGCGATATGTCTCCAAAAGAAATCATTGGTTTGAGTGGTGGAATCTTTAATACGTCAGGTAACATAGCCGGTATCGTGGTTCCTATCATTGTTGGATATATTTTGAGTGCAACGCATTCCTTTAATGCAGCATTATTTTTTATTGGTGGAGTCCTGTTGGTCGGAGCATTATGTTACATCTTCGTTGTGAACAAAATAGAGCGGATCGAATTACCCCCCGAATTAAAAGAGGAAGAACAACCTCTATTAAAAGTGCAGGCATAATGAAAATTCCAGAGGATAAGAAAGGCTGGCCTATTGTATTGGTTAGTCTTTCTTTCATATTTTCCAGCAATAAGGGAAACTCAGTATTGGCGCGAAAACTCTTATGTAAATTTGTTATTTATGATGAAAGTAGGAAGCTAAATGATTAAAAAAATGGAACATACCGCTATCATTGTTGCCAATATGGATCATGCTATTCAATACTACTCAGACATGTTTGGATTTAAAGTTCGCCTTCGAGGATCCTCTAACACAAGAGAGATGGCATTTTTATATCTGGAGGATCAGCCTAGCATGGAAATTGAGTTCATTCGAGATATTGATCCTATAGGTGAGTATAACAAAAGGGGGATCGTTAACCACCTTGCTTTTGCAGTAGAGGATATTAATCAAGCCATTAGCTATTATGAAAAAAAGGGAATTAAATTTTTATCGAATCAACCAAACTCAACACTTGAAGGCGGTCTTATGATTTTATTTTATGGACCTAATGGTGAATTACTACAATTGATAGAACGAGCAAGAAATTAAATTTATTTAAATAGAATTTCTGATATTAAATAATATCCTGTTTTAAATCTTTTTGGCATTTATCTTGTCTTTGAGCTGGAGTGCTGGTCGGGGGACAGAGCTTACTTATTGTTCCTATCTGGTTAGTAATATTTTCAACAAAATAGCATAGCACAAAAAGGGCTGTAGAGATTTCTAAGAAATCTCTACAGCCCTTTTCTTTTATAAAACATGTATTATCTTACCTAAGAAAGAGATTCTCTATTATGGTCCACTTCTAGAGATCGGATAACCTCTAAAATTTCTTTGCGCGCTCTATAACGATGGGATTGTAACATGATACGTGCAGCTTCCGGTTCACCTGTTCGCATAACAGTAACAATGGCCTTGTGATCCATGATAGATTGTGTTGGTCTAGGTCGAAGCTTAATTGTATATAATCTGGCACGATATAGTTGATCAGATTGACTATCCATAATCCCTCTTAGTCGTGGGTTTTGGGCCAAGTCGACAATGAATTGATGAAATTGCTCATCAAGAGTAGTCCATGCCAGTAGATCTCCTAATTCTAGTGCTTTTTCTTGTTCCTCAATTAAACGATCGAGTTGATCTAATTCTTCAGAGGTGGCACGCTTGGTAGCTAGGCTGCCAGCAATACCATCAAGCGCTTCCACTACCTCATAAATTTGTTGGAGATCATCCGCAACAATGGGTGCCACAACAAACCCACGACGCGGTATAAGACGTACCCATCCCTCCATCTCTAAACGTACGAGGGCCTCACGAACAGGGGTTCTGCTCATACCCAAGATTTCAGCCATTTCCCTCTCCAATACTGTTTTTCCTGGGGGGAGCTGAAGTTGTCGTATGGCATGGCGTGTCGCTAGATAAGCACGTTGTGGCAAACGTGATTCCCCCATTTCATCTAAACTAGATAAAATTGAATGAATGTCTAGAGAAAGGGAGGATTGATCCGGTTCTTCCAAATTAACATGAGCTCTTGTAGATTCATCTGGCGTATTCATACTATAAACACACTTCCCAAAAATTTAATTTAATCATATTGTCCTGAGCAAAACAGTTCTTAAATTAATAAATACGAGAAACTTCTGCAGTTCTGCTGCACTATAATTATATCTATATCTTCTTCACGAATTCAGATTTTAATTTCATTGCGCCAAAACCATCAATTTTACAATCAATATCATGATCTCCATCAATCAAACGTATATTCTTTACTTTTGTACCTATTTTTACGACTAATGAAGTTCCTTTTACTTTCAGATCTTTGATTACTGTTACAGAATCACCATCATTTAAGATATTTCCATTCGCATCTTTGATGACTTTTGTATCCTCATTAGCTTCAGCCTCTAATTCTAAACTCCATTCATGAGCACATTCTGGGCAAACAAAAAGGCTTCCGTCTTCATAAGTATATTCTGAATTACATTTTGGGCAATTTGGTAAATTGGACATGTATTCAATGCTCCTATCTGTTATAGTTAATTTTATCCTGTAAGACATTGTTCAATCAAACTGTACACGATCCATTAAAATATATAAATAAACACACTAAAGCGGACAAACCACCTATCCTACCATCAATCTATATTAACACAAGCCCTCATTCTTTCCCTCTAAAATTTTTCAACAACATCAATCGGAAATATTTATAATCATGTACAAGGAAACTATAAGATGCTATAGGTCAAAATGATTTATTTGCAGTAAATGTAAAAAGAAGTAATATCCTTTACCCAGCTGAATAAAGACATTACTTCTTTTTGTTTTTCCTTAAATTAGAAAACACTCGCATTGGAACGGAGAAAATAATTCAAAGCATGGAAATCGATATGCACGTCGCAAGGGAAGCTGTCCTTTGTTATATGGATAAGCCCTCATTGAAACCACGTTGTTTCTCCTTTTCATTCACTGGCCAATCTTCCAATGTATAAGCCATCTCCCAAAATGAGTATTCATATTGACTGCTAATAATAAAATGTTGTTTCATTCGTTCTCTGTCCGATTCTGTCACAGTTTCAGCAATGGCATCTAGTCTGGCGATTTGTTCTTCTACTAAAGTACGGAACCAGTCAGAACCGTAAGCGGCAATCCATTCCTGATAAATAGGCTCTTCCGGCTTCGATTCCTTCAAATGCTCGCCGATTTCGTAATAAAGCCAATAGCACGGCAAGATTGCTGCGATAATATCCCCTAAGTGACCCTCATATGCGGCACGATACAAGTGAGATGTATACGCATAAGCAGTCGGTGCAGGAACAAAGGTATCTTTGTCTTTTTCCGTAATCCCTAACTTTTCAGAAAAATTCCGATGTAAAGAAAGCTCCGCCTGATATGTATTTTGTGCATGATGTGCCATGCGTCCCGTCGTTTGTAGATCAACTGCTTTCGCTGCCCCTAATGCCTGCACTTTAGCAAAATGGCTTAAATAATAGGAATCTTGCAGAACATAATAACGGAAGCACCTTAAATCTAAACTTCCTTCTCCTAACTTTGTCACAAACGGATGATGAAAACTCGCTTCCCAAATAGAATTTGCTTCTTTGCGCAACAACTGAGAAAATGACATGTTAATCCCTCCTAAGGTGTTAAATAGATGAAAATGCAACATAAAACCCTTTAAAGAAAACTCGCCGATTGGCGAGCCCTGCCTTTGGGCGAAGACAGAGGCGTAGTTGCACTTACACTGTATTCCTAAAATTTCCGACTACGCCGAATGACCTTCTAGCTGGAAATTTATACTTTCTTACAGTGTAAAGAAAACTCGCCGATTGGCGAGCCCTGTCCTTGGGCGAAGACAGAGGCATAGCCCTACTTATACTGTATTCCTAAAATTTCTGACTACGTCGACTTATCTTCCAGCTAGAAATTTATACTTTCTTACAGTGTAAAATAAAAAAACCACTTTTTTACATGCGTAAAGAAAGTGGTTTGGAATTCATTTTAATAACCAAAATGAAAATATAATGGTCCGTCACTCCCACTTTCCTACGCTGGTGTTACCCAGATCAGGTTCTAGGGTCTCAAAGGTCACTTTGATCTCAGCCCTTCAATAGGCTCCCCTAGTGGATAGAGATGCTTGCTATTTATTTTTCATTCTGACATTAACCATATCACAACATTAAAGACAGTCAAGCCTTTTTTAATATCAGTACCAATTACTCATTAAGATTTTTATACTTGGGTAAAGAAATCATGGCTTTAAATAAGTCTCCATCTATTTGTATAGAAAATTTTCCTCTTTGTATATCAATCAGGCTTTTCGCAATAGATAACCCTAATCCGCTGCCTTGACTTAGCCTCGATTCATCGCCTCTTTTAAAACGCTCCATTAATTCGTCTGCTGAGATATTCAGCTCATAGGCTGAAATATTTTTGAAGGTGAGAAGTACTTCATTCCCCAAATCTTCAATATCTATATAGACCCTTGATTGTTTTAGAGTATATTTAAATATATTAGATAACAGGTTTTCTATAGATCTCCACAATAATTTTCCATCGGCCATAATATATACCTTATCCTTAGGGTAATTTAGCTTAAAATCTAAATCTAAGGCTTCAATTTTGTCATTAACTTCCCCTAGCCCCTGAGTAATTAAAGATATGATATCGATCTGCTCAAGATGTATTGGTATATTCCCGCTGGAGGCCTTTGCTGCCTCAAATAAGTCATCTGTTAGGACTTTTAGCCTTTTAGATTTTTGATCCAGTACCTCAATATATTCTTCTACCTTTGAAGGATCCTTTTCCTTTTTTAATAAGTCAACATAGGTGATAATAGAGGTCAAAGGTGTTCTTATATCATGTGATACATTGGTAATCAGCTCCGTTTTCATCCGCTCGCTTTTTAGTTCGTTATTAACGGCCTTTTTCAAGCCATCAGTGATGCTATTTATATCCGCAGCAAGGCCTGCAAATTCACCTGTTCCATTAACATTTATACTATGATGAATATCTCCATCCTTTACTCTCTCTACACCTTCCTTGATCGTATTAAATGTCCTGATTTTTTTTAGGGCAAACCAAGCAGCTACGCCAAGGGTGACTGGAAACATAAAAAACGTTAAAGCGACTAATATAGGATATCCGATTACGAGTAATACCGTCTTCACGCCAACGCTTCCGCTATTATATACATCTCCAACAAATTTAAACAGCTTATAAAGCATACGATAAATTAATGTATGTTTTATAAATGTTTTATTCTTAAAATGCTTCACAAGTGATAGAACCAGCATGAGTCCAGCCGCAGCAATAGGAATGGTAATTGGAATAATCAGTTTATCAATCTGATCAAACACACCCTCTACTAATGCAATCCAAAGCGCTATAAGGCCTATGCACAGCACTACATTAACATCGTTATATAACCTATCAATTGCATTTAGGTATACCCCTTGATCCTTAAATGATTTTCTTCCTGCAATAAGTACTAAATACAGAAAAGATAAGATAAGCCCTATTAAAAACCCTGCTAATGTATAGAAGCTTGTTGTGACCTTTTCCTTATTTTCATTCCATTCTTTTATTTTGTGATTTATAAATTCTTCGGTAAAAGCAACATAAGCAACCTTGTTTTTCGGGTCCAATCCGTTGATGCTTTCTGTGATCCGATACAAATTTTTATTATCCTTAACCTCTTTTGGGAAAATCTCACTTTTGTATTCCTCAAATATCATATAAGCAGGATAGGTTTTTAACTGATCCTTTTCTATCTTTGGGCTATTTGCATACACATTTACTCCATCACTGATATAATACAATGGCTCTTTATATTCTTCTAAATTCTGCAATAAAGAATGATATTCTCTTAGATCATTCTTTATTAGCGTATCCCTCGCCTGGGATATCTTGTCTGCATATTCTTCCTTAAACTTTTCATAGTTTGCCCCTTCACCTAATTCAGGATTATAGCTTCTCGAATTGGACATATAATCTGAGTATAGATTTTCTTCCTCATTTCTTAATTCATCCTCACTAACAGTCCCGCCGCTTAAAATATGTTCCTCATTCTTATATTCCCCTATTAGTCTTGTGAGATCCCTGATGATATTTTCACTTTCCCGTACATATGCCCCACTCAGGAAGTAGTTGTCCTCAAAAACAATACCAAAATCACCACCGTTTAATACTTCTATCTCTACAAGTTTTTTAATGGCACCTGTAAAACATAGAACCACAAGAATAAAAACAACCACTTTCGTTATAATGAAGTGGCTATAACTTTTCGACTTTATATCCAACTCCCCACACCACCTTCAAATATTTTGGCTCCTTCGGATTTATTTCGATTTTTTCCCTAATTTTTCTTATATGAACTGCTACTGTATTCTCCGGGCTAAAGGATGTTTCATTCCATACCTTTTCATAGATCTCCTCTATAGAAAATACTTTTCCGGCGTTTGCAGTCAGAAGCTTTAAGATCTTATATTGCACTGGTGTGAGATGAACCTCGTCCCCATCAACGGTTATCGTTTTACTTTCATCATTTATGATGAGTCCCCCAGTTCTATATTCATGACTCTTGGCTTCAAGGCTTCCAAACATTGTATATCTTCTCAGCTGTGATTTAACCCTCGCAATGAGCTCTAAAGGATTAAATGGCTTAGTAATATAATCATCTGCTCCTAAATTTAATCCCAATATTTTATCCGTATCCTCAGATCTGGCAGAGAGCATGATTAAAGGGATTTTATAATCCCTTCTAATTTTCGTGGTCGCGCTTATTCCATCCATCTTAGGCATCATAATATCCATGATAATAAGATGTATTTCATTTTCTCCGATTACTTCTATGGCCTCTATCCCGTTAGAGGCTTTGAATATCGTATAGCCTTCATTTTCTAAGTAGATTCCTATGGCATCTACAATTGCCTTGTCATCATCACAAACCAATATGTTCATGAAGGTTCACCCCTATATATGAATCTAAACATAATGTATCACCTCTTTAGTATTCATTCTAAGGGTATGATATCAAACAAATCTTAGCAAATCCTTTATGTAAATCTTAAGATTTTCTTAGTATTTTAAAGAAAACTCGCCGATTGGCGAGCCCTGTTCTTGGGCGAAGACAGAGGCGTAGTTGCACTTATACTGTATTCCTAAAATTTCCGACTACATCGAATTCACTTCTACCTGAAAATTTATACTTTTTTAAGGTGTGAGGAAAGAAAGTTTCACGTGAAACTTTCTTTAGATGGGGCTTTTGTATTTTTTAGCAAGTGCCAAAGACTAAAAAGCTTAAGCAGTTATAAAAATGCTTGAGGCCTTTTAGCCACTAATTTATTTTATATCCTTCTTTTATTCCTTTTCTTTTGTTAGGTCATACGGAATTATATTTAGAGGATAGAGAATAATCCTGTTTCACATATTGAAAGGGAATATAAAATGGTTTGTAAGTAGGAGGGTAGAATGTAGAGTAATTATTCATTATGTTTGTATCACAGTCATGTAGTATTTGATTGCTTGTACAAACCTTAGGTCAAGGCACTTGCAGTTATACGGTGTTGCAAGCTATACTCTGTGTGGATTCATGGTGATAGAATGTGAAGAATCACTAGCGTTTATTGTTATTGGTATTATAGTAATAGCTGTCCCACTCGTACACACTTTGTTTGTAGGTTAAAGAGCTATACCACATTTCATCGTTAACCTCAAACATAGCAGGTTCCTCGTCACGTCCAACTACAGCTTCTCTTATTTCGGTTGATTCTTTATTGCTACTGCTACTGTTTTGGCTACTATCTTCACTACTGTTTTGGCTGCTGTTTTGGCTACTATCTTCACTGTCGGTTTGGCTGCTGTTTTTATTATTGCTATCACTTTGGTCATTTTGAGAATTGTCTTGATCTTGTTGGTTATTACTCGATTTACGATGGTCACAGCACATATTTTGAATGTGGAATATAGAGACATATAACACTTCATCGTTAACCTCAAGTATAATATGGTTTGTATCACGTCCAACCACAATTCCCTTTACCTTGCTTGGTCCTTTGTTGAATTGAACTTTCCGCCCTTTTAAGCGGTCAATAACATCAACGAAACGTCTGCCTGGTACAATAACTGGACATTTTGAATTTTTGTTGTTGCCGTTATTTTTATTCTTGTCATCTCCTTCATTTTCATTTCCTTCTAAGTCATCAACTTCCCGGATAAATGTATAGCCTTTAATATGATGCAATGGATAATAGTATATTTGTTCATCACATTGCAATACACAATAGTCCAATCCTACCCTAAGAAGTGTTCCTTTTCCTCTCTCTGGTCCTCCAAAGTTACATTGCACTGTCGAACCGATCAGAGACTTTAGATTTTTTTTGTATCCGTTTATATCATTGTAAGTTCGTTGATAAAACAAGATAGATTCCCCCTTAAGAAAATATTTTATTCTGTTACTGCTAATATAGGATATTCAATATCCTAGGGCAGCATATAAGGTACTTGACCATTTTAAAAAAAATGTGCGCACAAAAACACTCTTGCAAGTATTACAAGAGTGCAAAATTATTAATTACTTAATTTTATAAGTATATCTTCACGATTGGGCATCCGTAATTCAATATAACTAAAAAGAAAGGTAAGCAACTTTCAAATTAATCAATCTCTAATGTAAAGTCTTATTCGTATATCCTATAATAAAGAAAACTTGCCGACTGGCGAGCCCTACCCTTGGATGAAGACAAAGGCGTAGTTGCTCTTATACTGTATTCCCAAAATTTCTCACTATGTCGAATTGTCTTTTAGCTAGAAATTTATACTCTTTTAAAGTGTGAGGGAAAATGTTTCACGTGAAACTTTCCTTAGCTGGGACCTCTGTATTTTTTTAGCGAGTGCCAAAAACTAAAAAGCTTAAGCAGTTATAAAGATGCTTGAGTCCCCTTAACCACAAATTTTTTTCTATTCTCCTCCCATTTGACAGGGGGAATCCTTTTTATAGGCAATGGGCCATTTTAATGTCGGATCAATTAAGATAACAATTTTAATTTAGGCAATAGATAGTTATACAAAATTTCCGAGTATGTCGAATTCACTTCTATCCAGAAATTTATACCTTCTTCCTAAAACGTAAATAGAAATCCTTATTAAGAGCCCTATTAATCTATCGCTAATTATTACGTTCGACGCATATAAGCACGGACAGTAATTGGTGCAAAAATCGCCACTATGCCTGCAGCACCGATAAGGGAGATCGCACAATCCCATCCAGCATTTCCATTGTTGACAAGGTCACGAACGGCAGTAATTAGATGTGAGAGCGGGTTCAATTTTACGAACCATTGGAGCCAGTTGGGCATCGTATCAACTGGAACGAAAGCATTGGAAAGGAACGTGAGTGGGAACAGCGCAAGCATCGATATCCCTTGTACGCTAGAAGCCGTTCGTGCAATTACACCGAAAAAAGCAAAGATCCAGCTAATTGCCCAGGAACATACAATGACCAGCCCTCCTGCAATGATAACATTCCCCAGCCCTCCATCTGGCTGATAACCCATGATATACCCCATGGTAAAGGTAAGCACGGTAGCTATGGTGTACCGGATAGTGTCCGCCAAAAGAGCGCCCGCCAAAGGAGCAATTCGTGCAATAGGAAGTGATTTAAACCGGTCGAATACTCCCTTATCCATATCCTCACGCAGTTGGACTCCCGTGACAATGGAAGTCGTTATTACAGTCTGAACAAGGATGCCGGGAATGATGACCGGTAAATAGCTCTTTACGTTCCCTGAGATGGCCCCACCAAAGATATAGGTAAACATTAGGGTGAAGATAATTGGCTGGAGCGTGACGTCGAACAGTTGCTCAGGTGTGCGCCGTATCCTCAGTAAACCTCGATAGGCCATTGTAAATGAATTCCGTACCGTCTGACCAAAGCCCGTGTTGTTTTTCAGTTGGCGATTGGCAAATGACGGATATGATGTATTTTTCATCTTCTTACCTCCTCTACTACGTCCCATTGTTCAGGCACACTAGTTGTGTCCTCCTTCGCACTATGGCCTGTAATGGTCAAAAAGACCTCATCAAGTGTCGGTTTCTGTATACTCAACTCTGCCAGGTGGATTCCAGCCTCACGAAAAGCAATAAACAGATCCGTGACTCGGTCCGCATCTGCCATCGGTGCAATAATCTTCCCACCTTCTGACGACACGTTTGACTTGGCCTGAAGCACCTTTTCAACGATGTGACGAGCCGCCTCAATATCCAGTGGATTTTGGATTCTCAGGTGCAAAGATGAGCTGCCAACAGATGACTTCAGTTCATCTACAGTGCCCTCTGCAACAACGATGCCTCGATCGATCACTGCAATCCTGTCAGCCAGTTCATCTGCTTCTTGTAAGTACTGTGTTGTTAACAGGACGGTTGATCCTGTCTTTACCAATCGGCGAATGGTGTCCCACATTTGATTACGTGTGCGGGGATCAAGCCCTGTAGTCGGTTCGTCTAAAAAGATGAGTGGTGGCTGTGCTATGAGACTGGCTGCCAAATCCAGACGGCGTCGCATACCACCGGAAAAATTCTTCAACGGACGGTGAGCTGCTTCTGTTAGCCCAAATTCCTCCAACAGCTCCGCTGCCTTCCGCTTGGACTCTGCCCTCCCTAGCCCTAGCAAGCGGGAGAAAATGATTAAATTCTCGGTAGCGCTTAGTGACTCATCAACCGAGGCATACTGACCCGTAACCCCAATCAATTGACGCACGATCTGAGACTCCTTTACTACGTCATACCCGAAGATGCGAGCCGAACCTGCATCAGGTCGCAGTAAAGTCGCCAGCATTCTAATCGTAGTGGTTTTGCCTGCCCCATTGGGACCAAGTAGGCCATAGATGGTACCAGCCCGTACGTTCAAATTTACACCATCAACCGCACGATTATCGCCAAAATTTTTAATGAGTCCGTGGGCTTCAACAGCCCAATCACCGTTGTCAGGAATTGTTCCATGTATATGTTTCATTTCCATCCCTCCTCCATAACTGGCTACATCTTAACAGGCATTTATGAACTGAATATGAACTTCCAAATCTATGGCTCTCCACTTTCTTGTTCATATTAAGTTCATAAAGGAGGAGTATACTAAAAACACTTGAATATTTCTTAAAAATGGAAAACAATTATCACTCTGAAAAAGGATTGAATGTCATGACAAAGATTTTAATGGTAGATGATGACCCTCATATTCGTAAATTAGTTCATGTTATCTTATCCGAGGAAGGTTTCTCCATTCTCGAGGCGCAGGATGGGAAGGAGGCATTAACCTTGCTTGATATTGAGAAAGTCGATCTCATTATTCTTGATATCATGATGCCAAACATGGATGGCTGGGACCTTTGCGAGGCAATTAGAGCCTATTATTCTGATTCTCTCCCTATCTTGATGCTGACGGCAAGGGGAGAAACAGCCCAAAAAGTAAAAGGCTTTGATCTTGGAGCTGACGACTATTTGGTTAAACCATTTCATCCAGCCGAATTGATTGCAAGAATAAAGGCATTACTCAAACGTTACCAGATCATCCTTTCAAATAAGGTGAATATCGGAAATGTGGAACTTGATCGCTCTACCTATCAAGTGTTTAATGGCACGAATGAAATGACCTTACCGCTTAAGGAATTTGAACTTTTGTATAAGTTTGCAGCATATCCTGGCAAAACCTTTTCAAGGGAACAGTTAATTGAAGATATTTGGGGTTATGATTATAAAGGGGACGAGCGAACTGTCGACGTTCACATTAAACGTCTTCGGCAGCGTTTCTCAGATGGGAACTGCTCTTTTAAAATTACTACGATTCGCGGTCTTGGTTATCGTTTAGAGGCAAAAAAATGAAAATCATCAAGTTCTTAAAAAAAAGCGGTGAGGTTGCAGCCATTTTACTCCTGTTGTTTATATGCTGGACGGCCGCTTTTTTCATCACTCCGTGGTTCCTAGATGTTTTTTCAAGAAATAGTTTATCCTCATATATGGGGCAGATTATCAATTCATTTTTTGGATTTTTCCTGTTTGGCCTAATCATATATGGCATTTCTAAAATTAGATTTTTTCAGGAAAAGCAGAGCCTCTTTTTACGTCCCATGATTGATGCGATAAAAAAGATGGCTCAAGGGAACTTTAATATTGATCTTTCTTTCTACAAGGAAGAGTTTGGAAATCGAAATCATCCTTTTAATGAAATAGCAGAAAGTATTAGCCATATGGCAAAAGAGCTCGGAGAGATGGAACAAATGCGCCAAGAGTTCATCTCCAATGTTTCCCATGAAATTCAATCACCTTTAACATCCATTTCCGGTTTTGCTCATGCCTTAAAAAATGAAAATTTATCTAAGGAGGAACATTCACAGTACCTGCATATTATTGAGGTCGAAAGCATGCGTCTTTCAAAACTAAGCGAAAATCTGTTAAAGCTGACCTCATTAGAGTCCGACCATCCACCATTTGAGCCAAAAACATATCGTCTAGACCAGCAATTACGGAGAGTAATCCTTTCGATTGAACCACAATGGAGAAATAAGGACCTTGAAATGGAAGTTTCTCTAAATAAGCTGACTATTAATGCTGACGAGGACTTGATGGATCAAGTCTGGATTAATTTAATCCATAATAGTATTAAATTTACACCGATGAATGGGAAAATTACAGTAAAATTAGAAAAACAAGAAACGGGTAGGATAGCGGTGATCATTAAAGACACGGGAATTGGGATGACGAAAGAAGTTCAAATGCATATTTTTGAGCGATTCTATAAGGCTGATCCAGCAAGGAGCCGATCCAATGGCGGCAGTGGATTAGGACTTTCAATTGTAAAGAAAATTATTGAAATGCATAAAGGTCATATACAGGTAGAAAGTTCACCTAAAGAAGGTACCGAAATAATAGTAGTATTGCCAATTGCTCTATAACAACCGATTGATACGAAAAGGATATCGTTTAATGAAACTCGGTATCCTTTTCGTTTTTTTGCTTTCGTCTTCATTCATTCCTTTTAAACAATAGCCAAATACTAAAAACAAATGGCTAAAGGTAAAAAACTCATTTACTTATGATCGGTTCACCGTAACGTATCTAATGAGAGTTCTATTCAAATCTTTATTTGATAAAACAATGGGTAGGGAATTAAACTCATATTGTTTCTTCCTTGCTGGTATTTTTCTTACTACCGGTATCCCATCCAATTACCTCATTGTGAAGTTCAAGTTCATTTTTTTTCGTTGCAGTAATGTCCCCTGCCGCTTTATTTTAAGCAGAAACATATGCTTTCTTATTTTTAGTATAGTACTATACTAAAAATAGGCGAAATATAATCACTTGGAAAGGAACTTAAGATGAATCCATCATTAGAAATGCTAATCCATATTTTTGAACGGGCGGCACTACTATTAATTTGCTTGTTTTTTTTAACAAGGGTTCCCAGGTTTAAAGAATCCCTCCATAGAGAACAGCACACGCTTTCGGAGAGAATTATCATTACTCTTATCTTTTGTTTATTTGCCGTTTTTGGAACCTATTCCGGAATCAAAGTAGAAGGTTCTTTAGTCAATGTAAGAATTATCGCTGTCATGTCCGGGGGCATATTATTCGGGCCTTGGGTAGGGATCATTACCGGAATTGTTTCAGGTGTGCATCGTTATTTAATTGATATCGATGGAGTAACATCTGTTCCATGCCTGATAACAAGCATTATTGCCGGGATAGCATCCGGGCTTATTAACATTAAAGTAAAAAAATCACAGCGTTGGATTTACGGGATTGCCGCAGGTATGAGCTGCGAAGTCCTTACCATGCTATTGATACTTGCTATGGCAGAACCCTTTAAACTTGGCCTGGATATTGTATCAAAAATTGGCTTTCCAATGATTGTAGGCGAAGTCAATGTCGGCTTGATTGTTTTATTGGTAATGAGTGTGGAGGATGAGAAGGAAATGATTGCTGCTAAACAAGCAAAGTTAGCCTTGGACATTGCCAATAAAACATTGCCTTATTTTCGTTCGATCAATACAGAATCGTTGAAAAAAATTTGCATAATCATCAAGGATCAAATTAATGCCGATGCAGTGGCCATAACCGATACAAAAATTGTTCTCGCTTATGTCGGCTTTGGTGAGGAACGGTATAACATCGGACAAGAAATCATCAGCGATCTAACGAAAGCAGCGATCCGCAGCGGTGAAATCACAATTAGAAATCGTGTGTCTGATCAACCAACTCCTGAAATTCAGTCCCTGCTCATCATGCCGTTTGAAGAGCGAGGGGAAGTCACGGGAACTCTCAAAATTTATTATCGCAAAGCCTCTAAAATGACCTATCCTTTGCAAACGATGGCAATTGGTTTATCACAAATTATTTCCACCCTAATGGAGATATCCCGTGTCGAACAGATTAAGGAGGCGGCCAACAAAGCAGAACTAAAGGCACTGCAAACAAAAATTAACCCGCATTTTCTTTTCAATGCCCTGAATGCCATTGCGTCAACAACTCGGCGCAATCCAGAAAAGGCCCGCGAGTTGATTATTACTTTATCAAGCTATATGCGGTACAATCTGGAGCTAAGCGATGAATTTATCGATATTCATGACGAATTACAACAGGTACATGATTATGTTGAAATTGAAAAGGCTCGTTTTGGCTCTAAACTTCAGGTGGAATATGATATTGAAAAGGTAAAATTAAAACTTCCAAGTCTGCTTATTCAGCCGCTGGTCGAAAATGCAATTATTCATGGCATACTAAAAACAAAGGGTCCTGGTACTGTCACAATTGCTGTGAATGACCTAGGTGATAAAGTCCGGGTTAGCGTGAAGGACACGGGAGCTGGGATATCAGATGAAGTGATAGAGAATTTGTACCGTGATGATGTTCCTGCAAAGCAAATTGGATTATATAATGTACATCAGCGTGTAAGATTGATTTATGGCAAAGGACTAATCATCAAAAGGTTATCTCCGGGTACTGAAGTTTATTTCGATATTGAGAGGAGAAAAGATGAAAGCGATCATTGTTGAGGATGAATTTCCCGCACAAGAAGAATTAAAATATTTGATTGAGACACATAGTAGCATTCAAGTAACTAATTGCTTTGAAGATGGATTAGATGTCCTAAAATTTTTACAAGAAAATGATACAGATGCTATTTTTCTTGATATCAACATTCCATCCCTTGATGGGATGCTGCTGGCTGGAAATATAAGTAAGTTTGCAAAAAAACCCTATATTATTTTTACAACAGCATACAAAGAGCATGCAGCTCAGGCATTTGCACTTGAGGCCTTTGATTACATTCTCAAGCCCTATGATGAGAAGCGGATTGCTGCCATGTTGCATAAGCTCGAAGCTACTTTTTTACGTGATCTAAATCAAACAGATAAAGAAAAGGAGTTATCTTTCCAAAAAGGTGACTCAATCAAAGGCCTGGGAACGGATGTCCGAGTAAACTTACGAAAAAACGATAAAATAATTGTCACAGATGTGAATGATATTTATTACGCGATGGCGAGCGAAAAGGTAACACTGGTCTATACATTGCATGAAGAATATACGATGCCAATGAGCATATCAGAGTTCCATTCTACTTTGCCCCAGAATCTTTTTTTTCGCTGCCATCGATCTTATACTGTGAATTTATCCAAGATCAGTGAAATTGTCCCTTGGTTTAACCAAACCTATGTGATTAATCTTAAATCCTTTAATGCTGAGATTCCTGTAAGCCGAAGCAAAGTAAAAGAGTTCCGACAAATTATGCGATTTTAACTGCAATTCATTCCATTCTTTAAGCATTTGGTTCTGAATGCGGTTCCATAACTTTTTTTAATGTTATGATCTTCTTATAAACGCAATCTACCAAGAGGCCTACATTGGTCTCGTAAGTTAGAAGGGAAGATTTAACATGAATTCACAAACAAGTAATCGCTGGTTGATTGTTCTGGGAACTATTATTGTTCAAATGGGGTTAGGCTCTATTTACACATGGAGCTTATTTAACCAACCATTGGTTGACCACTTTGGCTGGCAATTGAACTCGGTAGCCATTACTTTTTCAATAACAAGCTTTGCTTTAGCTTTTTCAACATTATTTGCCGGCAAACTCCAGGATCACTGGGGCATTCGCCGCTTAATCGTAACTGCAGGCATTGTTTTAGGCGCAGGATTAATCATTAGCTCACAAGTCTCAGCATTATGGATGCTTTACATCATGGCTGGTATTGTGGTTGGATTTGCCGATGGTTCTGCTTACATCACATCATTGTCAAATCTTATTAAGTGGTTTCCGGAGAAAAAAGGGCTTATTTCCGGAATTTCTGTCGGTGCTTATGGAACAGGCAGTTTGCTGTTCAAATACATTAACGGAGCACTAATTCAAAACGTTGGCGTATCTCATACGTTTTTATACTGGGGCATAATCGTGATGATTCTGGTTATAGGCGGTTCATTCTTAGTTCGCGAGGCACAGGTAACAAGTCAGTCCCAGTCCGTTAAAGGGGCACAGGCTAATGACTATACAGTCAAAGAAATGCTTAAAACCAAGGAAGCTTACTTATTGTTTATTATGTTTTTTACTGCATGTATGAGCGGTTTATATCTAATCGGAATTGTAAAAGATATCGGTGTAAGTTTAGCTGGTTTGGATGTGACAACAGCTGCCAATGCCGTAGCATTAGTAGCAATTTTCAATACAATTGGCCGCATTATCCTTGGAGCATTATCTGATAGAGTTGGCCGTTTAAAAGTGGTAGCGGGCGCTTTGTTGATGACCGCAATAGCAGTATCTGTTTTAAGCTTTGTCAAACTAAATTATGGATTGTTCTTTGCGTGTGTTGCAGGAATTGCTTTCTGTTTCGGTGGAAATATAACCATCTTCCCAGCAATTGTTGCTGATTTCTTTGGCTTAAAAAACCAAAGTAAAAACTATGGGATTGTTTATCAAGGGTTTGGGATTGGTGCATTGTCTGGATCATTTATTGCCGCAGCACTTGGCGGCTTTGCTTCTACTTTCACATTCATTGCAGTGTTGAGTATAATCTCAGTAATCATTGCTCTGTTTATAAAGGCACCGGGTCAAAGAGCTGCCTTGAAAAAAGAAAAAAGAAACGAAAAAACTCAAGCCGCATGATTTCGGCTACAAAGATTGGTTAATCTCTGCAAATGGCCTTCACAATTCACTGTATCAGACTAATAATGTACTAAAAGGTATCTCTAAAATAGAGGTACCTTTTATTCGCAAAAACCTCATTTACTTATGATACGGTTCATTCCGGTTAATCCGAAATGCCCGGTACACCTGCTCCAGCAAAATCAGCCTCATCAGCTGATGGGGAAACGTCATCTTTGAAAAAGATAATGTATCATTTGCACGGTTCATTACATCCTTGCTTAGACCTAATGAACCGCCAATAATAAATGCAATTTTACTCTTTCCGTATGTAGCAAGACGATCTAAATCCTTAGCTAATTCCTCGGATGATTTCATTTTTCCTTCAATAGCTAAAGCAATAACATGTGTATCCTCACTGATTTTTTCAAGAATACGGATTCCTTCCTTTTCTTTAACCATCAGCATCTCTGCGTCACTTAAATTTTCGGGAGCTTTTTCATCTGACAACTCCATAATTTCTACCTTGGCATAGGAGGATAGGCGCTTTAGGTACTCGTCAATTCCTTGTTTTAAATATTTTTCCTTTAATTTACCGATTGATATAATTGAGATATTCACAAAAACCCCTACCTTACACATATCTTATCCACAAAAGTTATCAACATATCCACATAATTCATCCACAGGTTCTCTTACTCAATTTCGCTTGAAACAATATATTTCGCATCATGTTGACAATATTCACAGGGCTTTTTTTCATCTCCACTGTTGATAACATTGTGGATAACTGGTGCTACCTCGAACTCATCTACAATAATATCTAGCGCTAGCTCTACATGTTCCTGACAGCATGCAATGTCCATTTTCTCACCTCACTTATCCACAGGATATAATCATAGAAAAAAGCAGATAGAGCTCTAGGAGTTATACCCCTTAAAACACATAAAGAAAACTCGCCGATTGGCGAGCCATGCCCTTGGGCGAAGACAGAGGCGTAGTTGCACTTATACTTTATTCCTAAAATTCCTAACTACGTCGAACTGTCTTCCTGCTAGAAATTTATACTTTCTTAAAGTGCGAGAAAACAGGAGAGAGAGACCTCCCCTGTTTTAATAATTTTCTTCAGCAAGCTTTACTGTTGCCGTTTTTTGTTCACTACCTCGATAGAAGACAATCTTCATTGTATCATTTATTTTCTTACTATACAGGATTGTACGGAATTCAATGATATCATGTACTGGTTTACCATCAACTTCAACAATTACATCATATTCATGCATTCCTTCTCTTGAGGCAGGAGATGGACTTTTCACATCTAGGACACATACCCCCGATGTTACATTGGTCGGCAGCTGTAGTGTTTTTTCCCAGTAATAAGTAGGAATCTCATTAAGTGAACGAAGCTCCACACCTAGGTATGGACGTTTTACCTTACCTGTCTTTTCAAGTTCTTGAATAATAGGAACCGCCCTTGAAATCGGAATAGCAAGGCCGATGCCTTCAACTGCCTCCGTAGCAATTTTCATTGAGTTAATGCCGATCAGCTTTCCATCTACATTTACAAGCGCACCGCCGCTGTTTCCAGGATTGATTGCAGCATCAGTTTGCAGTACCTCAACCTGCCAATCATAATGGCCATCATTATCCAGATCCACAGGCAAGATACGTTCAGTTGCTGAAATAATACCTTGTGTAACCGTACCGGAAAATTCTAAGCCTAGTGGATTTCCAATCGCAATAGCAGGTTCACCGCGCTGCACCTTAGTAGAGTCTCCAATCTCAATGACCTTTGCTGCATATTTCTCATCCATTTGCAGCACAGCCAAATCCGTGACAACATCACTTCCTAAGATATCTGCTGGTACTTTTTTACCATCGCTTAGACTGATTTCAATTCGGTTCGCACCTTCTACAACATGATGGTTTGTGACCACATATGCCTTTCCATTCGCTTTTTTATAAATGACACCTGAACCGGTTCCTGCTTCAGCATCTTCCTCTGAAAAACTATCTCGTTGAATGTTAATTACTCCAACAACAGCTTCTGATGCTTTATCCACAGCACTGACAAAGCCGGAACGAATATCTTCTGTACTCGATGCGACGTTTTGTGTGAGCGGAGCTGTGTAGGACTTCACTTCACTTGTTTTTACTTGTACTTGTCCCTCGTTTCGAGGCGGATTGAGCCTTGAAAAGGTTGGTACCGCAAAAGCAAACAAGGTAGCACCTACAAGCGTGCCCGCTACACCTGAAATGACAACATTTCTGCTAAAACGTCCTGTCTTTCCTCTTCTTCGTTCCTTGCTTTCATATTCATGTTCATCAAAAAAAGACATATTTGCTCACCTATCCTTCCGAAAACATCCATGATTCCCTCTTATTGTTCGCTAAAAGAGAGAATTATACGTATTGAATTTTCGTTGGATTTTTAGGATCTGTGTCATGCAGCTGGAGAGCCCTCCCAATCTCAAATCCTTTTCCTTCAAGCACCTGAGAAACAGACAGCCGAGCCAGCTCCTTCATGTTATTATCCTGGCTTAGGTGAGCTAAATATATATGCTTTGTATTATCTGTAATCACTTCCGCCATTGCTAGAGCTGCATCCTCATTAGAAACGTGACCTACATCACTCAGGATGCGCCTCTTTACACTCCACGGGTAACGACCCATTCGAAGCATTTCTACATCATGATTACTTTCAAATATAAAAGCATCTGCTCCTTTAATAATGCCTTTCATCCGATCACTTACATATCCTGTGTCTGTAATAAGGACCAGCTTTTTGCCAGCATGATGAAATACATAGAACATTGGCTCAGCTGCATCATGCGATACGCCAAAGGATTCTACGTCTATGTCTCCAAATGATTGAACAGCACCAACAGGAAAGACAAATTTCTGTTCAGTCGGTACTTCACCAATAAGATGCTCCATTGCCTTCCATGTTTTTTCATTTGCGTAAATTGGCAATTTATATTTTCGTGCCAGCACACCAAGCCCTTTAATATGGTCACTATGTTCATGCGTCACTAGAATTCCGGCAACTTCCTGTATATCAGCACCAACTTGTTTAAAGAGAGCCTCTGCTGCCTTTCCGCTCAACCCGGCATCTACTAAAAGCTTCTGCTTATCTGTTCCTGCATATAGCATATTTCCTGTACTTCCACTGGCAAGTACACTGAAACGTAAACTCATTTCACTTCACTCCATTGTGTGTTATCCTTGCCCATTCGAATAATTTGTCCTTCAATCGCATTTACGAAATAGTCATCTTTCCCATTCAACACAAAATGCCATGTTGGGGCAATAACCTGAAACCCGGAGGATGAAGGAATAACGACTGTATAATATCCTAATTCTACCTTTGTTACACGGCTTCCTGATTCAATCTCTCCCTTTAAATACAAGGTCTTTAAAGCTTTTGTTGCTGTAATAATCTCCTGAGCCTTACTCTCTCCACCCATTTCTTTTACATCTGTCAACATTGTTTGTGTATAGGACACAATCTCATTTTTTTCATTTATATCAGCAACAATTGCTGCATACTGGTTATGAAAAATGTTCTTTCCTTTGAATTGCTGAAAAAAGTAAATCTTTTTCTCCTTCTCATCAAGCTTCCAGTATTTATACTTTGTTCCATCCAAAACAGAGTCGCGCAGGAACTCTTCGAAAAAATAACCTTTATCAGTTTTTGGAATTTCAATAGGATCCTTAAGGCTACTATGGATAGTTTTCGAATCTAACAGGACGACTGTTTGTCCTTTTAAAGAACTGGTTTCTTCCTCGTGAAATTCCCTGCTCTTTCCTGTAATATAAGCAGCCTGAGCAGGCTCCTTTGGCAAATCCACATGCGTAATTTTATTTGCCGCAAGCTGTTCTTCAATATTTTCTTCCACCATTATTTCTAGTTGGCTATTGTTGCGTTTTTGAATAAATTGAAAAAAGAGGAAGATATCTAGGATTAGGAATGTGATAATAAAAATGGTTTTGATCTTATTCCAATCCAACGAGTTCTCCCCCTTTCTCTGCATCCCATTCTATCTTCTTATAGGAATCACCATAGGAGATATACCAAATAGGATTAAGCTTCACTCCAATAACCTTTTCTCCATTCAGCCCTACATCAGGCTCTAGCTCATATCCAACTGCAATATTTTTAATCTCCTTCATACTATCTTTTGCATTTTGTTGTATAAAGGAAAGAATAGTTCTTCCTGAAGGCAGCTCTACTATCGTATCTTCCTCTTTTTTTACAAATAACCAAAATAGAGGACGCTTAAAGGAACGAATCTCGTTCAATCCCCAGCCGAGCTTTAAAGAAGACATGCCGTCTGTATTGAAAACAGGAAAACTATTATCAGCATGCAGACGAAATACAGTCTCCCCCTTCCCAGGTATCACATTGTATAAGCGATAGGAGTCTGTCCAGCCACCATGATTATTAATAAAGTCAATACTCTGTTGAACAAGCGGCGCACCTGTTAGAACTTCCTTCTGGGAAACAGATGAATTCTCATATTCAAGCATTTGCGTAGTATTAAAAATGCGAAGAAGACGGGTCCCATCCGTATACATTTCCCATGAGCTTGTTTTATCTTGTTTCACATAGCGCGGATCCGTGAACAAAATGTTTTGAAACATTTCTTCGTCAAGGTCACTTGTTACATAAAACATCTGCTTCATATTCACATTATCTTCTGGCAGAAATATCGCTCGCGTTTCATTTATAGCATACATAAAATATTCATCTGCTTGTCCAGCAAACTCATTGCTTGTATTAACTAAATCCTTCACTGCAATTCCCTTTAAGGTCGCGCTGTAAATCTTCCGGCTCTCATAAGAAACAAAAAAGGCTTGCACCTCATCCTTGCTATTTTCATTTGGATATAAGTTAATGAGCAATCGATCAAAAGTTTGTGGCTCCATATCCTTTTCTTGAATGGAAAAAAGGTTTTTGAACACTTCAAACGGAATCTCCGCTGGGAAGACAAATTCTACTCTATTTTTGGCGTGTACAAAAGAGAGGAATTGACTTTTAGGTATTTTATAAGAAACATCCTTAAAGTTGTCAAATTCCCCTTGCTCCAAAATTTTATAAGCCGGATTAATACGAAGAATTTGCTCGCTCGCATAATGCTCAAGCCCCTTATGCACAATCATTTGAGATGGAAAAATAATTGCTGATAAATCCTTTTTTGTCACAGAGGGAACATCCTGAATATATTTCTCGTTCTGTACCATACTTGAATCAGGCTGGTACGTCCACAGGTTATATGTCAGAAAGATACTGATCACCACTAAATTTAAAAGCAAAATGGTCTTAAAATTCTCCATGCTCATTCCCAATCATCCTCTTGATCCCGTTCCATCGGAAGAGTGAAGTAAATGGTCGTTCCTTTCCCTTCCTCACTCTTTGCCCAGATTGCTCCGCCATGCGCCTGTACCATTTCCTTTGCAATTGCTAAACCAAGTCCAGTACCCCCAAGCTGTCGGGATCTCGCTTTATCCACACGATAAAAGCGATCAAATATTTTATTCACATTCTCTTTTGGAATTCCCATTCCCTGGTCACTTATACTCACTTCAAGCGCTTCTCCTCTATCACGAAGACGATATGTAACCGTGCCCCCTTCTGGAGAATACTTTAAAGCATTTGAGATAATATTATATAAAACCTGCGTAATCTTATCCTCATCAATTTCAATAAATCGTGCCTTTTTGGAGAATGCCCGTTTAAAGGTGACATTTTGCTCCTTTGACATCTCAAATCGTTCAATAATACGGTTGAAAAATTCGGTAAAATCTACCCATTCCTTCATAAGATGATATTCTGTGCTATCCATTTTAGAAAGGCGCAACAGGTCATTTACTAGCCGAATCATACGCTCAGTCTCATCCTGCGCGACAGAAAGAAACCTTGGGGCAATTTCAGCGTTTTGCCAAGCTCCTTCACTTAGAGCTTCCAAATAGCTCCTCATCGTAGTGAGCGGCGTGCGAAGCTCATGTGAGACATTTGCAACAAATTCTCTTCGCTCACGATCAATTCGTTCCTGTTCAGTTACATCATATAAAACTGCAATCAGGCCATTTGATTTTCCAGTTTCCTTTTGAATTACTGAAAAACTTGCCCGTAGAATATAATGCTCATCTCTTGTACTATAATCTAAAATAACAGAGTCTGGTTCCTCATATAGATTATCAAGTGTATACTCCTCTTCAATACCGAGTATCTTAGTAATTGGCTGATCAAGCGCTGTTTCACGTGAAACATTCAATAGCTTCTCAGCTGGATCGTTCAGCAGGATGATATATCCTTTTCTATCTGTAGCAATTACTCCATCAGTCATATGCGACAACACAGATATTAATTTGCGTCGTTCACTTTCTGTTGAAGCCCGTGCTTGCCGTAGTTTTTTAGAAAGATTGTTAAAGGCCAATGCAAGCTGTCCAATTTCGTCGTAGCCGTAAACCTTTACCTTACGTGAGTAGTTTCCCTTTGCCATTTCTACAGCTTGCCTTCGCATCTCAGAAATAGGACGGGTAATGGTTTGGGCAAGAAGAATACCTAGCACTGCAGTTACTAGAAGCGCAATCACCGTTCCTGTTGCAAAAATTTGATTGATTTGCCGCATCTGTCCATATACATCTTCCATAGAAGCCATTGTGTAAATAACAGCAACTGTTTTTCCATTTTCTTTTACCGGAACTGTGGTAATTTGCATACGCTTTCCATCAGAAGGTTGGATTTCCATCTTTTTATCAGATGCACCCGATAAGAGAGTTCGTTTGACAAGGATATCTGTCGTTTTCTTTCCAACAATCCCTTGATTGTATTGATCTGATGTAGCAAGTACAATACTGCTTTCATTAATTACCTGAACTTCCCGAATGTCATCCCTTGAACTAGAAGCAAAATCCTGCAGCAAGCTTTTTATGTCCGTTGCCGTTGTATCCGTCTTTTCACGTTTCTTTACTAGTTCTTGCTGCACATTATATGCCAACAGGTCTGTACGCTTCGTTAATGAATCTTGAAAATTTGTTAAAAGCTTCTGCTCTAATTCATTTACAAAGTACACACCAATAACTTGTGTAGCAAGTAAGATGAGAAGCATATAAATTAAAACAAATTTCAAATGAATTGATTGAAAAAATCCAACTTTTTTCATGAATTACTCCTGTTCCGGGTCACGGAGATAATAGCCGACTCCTCTTCTTGTCACAATTAAAGTAGGATGACTTGGATTATCCTCAATCTTTTCACGCAAGCGACGTACCGTGACATCCACTGTACGCACGTCACCAAAATAATCATATCCCCATACGGTTTGCAACAGGTGTTCACGCGTCATAACTTGTCCTAGATGCTTTGCCAAGTAATGAAGCAGTTCAAATTCCCTGTGTGTCAGTTCAATATTTTCCTCTCGCTTCATCACACTGTATGCATTTGAATTAATTACAATTGGTCCAACTGTAACCTCTATATTTTCTTCCTTCTCGTTTCCACCGCCTTGTTGGTGGCGTCGAAGATTGGCTTTGACACGTGCCAGTAATTCCCGTGTGCTAAACGGCTTGGTCACATAATCATCTGCTCCCAGTTCTAAACCAAGCACTTTATCAATTTCAGAATTTTTCGCAGTCAACATGATAATTGGCATTTCGAAGTTCTTTCGTACTTCACGGCAAACTTCTAATCCATCCTTTCCGGGAAGCATAATGTCCAACAATATCATATCTGGTTGTTCAGACTGTACCTTTTCAATTGCCTCTTCTCCATCATGAGCTAACACGATTTCAAATCCTTCTTTTTCCAGATTGAACTTTAAAATATCAGCAATTGGTTTTTCATCATCCACTACTAAAATCTTTTTTCCCATCATATTGCTTTATCCCTCCCAGACGCTATTTTTACACAAAAGCCCCTAGCTATTACTGCTAGAGGCTCATCTATTATCTATTGTAAAAGAATTATCTTTGTTTGTAAAACTGAAGTCGCTTCATCCCAAAGGGAGCAAACACATCATTTCCTCTAGAAATTCATGTACATGAATATACCTTGTCAAATGTTCCATACCTTCTAAGAAAAACCCATCGACTGGCGAGCCCCATTCTTGGGCGAGGACAGAGACATAGTTGCACTTACACTTTGCTTCTAAAATTTCCTGCTACGTAGAATTCACCTCTAGCTGGAAACTTACACATTTTCTTAAAGAGCAAAAAATGAAAGGACATCAAGCTTTATCTACTTAATGTCCTTGAAGTGGCTCGGGACGGAATCGAACCGCCGACACGAGGATTTTCAGTCCGCTGCTCTACCGACTGAGCTACCGAGCCAAAATATCTATGTAAAACCGTAATACGGTGAAACAAGAATGGCGGTCCCGACGGGGATCGAACCCGCGATCTCCTGCGTGACAGGCAGGCATGTTAACCGCTACACCACGGAACCATGAATAAATATTAAAAAAGTGACCCGTACGGGATTCGAACCCGTGTTACCGCCGTGAAAGGGCGGTGTCTTAACCGCTTGACCAACGGGCCACATTAAAATGGTGAGCCATGAAGGACTCGAACCTTCGACCCTCTGATTAAAAGTCAGATGCTCTACCGACTGAGCTAATGGCTCTTATTGTGAATAAGATACTAGTCTTGAAAAGCGATAATTCACTCTCAAAAAATATACTAATTTTTTAACGACAAGATATATCTTATCATATTACTCAAATAGAAATCAAGTATTTTTTTATTTTTTAAACTCACTGATTGTCAGGCCCCAAATTTTTGCGAAAACAGAGGCATAGTTACACTTACACTTTGTTGCTAAAGTTTCCTGCCACGTCGAATTCACTTCTAGTTAGAAATGTATCCTTTTTTATAAGTGTCAAAAGGAAAGAACCCAGAAGAGTAGGGCTCTTTCCCTGACTAAATATACAACATTTTTCGACAATATTCAATGCTTTTCTGTGATCCTTATACTCCGTACACGTTTCGAATTATATTTGTTTGGTTGCGATCTGGACCTACAGAAAATACTGATAAAGTAATACCTGTTAATTGAGATATACGCTCTACATAATGTCTCGCATTTTCTGGAAGATCACTCAATGTTTTTGCGCCTGTAATGTCTTCTGTCCAACCTGGAAGCTCTTCATAAACAGGCTCACATTCACCAAGAATCTTTAAGCTGGCTGGGAATTCATGAACCACTTCGCCTTTATACTTATAAGCAACACAAATTTTTAGTGTTGGAATTCCTGTTAATACGTCAATCGAATTTAGGGATAAATCTGTAATTCCGCTTACACGGCGTGCATGACGAACAACTACACTGTCAAACCAACCTACGCGGCGTGGACGACCAGTTGTTGTACCATACTCACGGCCTACCTCACGAATTTTATTTCCGATTTCGTCATGAAGCTCAGTTGGGAATGGACCATCACCTACACGTGTCGTATATGCCTTAGACACACCAACTACACGTTGAATTTTAGAAGGACCTACACCAGAACCAATTGTTACGCCGCCTGCAGCTGGGTTGGAAGATGTAACAAACGGATACGTACCTTGATCGATATCAAGCATAACGCCTTGTGCTCCTTCAAACAATACGCGACGGCCTTCATCCAGCGCATCGTTCAATACAACCGATGTATCACAAACATATTTTTTAATTTGCTGACCATACTCAAAATACTCTTCAAAAATGTCTTCAATTTTGAAACCTTCTGCATCGTACATTTTTTCGAATAAGCGGTTCTTTTCAGCTAAATTACGCTCTAGCTTTGTATAAAACTCTTCGCGGTCCAGAAGATCTGCGATACGAATCCCAATCCGTGCAGCTTTATCCATATAAGCCGGTCCGATCCCTTTTTTTGTCGTTCCGATTTTATTGTCTCCCTTACGCTCTTCTTCAAGCTCATCCTGTTTCAAGTGATATGGCAGAATTACATGGGCACGGTTGCTGATGCGCAGATTGTCCGTACTCACTCCATGACCGTGTAAATATGCAAGCTCTTCTACCAACGCCTTCGGATCAACTACCATACCGTTTCCGATTACGCAAATTTTTTCTTTATAAAAAATACCAGATGGAATTAAGTGAAGTTTATAACGTTCTCCACCAAACACAATTGTATGACCTGCATTATTTCCACCTTGGTAACGTGCAACTACCTCTGCATGCTGAGAAAGAAAATCGGTAATTTTCCCTTTTCCTTCGTCTCCCCATTGCGTTCCTACCACTACTACTGAAGACATTCAAAGCACCTCCACAAATTTAAAACGAACTCAAACAATACCATTTTACCAAAATGATGAAAGAAGTCAACGAAAAAACGAACATTTTAATTTTTGACATTAACCTTCGTTCGTAAGATACCTTGTTATTTTAAAGAAAATTTGCTGACTGGCGAGCCGTTAGAAGAAAACAAAGGTACAGTCGCCCTTAGGCTGTATTCCTAAAGTTTCCTACTGCATCGAATTGGCTGCCAGTTGAAAATAGCACTTTCTTACAGGGCAAAAAAAGAACACATCCTTATCATGCGATGTGTTCTTTTTTTTATGCTGGCGGTGCTGCACCTTCATCATATCGTCGGTCTAAATTCACAAACTTATTATATTCTTTTACAAAAGCAAGCTGCACTGTGCCAACAGGACCATTACGCTGCTTCGCAATAATAATTTCAATAGTATTTTTATTTTCTGTCTCACGCTCATAATAGTCTTCACGATATAAGAAGGCAACAATATCAGCATCCTGCTCGATACTTCCAGATTCTCGAATGTCAGACATCATCGGACGTTTGTCCTGACGCGATTCTACTCCACGTGATAGCTGTGATAAGGCAATAACAGGAACCTGCAGTTCCCTTGCGAGTGCCTTAAGGGATCTGGAAATTTCCGACACTTCCTGTTGACGATTTTCACCAGACTTTCCACTTCCCTGGATAAGTTGGAGATAATCTATCAAAATCATGCCTAGACCACTCTCCTGTTTCAAACGGCGGCATTTTGCACGAATTTCACTTACACGAATTCCTGGCGTATCATCAATATAAATCCCGCCATTCGCTAAGCTCCCCATTGCCATTGTGAGCTTTGCCCAATCCTCAGCTGTTAATGCCCCTGTACGTAAACGCTGTGCATCAATATTTCCTTCTGCGCAAAGCATACGCATAACAAGCTGATCAGATCCCATCTCTAAACTAAAGATAGCTACATTTTCATCCGTTTTCGTCGCTACATTTTGCGCAATATTCAAAGCAAATGCTGTTTTACCTACAGAAGGACGGGCAGCGACGATGATTAAATCATTCCGCTGAAACCCAGCTGTCATTTTATCTAGCTCGATAAACCCTGTCGGAATACCTGTAATATCACCTTTACGATTATGCAGCGTTTCAATCTTATCATATGCCGCAACGAGAACATCCTTTATATTTTGGAACCCTTTTGTATTTTTGCGCTGGGATACCTCTAAGATTTTCCGTTCTGATTCATTTAATAAACCTTCTACATCATCTTCACGTGTGTAGCCATCTGTTGCAATGGTTGTAGCTGTTCGGATAAGGCGGCGCAAGATTGATTTCTCTTCTATAATCCTTGCGTAATACTCAACATTCGCCGCTGTAGGAACAGCATTTGCCAAGTCCGCTAAATAAGAAACACCGCCGACTTCCTCCAGCAGGTTTTGATCTGCAAGCTCGGCGGTTACTGTCACCAAATCAATTGGCTCCCCCTTATTGGAGAGAGCCAACATCATTTCAAATATTTTTTGGTGGGCTGCACGATAGAAATCCTCTGGTCTTAGCATTTCTGAAGCCGGTGTTAACGACTCTGGTTCTAAAAACACAGCTCCTAAAACAGCCTGTTCAGCTTCTATATTTTGCGGAGGGGTACGATCAGCAAATAAATCACTCATAGTTATCCATCCTCCTTTAAAGAAAACTCGTCGATTAGCAAGCCGTTAGGCGAAGACAGAGACGTAGTTGTCCTTACACTATATCCCTAAAATTCCCAAGTGTACCAAATGACCTCTAGCTGGAAATTTATCCTTTCCTACAGCGATATAAAGCTGCGCCTTACTGCTCAGTTACATGTACCTTTAATGTTGCTGTTACTTGCGGGTGAAGCTTTACTGGGACATTTGTATGCCCTAACGTACGAATCGCATCATGCAACTCAAATTTACGTTTATCAACCTTGAAACCATGCGCCTTTTGCAACTCCTCAGCAATTTGCTTGCTCGTAATGGAACCGAACAATCGACCGCCTTCTCCAGACTTTGCTTTTAAGTTGACTGTCAATGTTTCTAAGGTTTCTTTCAATTTTTTGCTATTTTCAAGCTCCTGCTCTGCTTCCTTTTCTTCCTTACGCTTCTTTGCATCCAATGTGCTCACATTTGCATTTGTAGCTTCAACTGCTAATCCCTGCTTTAAAAGGAAGTTTTGAGCGTAGCCATCTGCTACATTTTTAACCTCACCTTTTTTTCCTTTGCCTTTTACGTCTTTTAAAAAGATAACCTTCATTCCTTTGTCCCTCCCTGAAGATATTCATCTATAACAGCTTTAAGCTGATTTTCTGCTTCTGTAATGGATGTATGATGCATTTGTGTAGCAGCATTCGTTAAATGTCCACCCCCGCCGAGGGCCTCTAAAATAATTTGGACATTAATTTCTCCAAGTGAACGCCCACTCATGCCTATCATTTGTTCTGTTCGTTTGGCAATTACAAAAGAGGCTACTACGCCTGTCATCGTTAAAAGCGTATCTGCAGCCTGGGCAATCAATACTTGGTCATGAAGCTGCCCTTCCTCCGCTGTAGCGATGGCAATGCCGTTTTTATAAATGTACGCATTTTGAAGTGTTTTGGCAATCTTTAAATACTGGTTCATATCCTCTTTCAGGAGCTTTTGAACTAAAACAGTATCCGCTCCATGAGAACGAAGATAGGAAGCTGCATCAAATGTACGAGAACCTGTGCGGAAGGTAAAGCTTTTGGTATCTACAATAATACCAGCCAACAATGCGGTCGCCTCAAGCATGCTCATTTTCAGGCGCTTTGGTTGATATTCCAATAACTCTGTAACAAGCTCAGCAGTTGAGGAGGCATATGGCTCCATATACACAAGAAGTGGATCTTCAATAAAATCCTCTCCACGGCGATGATGGTCAATCACTACAACATTTTCAATTGTACTTAATAATTGTGGCTCAATCACCATAGACGGCTTATGTGTATCTACAATAACGAGGAGCGATTCATCCGTAGCAAGCTCAAGCGCTTGTTCTGGGCTAATGAACCGAGACCAAAGCACAGGCTGCTGCTTAAGCTCTTCAATGAGCCGCTTCACACCCTTATCGAGGCCTTGTTCATCTAAAACAATATATCCTTCGCGTTCATTCAGTTCCGCAACCTTTAAAATACCGATCGCAGCTCCTAGAGCATCCATGTCAGGTAATTTATGACCCATAATGATAATATTATTGCTTTCAAGTACAAGATCCTTTAAGGCATGGGAAATCACACGTGCCCTAACCCTTGTTCGCTTCTCTATCGGGTTGGTTTTACCACCGTAAAATTTCACCTTTCCTGTCGCCTGTTTAACAGCCACCTGGTCGCCTCCGCGGCCTAATGCAAGATCAAGCCCAGATTGTGCCATTACGCCTAATTCTGGAAGCTCAAGGGCTCCTGAACCGACACCAATACTTAATGTAAGTGGAATATTGCGTTTCGCTGTTTCCTCGCGCACTTGGTCCAAAATATCAAATTTACTCTTCTCCACCTGCAGCAAAATACTTTCATTCAATACAACGAAAAAGCGCTCAGAGGAAACACGCTTTAAATACATACCATATTTCAGTGCCCAACTATTTAAAATTGCAGTAACATGACTGGTAATATTTGTTCTTTGCTGATCATCAAGTCCTTGTGTTACTTCGTCATAATTATCCAAGTAAATGACAGCTAGCACTGTTCTTTGATCCTCATACATTTTTTCAATGTGCGTCTGCTCTGTTACATCGAAAAAATAAATAAGCTTTTCCTCGCGCCGCACAAACACACGAAACTTCCGCTTATTTAATGTAATAACATCAGCAATCATTTCTTGCTTCACAAGTAACAACAACGCCTCTGACAAGTCATACAAATGCCATCCAGCCAGGGATTGATGACCAAAGCAGGAAGTTAAATAAGGGTTTGCCCAGTCAATTCCATACTCCTTGTTGTATAGCAGAATCCCAATCGGCATTTGATTCAATGCTTCGTCACTTACTTTCTTAACTCTTGTAATCATATCAGACGTATATTGTTCTAGATTTTTCCGAAATGCCAATTCAAACTTGATTAAAACCAATACAATCAAGCAAAAAAGGAAGGAGGCAGCCACACCAAATATCCAGTTGTAATATACGAGAACTGTAACTAACAAGAGAGTTAAGAGCGTTAGGGCATAAATAGGATAAAGAAACTTTTGTTTCTTATAAAATTCAGGCATACGTTCAACTCCTATAAAAAACTTGACGAACTATACATCTGAAAGAGCCTTGTAAACATGCCTCTTTTAAACCCCACTCCTTGTATAAGAGCATTTTGTGCTATACACGTTTTTCTAGCCTATTCCGAAGTCCAAAACCTAAATCTATTATACCTAAGAAACTTACGAGAGAAAATAAAATGGTCATTAATAACGAAACAACAAAAAGTATAATTGGGAATGCCTTAGGATAGCCCTTGCTATGAGACCAGAAGGCTATAAATGAGAAACCTTGTGCTGCCATAATCCATTGAAGCAGAAAGTTCAAATTTAATAAAGCAATATATAAGTATGTTCCTTCCTCTGCCTTATAAAACATAGTTATAATGAGAAAAAGAACATAATACCAAAGAACACTTTTAGGAAATTGAATATCACGAAATGGCGGCCAAGGCTGTACAGGATTTCTTAAGCGCTTTAAAACTGGAGCCGCAATCAACTGAGTGAACCAAGCCATCATTAATCCACTTGCAACAACTAACATCGGTAACAGGTAACCAATTAGCCCTAGCGTTTGCTTTAATTGTTTCATCTGCTCTTCATTCACTTGAGCACCGGTTGCTTTTGTAATTTGTTCAGCCTGTTGAATGGACTGATTAAATACGTCCTTTAATTCAGTGATAAAGTTATAATGCAGCAGTTGTATACTCACAATATATAACACAACGATATTTACTATGTAAATAAGAGTTCCTGCAAGCAAAATTTCTAAAGGCTTTCTGTTCCTTTTATACATACTTCCAAACACAATTCCAGCTGTCCCAAACATCACAGTATTTGTGATAGTAAGTGGTGAGCTGACAATCATTGTCACTAAGGAAGCCACTGCCACCAGAATGAGACTACGCTTCACATCATAACGTATCGAAAATAAGATAAACGGGAGCGGTAATGCTAATGAAATGAAAAAATTCAGTATTGGTATATAAAGGGATGCCAGCAGCAAAATAATGTAGACTGCTAATAAGACTGCCCCTTCTGTGATAAACCTCGTATTTTTCATGCGTTTTCCTCGCTTCATTTACTTATTCCTTCTCTATTTTAACCGTTTTCTTTCATAGATTAAACAAGAAAGAAGTTAATAAAACAACAAAATGCACAGTAGAGGATGCCCTTTACTGTGCATTTTTTAACGTTCTTATTCTGCAACGTATGGTAAAAGTGCCATTTGACGAGCACGTTTAATCGCAACTGTAAGTTTGCGTTGGTATCTTGCGCTAGTACCTGTTACACGACGAGGTAAAATCTTACCACGCTCAGATACGAAACGTTTTAAAAGATCAAGATCTTTGTAATCAATTTTAGTGATGCCATTTGCAGTGAAGTAGCACACTTTACGACGTTTTGCACGTCCGCCTTTACGTCCACCAGCCATTTCAAATTCCCTCCATTCTTTTGTTATAGTAAGCCGATCTATATATTAAAATGGTAAATCATCGTCCGAAATATCAATCGGTTGACCTACATTGGCAAACGGGTCATCATTTCTCTGGAAATTAGATTTCCCTTGGTTTCCAGCTGGAGCGCCGCCTCCGTACGATGGATTTTGCGGTCCTTGATTTCCGTAATTGCCAAAGGATTGTGGCTGCTGATTGAACGAACCACGCTGTTCCCCATTCGCTGCGCCTGACCTTGTCTCTAAGAACTGTACGCTATCTGCAACAACTTCTGTTACATACACACGCTTCCCATCTTGTCCCTCATAGCTACGAGATTGAAGACGGCCATCCACACCGGCAAGGCTGCCCTTTTTCAAAAAGTTTGCTACATTCTCTGCTGGTTTGCGCCATACAACACAGTTAATAAAATCAGCTTCGCGTTCGCCCTGCTGATTTGAAAATGCGCGATTCACAGCCAGCGTAAAAGTAGCTACCGCGATGCCATTTGGCGTGTAACGCAATTCCGGATCTTTAGTTAAACGACCGACGAGTACTACGCGATTCATCATCCGAACCACTCTCCCTCAAAAATATATCTTATTCTTCTTCACGCACAACGATGTGGCGAATGATATCTTCGCTAATTTTCGCTAAACGCTCGAATTCTTGAACTGCAGCTGCAGGTGCGTTTACTTTAGATAGCATGTATACGCCCTCGCGGAAGTCGTTGATTTCGTAAGCTAAGCGGCGTTTTCCCCACTCTTTTACGTTTGCAATTTCCGCACCGTTTGTTGTTAAAACATTGGCGAAACGCTCAACTAATGCTTTTTGAGCTTCCTCTTCCATGTTCGGGCGGATGATGTACATAATCTCATACTTTTTCATCCTAATGTCACCTCCTTTTGGACTAAACGGCCCACTAATGGGCAAGGAGCAATTTTTGTAATTACTCACAAGTCTAGATTATATCATAGTAGGTTAGGGGAATCAACTAGCTGAAAAAGAAAAGTGAAACGAGTCTAGCTTCCCTCTAAGGATAGGAAGGTTAAGGCCTGTCTGTTACTACTTAATTTTTCACTCGCTGATTGGCGAGCCCTACCTATACTTTACCCCTAAAATTTTTCACTACGTCGAATTGTCTCCAGCTAGAAATTTATACTTCCTGAAAGTGCAAAATAAAACAGCATGTCTTATGCCAAAAGCAAAGAACATGCCATTTCATTAAAAAGCATTCTTATACATTAAAACGGAAGTGTACCACATCTCCGTCCTTCATAATATACTCTTTTCCTTCTAAACGTACTTTTCCAGCTTCACGAGCAGCAGTCATTGAGCCATTCTGAAGCAAATCATCATAAGATACTGTTTCTGCTCGGATAAAGCCTCTTTCAAAATCAGTATGAATAATCCCCGCACATTGAGGTGCCTTCATTCCTTTACGGAACGTCCATGCACGAACCTCTTGTACACCTGCTGTAAAATACGTAGCAAGACCAAGCAAATGGTAAGCTGCTCGAATCAATTGATCCAACCCGGATTCTTCAATCCCTAATTCTTCTAAGAAGGCCTTTTTCTCTTCATCATCCAATTCTGAGATTTCAGCTTCAATTTTTGCGCAAACAACAATAACTTCTGCATTATCCTTCGCAGCAAATTCTTTAACCATTTGTACATACTCATTACCTGAAGGATCGATAATATCATCTTCTCCGACATTTGCTACATATAGCATCGGCTTAATTGTTAAAAGATGAAGAGCTCTGACAACCTTCATTTCTTCTTCTGTAAATTCTACTGTACGAGCAGGCTGATCTTTTTCAAATGCGTCCTTCAAACGAACTAAAATATCATGCTCATATGCTGCTTCCTTATCCTTTTGCTTAGCCAGCTTAGCAACACGGTCAATTCTCTTTTCTACTGATTCCAAGTCTGCCAAAATTAATTCCAAGTTAATCGTCTCAATATCCGCAATTGGATCTACTTTACCAGATACATGTGTAATATTTTCATCTTCAAAGCAGCGAACAACTTGGCAAATTGCATCCACTTGACGAATATGAGATAAGAACTTATTCCCTAATCCTTCTCCCTTACTCGCACCCTTTACAATACCAGCAATATCAGTGAACTCAAACACAGTCGGAACTGTTTTCTTCGGCTGTACAAGCTCGGTAAGCTTATTCAAACGGTGATCCGGTACTTCTACAATCCCTACGTTCGGGTCAATTGTACAGAATGGATAATTGGCGGATTCTGCACCTGCTTGCGTAATTGCATTAAACAGCGTTGACTTCCCTACGTTTGGTAAGCCAACGATCCCAGCTGTTAATCCCATTGCTTTCACTCCCATAAGTAATCTTTCATCATTATAGATAGTAATACATGAAATGACAAGCATAGAAACAGCCGCACAAGGCGGCTGCTCAAGCTTCACTATCTTCTTGTCTAACAAGTACCTTCTTTAGTTTTCGATCAAATTCCCGCCGCGGAATTAAAACAGAATGAGAGCAGCCTTCACACTTAACCCGAATATCCATTCCCATTCGAATAATTTTCCAGCGGTTTACTCCACATGGATGAGGCTTTTTCATTTCCACAACATCATTTAAATCATATTGCTTCTGCTCCATAATCTCTAAACTCCTCTTGCTTAATATCAGTTCGCCTGCTTTGTTTCATTCCCTTGACGACTATATAGAACCATACGCGGGTATGGAATTTCGATTCCATTTTCATCAAGCCGCAGCTTAATTTCCTTACGTAATGCTCTTGAAACAGCAAAATGCTGCATCGGCTGTGTTTCACAAGTGACACGAAGCGTGACTTCTGAATTCCCTATCTGCTGAACTCCCAATAACTCCGGACGTTTCACCATTTGCTCATAGCGCATAGGAAGCTCATCTAATAAGTCTTCTATTACTCGTTCTGCATGATGAATATCGCTCTCGTAGGAAATGCTTATATCAACAAATGCTACACTATTATTTAAAGAGAAATTTGTTACTTCCTTAATATTCCCATTTGGAAGAATATGTAATTCACCCGTCCAATTTTTGATTTTCGTTGTACGCAATCCAATTTCTTGGATAGTTCCTTCAAAATTGCCTACTCGAACATAGTCACCTACTGAAAACTGATCCTCTAATAAAATAAAGAAGCCGGTAATTACATCACGAACTAAGTTTTGTGCACCAAATCCAACGGCCAGCCCAACGACACCAGCTCCCGCAATTAATCCTTTTGTATCAATACCGAGTACTCCAAGAATCATAACAATCACAACAAAAAACACTGCATAAGTAAGAACATTTTCCAATAATTTAGCAATCGTGGCCAGTCGACGTTCCGACATTTGGAGCGGGTTCCTTGTTTTGATTTTAAAGGCTTTTTGAATAATTGCCCGCCCAGCGCGAATTACCACACTCGCTGCCGCAATAATAAAGATAATTTTAAGAATTGAAATTCCAGTTCTTTGCCATAAAGTAGGATCTAGAAGATAGGCTGTAAATTTTACATACAAATTATCGAGCTCAGTCATTTTAACCTGCCTTTCTCTTATTTCGGTTATCGAATCCACTCCTTATTGTAACAGAATTCCTGATTTGCTTCTAAAACATTCTGATGACAGGTTCTTTATTTTTTATACAAACAGGTATAAATTGGAATTATTTTTTATATACTGATAACATTACAATAAAGGGTGGATGCTTGTGAATTTAGAAACGCTGAAGAAAAATCCTTTCTTTGATAAGGGACCACAATCTGTTTTCTACCATGAAACAGCAGCTGGAGATCGCTTAAGTCGTTTATTGTCCGTCCATCTTACAGAAAAAATAACAAATCCTATTGTTCTTGTTTGTATCGGAACAGATCGTTCTACAGGAGATTCCCTTGGTCCGCTCGTTGGTTCCAAACTCTCTGAACGAAGCTTAGAGAATTTCAATGTATTCGGGACCTTAGAGGACCCTGTTCATGCCCTGAACCTAGAAGAAACTCTCCTATCTATCAAAAAACAATATGTACAACCTTTTGTAATAGCACTCGATGCATGTCTTGGCAAAGCTCAAAGCATTGGCGCAATTTCTGTTGGCCAAGGCCCAAGCAGGCCTGGTGCAGCAATGAATAAAAAACTTCCTCCTGTTGGAAACATACACATCCATGGTGTTGTGAATATTCAAGGATTCATGGAGTTTTTTGTATTACAGAACACAAGGTTAAATCTAGTAATGAAAATGGCTGATGTTATTGCTGCGGGCATTCAAAAAACAGATCGGTATCTGACAGTATCCAAAAAAATAAACCATCTATGAGGATGGTTTATTTCTTATTTTCTCCAGCAAGAAGGTCCAGAATACGCTGTAAGTCTTCTTCACTAAAGAAATCAATTTCTATTTTACCTTTTTTGCTGCCTTTGCTAATTTTAACAGCTGTTCCAAAATGATCACGAAGGAAGGATTCCTGTTCTTGAAAAAAGATATTTTTCTCCTTTTTATCCTCTTTTGTTTCACGTGAAACATCTTGATTTATCCGTTGAATAAGCTGCTCTAATTGCCTTACATTAAGGCCCTCTTTTTCAATCTGCTTTACAACAGTTGCTATTTTCGTTTTATCTTTTAAGCCTAACAAAGTTCTTCCATGTCCCATAGAAAGAGTTCCATTTGAGATCAGCTGTTGAATATCCTCAGGAAGGGAGAGGAGGCGTATATGATTAGAAATATGCGGTCTACTTTTTCCAAGACGTTTTGCCAACTGATCCTGAGTGAGTTTTAATTCATCCATTAACAGCTGATAGGCAGACGCTTCTTCCATCGGTGTTAGATCTTCCCGCTGTAGATTTTCCAGCAACGCCAATTCCATCATTTGCTGGTCTGTCAAACCTCTTATCACAACAGGTACAGTTTCTAAGTTTGCTTCCTTCGCAGCCCGGAATCTTCGTTCTCCTGCTACAATTTCATAACCTTTAATACTCTTCCTCACAATAATAGGCTGTATAATGCCATATTCAAGAATAGATTCTTTTAATTCTTGAATCGCTTCTTCCTGAAAGTGTTTTCGCGGTTGGTATGGATTGGGCCGCAGCTGGTTAATTGCAATTTCCTTCACAGCTTCTTCTTCCGTGACATCCAAATCCGGAAATAAAGCTTGAATTCCCTTTCCAAGGCCTTTAGCCACCTGTAATCACTTCCTTTGCTAAATCTAAGTACACTTCTGAACCTCTTGACTTAGCATCATATAACATAATTGGTTTGCCATGACTTGGTGCCTCACTTAAACGAACATTTCTCGGAATAACGGAGCGATACACCTTATCCCTAAAATATTTCTTCACCTCATCGATTACTTGAAGACCAAGATTTGTTCTAGCATCAAGCATTGTTAAAAGGACTCCTTGAATAGCAAGCTCTTTGTTTAAATGCTTTTGTACAAGCCGAACAGTATTTAAAAGTTGGCTGAGTCCTTCCATAGCGTAATATTCACATTGGACAGGGATGATAACTGAATCAGAAGCTGTTAATGCATTAATTGTCAGTAGTCCGAGAGAAGGAGGACAGTCAATAATGATGTAATCATACTCATCTCGAACAGGCTGAAGGGCACGTTTCAGACGAATCTCCCTTGATATTGTCGGTACAAGTTCAATTTCTGCTCCTGCCAATTGAATAGTTGCTGGAAGAATATCCAGATCTTTTACTGTAGTCGGCTTTATAATAGCTCGAATATCCTGGTCCTCTACAAGCACATTATATACGCATTGCTCTATAGCTGCTTTATCTATGCCAACTCCCGTAGTTGCATTCCCTTGTGCGTCAATGTCAACAAGAAGAACCTTTTTCCCTAAACAAGCTAAACCGGCACCTAAATTCACGGAAGTTGTTGTTTTTCCAACTCCCCCTTTTTGATTCGCAATTGAAATGATAGTTCCCATGTTGTCACCTACTTTCAACTTTCTGTCCGTTCTGTTAGCAGACACCATTCTTATTGTAACACGAACGAGCCTGCTTTCATTTTTATTTCTGTATTTAACTTCAAAATCTCATTCGTAATCTCCTGCTTTTTAGATTATAAAATATCTAAAGAAAACTTGCTGATTGGCAAGCTGATAGACGAAGACAGAGGCGCAGCCCTACTTATACTGTATTCTTAAAATTCCTCGCTACGTCAAGTTCACTTCTGGCTAGAAATTTATACTTTCCTACAGTGTAAAGAAAACTTGCCGATCGGCCAGGGATCCTCAAAAAGTTATATTTTCAGTGTAAAAAAGACTTCTCCGTTGGATAGGAAAAGTCTTTTAGCTACTTAATTCTATTACTTCTTTGGAATTGTAATTGTAATCTGATAATACTCCTCAAATTCCTTTTCTTCAGCATTTACCTGTAATCCACTGTTCGACACCATTTCTAATGATTGACGAATTGTGTTCATTGCAATGCGTGTATCCCGACTAAAAGCCTTTCGTTTCTGCTTCGCCTTAGCTTTAGGAGCAGTCATTTCTAAAAGCCTTTCAACCCGCTCCTCAGTTTGCTTCACATTTAACTGCTTTTCCTCGATTTCTTGTAATACCTTTAACTGCTGTTCTTTATTTTTTAATGGAATGATAGCACGTGCATGACGTTCTGTAATTCTTTTCTCTAATAGGGATTGTTTTACTTCCTCTGGGAGCTTTAACAGCCGAAGCTTGTTTGCAACAGTTGATTGTCCTCTTCCGAGACGTTGCGCAAGAGCTTCCTGCGTTAAATCATGCAGCTCTAATAACTTTTGATAAGCAAAGGCCTCTTCAATAGCTGTTAACTCTTCTCGCTGCAGGTTTTCAATTAAAGCAACCGAAGCGGTTTCTGTATCACTCATATTTTTTACAACAGCCGGAATAGTCTCCCATCCCAGCTTTGTAACGGCCCGAAATCTTCTTTCCCCGGCAATAATCTCATATTGTCCCATACCATACGCACGAACGACAATAGGTTGGATGATACCATGTGTTCGAATAGTAAGAGCAAGTTCCTCAATTCTTCTATCATCAAAAACAGTGCGTGGTTGATAGCGGTTTGGAATAATATCTGCAATAGGAATTTGCTTTATCTCTTCGCGCGCTTCCTCATGCAGGGTTATTTCTGTGTCCCTCTCTCCAAATCCAAATAGACGGGAGAACGTATTCTTCATTGTACTCCACCACCCTTAACTCCTATTGGATACTTTCTCTATATAAAGTGTTTCAGGTAAAACACCATTGTGAGTATGTACATATCCCCATGTTACTCACAATACATTTTATTTTTCAATAGGCACTTTGTTCGGCATCCCAGGTTTACGAGGATACTTCTTTGGAGTTTTTCTCTTCTTTTCAATATAGAGAATATTACGTTCACTTTCTTCTACTGGTAGTTGGAAGGTCGAAATTTGCTTTACTTCCCCACCTAACACTTGCACAGCATGTTTTCCGCTCTCAAGCTCCTCTTTTGCAGCAGCTCCCTTCATAGCAATAAAGGCGCCGCCAACCTTTACTAAAGGAAGGCATAACTCACTCAAGACGGAAAGTCGAGCAACGGCACGTGCCGTCACAATATCAAATGATTCACGAATCTCTTCTCTTCGTCCAAATGTCTCCGCACGGTCATGATAAAAAGTTACATTCTTTAGGTTTAAATCTGTTGCTAACTGATTTAAAAAAGTAATTCTTTTTTGCAGAGAGTCTACAATTGTAACCTTCAGCTCCGGAAAGCAGATTTTCAAGGGGATACTTGGAAACCCAGCTCCAGCACCGACGTCACAAAGAGAAAGCGGCTTGGAAAAGTCATGATAAAAGGCTGCTGTAATAGAGTCAAAAAAGTGCTTTAAATATACTTCCTCTTTTTCTACAATAGCTGTTAGATTCATTTTCTCATTCCACTCTATGAGCAGCTCATAATATCTTTCGAATTGTTGCATTTGTTCAGGAGAGAGAGAAATCCCTTTCTCCTGGAGCATATTTTGAAACTGTTGCGCATTCATACAGTAATATCCCCTAACTCTTTATTGGTTCGATACTCTTGCGATTTTTCCTTGCTCAAGATATACAAGTAAAATAGAAACGTCTGCAGGGTTTACGCCGGAAATACGGGAGGCCTGCCCAACAGAAAGCGGACGCACCTGCTTAAGCTTTTGACGAGCTTCTGATGCCAAGCCCGTAATTGCATCATAGTCAATATCAACCGGAATCTTCTTGTTTTCCATTTTTTTCATTCTCTCTACTTGTTGAATGGACTTTTCGATGTAGCCCTCATATTTAATTTGAATTTCAACCTGTTCCGCTACTTCAGCCGGGATGAAATCCTCACTTGGAGAAATGTTACGGATATGCTCATATGTCATCTCTGTTCTTCTCAACAGATCACTTGCACGAATACCGTCCTTTAGCTCACTCCCCCCAGCATTGCGAATGAGTTCCTGTACTTCAGCACGCGGCTTAATGATTAAACCTGCAAGGCGGTCCTTTTCACGCTCAATTTGTTCTTTTTTCGTTTGAAAACGAGCATAACGCTCCTCTGGAATAAGACCAATTTTATACCCAATTTCTGTAAGGCGCAAATCAGCATTATCATGACGGAGCAATAAACGATATTCAGCACGTGAAGTTAATAAACGATATGGCTCATTCGTTCCCTTTGTTACTAAATCATCAATTAATACACCAATGTAAGCCTCTGAACGATCTAGTATAACTTCTTGTTTTCCCAAAGCTCTACAAGCCGCATTAATTCCAGCCATCAATCCTTGTCCTGCTGCTTCCTCATAGCCAGATGTTCCGTTAATCTGTCCTGCTGTATATAAACTTTTAATATTTTTTGTTTCTAATGTCGGCCAAAGCTGAGTTGGTACAATTGCATCATATTCAATAGCATAACCCGTCCGCATCATCTCTACATTTTCAAGTCCAGGTATTGTACGCAAAATTTCACGCTGTACATCCTCTGGTAAACTTGTGGATAATCCTTGTACATAAACCTCTTGTGTATGCCGTCCTTCTGGCTCTAGGAAAATTTGATGCCTTGGCTTATCGTGGAAGCGTACTACCTTATCTTCAATGGATGGGCAATAGCGTGGCCCTGTACCTTTAATCATACCTGAATACATCGCTGAGCGATGTAGGTTCGCATCAATAAGGCGATGTGTTTCTTCGCTCGTATACGTTAACCAGCATGGAATTTGGTCTAAAATAAACTTTGTTGTCTCAAAGGAAAATGCTCGAGGCGTTTCGTCTCCAGGCTGAATTTCAGTTTTGCTGTAATCAATTGTCTCGCTGTGTACACGTGGCGGAGTTCCCGTTTTAAAGCGTACCAACTCAAGGCCCAATTCCTCTAAATGCTCTGAAAGCTTGACTGATGGCTGCTGATTATTCGGCCCGCTTGAGTATTTCAAATCACCGATAATAATCTCCCCGCGCAAAAATGTTCCTGTCGTAATAACAACAGTCTTTGCTTCATACTCTGCCCCTGTCTTTGTAATAACACCTGTGCATATACCTTCCTCCACGATTAGCCGTTCAACCATGCCCTGCTGCAAGGAAAGATTAGGTGTATTTTCCATCGTTTTTTTCATCTCGTGTTGATAGGCGAACTTATCCGCTTGTGCACGCAAGGCACGGACAGCGGGTCCTTTTCCGGTATTTAGCATACGCATTTGAATATGTGTTTTATCAATATTCCGGCCCATTTCCCCGCCTAATGCATCTAGCTCACGTACAACAATCCCCTTTGCCGGGCCACCGACAGAAGGATTACATGGCATAAATGCCACCATATCTAAGTTGATTGTTAACATCAACGTTTTTGCTCCCATACGAGCAGCAGCTAAGCCAGCTTCACAACCTGCGTGGCCTGCGCCGATTACGATTACATCATAAGAACCGGCCTTGTATCCCATACTTCATTCCTCCTTCATTGCATTACTTTCCAAGACAAAACTGAGAGAATAATTGATCGAGCAAGCTTTCATGTATAGTTTCTCCTGTTACTTCACCAAGTATCTCCCAGGTTCTCGTTAAATCAATTTGCACCATATCAATGGGCATACCATTATGAACAGCTTCAATCGCATCTGCAATCGTTCGCTCCGCCTGTGCTAATAACCCAATATGCCGAGCATTAGATACATATGTGATATCTCCCGCTTCGAGGGATCCTTCAAAAAACAACTCGGCAATTGCTCTTTCTAACTCATCCACACCTTGCTCTTCAATAAGAGAGGTTGTGATCATTTTTGCATTGCCCGCTAAAATCTTCACTTCATCCAAATCGATTTTTTGCGGTAAATCGGTTTTATTTACAATTACGATTGTATCCTTTTCTTGGACCGCTTCAAATAGTTCTTTATCTGCTGCTGTTAGACGTTCATTATAATTTAACACCAATAAAACAAGATCAGCACGCTGCAGCATTTCCTTTGAACGCTCAACACCTATTTGCTCTACAACGTCCTTTGTTTCTCGAATACCAGCGGTATCGATAAGACGAAGCGGTACACCGCGCACGTTAACATATTCTTCAATAACATCCCTCGTTGTTCCTGCAATATCTGTAACAATTGCTTTCTTCTCTTGAACAAGACTATTTAGAAGGGAAGACTTTCCAACATTAGGACGTCCAATAATAACAGTCGCAATTCCTTCCCGCAGGATTTTCCCTTGCTTTGAGGTTTGCAAAAGCTTACGGATTTCATCCCTAACTCGTTCTGCCTTCTCTATAAGAACAGAATGTGTCATTTCTTCTACATCATCGTACTCTGGATAATCAATATTTACCTCTACATGAGCTAATGTTTCAATCAATTCCTGTCGCAAACGCTTAATAAGCTTGGATAACCGGCCCTCCATTTGACCAATAGCAACATTCATCGCACGATCTGTTTTTGCTCGGATTAGATCCATGACTGCTTCTGCTTGTGATAAATCGATACGTCCATTTAAGAAGGCCCGCTTCGTAAATTCACCAGGCTCTGCTAAACGTACTCCTTGTGTTAAAATCAGCTGCAGCACCTTATTAACTGACACCAGACCTCCATGACAGTTCACTTCAACAATGTCCTCACGTGTGAATGTCCTCGGCGCTCTCATTACAGAAACCATTACTTCCTCTATAATCTGATTTGTATCCGGGACAATTATGTTTCCATAATGGATTGTATGTGACGGCACTTTTGTTAAATCTTTTCCTTTAAAAATTCGGTTTACCTTCTCCACTGCATCTTCTCCACTCACCCGGACAATCGCAATAGCTCCTTCTCCAAGCGCAGTAGAGATAGCTGCGATTGTATCAAATTCCATGTCCATCCACCTCATTTATCTTTTATTTGTATATTAAACATAGGATACTTTACTTCATCAAACTCTTAGCATACCATAATACATAGGGCTTAAAAAGAATGACGGTCTATTCTTTCTATAAAGAGATATAGCTTGTTCACACTGTAGGAAAGGGTAAATTTCCAGCTAGAAGCAAATTCTGCGGAGCCAGAAATTTTAGGAATACAGTATAGGTACAATTACACCTCTGTCTTTACCTAATGGCTCGCCAATCGGCGAGTTTTCTTTACACTGTGAGAAAATATAAATTTCCAGCTGGAAGTAAATTCGACGTGGCCGGAAATTTTAGGTACACAGTATAAGTGCAACTACGCCTCTGTCTTCGCCCAAGGGCATGGCTCGCCAATCGGCGAGTTTTCTTTATAAGATAAGAAAGTATAACTTTTCGGGGCGATGTCTAACTCCCAAGTCCCAAAATGGCAGACTCTGGTCCACCCCTATGCTGCCATAAAAGGCGGCCCTTATCCGCTTTTCTTATGATAGGAATATTTTGGTTAAAATTTATTCCTGCTATACATGCTAGCGTATATAGCAAAATACAATAGGAAAACCGGCAATCTCTATTGAGCTGCCGGTTTCTTTATACCTATCTACTTAGGAGAAATCACCACATGCCGATGCGGTTCTGCTCCTTCTGATGTTGTAATTACATGAGGGTGATGAGAGAGCGCCTGATGAATTACTTTTCTTTCAAAAGAAGGCATTGGCTCTAAAATAACCTTTTTCTTCGTATTAAAGACTTGCTTTGCTAAGCGCTGCGCAAGAGATTCAAGTGTCCCTCTCCTCTTCTCCCGATAGTTCTCAGCGTCAATCATGATATTTATATATTGTTTCGTACTTCTATTTACTACAAGCTGCGTTAAATACTGAATTGCATTTAATGTACTGCCTCTTTTTCCGATAAGAAGTGCTACCTGCTCTCCTGAAAGTGTAAGTTTGACTTCTCTCCCCTTCACTGACTTTTCCACAGTAACGTCAAGGTTCATCTCTCGAATGATACCTTTTACATAGCTTACGGCCTCTTCGATTGGATCCTTTTGTGCGCTTACAACTTCTTCAATCGGATCACTTTTCACAGCTACAGCTTCTTCAATAAGATCCAAAGCCTTGTTTACAGTCACTTCAACTATAGCAGGCCTAGAACCGAGAAATCCCAGGAATCCTTTTCTGCCCTTATCTAAAATACGAATTTCCACCTGATCACGAGAAACTCCTAGCTGCACCAGTGCTGATTGAACTGCCTCTTCGACTGTTTGTCCTTTAGCAGTAATACCGTTCACTTGCTTGCTCCTCCTGTTTTCGCCTTCTTGATTTCAGGTCCTTTAATAAAATATGTTTGAGCAATACTAAAGATATTTCCCACTACCCAGTAAAGAGAAAGTGCTGCTGGGAAATTAATAGCAAAGACAATAATCATAATAGGCATTAACCAAAGCATCATAGACATCTGTGGATTTGCCGGCATCCCTACCATTGAAATTTTCTGCTGGATGAATGTTGTCACACCGGCAAGCAGCGGTAATAAATAAATTGGATCTGGATGCCCAAGGTCAAACCATAAAAAGCTATGTTGCTTAATTTCAGTAGTTCGCATAATCGCATGATAAAAACCGATCAAGATTGGCATTTGCACAAAAATTGGTAAACAGCCTGCAATCGGGTTTACACCATGCTTTTGATACAGCTGCATCATCTCTTGTTGAAGCTTTTGTTGCGTTGCTTGATCCTTCGAGCTATGTTTTTCGCGTAACTTTGTCATCTCGGGCTGCAACGCCTGCATCGCTTTTGTGCTTCTTGTTTGCTTAATCATAAGAGGCAACAACGCAGATCGAATGATAAGCGTAACAACAATAATAGCTACACCATAATTCGCCCCAGCCAAATTAGCAACATACGTAATTAACCAAGAGAGCGGATATACGACGTATTGGTTCCAAATTCCTGTGCTTTCCTTCGTAATCGGCTCATTGACTTGGGAACAGCCGCTGATAACCGCTATAAGTACGATTACCATCAGCAAGAACCATATTTTCTTTTTCACAGCCTTTTCCTCCTTCTAGTATGTACATCTATAGTTACTTAATTTTCGTTTCGGTGTTCTGAATTCGAATGCCGGAACGATTCAAAACGTGAAGTAGACTTTTCTTAAATTCCTCATATGTCATTTCTGCACAGGGCTTCCTTGCTATTATAACAAAATCTTTTCCAGAATCTATCTTCTCTTTTAATTCTGTAAACACCTGACGAATCATCCGCTTAATCCGATTTCGTACTACCGCATTTCCAATCTTCTTGCTAACAGAAAGACCGATACGAAAGTACTCCTGATCTGGCTTGTCCAGCTGATATAAAACAAACTGTCGGTTCGCATTAGATTGCCCCTTCTGAAAAACAGTTTGAAATTCCTTATTCTTCTTTATACGATTCATTTTCTTCATTTACTTAAACACTCCTGTATATCGTAAGCGGAACCTTTACACTGCTAGAAAAAAGACCACTGAACGATCAGTGGCCTACGCAGATAATACTTTTCTTCCTTTACGACGACGAGCAGCTAGAACTTTGCGGCCGTTTGCAGTGCTCATACGCGCACGGAAACCATGTACTTTGCTGCGCTTACGCTTATTTGGTTGAAACGTTCTTTTCATTTTATAACACCTCCCTGAGGAATAACTGTTACAGACAGTCCTATAAATTATAGTTAATCCTTAGTGGAAATGTCAATGCTTCTTGAAATTTTCATCTTATATGCATATTTTCCCTATTCACAGGTTTTTTCACATTATTTCTATTGCATTGTGGATAATTTTTTTGTTCGTTTTTTCTATCCACAATCTATCTTTATAGTTTTACACAGTATATCGTGTTGTGGAAAAATTTATTCCACAACGTATTGATTTTGTGGATAACTTTATAAAATTCATTGCTATTGCTGCTTATTTTTGATATTATATTTTTGTTTTCAATTAGAATAACTTTTCTTTTTATTAATGATATCCACAGTCTGTGTATAACTTGTGGACATCTTTTAAGGATGTGTATAACTTTTTATCCACATCCTTCTGTTTTGTAGAAAACAGCCCGTCTTATCTCCGCGCACACTCTAAGCTTTTAAATAGCTTTGTATAAATATGCATTCTTGTACTTTCGTGTTATACAAAAGTTGTGCAAACTACATCTTTGTGCAATTACCCTGTCCAAAAGGAGGGACAACATTGGAAAACATCTCTGATCTTTGGAATCGGACCTTAAAAGAACTGGAGAAGAAGGTAAGCAAGCCGAGTTTTGAGACTTGGTTAAAATCCACAAAGGCTTATTCCTTAAAAAAGCATTTATTCACGATTACTGCTCCAAATGAATTTGCAAGAGATTGGTTGGAATCCCATTATTCTGACTTGATTTCAGAAACTGTGTATCATGTAACTGGGGAAGAGCTTGATATCCGTTTTATTATTCCTCAAAGCCAAGCTGAAGAGGAATTTGAATATGCTCCCGCACATAAGGCAAAGATGCTGCAGGATGAACCAAACCATTTTCCGCAAAGCATGCTAAACCCAAAATATACATTCGATACATTTGTCATTGGTTCTGGAAACCGTTTTGCCCATGCAGCATCCCTTGCTGTGGCTGAAGCCCCTGCGAAGGCCTATAATCCTCTTTTTATATATGGAGGCGTAGGGCTTGGTAAAACACACTTGATGCATGCAATCGGTCATTATGTTATTGAGCATAATCCAAATGCAAAGGTTGTATACCTTTCTTCCGAAAAGTTCACAAATGAATTTATTAATTCCATTCGTGATAACAAAGCTGTCGACTTTCGTAATAAATATAGAAATGTCGATGTTCTTCTCATAGACGATATTCAATTCTTAGCTGGAAAAGAACAAACCCAGGAAGAATTTTTCCATACTTTTAATGCTTTGCATGAAGAAAGCAAACAGATTGTGATCTCTAGTGACCGGCCTCCAAAAGAAATTCCGACACTTGAGGATCGTTTACGCTCACGTTTTGAATGGGGGCTTATTACGGATATCACACCGCCTGATTTGGAAACAAGAATCGCTATTTTACGCAAAAAGGCAAAGGCAGAAGGACTTGATATCCCAAATGAAGTGATGCTATATATTGCCAATCAAATCGACTCCAATATCAGGGAGTTAGAGGGAGCACTTATCCGGGTTGTCGCTTATTCATCGCTCATCAATAAAGATATGAATGCTGATTTAGCCGCAGAGGCTTTGAAACATATTATCCCGAATGCAAAACCAAGGATTATTTCCATCCATGAAATTCAAAAGGCAGTAGGACAATTATTTCAAGTGAAATTAGAAGATTTTAAAGCAAAAAAGCGTACAAAATCTGTTGCTTTCCCGCGCCAAATTGCAATGTATCTTTCAAGGGAACTCACAGATTCTTCACTACCGAAAATTGGTGAAGAATTTGGCGGACGTGACCATACTACTGTTATTCATGCACATGAGAAAATATCTAAACTATCAAAAACAGATGCACAACTGCAGAGACAGCTAGAGGAAATTCAAGAGATCTTAAAAAATCATTAGGAATAATGTGTATAACTTTTTTGTTTTTACGCACAGTCTATCCACATGTTGATAGGCTGTTTTTCCTTCGTTAGGGGTACTTATCCACATATCCACAAGCACTACTACTATTACTACTATTTTTTTATCTTTAGTAAATAGAATAAAAATTAATACTGAATTACAGGAGGGATTTCCCATGCGTTTTTCTATTCAAAAGGATTATCTTGTAAAAGGTGTACAAGAAGTTATGAAGGCTGTATCTTTACGAACTACAATCCCTATTCTCACTGGAATTAAAATTTCGGTAAATGAAGAAGGGGTTTCCTTAACGGGAAGTGATTCTGATATTTCTATTGAGTCCTTCATTCCCATTGAAGAGAATGGAAAAGAAATTGTAGAAGTTCATCAAGCAGGAAGCATTGTTTTACAAGCAAAATATTTCAGTGAGATTGTAAAAAAATTACCGAGAGAAACAGTTGAAATTGAAGTTGAAAGTCATTTTATGACAAAAATAAAATCTGGAAAATCTGAATTCAACCTAAATGGCTTGGACCCAGAGGAATATCCACTTTTACCTCAAATTGAGGAGCATCATGTATTTCAAATTCCGACAGATCTTCTTAAGCATATGATCCGTCAAACTGTATTTGCTGTGTCAACATCGGAAACACGACCGATATTGACAGGTGTAAACTGGAAGGTATATAACAGTGAGCTTGTTTGCATTGCAACAGATAGTCATAGACTTGCCTTGCGCAAGGCAAAGGTTTCTGGAAGAAACGTTCCAGAGGAGTTTAAGGCAAACGTTGTTATTCCAGGAAAAAGCCTAAACGAATTAAGCAAAATTTTAGATGAATCTGAAGAAGCAGTAGATATTGTAATCACAGATTATCAAGTTTTATTCCGTACAAAACATCTGCTTTTCTTCTCTAGGCTATTAGAAGGGAGTTACCCTGATACTTCAAGGCTTATTCCAACGGAAAGCAAAACCGATATTTTTGTTAATACGAAGGAATTTTTACAAGCTATCGACCGCGCATCTTTATTAGCTAGAGATGGTCGTAACAATGTTGTGAGATTTTCTACTTTGGAACAAAGAATGATTGAGATTTCTTCTAATTCCCCAGAAATCGGAAAAGTTGTTGAAGAAGTACAGTGTGAGCAAATAGAGGGGGAAGATTTAAAAATCTCGTTTAGTGCAAAATATATGATGGATGCTTTAAAGGCATTAGACAGCTCGGAGATTAAAATTAGTTTTACTGGTGCGATGCGCCCATTTTTAATTCGTACTGCTAACGACGATTCAATTATCCAACTTATTTTGCCTGTTCGAACCTATTGAGACCCTTATAGTAAGGGGCGTGGTGAATTCAGCAGTCTTACAGCTTATTTCAATGTAGTAGAGGGTGATCTGAAAGGGAGAATGTATTCTGCTTTCAGGTCGCCTTTTTTGCACTGTAAGAAAGTATAAATTTTCCGCTAGAAGTGAATTTGACGTAGTCGGAAGTTTTAGGAATATAGTGTAAGTGCAACTACGCCTCTATCTTCGCTCAAGAGCAAGGCTCACCAGTCAGCGAGTTTTCTTTATACTTTAAGAACGTACAGATTCCCAGCAGATAATTCGAGTATTAAAGAATGAATTATGCCTGCTGATGTTCTTATTTTTATCATTCCGCTTTGCTAACACTCAATTATTTAGTACAATGAAAGAATGAACACTTTTAGGAAGTGAGTGATCCTTATGAAAATCGTCTCAATTTCGACAGAATACATCACTTTAGGACAATTTCTGAAGTTAGCTGACTTGATTGACACTGGTGGAGCTGCAAAGTGGTTTCTTCAGGAGTATGAGGTGCATGTAAATGGCGAAGAAGACAATCGGAGAGGTAGAAAGCTCTTCTCAGGAGATGTCGTAAATATTCCTGCTTTCGGCTCATTTCAAGTGAAGGGATAAAAGGGGGAGCACCCTTTGTATATTGAGGAGTTAACATTAAAAAATTACCGAAATTATGAAATGCTCGACATTTCTTTTGAAGATAAAGTAAATGTTATTATTGGAGAAAATGCGCAAGGAAAAACTAACCTTATGGAAGCCGTTTATGTTCTTGCAATGGCCAAGTCGCACCGTACCTCAAATGATCGTGAACTTATCCGTTGGGATACAGAGTATGGTAAAATAAAAGGAACACTACGAAAGAGAAATAACACACTTTCTCTAGAATTGATGATTTCCAAAAAGGGTAAGAAAGCAAAATTGAATCATCTAGAGCAACAGAAGCTTAGTCAATATATTGGCGAGATGAATGTTGTAATGTTCGCCCCAGAGGATCTGCATTTAGTAAAAGGAAGTCCTCAGGTTCGGAGACGTTTTCTGGATATGGAACTCGGACAAATTGCACCAGTTTACCTTTACGAGTTAAGTCAATACCAAAAGGTGCTCACACAACGGAATCACCTGTTAAAGGCTTTGCAGCGTGAAGGAAGCAAAAATGAGGCAATGCTAGATGTATTTACTCTCCAGTTAATTGAGCATGGAGCAAAGATTCTGCAAAAGCGATTTGAGTTCTTGGGTTTGCTGCAGGATTGGGCCGCCCCCATCCATCGTGGCATTAGTAGAGGACTCGAGGACTTGCGAATTATATACCAGCCTAGCATAAATGTATCAGAATCAACAGATTTGTCGAAAATAAAAGAAGTATACTATGAAAATTTTCATTCTATTAAGCAGCGTGAAATCTTCCGTGGCACTACCTTGATTGGTCCTCATCGTGACGATTTGCAATTCTTCGTTAATGACAAAAACGTTCAAGTCTTTGGTTCGCAAGGACAACAACGAACAACTGCACTTTCCCTAAAACTGGCCGAAATTGAATTAATTCATTCAGAAGTGAACGAGTATCCGATTCTACTGCTTGACGATGTTTTGTCAGAGTTGGATGATTACCGTCAATCTCACCTCTTAAACACGATTCAGGGAAAGGTGCAAACTTTCGTAACAACAACGAGCGTCGAAGGGATTGAGCACGATACGCTGAAGAAAGCCAAGACAATTCAAGTGACAAATGGCACAATTCAAGATTAGACCCGCAGAGTTGCTTCTGTTAAATGGAAAAGTAGGTGATGTTTGTGACAATGGAACAAAAACAATTGCAAAATAATACGTATGATGAGAGCCAAATTCAGGTTCTAGAAGGATTAGAAGCTGTTCGGAAGCGTCCAGGCATGTATATTGGTTCAACAAATGCAAAAGGGCTTCACCATCTTGTATGGGAAATTGTGGATAATAGTATTGATGAGGCGCTAGCAGGCTACTGTGATGAAGTAACAGTTACAATTGAAGAAAATAACAGTATCACGGTCGCAGATAATGGACGTGGTATTCCTGTCGGGATTCAGGAAAAAATGGGACGCCCGGCAGTTGAAGTTATCATGACTGTACTGCATGCAGGCGGGAAATTTGGCGGCGGTGGTTATAAAGTGTCCGGCGGGTTGCATGGTGTAGGGGCATCTGTTGTAAATGCTCTTTCTTCTGTGCTGGAGGTGCACGTTTATCGTGAAGGGAAAATACATTATCAACAATTTAAGCGTGGTGTTCCTGTTGAGGATTTAAAGGCGATCGGCGAAGCGGACCGAACTGGAACAACTATTCATTTTCAACCAGATACAGAAATTTTTACTGAGACCACGGAATATGACTTTGATACACTTGCCAACCGTTTGCGTGAATTGGCCTTCTTAAATCGAGGTATTAGGCTAATCATTGAAGATAAACGTGAAAACAAAAGGAAGAAAGAGTTCTTTTATGAGGGCGGTATTCGTTCATATGTAGAGCATTTAAACCGTACAAAAGAAGTAATCCATGAAGAACCGGTTTATGTAGAGGGAGCACGTCAAGGGATTTATATAGAAATTGCTTTACAGTATAACGAAGGGTATACAAGTAATATTTACTCTTTTGCTAACAATATTCATACGTATGAAGGCGGTACACATGAAGTTGGGTTTAAGACTGCTCTTACACGTGTGGTGAATGATTATGCAAGAAAAAGTAATGTTATTAAAGATAGTGACAGTAATCTAATTGGAGAAGATGTGCGAGAAGGCTTGACTGCTATTGTATCTGTTAAGCACCCAGACCCTCAATTTGAAGGTCAGACAAAGACGAAGCTAGGAAACAGTGAAGCAAGAACAATCACAGAATCCGTATTTGCTGAAACCTTTGAAAAGTTTTTAATGGAAAATCCGCCTGTAGCTCGTAAGATTGTGGAAAAGGGCATGATGGCAGCAAGAGCTCGTGTTGCAGCAAAAAAAGCACGTGAATTAACGAGACGAAAAAACGCCTTGGAAGTTTCAAGCTTACCTGGGAAATTAGCAGACTGTTCTTCTAAGGACCCTGCCATTAGCGAAATCTATATTGTAGAGGGCGACTCTGCAGGCGGCTCTGCAAAGCAAGGACGTGACCGGCATTTTCAAGCGATTTTACCGTTAAGAGGAAAAATTATTAACGTTGAGAAATCACGACTAGATAAAATTTTGTCCAATAATGAGGTTCGTTCTATTGTAACAGCGATTGGAACAGGAATTGGTGAGGATTTTGATATTGGAAAGGCTCGTTATCAGAAAATCATTATCATGACAGATGCCGATGTAGATGGTGCTCATATTCGTACCCTATTATTAACGTTCTTCTATCGTTATATGCGTCAAATTATTGAGCATGGCTATGTTTATATTGCACAGCCGCCTTTATATAAGGTACAGCAAGGTAAAAAAATTGTATATGCATACAACGAAAGAGAGCTTGAAAAAGTTCTGGCAGAGCTGCAAGGACAACAGAAGCCAAACATCCAACGTTATAAAGGGCTTGGAGAGATGAATCCCGGGCAGCTTTGGGAAACGACAATGGATCCGGAAGTCCGCTCACTCCTGCAGGTTAGTATGCAGGATGCCATTGAAGCGGATGAAACATTCGAGATTTTAATGGGCGATAAAGTGGAGCCTCGCCGTAACTTTATTCAAGAAAATGCGAGATACGTGAAGAATCTCGATATTTAAGGAGCGACAGGAATGGTTATTCCTGTCTTCTGTATTATAACTATATGTTCGGAAATGTTAGAGGAGGTGCTGGTTGATGTCTGAGAACCAACAAGCCCGAATTCGTGAGATAAATATTAGCCAGGAAATGCGTACATCTTTTTTAGATTACGCCATGAGTGTTATTGTATCACGTGCTTTACCTGATGTGCGTGACGGCTTGAAGCCGGTTCACCGAAGAATTTTATATGCGATGAATGATTTAGGTATTGTAGCAGAAAAGCCACATAAGAAATCTGCTCGTATTGTTGGAGAAGTAATCGGGAAGTACCATCCGCATGGTGATAGTGCGGTTTACGATACAATGGTTCGTATGGCACAGGATTTTAACCAACGTTATATGCTAGTAGATGGACATGGAAACTTCGGCTCCGTGGATGGAGATGCTGCGGCTGCTATGCGTTATACAGAAGCAAGAATGTCTAAAATTTCGATGGAATTGCTTCGGGATATTTCGAAAAATACAATTAGTTATCAAGATAATTATGATGGATCTGAGCGAGAACCGGTTGTTCTTCCGGCTCGCTTCCCTAACTTGCTTGTTAATGGTGCTACAGGGATTGCCGTAGGGATGGCGACAAATATTCCACCACATCAGTTAGGAGAAGTTATTGATGGTGTGTTGGCATTAAGTAAGAACCCAGACTTAACGATTCCGGAGTTAATGGAGTATATCCAGGGACCAGATTTTCCTACAGCTGGTCAGATTCTTGGAAAGAGTGGGATACGTCGTGCTTATGAGACTGGGCGCGGTACAGTTATTATCCGAGCTAAAGTAGAAATTGAAGATCGAGGGAATGGAAAGCAATCCATTATCGTAAATGAGCTTCCGTACCAAGTAAATAAAGCAAAGCTTATTGAAAAAATTGCAGAGTTGGTACGTGAGAAGAAAATAGATGGGATTACAGATTTACGTGATGAATCTGACCGTAATGGCATGAGGATTGTAATGGAAATTCGTCGTGATGCTAATGCTAATGTATTGCTTAATAATTTGTACAAGCATACAGCATTGCAAACGAGCTTTGGTATCAATATGCTGTCTCTTGTAGACGGTGAACCAAAGGTATTGAACTTGAAACAATGCTTATATTATTATTTGGAGCATCAAAAGGTAGTTATTAGAAGACGTACTGCTTATGAATTAGAAAAGGCAGAAGCGCGTGCGCATATTCTAGAGGGGCTCCGAATTGCATTAGATCATTTAGACGAGGTTATCGCATTAATCCGCAGCTCCCGTACAACAGAGATGGCGCGACAAGGTCTAATGGAGCGCTTTGGTTTAAGTGAAAAGCAAGCACAAGCTATTTTAGATATGCGTTTGCAAAGATTAACAGGACTGGAACGTGAGAAGATCGAGCAGGAATATGCCGAACTAGTAAAACTAATTGCAGAATTAAGAGCAATATTGGCTGATGAGGAAAAGGTGCTAGAGATTATTCGTGAGGAATTGACGGAGATTAAAGAGCGCTTTAACGATAAAAGAAGAACTGAAATTGTTCCAGGAGGCCTTGAGTTTATTGAGGATGAGGACTTGATTCCGGAACAAAATGTAGTTATTACACTTACTCATAACGGGTATGTTAAGCGATTGCCTGCTTCTACGTACAAAAGCCAAAACCGTGGAGGAAGAGGCGTACAAGGAATGGGAACCAATGAAGATGATTTTGTTGAGCATCTTTTAACAACATCAACACACGATCATATTTTATTCTTTACCAATAAAGGAAAAGTGTATCGGACCAAAGGATATGAAATTCCAGAGTACAGTCGTACGGCAAAGGGGATCCCGATTGTTAATTTGCTAGGGGTCGATAAAGGCGAGTGGGTAAATGCAATCATTCCAATTCGTGAGTTTACAGATGACGATTATCTATTCTTTGCGACAAAGCAGGGCTTGGCAAAGCGTACACCTCTATCTTCGTTTGCAAACATTCGGAATAATGGTTTGATAGCAATTACTCTTAGAGAAGAAGATGAACTTATTTCTGTACGATTAACGACAGGAGAAAAGGATATTATTATTGGAACAAGCAATGGTATGCTTATTCGTTTTCATGAGCAAGATGTGCGTTCCATGGGTCGTAGCGCAACAGGCGTAAAGGGTATTACGCTAGATGAGGATGACCTAGTGGTAGGAATGGAGATCGTAGAAGAGAATACCGATGTGCTCATTGTGACAAAGAATGGTTATGGTAAGAGAACCTCAATAGAAGAATATCGTATCCAAAGCAGGGGCGGAAAGGGCTTGAAAACTTGCAATATTACAGACAAAAATGGAAGGCTTGTAGCTGTAAAGTCTGTAAAAGGCGAGGAGGATATTATGCTCATTACGGCAGCTGGTGTGTTAATCCGCATGCCTGTTGATCAAATTTCACAAATGGGCCGTAATACACAGGGGGTTCGCCTCATTCGGTTAGAAGGAGAGCAGGAAGTAGCTACAGTAGCAAAGGCACAGCGTGAAGATGAGATAGAAGATGAGATAGAAGAGTAACACAGGTAGACAAGGTTAGAGATAAAAAGGAGTTGTGAAGGCGGTATTCTTTGCAGCTCCTTTTTTGTATTCTAATTACGGTATAAATTTCTAGCTAGAAGACAATTCGACGTAGTGAGAAATGTTAGGAATAAAGTATAAGTGCAACTACGCCTCTGTCTTCGCCCAAGGACAGGGCTCGCCAATCGGCGAGTTTTCTTTAAAAGAATAAAGTTTTTTAAAGAAAAATGTATTTATAGTGTTGACGGTTATGAAAGCACATGATATATTATACAAGTCGCTACGGTGACACATGAACTTTGAAAACTAAACAAAACAAGAAACGTCAATGTTTTATTTAAAAGCTAGACAAACACTTTTATGGAGAGTTTGATCCTGGCTCAGGATGAACGCTGGCGGCGTGCCTAATACATGCAAGTCGAGCGAGG
>NZ_SCFM01000018.1 GCF_004138295.1 Ectobacillus funiculus | reverse complement strand
CACACCCGTTCCCATACCGAACACGGAAGTTAAGCTCTTCAGCGCCGATGGTAGTTGGGGGTTTCCCCCTGTGAGAGTAGGACGTCGCTAGGCAAATCCCTTTTCTAAAAAGGGATTTTTTTATACTTTAAGTGAGATTGGCAAACACATCGGCTTTAAAATTCTACGATGATTCCAGTTTTGATAAATTGCGCCCGTAGCTCAATTGGATAGAGCGTCTGACTACGGATCAGAAGGTTATGGGTTCGAGTCCTTTCGGGCGCGCTTTTGTATGGAGGGTTGGTAGAGCGGCTTAATACACCGGTCTTGAAAACCGGAGACGGTAACACGTCCGTGGGTTCAAATCCCACACCCTCCTCCATTTTATCTAAATATTTGATCATTGCGGGGCGAAGCAGTCAGGTAGCTCGTAGGCTCTTAACCTGAAGATCGAAGCTTCACAAATCCTGTTTCCGCAACTAAATGAATACATAATCAAATCTATCCCTTAGGAGACTATCCTAAGGGATTTTTTACATTTTAAGAAAGTATAAATTTCTAGCTAGGAAACTATTCGGTGTAGTGAGAAATTTTAGGAATACAGTATAAGTAGGGCTACGCCTCTGTCTTCGCCTGGGGGGCGGGGCTCACCATTCCCTATAGCATTTATTTTTTGGTTAATGAGGAAAAGGAATATGTAGCACAGCCATTTTTCATATGATAAAGTATTATCATCTATATGAGAATGATATTCAATAGAAATGAGGTAATGTACCCTTATGATCAAGCGTTTCTTTAGCTATTACCGACCATACAAAAGGCTATTTTACATAGACTTCTTTTGTGCCGTGCTAGTTGGAGTATTGGAGCTTGGATTTCCGCTGGCTGTTTCATGGTTTATTGATAAGCTGCTTCCAGAAGGGAACTGGAGCACGATTACTGCTGTGAGTATCGGTCTTTTAGCACTCTATCTAATAAGCTCTGGAATGCAATTTGTGGTGAATTACTGGGGGCACAAGCTGGGGATAAATATTGAAACTGACATGCGCCGCGAGCTGTTTAATCATGTTCAACGTCAATCATTCCGCTTCTTTGATAATACGAAAACAGGCCACATCATGAGCCGGATTACCAATGACTTGATGGATATTGGAGAATTGGCCCATCATGGACCTGAGGATTTCTTTATAGCGATTATGACCTTCATTGGAGCATTTTGGATTATGCTTACAATTAATGTGAAACTAGCGCTTGTTGCTATTATCATTGTTCCGTTTCTTGTATGGCTAATTGCTTACTCGAACAGGAAAATGAATGCGTCATGGGGTCAAATGTATGGGAATATCGCTGATGTGAATGCACGGATAGAGGACAGTGTTTCAGGTGTTCGGGTTGTACAGTCCTTTACCAATGAGCAATATGAAATAAATCAGTTTAACGAGAATAATCAATTTTTCCGCAAAACAAAATTGAGAGCTTACAAGGTTATGAGTTTGAATTTATCAGGAATTTATGTTACAACACGTCTCATGACTCTGATTATCTTAGTATACGGAGCTTGGCTTAGCTTCTCTGGAAACTTATCCTATGGAGAATTAGTGGCCTTCATTCTTTATCTAAACGTTTTGTTTAAACCGATTGAGAAGATTAGTGCCTTACTTGAGCTTTATCCAAAAGGCATGGCAGGCTTTAAGCGTTTTATTGAACTGATAGATGCTGAACCAGATATTCAAAATGCTCCTGACGCGATTGATGTACCGTCGTTAAAAGGAGATATTAGCTTTTCTCATGTTACCTTCGGATACGAAGACAAGCGCACTATTTTGAACGACTTGACGTTTTCTATTGAGGCGGGAAAAACAGTAGCATTTGTAGGTCCTTCCGGTGCAGGAAAAACGACAATTTGCTCATTGATTCCTCGTTTTTATGATGTTACTGAAGGAGCGATTACTGTAGATGGAATAGATATCCGAAACATGACAAAAGAATCTTTGCGTTCAAACATTGGGATTGTCCAACAGGATGTCTTTTTATTTACAGGTACTTTGAGAGAAAACATTGCGTACGGGAAGTTGAATGCTACACAAGATGAAATTGAAGAAGCAGCTAGAAAAGCCCATTTGATGGACCTTATAGCTTCTCTCCCGGACGGATTTGACACGCAGATTGGTGAAAGAGGCTTAAAGCTTTCCGGGGGTCAGAAACAACGGCTGGCTATTGCCAGAATGTTTTTGAAAAATCCACCAATCCTCATCTTAGATGAGGCCACTTCAGCATTGGATACTGAAACGGAGGCAATTATCCAAGAAGCATTGAATGATCTTTCAAAAGATCGAACAACTCTTATAATTGCACATCGATTAGGAACGATTAAAAAAGCTGACCGTATTCTCGTTATAACGGAAGAAGGTATTGTTGAAGATGGAACCCATCAGGATCTTCTTTCACAAGAAAATGGGATTTTTGCTAAGCTTCATGTGCACCAATATTGATTATAATGCTGTCAGAGCTTTTCAGAGGAATGATTCTTTATCTGAGCTTGTTGAAGAAGTGTGAAAGAATCAGACAAATAGCATCGTTGCATCTATGGACTCTGTACTGATTCCAGATCTATGCGAAAAATCTTTCGTTATTTTGTATGCAGCAACTATAGAAATAAAACAGTCCATGTGGCAAGTTCTTGAGCCGCATGGACTTTTATTATATTGTGAGAAAGTATAAGTTTCTAGCTAGAAGTCATTCGATGTATTTGGGAATTTTAGTAACACAGTATACGTGCAACTACGCCTCTGACTCGCCAATCGGCGAGTTTTTTTAGATTTATCAAAATTATGCATACTTTTTAAATAAAATTGTATACAAAAAATAAATTAACGTGTACAATGTGAAACGTAAGCTACTTAAAAGCTTGAATGCATATCAATGTAAGCGGATACTCTATTAACTGTAAATGTCGTTGAGTTAGGAGTATCAATCAAGTTAACTAAAAGGAATCCATTAAATTAGGAGATTTGGGGGGAATACAGATGAAAAACAACATCGGTTTTATCGGATTAGGTATCATGGGGAAACCTATGTCATTAAATGTTATCAAGGCCGGCTATAATGTAAGCGTGTACGATGTAAATAAAGAAGCCATTGATAGTTTGTGATTCTATTATTTGAAAACGGATACAAAGGAATAATCAGATGCCTTATGTCAGATATGCAGCAGTCTATGGAACCTGTAATGACTAAATTTGTTAGGTTGTTTTCCAATAAGGAACGCTAGGATAATCAATCTCTATTCAAGCTAAAGTTGCTATTATATCTAATAATATCGAACAAAAGGTCTCAGGATAAAAAGAGCTACAGCAATCTGAAACATCAAGAAAACAAAAGTAGTACTTCATTTAAAGAGAAGAAATAAACAATTTTATAAATAGACCAGGGGGTCATAGCAATGGATTCGATTTTTGGTTTAAGTCATAATGTTAGTCTTTTGTTGTATGCGGTTATTGCAATTATAGGTTTGATTGTATTAATAGCTAAGTTCAATACCAATCCTTTCGTAGCCCTTATCTTTGCGGCGTTATTTATGGGCTTAATATCTGGAATGAAATTATCTGATATTGTCACTTCATTTCAAGAGGGTGTCGCCGGCGTTTTAGGTTTTATCGCTATTGTTTTGGGTCTTGGAACCATGCTTGGAAAGATGATGGCTGAATCAGGAGGGGCAGAACAAGTTGCCCGAACCCTTGTTAAAGCTTTTGGTGAAAAGAATGTGCATTGGGCGATGATGGTTGTAGCAGTTATTTGTGGAATTCCAGTGTTTATACAGGTCGGAGTGGTCTTATTATTCCCGCTTGTATTTGTAATTGCTAAACATACTGGTACCTCTCTAATTAAAATTGGTCTTTCGTTAGTTGCAGGTCTTGCGGTTGTTCACAGCCTTGTTCCTCCCCATCCTGCGGCGATGCTGGCAGTAAATATTTTCAAAGCAGATTTAGGACAAACGATTCTCCTAGCATTAATTGTGGCTTTTCCTGCTGCAGCTGTAGCTGGTCCAATTTATGGTTCTTTTATCGCAAAGAGAATTAAAGCAGAACCTAAACCTGAAATGGTACAGCAATTTACAGAATCAGAACGCAAGGATTTACCTGGTTTTGGAATTACTATTTTCACTATCCTTCTTCCTGTTATTCTAATGTTATTTGCGACAATCGTGGATATTAATTTACCAGCTGAAAATACATTCCGACAAGTTGTTGATTTTATCGGCAGTCCGCTTGTAGCTCTTCTTCTTTCTTTAACGTTTGCTTTTTACTCCTTTGGATTTGCTCGCGGGTTCAACGGAAAACAGCTTTTAAAATTTACGAATGACTGTTTAGGACCGGTAGCTTCTATTGTATTACTTATCGGTGCTGGCGGTGGTTTCAACAAAGTATTAACAGCCAGTGGGGTAGGGAATGCTATTGCTGAACTTGCTAACGATGCACATCTTTCTCCTATTATATTAGGATTTTTCATCGCTGGATTAATTCGTGCTGCTGTAGGATCTGCTACGGTTGCGATGACGACCGCAGCGGGAATTGTAGCACCTATTGCCGCAACTATGCCTGGTGTGAGTCCTGAATTATTAGTTCTTTCAGTAGGAGCCGGCTCTATCATGCTATCCCATGTTAATGATTCTGGATTCTGGCTTGTTAAAGAGTACTTTAATACTTCCGTTCAGGACACATTAAAAACTTGGACTGTTATGGAAACCATTCTATCGTTCGTTGCTTTTGCTATGGTTTTATTACTTGATATATTCATTTAATTTTGAACGAGATGTTTATAAAGTTATTGTCTGAACTACTTTTTAAAATCTGTTACTGAAGAAACAAGCAGGTCATTAGGAGGATATAGAAAATTAAACCAATTTTAAAAGAACCAGCAATCACTGGTTCTTTTTTATGCCCTTAATTAGTCTTTGACTGACTACTCTTTGATTCCCTCGAGCCATTCTTTATAACAATCCGGACAAAGGGGCTTTTCCACATGTTCATTTTGCATGACGAAAACCCCATGATGATACTTTTCGTCTATAACATCGGCACAATAAAAGCATTGCTCATTCATATATATTTCCTCCTCTTGTTAAGATGTTTTTAGGGTGTACAAAGTAGGAGGAAAATAATAATATATTGTATTTTTTGAGTGAGGTTGAATGGGAATGAATCGATTTAAAGGTATTTACTTAGAGGAATGATAACAATATATGGATGCCTAAAGGGGCTGTTTTTCTAACACTGTAAGAAAGTATAAATTTCTAGCTAGAAGACAATTCGACGTCGTGAGAAATTTTAGGAATACAGTATAAGTGCAACTTCAAGTGCTGTTTCGTGCTTCGGATTATTTAAAGGCGAAATTAATAAACTATTTGTGAAGGATATCTGTAGTGTGAACATTCACTAGATAAATTCCAGAACAGAAAGAAAGTCGCTTTACTATCGGTAGGATAGCAAAGCGACCTGCTTTCTGTTCATTAATTTCGGATTAGATAATCGAATGCACCTAAGGCTGCATTTGCACCTGATCCCATAGAAATAATGATCTGTTTATATGGGCTATTTGTACAGTCACCTGCAGCAAATACTCCAGGTATGTTCGTAGCGCCATGTTTATCTGTAACGATTTCACCGACGCGAGTGCGTTCAACTGTTTCGCCTAACCAATCAGTGTTTGGTACAAGACCAATCTGAACAAACACACCTTCTAATTCAACATGCTGAGTTGCTTCTGTCTCACGATCAACATAGCTAATACCATTTACTTTGTCAGTACCGGTAATCTCTTTTGTTTGAACGTTTTTTAAGACAGTGACATTTGGCAGGCTGTAAAGACGATCCTGCAGTACAGCATCAGCCTTCAGCTCTGGTGCAAACTCAAGGACAGTTACATGTTTGACAATACCTGCGAGATCGATTGCTGCTTCAACGCCGGAATTACCGCCGCCAATAACCGCTACTCGCTTTCCTGTAAATAATGGACCGTCACAGTGAGGGCAGTATGCCACACCTTTGTTTTTGAACTCAGCTTCACCAGGTACACCAATATTGCGCCAACGAGCACCTGTTGAAAGGATTACAGTCTTACTTTTTAGAACAGCGCCGTTTTCGAGTTCAAGCTCAATAAGATCCTTCTTTTCTAAACGTTTAGCACGCTGTAAGTTCATTACATCAATGCCGTATTCTTTTACATGTTCTTCAAGGCTTGCTACGAGCTTAGGACCTTCAGTGTATTTTACACTGATAAAGTTCTCGATGCCCATAGTGTCCATGACCTGACCGCCGAAGCGTTCAGCAACAATACCTGTGCGAATTCCTTTGCGTGCCGCATAAATTGCTGCACTTGCACCAGCTGGGCCGCCGCCGACAACAAGCACATCGTATGGCTCTTTATCAGCAAACTCTGATGCGTCTGGAGCATTACCCATCTTCGCAAGGATCTCTTCCAATGTCATACGGCCGCTGCCAAAGGATTCACCATTTAGGTAAACAGTTGGAACTGCCATGATATCTTTGCTTTCTACTTCCTGCTTGAACGCAGCACCGTCAATCATGGTATGTGTAATGCCAGGATTGAGGACGCTCATCACGTTCAGCGCCTGCACAACATCAGGACAGTTGTGGCATGTTAGGCTGATGTAAGACTCGAAATGATATTCGCCTTTAATGCTTTTAATTTGCTCGATTGCCTTCTGATCAACCTTTGGAGCTCTTCCGCTAACCTGCAGCAGAGCTAGTACTAATGAAGTAAATTCATGTCCTAAAGGGATACCAGCAAAAGTTATTCCAGTGTCTTCGCCAGCGCGATTCACACTAAAGCTCGGTGTTCTCGGTAATTGCGTTTGTTCTACCTTAATTTGGGATGACATGCTGGCCAATTCATCCACTAGAGCCAGCATGTCACGAGATACGTCGTCTGATCCTGCACTAACTTTTAGCAGCACATCGCCCTCCATCAACGGAAGATATTGGGCTAATTGTGCTTTTATATCTGCATCTAGTATCATTATTTGTTCTCCTTAAAGGTTATTGACGGTTCTGCTTAAATCTTGCCTACAAGATCAAGGCTTGGCTTTAATGTTGCAGCACCTTCTTGCCATTTAGCCGGGCAAACTTCACCTGGATTGTTGCGAACATATTGTGCAGCCTTAAGTTTGCTAACAACTGTGCTTGCATCACGGCCGATGCCGCCTGCATTAATTTCAACAGTTTGGATGATACCGTCTGGATCGATGATGAATGTACCGCGATCAGCAAGGCCTTCTTCTTCGTCTAGTACATCGAAGTTGCGAGAAATCTTTTGTGAAGGGTCACCAATCATAACGTACTCGATTTTGCCAATCGCTTCTGAGTGATCGTGCCATGCTTTGTGTGTAAAATGTGTATCAGTGGAAACAGAATATACTTCAGCTCCCATGTCTTTTAAAGTTGCATATTGGTTTTGCAGGTCTTCAAGTTCAGTAGGGCATACGAATGTGAAATCTGCTGGGTAAAAGCAAACGACACTCCATTTACCTTTAAAGTTTTCTTCTGTAACATCGATAAACTCACCGTTACGAAAAGCTTTTGCTGAGAATGGTAATACTTCTTTTCCAATTAGAGACATAATCAAATTCCTCCTAAGTGTGGTTTGAGAATTATATAGCTTGCTTAGGGAATACAGTAAATATTCCAGTTAACTATAATAATTCTAATTAGATATTTATTATTATATAGAATTTATTATTTAAGTCAAGAGGAATACTTGAATTAATTATAATAATTCTAATTCGATATCTATTCTCATTATTATATAGAGTGGTTATTCTATCAAGAAAAATGCTCAAATTTTCCATGATTTGTTGAAATAAACATTTCAAAGAGATACTAGTAGCTAGTGCAGGCAGGTTCCTTATCATAAAATTGATGCAATAACGTAAAATCTGTTGTTGTCTTAGCTTTAAAATAGAAGTAAATTGACTATTCTTTCATTCCCTCGAGCCATTCCTTATAGCAATCCTGACAAAGAGGTTTTTCTACATGTTCATTTTGCATGACGAAAACCCCATGATGATACTTTTCTTCTATAGCTTGGTTACAATAAAAGCATTGCTCATCCATATGTACTCCCTCCTCATTATTAAGATGTTTTTAGAGTGTACAAAGAGAAGGAAAAATAATTGTATTTTGCAGTGAAGTTTAATGAAAATCCATTGTGGTGAAGGTATTTATGAGAGGATAAGAATATGGGCATAATTATTACTTGTAGGAAAATACTAGAAGGGCCAAAGAACATAATCCGTAATATTAATAAAATAAGCCCCAAATACAGAGGGGCACTGGACTTTGTATACTATAGGAGTTTCTAGCTAAAAGTCATTCGATATAGAATATAGTGTAAGGATAACTGGGCTTCTGTCTTCACCTAGCTAAGTTTCCTCCGAGAAGCATTAGCTGCCAAAACTTCCTCCCCCACTAGAGAAAAAGCTGCCTGAACTGCCGTGGCTTGAACTTTTATAAGTTTTATGTCCATAGCTGCCATGGCTTTTGTGCTTTTTTTTCTTTTTAGAGAAGTATCGATAAGCGAAATAAGCAATGATCAGTATAATAATAAGCTTCATGTTCTCACCTCCTCAATTGTATACGTGATACATGCTATCACGGTATATATCCTACTATAAACAAAGTAGCTTCTATAGTTTATATAATTTTTAAAATTATACGTATTGAACATGGATACTAGTACATATATTGCGGAAACCAAAAGAATTTGCTGTTCCGTGTGAATTGTAGGTGCTTCTCCGATAAAAGTAGGCATCCCCCGTAAAATGTCCTGTATAAGCCGTTGTTCCTCCTCCATTGCATCACCTCTTTTCTCCCTACTTTCTTAGACGGTGCATCTATCCATAAACCCTGCAAGTTTTTGAAAAAATTTTTAATTAGTATAATGAGTGAGTAAGAAAGAATTGATTGCCCCTACTCACCGAAGAGAATGGGATTAGCGAAAATGTACCGCTAATAGAAATAGTATAAGGTCTCTTTTAAAGAAATGTGGAGTTAGAGACAGTGAGGAGCAGGAGATGAATATAAATGATTTTGAACGTCGTATTGATGCAGTGATTGTAGACAGGGGATACGACTATTATCAGGCAGGAAATATAGTGGAAGTATACAGGCTAGAAGATTATGAATACATATTCGAGGTTGAAGGGAATGAAGTGTATGAGGTTATTGTGAAGATAGATAAAAACGGGGAAATATTGCACTCTGATTGTGATTGCCCTTATGAATTTGGACCAGTCTGCAAGCATCAAGTGGCTGCCTACTTCGAACTAGCAGAGATGCTAAACGGGAACGGAAGCGAGGAGGAAAAGCTGCCTGAGATACGGGAGGTTTTAAACAGTCTTTCAAAAGAAGAGCTAATCAATATTATCATAGATATAAGCCAAAAGGATAAAACTTTGAGAAACGGCCTCATTGCTACGTACCAGAAAAATGAGGGTATGCTGGGGGGTGAGCAATACAAAAGGCTTCTGCAGTCTATCGTGAATAAGTATACGGGGAGAGAAGGGTTTATTGCGTATAGGGAAGTCTATGATTTTGTGAGCGAGCTGGAGGGCTTATTAGAGAGGATAGAAGACGACGTAGATAATCCAATATCTGCTTTAGATCTAGCATCTTTACTGTTGGAAGAGAGTATTGAAGCCTTTCAGTATGCAGATGATTCTAATGGAGAAATAGGTACCTTAGTTACAGAAGTGATTGATATGATAAGAAGAACTATCGAGGCAATTGATAGGTCAGATGTGAATCTAATAGAAAAAGCATTCTATAAGTTATTAGCTCTTAGTGAAGATAAGATGTTTCAAGGATGGGATGACTTCCAGATTGATGTACTGACAATATGTACTGAATTTGCTGATGTAGAAGAGTTTAGGAACGAACTAAGAATAAAGATTAAGCAAATGATCAGTCGCCGTTCTTACGATGAGTATGGAAGGTATGGCACTGAAAGTATGCTGAACATATTGTTTGAAATGATTGAGCAGTACGGTACGGAAGAAGAAGCAGAACAATTCATGAAAGATAGCCTTGGGTTTCCATCCTTTAGAGAATCATATATAAACAAGCATATAAAGGAGAAAAACTATTCTAAGGTTATAGAATTAGCTCTAGAAGGGGAAGAACAAGACAAGCGATATGCGGGCTTAGTAGCAGGATGGAAGAAGATAAGATATACAGCTTATAAGGAGCTTTCGATGAAAGAAGAGCAAGAGGAGCTAGCAAGAGAATTGTTACTTGACGGAAATTTTGAATACTATAAAGAACTGAGGGAGCTGACAGTAGGGGACAAAGATATATTTTATCAGCATCTAAAACAGGAGCTGAAGACAAGCAAGGGTTGGCAAGGAAAGAATATGTACCTGAAGCTTATAGTAGAAGAAAATGATTTGAATGAAATTATGGAATTTGTGAGGGAAGATCCAGGAAAGATAGAAACATATGCACATATGCTAGTGGGTAAGTTCGAGTATGAAGTGATTAAGGTATATAGGCAGTATATACAATCGGTCGCAAATTCTTCATCAGGAAGGTCAGGTTATCAGAAAGTGTGCAAGATACTCAAGGGATATGAAAAGATAGCTGGCAAGCAAAGCACGGAAGGAATTATACGTGAGTTAAGCGTTGCATATAAGAGAAGACCAGCTTTTATAGATGAATTAAGTAGAGTTTTGTAAGCCTCCCAGCTTTATTCCTCTGAGGAAGAAAGGAAAAGATACTAGCAATCACCGTTTTTTTAGGCTGTAAGCTAGTTACGACTTTATGTACAATAATAAAAGGATAAAATATGACTGAATTGCTTCCATTGGCAAGCTTGATAAAGCAAAGCTAAGATTTTTAAAGAACACTTTCAATTATGTTAATCTAATGAGAAAGAATAAGATTTATGCTTCAAAAGCTACAAAGAGCTAAAATAAGGAGAAAAAAATGAACAACTACAAATTAATCATTCAATACGATGGCGGACGCTATAAGGGCTGGCAGCGGCTTGGCAGCGGTGAAAATACCATCCAAGGAAAAATAGAAACTGTACTATCTGAGCTCGTAGGAAGAGAAATTGAAATCATTGGCTGCAGCAGAACCGATGCAGGTGTACATGCTCTTGAGCAAATAGCTAATTTCAAGGTCGATAAGCAGTTGAGCGAATCTGAAATTAAAAATTATTTGAATCGATATTTGCCTCAGGATATTAGTATTACCGAGGTGACGTCAGTTCCTGAACGTTTTCATGCCCGATACAACTCCAAAGCTAAAACGTATTTGTATAAAATCTGGAACGAGGAACATACAAATCCTTTTATGCGAAAGTACAGCATGCATGTTGAAAAAAAGCTGGATATCGAAAAAATGAAAAAAGCGGGTAGGTTTTTTATAGGCGAACATGATTTTACTGCGTTTTCAAATGCCAAGTCTAAGAAAAAGTCTATGGTTCGTGAAATATATTCTATTGATATAGCTGAAGAAGAGGGCTTTATCCAAATTAGAGTGAGCGGTAATGGGTTTCTTCATAATATGGTGAGAAAAATTGTCGGAGCGTTGATAGAAGTGGGCTTAGGCAGAATAGATGCTGAAGCGGTATTAGGAATTTTAGAGACAAAAGAACGAAATCAAGTGAATTGTCTTGCTGATGCAAGTGGACTGTACTTGGAAAAGGTTGAGTTTTAGACAAATATGGTTGCAGGAGTTTACTTCGTCTAGTAGTTAACGGCTGTAACGGTAAGCAAGGAGCCTTGTTGAGAAAGTCTCAGCGTAGCTGCATTATTTCGAAAACAGTAAAAACCACTATACCAAGTGCCATTGGTATAGTGGTTTCAGACTGTTGAATTTTCTTAGGTTGGTGGTACCTCTTTTAGACAATTTACAATCCCATAAAAGGTACTTGTTGGTACAAAAAGCTTTACAAAGTGGAACTTTTTTGTACCTGAACAGGATTTATTTTACCTTTTGAACCCCTTATATTACCGGCCGCAATCCCGCCTAATATGAAAACAACTCCAATCCATTGCGACAAACCCACATATTCAGCTAAAGCGAGTGAAGACATGGAAACGGCTACTGGAAGCTCGGAAGCTGTTAATATTGTACCAAGTCCTGGTCCGATATACGGCATTCCAATTGAAAATAACAGCGGTGGGAGAACTGCTCCAAATAAACCGAGAAACAATCCATACGGTGCAACTCCCGTTAAGATGGGTAAATCGAATAGGAACATTGGTGGAAACAGTAAAGAGACAACTATCAAACCACCAGTGGAAAGCAGAGCACTTTTTAGTACGGGCGGAGTATCTTTTCCAACTAAACTGCTAAGAAAAATGAAGGTTGAAAATGTCAAAGCAGAACATAGTGCCCAAATCGTTCCTTGCCATGATAGAACGATTCCACCCTCTGAAACAATGCCTGCAGCTAGAACTGAGCCGATTAGAAGAAGAGCTATCGAAATAATCTTCCATTTTGTAGGCCTTTTCTTATAGAATATCCATTCAAAAAGTGTACCAATCCAAACAAATTGAAATAAAAAAATGATTGCCAGCGAAGCATTAAGTGTTTGTAGTGACTGATAATAAAACACGCCGGTTAGGCCAAATGGAATTCCGGATAATAGTAGTTTGAAAGCTTGATTTAAAGTTAATGTTTTCTTTTTTGTGAACAGAACAAGCACCCAGGTAAGCAGTGTTCCAAATAGATATTGGCCGCCTGTTACCTCTGTTACGGAATAGCCTGCTGAGTAAGCAAGTTTAACGAATGTCGATAATACTCCGTAACAGCAGCCACCTAAAAAAACAATTAATGCATAGTGCCAAGTTTTCATGATTTTGACCCCTTTCTTTACATAAAAAAAAGCCACACAACTATCAATTGACAGTTGTGTGGCGAAAATAGAGTTTCTCTAGAAAAATCCACATCCTAAAAAAGGTTTTATTATTCAAATTTCATTATATGAAACAATCTAATGATGAACATGAAGGTACTTACCCAATTAGTAAACAAAATGATTTCCTTATTATACAGAAAACAGTGGCGGTATACAATGTATTTTGTGCTGTTAAGCTACCTAGGTTGGACCTGTGGAAGTTTTTTGAATAAAAAACTAAAACGAAAACTATGTTTCACCATAAAAAAGCAGTTAAATTTGCAACAAGTTTGTCACAAATTTACTTGATGGAGTTGTTTCTCAACAGTCTAAAACCACTATACCAAATGTCATTGGTATAGTGGTTTTTTACACTGTAAGAAAGTGCCTATTCGATGTAGCAGGAAATTTTAGGAATACAGTATAAGTGCAACTACGCCTCTATCTTCGCCCAAGGGCAGGGCTCGCCAATCGGCGAGTTTTCTTTATATTCCTTATTAGAGAAGGATTTCATAATTAATGGAGACATTAGGATTAAATGGAATTGGAATGTGTACACTACTTTTATGTGAAGGGCACTAACATTACTATCAGGATTTCAGTGTTGATGGGGGATATGAGTAGTTGTACTCACTGGTACTACCTTATCATGAAATCGGCCTAATTTTTTAAGAAGGAGTGCTGGCATGAAAAAGCATGGGTATCCGGGTGCACAAGGTTTATATCATCCTGAATATGAACATGAAGCTTGTGGAATCGGAATGGTTGCTAATATAAACGGAAAGAAGTCGCATGACATTGTGGAGCATGCAATCACGATTTTATGTAATTTAGAACATCGGGGCGGACAATCTGCAGATATAAGTACTGGGGATGGTGCAGGGATTCTGACTCAAATTCCACATTCTTTTTTTGAGAAGCAGTGTGATAAAGAAAGCATTCAACTCCCTCGGGAAGGGGGATACGGGATTGGTATGGTCTTTTTGCCACAGGACCCGGAGGTTAGAAAAAGGACCCAAAAACAAATTGAGAGTGTGATTGTCGAGGAGAAACAGATCTTCCTAGGGTGGAGGACTGTTCCGGTAAATGACTCCTTTGTTGGTGACATGGCAAAAAAATCAAAGCCGTTTATTCGTCAAGTGTTTATAGCGCCTTCTCCAACTCTTAAGGATCAAGATGATTTTGAACGAAAACTATATGTCATCCGCAAGCGTTTAGAAAATGAAGTATCCCGTACGGATAGTGAGCATCAGGAAGGGATGTATATTTGCAGCTTATCATCAAGAACCATTGTGTATAAAGGGATGTTAATTCCAGAGCAGCTAGATTCCTTTTATATTGATTTGAATCATCGTGATTTTAAGTCAGCGTTAGCCCTTGTTCATTCACGCTTTAGTACAAATACTTTTCCAAGCTGGGAAAGATCTCATCCGAATCGATTTACAATCCATAATGGGGAGTTTAATACGATAAAAGGAAACGTGAAATGGATGCAGGCGAGAGAGGCTCTGTGCCAATCTGATTTATTTCATGATGAGGATTTTCAGCAGCTATTCCCAGTTATTGATACAGATGGCAGTGATTCTTCAATGTTTGATAACTGCTTTGAATTTCTGCATCTTTCCGGGCGTTCGCTTGCCCATACAGCAATGATGATGATTCCTGAGCCATGGGTGAATGATGTAACAATGGATGATGAAAAGAAAGCATTTTATGAATTTCATAGCTGTTTAATGGAACCGTGGGACGGACCAGCAGCTGTTGTATTTACGGACGGCAAACAAATCGGGGCCTGCCTTGACCGGAATGGGCTGCGGCCTGCGCGTTATTATGTAACAAAAGATGGCATGATTGTTTTAGGGTCCGAAGTAGGTGCTTTGGATATTTTTGCTGAGGATATCGAATATAAAGACAGACTTCACCCTGGAAAAATGCTCCTTGTTGATTTAGAAAAAGGCGAAATTATTCCAGATGAAGAAATTAAAAAGCAAATCGCGTCTGAGCAGTCGTATAAGGATTGGCTAGCGCAGCATTTAGTTCATATTGATGACCTGCCTGAAACGAATGACAATATACAAGTTTTTGACAGGGATGAACGAGTGAAACAACAGCTTGCATTTGGGTATACAAACGAGGAGCTTAATAAAATATTGAAGCCTATGGTAACAGACAAGAAGGACCCGATTGGCTCTATGGGATACGATTCGCCTCTCGCGGTGTTATCTAAAAAACCACAGCTGCTTTATAACTATTTCAAACAGCTTTTTGCGCAAGTAACGAATCCGCCAATTGATGCGATTCGAGAGAAGGTGATTACTTCGGTTGTCACAACAATCGGTCCAGAAAGAAACTTGCTTCAGCCTGTGCCTGAGAGCTGTAAACAAATTCAGCTTGGGACTCCTATTTTGACGAAGAGCCAGCTGGACAAGCTTTACCGTTCTGACTTTGAGAGTGAAACGCTGTCCATGCTATTTCCTGTTGAAACAACCCCTCCTAATTTTGAAAAGATTTTAGGAGACTTATTTAGAAAAGCCGATAGCGCCATTGATGAAGGTGCTTCTTTACTCGTGTTATCAGATCGCGGAGTCAATGCTGAATATGCAGCGTTGCCGGCTCTCCTGGCTGTCTCTGGCCTGCATCATCATCTTATTCGAAACGGAACACGATCCAAAGTAAGCATCGTCATTGATTCCGCCGAACCTAGAGAGGTTCATCATTTCGCGGCATTGCTTGGCTTTGGGGCCGAAGCGATTCATCCTTATTTAGCATTTGATTCACTGCAGGGATTGATCGAAATCGGTGATATACGCGAAATCCGGGTCGAGGATGCGATTGAAGTATATAGGAAAGTGGCAACTGATGGAATCCTTAAAGTTTTATCGAAAATGGGGATTTCAACTTTTCAAAGCTATCGTGGCGCACAAATCTTTGAGGCGATTGGAATTGATCAGGATGTGGTCGATACATATTTTACTGGGACAGCGTCACGAATAGGCGGAATAGGGTTGGATCTCATTGCCGAGGAAGTGATGATAAGACATCAAGGAGCATTTGATCCAGCAAGAGGTGAGAAAAGGACTTTAGAATCGGGCGATGATTTTCAGTGGCGGTATGACGGGGAAGACCATCAATACAACCCTCGGACCATTCATCTGTTGCAGCAAGCTTGCCGAACGAATAATTATAAGCTTTTTAAAGAGTATTCAATATTGCTGACAGATGCTGATCATAATCTTCAATCCATTCGCGGCATGCTGTCCTTTAAAAAACGAGAAGCAATAGCTTTGGATGAGGTAGAGTCCATTGAGGACATTTGTAAACGATTTAAAACGGGAGCAATGTCTTATGGCTCAATAAGTGGTGAAGCCCATGAAGCACTTGCGATTGCGATGAACAAAATGGGGGCTAAAAGCAATTCTGGAGAAGGGGGAGAAGCTCCTAGCCGATTTACACCTGATCCAAATGGACAGTTACGGCGGAGTGCGATTAAGCAGGTTGCTTCTGGCCGATTCGGAGTGACTAGCCATTATCTTGTAAATGCTGATGAAATCCAAATTAAAGTTGCTCAAGGTGCTAAACCAGGCGAAGGGGGACACCTTCCTGGAAAAAAAGTATATCCTTGGATTGCGGAGGTAAGAGGATCTACGCCAGGTGTAGGTTTGATTTCACCGCCGCCTCACCATGATATCTATTCCATTGAAGATTTAGCCGAATTAATTCATAACTTAAAAAATGCAAATCCCTCTGCAAGAGTGAGTGTCAAGCTCGTATCAGAAGTTGGTGTAGGAACAATTGCGGCCGGCGTGGCGAAAGGGAGAGCTGATCTTGTTCTGATCAGTGGATATGATGGAGGAACTGGAGCTGCACCAAGGACAAGCCTGAAGCATGCTGGATTACCGTGGGAGATCGGGTTAGCAGAAACACATCAAACCTTGCTTTTGAATCGGTTGCGTGATCGAATCGTCGTGGAGACAGATGGGAAATTGATGACAGGCCGGGATGTTGTCATTGCCGCATTGCTTGGAGCGGAGGAATATGGTTTTTCTACTGCACCGTTAGTTGTATTAGGGTGTATCTTAATGCGCGTTTGCCACCTTGATACATGTCCGGTAGGTGTGGCGACACAAAACCCAGAGCTGCGTAAGAAATTTACTGGTGAGCCTGAGCATGTTGTGAACTTTATGCGATTTATTGCGATGGAAGTGAGAGAGCTGATGGCAGAGCTTGGGTTTCGGACAATAAACGAGATGATTGGAAGGACGGATGTTTTAGAGACGAACAGGGCGATTAACCATTGGAAAGCAAAAGGAGTTGACTTATCAGCTCTTCTGTATCAGCCGGAGGTGTCTAAGAATACTAGCCTGTATGCAACAGTTGAACAGGTTCATGGGCTTGATAAAACGTTAGACAGCCAAGAATTAATTCCATTATGTAAAGAAGCCCTTGAAAATCAAGAGCGAGTGGAGGCGACTTTATCCATTCGGAATATTAACCGCGTTGCGGGGACAATGCTAGGCAGTGAAATTACGAAACGGTATGGTGCGAAGGGATTACCGGAGGATACGATTCGTCTCACATTTAAAGGCTCTGCGGGGCAAAGCTTTGGCGCATTTATTCCGCCTGGTTTAACAATGAAGCTGATTGGAGATGCGAATGATTTTATTGGAAAAGGCTTGTCAGGCGGGAAAATTATCGTTCACCCTTCTCGAAAGAGCACGTTTATCCCAGAACAAAATATTATTATCGGGAACGTTTCGTTTTACGGGGCCACTGGAGGAGAAGCCTATATTAATGGCATTGCAGGGGAACGTTTTTGTGTGAGAAACAGTGGTGCTAATGTTGTAGTAGAAGGCGTTGGCGATCATGGCTGTGAATATATGACAGGCGGAACAGTTGTTGTATTAGGAGCAACAGGGAAAAACTTCGCAGCTGGTATGTCAGGCGGCGTTGCGTATGTATTGGATGCCTCAAATGCCTTTTCGGTGAAATGCAATCAGGAGCAAGTGTATCTAAATGAGATTCAAGATGAGGCAGAGCTCCAAGCTGTCTATGAATTGATCCAAAAGCATGTTCATTATACGAATAGTCCATATGGAAAGAGAGTACTCGATAGCTGGGAAGAGATGAGCGGAAAGTTCATACGGGTTATTCCGAAAGACTATTTAGAGATGCAAGAGCGAATTAAGTATTTACAAGAAAGCGGCTTGAGCAAACATAAAGCGGCACTGCTTGCATTTGAAGAAAGCAAAAAAGCAGTGAATTCGATGAAGGATGGAGGGTGAACGATGGGAAAACCAACTGGGTTTATGGACTATGAGCGCCACTCAAGGTCTGAACGTGATCCTGCAAAACGGACGAATGATTGGGACATTTATACCTTACCTCTTGAAGAAGCTGAATTAGAGCGACAAGGTGCCCGTTGCATGGATTGCGGCATTCCAACCTGTCATACAGGTACGATGATAAATGGGATGACTTCTGGTTGCCCCGTCCATCACTTAATACCAGAGTGGAATGATTTAGTTTTTCAGGGACAATGGGAAGAAGCCTTGAAACGAGAACATAAGATGAATAACTTTCCTGAATTTACAGGCTTGGCTTGTCCAGCTCCGTGCGAAGGAGCTTGCGTACTTGGAATTAATGAGCCTCCGGTTGCAATCCGGTCAATAGAGTTAGAAATTATTAATAAAGGGTTTGAGAACGGATGGGTGCAGCCGGAACCGCCGAAAGCCCGAACTGATAAAAAGGTGGCAGTTGTCGGTTCTGGTCCGGCAGGCTTAGCTTGTGCTGCACAGCTTAATAAAGCAGGACACCATGTTACTGTTTTCGAACGTCATGATCGTGTTGGGGGCCTTTTGACGTATGGGATACCTGAAATGAAGCTTCCTTATTCTGTTGTCGAGAGAAGGGTAAAGCTACTTGAGGCAGAGGGAATTACGTTTATAACAAATACAGAAGTAGGCAAGGACTATCCCATTTCTTCGCTACAATCAGAATTTGACGCGATTGTTCTTTGTGGTGGTGCAACAAAAGCTCGTGATGTGAATGTAGAAGGGAGGAAGCTAAAGGGGATCCATTACGCTATGGATTTTCTTCATGCAAATACAAAAAGCTTGTTAGATTCAAATCTTGAAGATGGTCAGTATATATCAGCAAAGGATAAGGAGGTAGTTGTCATTGGCGGGGGGGATACAGGTGTGGATTGTTTGGCTACTTCCCTCAGACATAAATGCAAAAGCTTAACGCAGTTTGATATTTATGAAAAAAGAGGAGAAGTGAGAACTGCTGATAATCCATGGCCGCAATGGCCAGTCATTCATCGGGTTGAATACGGTCAAAAGGAAGCGGCAGCTGTGTTCGGCAAAGATCCTCGAGCCTATGCCGTGATGACGAAAAAGTTTGTAGGAGACGAAAATGGCCATGTGAAGGAGATTCATACTATTAACGTTGAAACCATAACCGATGAAAATGGCCAACGCATTCGAAAAGAGATTCCAGGGACGGAAAAAGTCTGGCCTGCCCAATTAGTATTACTAGCGATTGGGTTTAGCGGTCCAGAACAAGACTTCCTTCAAAAAATGAACGTCGAAACAGATGAATACTCGAATGTAAAGGCTGAGTATGGAAAGTATAAAACAAATATTGAAGGAATTTTTGCTGCTGGTGATATGCGTCGAGGTCAAAGTTTGATTGTCTGGGCTATAAATGAAGGCAGAGAGGCTGCTAGGGAATGTGATCGGTATTTAATGGGTGAGACTAATTTACCTTAGGGCACTGCACAAATTTAGAAATACAGGATGTGTTAAGGGGTTATGCGGGGATAGCATCATTTTGCTAAAAAATAAATCTTTAGCTGGAAACCTTAACGGCGTAGTGAATGATTACAACTAGCTGGTACAACTCTACACAGGTGGAGTGCTGTATGTCTACGGAAAGAATTAAAAAATAAGCAGAGAGGTTCGAGAACCTGCAAGGATTCTCGGACTTCTATATCTGCTTTTATTTCAGTCTGTTCCACTTTAATAGAGCATAAAATTTCAGCTAGAAGCGAATTCGACGTAGTCGGAGGTTTTAGGAATGCAGTATAAGCGCAACTACGTCTCTGTCTTCTTTATCTCTACCGAATTAATAATTCTTTAAGAAATTAAAAAGTGCCAATTTGAAATCAATGACTTCTTTATTCTCTCTCTTTGTTACGAAGTACATATGTGAGGTAGGAAGGTCTAATTGTTTGGTAGGAATATAAATTAAATCTCCCTGCAGTAATTCCTTTTGAACAAATAGTTTAGGCAAGAAAGAAATCCCAAGACCTGCCATAATAAATTGCTTTGTAATTTCCACTTGTGTCACCATCATTGTCCTAACCTTAGGATAAAGTGCCCTTATTCTAGGCAATAAATCGTCCCAGTACACGGGATGATTATGCGTAATTAATTTATATTTTTGAAATATGTCTTCCTCCTTAAAGGATTCAGTCTCCAGCTCGTTTTTGGGGGCCACTAGGATGACTTGGTCATCCCAAATACTTGCAAAAGACAGCTGCGTTTGATTTGGGATCATCCTTGAGATGCCAAGATCTGCTTTTCCGTGATTTACTTCCTGGCCAATATCTGGAGATTTCACCACATTAATTGTGACATCGATATGCGGATTTTCCTCAAAAAACTTCTTCAAAAACATTGGAAAGATGGATGAGGCAATGAACGGTGCAATGGCAATCGTTAGCTTTTTATCGTATCCTTGTTTCCAATTATCCACTCTTTTTAGAGAAGAGTCGTATGTTTCAATCATTTTTTTTGCATCAGGCAAGAAAATCTGACCAGCTTCTGTCAGGATGATATTTCTTCCTTTTTTCTCAAATAAGGTGGTTTCTAATAATATCTCTAGATTTTTAATATGCAGGGTAACAGTTGGTTGAGATATATATAAAATCTCGGATGTTTTCCGGAAATTCTCATATTCTGCGGCGGTTACGAATGTTTGAAGCCATTTAATGTCCATAGCATCTCTCCTCCTATTAATCAGGAATCATAATCGATTTTAACTAATTTTCTTAATTTTAAATAGTATTTTGTAGGTGTACTATGTAAATACAAGAAAATTATTCCTGTTCGCAAGGGAGGAGTACAAATGAGTAACAAATTATTAGGATCTACTAAAGAAAATCTTGTATTAGCTGCAAAGGGTGTGGAAGAAGGCGGGGGAATTGTTGCACCAAGCGATATAAACTTAGCCTTAACATTGAATCCTTGGAGAGAGGAAGGAAATTTCAAACAAAAGGTGGATGTCCAATGAAAAAGAAAACAATGCTTGATAAGATATGGGAAAATCATGAGGTTTATAGCGAGGCAAATGAACCAAGCATCCTTTATATAGACCTGCATTTAATCCATGAGGTAACCTCAGCTCAAGCATTTGAGGGCTTAGAGTTGGCCAACAAAGCCGTGAGAAGACCTGATCTAACCTATGCGACGATGGATCATGTAATTCCTACCTCACCGGATCGCTGGAACATAGAAAACCCTGTTTCAAAGGAGCAAATTGAAGCTCTCATCAGAAACTGTAAAAATCATGGGATTAAGTTATACGACTTGGATAGCGTAGAACAAGGGATTGTGCATGTGATGGGTCCAGAACTCGGATTGACACAGCCAGGCATGACAATTGTCTGCGGGGATAGCCATACTTCAACACATGGGGCCTTTGGTTCTTTAGCTTTTGGAATCGGAACAAGCGAGGTAGAGCATGTACTCGCTACTCAGTGCTTACGACAAACAAAACCAAAAAGCTTAGAGGTTGCCGTAACAGGAGAATTAAAGCCTGGAATCACTGCAAAGGATTTAATTTTAGGCATTATCGCAAAGTACGGAACCGATTTTGCAACTGGCTATGTGATCGAGTATACGGGTGATGCGATCAAGAAGCTATCTATGGAAGAGCGAATGACTGTATGTAATATGTCAATTGAAGCAGGGGCAAGGGCAGGTATGATTGCTCCTGATGAAACAACCTATCAATATTTAAAAAATCGTCTTTATACCCCAAAGGAAGAAAAATTTGAAAGCCTTGTTGCTGAATGGAAAAAAATCTTTACAGATGAAGGAGCGATTTACGATAAACGGGTAGAATTTAATGCAGACGATCTTATCCCACAGATAACATGGGGAACCAGCCCGGGGATGGGCACCGGCATTACCGACCTTGTTCCAGATCCTGAATCTTTCACAGGCTCAGAAAAACAAGAAAATGCTAAAAAGGCTCTGCACTATATGGGATTGGAGTCCGGAACTCCAATGACAGGCATTCCTGTTGATGTAGTATTCATTGGCTCCTGCACAAATGGACGTATAGAAGATTTACGTCAGGCTGCTTCCATGGCAAAAGGCAGAAAAGTAGCCAAACATGTAAGAGCCATGGTTGTACCAGGATCAGGAAACGTTAAAGTACAGGCAGAAAAGGAAGGTCTAGATGTAATTTTTAAGGAAGCAGGATTTGAATGGAGAGAAGCGGGCTGCAGTATGTGTTTAGGGATGAATCCTGACATTATCTCTTCTGGACAACGCTGTGCTTCTACATCAAATCGTAATTTTGAAGGACGGCAAGGAAGAGGGGGAAGAACTCATCTAGTTTCACCAGCTATGGCTGTCGGAGCTGCTGTATGCGGTCACTTTGTTGATGTTCGCGACTGGGTTCCTGCCCAACTTTCAAATCTTGTTGTAGTGGAGGGGTAGCAATTGAAGGCATTTAAAACATTTAAGGGAATAGTAGCCCCAGTAGACCGGTCAAACGTCGATACAGATGCTATCATTCCAAAGTATTTCCTAAATAGCATTAAGCGAACTGGATACGGTAAATATTTATTTCATGAATGGCGTTTTCTGAAGGATGGAAGCTTAAATACTCAGTTTGAACTTAATAAAGAACGCTATAAACAAGCTTCAATTTTATTAAGCCGATCAAATTTTGGCTGTGGATCTTCACGGGAACATGCACCTTGGACGTTAAAGGAGTTTGGTTTCCAAGTTATTATCGCATCTTCCTTTGCAGATATATTTTATAACAACTGTTTTAAAAATGGCCTTTTGCCTATTGCTTTGCCGGAAGAGAGAGTAGAGAAGTTATTTCGGAATGTAAGGGAGATAGAGGGCTATTCTTTAAAGATTGATTTAGAAAACAAAATTATTACGGATTCTACAGGATATATGATTTATTTTAATATTGAAGAACACAGAAGAAAGCATCTTCTGCAAGGAATGGATGATATCGCTTTAACATTACAGCAGGAAGATAAAATTGCATTATACGAATACTCTAAGCGTCCAACCTATAGTTTTATGTTCTAATAGCATTTTATGAAAAGAGCGGCTATCATATAGTCGCTCTTTTCATACTTTAAGAAAGGATAAATTTCCAGCCAGAAGCTAATTCGATGTAGTCGGAAATTTTAGGAATACAGTGTATAATATAATTTGTTGAATAGGTCAGCTTTTGTCAGGATTGTTTGTTAGCAGTATAATAGTAACGAATTTTTTATCATTATTTTGAAAAAGTGTTGAAGAAACAGTTGGTTTTATGTTAATACTTTTGTGTAGATTCAAAGTTGAAAGAGAGTGAAACAGTATGGGTCGTAAGTGGAACAATATTAAAGAAAAGAAAGCTTCAAAGGATGCAAGTACAAGTCGTATTTATGCAAAGTTTGGACGCGAAATTTATGTAGCAGCCAAGCAAGGCGAGCCAAATCCAGAATCCAATCAAACTTTACGTGTTGTACTTGAGCGTGCTAAAACATATAACGTACCAAAAACAATTATTGATCGTGCCATCGAAAAGGCAAAGGGCGGCGCAGAGGAAAATTATACTGAGCTCCGTTATGAAGGATTTGGGCCAAGTGGATCAATGATAATTGTAGATGCTCTTACAAACAATGTGAATCGTACTGCGGCAGAAGTACGTGCCCCATTTAATAAAAACGGTGGCAACTTAGGTGTAAGCGGATCTGTAGCATATATGTTTGATGCAACGGCTGTTATCGGTGTTGAAGGCAAGACAGCAGATGAAGTGCTTGAATTATTAATGGAAGCGGATGTAGACGTACGTGACGTGCTGGAAGAAGAGGATTCAGTTATTGTATATGCTGAGCCTGACCAATTCCATGCCGTGCAGGAAGCATTCAAAGATGCTGGTGTCACTGAGTTTACAGTTGCAGAGCTAACAATGCTTGCGCAAAATGAGGTAACCCTTCCAGAAGACGCACAAGCAAAGTTTGAAAAGCTAATTGATGCATTAGAAGATTTAGAGGATGTACAGCAAGTGTACCACAATGTAGATTTAGGTGAATAATACAAGAAAGCAGACCTTTTATTGCAAAAAGGTCTGCTTTTTTGTATGGCTTTATCGAAAGTAGTAGGATTGTTAACATATTATCAAGAATAAGACCATGTAATATTAGCTTTGTTGCAATAGTGTTTATTTCATACAAATGATAATCCTTTATTGAAAATCTTCCATCTCACGCAGTAAAGATTTAGACTCTACTCCATCCTCTACCACTAATTTAAGTGTTTTATTGAATGGAAGAGTGTATAAAGCAAGTAATGTTTTAGCATCGAACATTTTTTCCTCGTCGTGAACCCAAATGTCGAAGCCATAGCTTGTAGCGAGTCGATTCAGTTTCAATACATCATCTTTGTTTCTTAATTCAAAATGAATAACCATTGTATTCCATCCCCCTTTTTTAGTAATTATAATTTGAAAATGTGAAATTACAATGCTTAACATAAAATAAACACAAGATTATTTTGTAAATGTGAACAAAAAATGTCTGTGTTTTTGTGCAAATGTATAAGGGATTTAAGGTAGGTCTTTTTTGATACTTTAAATTTGGAATAAGGTTTTTAAGTCTACAAATACTAGATGTGCTTTATTATCTTCTAGGATAAGGGGAAAGTGTTCATGAGGCTTTTTCCAAGAGTTTCTTTTATAGGTTTTTTGGTGTTCGTCTTGATGGGATGCAGTCGTATTGACGAGAGTACTATCGATAACCCAAGCAACGTAAAGCTTCAAAGTTATCAAAAAAGGCAGGCGGCACATATAGAAGCTGCAAAGCTTTTAGGAGTTAGCCAAAAAGGGAGGAGTGTTAATCACATTAGCGCTATCACGGTGATGGGGGATACTCAAGGACTATCCAATGGTTATCATGGTCACATTAGCAATCGTCCTACTAAAAAACAAAATAAAAAACCTGCAAGTAATCCCCGCTATATTAAAATTCAATTGCTCGGGATTAATGATTTACATGGTCAACTGAATGTGACTCGTAAAGTAAACGGGAAATCTGTCGGACGGGCGGACTATCTTGCCACTTATTTGAAGAAGCATGCTGCGGAAAATAAAAATACCCTATTGGTCCATGTAGGAGATATGGTTGGTGCGAGTGCCCCAGTTTCTGCATTACTGCAGGATGAGCCTACAGTCGATTTTTTAAATCAGATGCATTTTCATATCGGTACAATGGGAAATCATGAGTTCGATGAAGGCATCAATGAGCTTCTCCGTTTGATTAACGGTGGCATACATGCAGAAACAGGGGATTTCGGGGGAGCAGCCTTTCCTTGGATTGTAGCTAACGTAATTAATGAAAAAACAGATAGCCCAATATTCCCTCCATATAAGGTGATAGAGGTGAACGGCATGCAGATTGGATTCATTGGAGTATGTACCACTCATACACCAAATGTCGTTATTCCGAGCGGAGTGAAAGGGATTAAATTTATTGATGAGGCGCAAGCAATTAATCGCTCGGTAGCTACGCTAAAAAAAATAGGGGTACGAGCCATCATTGTTCTCGCTCATAACCCTGGCTCTTCAGGCTTTAATGGTGAGCAAGCTGTCGGTAGGTTAACAGAAATTGCTCATGCGGTGGATGAGGAAGTTGATATTATTTATGGAGGCCACAATCACGCATATATGAATGCAATAGTGGATGGGAAACTGCTTGTTCAATCCTATTCTTATGGAACGGCCTTTTCTGATGTCGATCTAGAGATTGATCCGGGAACGAAGAATATTATGAATAAAAGTGCGGAAATTGTGAATGTATTCCAAGAGGGTATCGAACCTGATGCAGTGACAAAACGGATGATTCAACAATATGAGGCGAAGGTAGAGCCTATCGTAAATCGTCTCATTGGGGTCGCAAAGGTACCGTTAATCTCCCTGCAAAATGAAGATGGTGAGTCCCTATTAGGCAATGTAATTGCTGATTCCCAGCGAGCTCTCATGAAAACAGATTTTGCTTTAATGAATCCTGGCGGCATTCGGGCAGACGTTGGTGCTGGAGATGTTACTTGGGGACACTTATTTACCGTTCAGCCATTTAACAATAAGTTAGTGAAGATGAAGCTAACGGGTGAACAAATACGGGCTGTGCTAAACCAGCAATGGCAAGGGCAAAAACAGACAATGCTTCAGATTTCCGGCTTCACCTACACATGGGATGATAACCAGCCTATCGGTAAAAAGGTTATGGATATTCAGCTGCCTGAGGGAACAAGCTTGGCTGCAAATAAGAGCTATACTGTAACAGTGAATAGTTTTCTGGCTGACGGCGGTGATGGTTTTACGATATTGAGGGAAGGGACAGATAGAGAAACAGGTCCTGTTGATTTAGATGCATTAGTGGAGTTTATCAAAGCTCAATCTCAGCCGTTTAGCTTTAATATCGAAGAAAAAAGAATTCATAAGCTGAAGTACTGATACTGAAATGAGCGGATACAAAATAGAGCGGTAGGACTAATGACAGATAAAATGTGAAAAAACAAGGAGACCTTATGTAGCCTTGTTTTTTATGCTGTAAGAAAGGATAAATTTCCGGCTAAATGAGAATCTGACACATCAGTAGATTTTAGAAATAAAGTATAAGTGCAGACGTACCATCAGAAAGAGACTAGTTTTTAGTTATTGAATTATCCCTCCTTCTTTAGGTAACATAGTAGATAGGTTTTGGAATCCATTTCATGTATTCCCGAAACCTGGGATGCTCTAGCATCCTTAGAAAATCTACTATAATCGGAGGAGTTTCAATGAAGGAGCAAGGTAAAGTGACTGGGTCAAGGCTTAAGATTTCATTCATTCTTCAATCTATCTTAAATGTTGCATTAATTATACTAGCTATTGCCTTGTGTTTTATGCTAGGTAAGGAAATCATCCATTTCATTCGTTTTTCCTTTTTTGGCGAAGGTGTTAATACGCAGTATGAGCTTCTTGAGAGTATTTTAGTTTTCTTTTTGTATTTTGAATTTATAGCAATGATCGTAAAATATTTTCAAGAGCATTATCACTTCCCGATACGCTATTTCTTATACATTGGTATTACTGCATTGATTCGTTTAATTATTGTACATTATGAGAATCCGATGCATACCCTTTTGTACACATTAGCTATTTTAGTGTTAGTGATTAGCTATTTTATTATGAATTCCGCGACAGCACGAAGAGAGAGGCTATAATCTGTAGCCATCAAGTTAAGGTTCGACTGTCAAAAAAATGTAAAATTTCATCTGATTATGAATGGGGAAAGGAAAAAATGAATAGGGGAAATGTTGTTCTTAGGTGAGGTGGTGGTATGAAAGCGGCAAATACTTCTTCCATTCGAAAGAAGTATTTGGATATTTCATATGCAAGCGGCTCAAATGCACAAAAGCTGGATATATACTTGTAAGTAAAAATAAAGGGATAAGCCGAGGGTTTGCTAGAAGAATCCTTGACTTATCTCCTTTTAATTCAGGTGAGTAATTTGCTAATATATGCAGTTACAAGGAGTTTAAGCATAAGCGAAACATGGATCATTAAAATAAATAACTTCGGTAAGAATCTTGTTGTCTTGAATGCTTTTGAATACTTCTCTTGCTTCCTCTTCTTTTTCAAATTCAAGCATTTTAATGCCATTGTTTTTGTACGTAGTAATGATCCACATAGAAAATCCCCCAAGTTAAAATAAATTTTTTATTTTCCTTAGACGGTATGAAATCAAGCTAATTGATAGGAAAGTTCATAGTTTCGTTTTGTGTACACATATCCTTCTAGAATAGTGCGGGCTGTACGAACTACCTTAATTGCTGCAATATGTCCTGCAAGTATATCTACCTTTGTTTGCATAATACCAGCGGGATGTGCTAAGCGAACTACTTCTTCAGTCACTGTTACAATATTGGATAAAATCGTATCCTTTAAGAAGGCGCCTGCTGTTGTACAAATCGCACCGGTAATCGCAAGGGCTTGATGTGGTTTTTGCATAGACATCATTCTTATAATCAAGTCCATATCCGAAGCTTTTCGTTCTACTCCTGTCAGGTCAGTATAATCCATAGGAGGAGCGATGATCGTCATTTTTGGCACAGCGGGAGATTTCTTAGTCGCTTCTTCTTTTTGGGAAAATTGACACATTTCAGCTGCCATGGACCTTATTTCCTCCATTTCCTTTAATTTTTCTTGAGAATAATCATGGGGTAACTCAGTTCCGGTAAGCCCGATGTCCTGGGCCCTTACAAAGACTAATGGATTTGCCACATCAATAATGGATATAGGTATTGAGCCGTTAGGTGTTTCAATTATGTCTATAGGATTTCCGGTCGGGAACAGCTTTCCTGTTACTGCACCTTCTGCACGAGTGAAGGAAAGGTAAATGGGGGAGCCAGTTCCGGGAACTCCAGGAATTGAACAGCTTCCATCTGTTTTAACCTGTCCATTTTCAACTTCAACCTCAGCTATAATTACCTTCTGCGTATTTGTATTAAATATTCTCACAGTTGTGATAGGTTCCTTTGCAGGCACCAATCCCTGTTGAATAGCATAAGGTCCTACTGCAGATGAAATATTGCCGCAATTCCCTTTAAAATCAACCATTTGATTCTCAATGCTGATTTGCGCAAAGGTATATTCTACATCTATCCCTTCCAAATCGGATTTCTTGATAATAGCTGCTTTACTCGTTAACGAATTTGCTCCACCAAGTCCATCAATCTGTCTATGATCCGGACTCCCCATAATATCTAATAAAAAGTCTTCCCAAAGTAATTGATTGGTTGGCATATGCTCGAAAGCGAGAAATACACCTTTACTTGTTCCGCCACGCATAACAACAACTGGTACCTTCATCCCCATACCCACCTTTTCTTATTCTTTATTTAAAAGTACCGGTGCTTCTAAAGACATAGTATGATAAGCTGAATCATAAGTACAATAGATAATTTAATAGAAAAAAACCAAAAAAAACTTATAATCAAAACGGATAGGAGCTGTACAGCATGGATGAGAAGGATTGGGTCGCTATAAGAGTTCTATATGAGGAGAGAAATATTAGCCGGGCTGCAGAGCGTTTGTATATTTCTCAGCCAGCGTTAACATATAGATTGAAAAATTTAGAACAACAATTCGGGACCAGTTTGTTTTTCAAAATAAGAGGGGGAATTGAGTTCACTTCGGAAGGACTCTATTTGGCAAATTATGCAGATGAAATGATAAAAAAAATGCAAAGAACGAAAGATCATATATTGAATATGAAGAATGAAGTAAGAGGAACTTTGAGACTAGGAGTTTCAAGTAATTTCGCCCAATATAAATTGCCTAGAGTATTGAAACGGTTTTCGGAGAAATACCCTAATGTACAATTTAATGTAAATACGGGATGGAGCACAGATATTATGAACCTTCTTCATTCCTCCAGTGTACAGTTAGGAATACTGAGAGGTAACTACAATTGGTATGGAATCAAAACATTGATACATAAGGAGAGGCTTTGTTTGATTTCTAAAAAAGAGGTGGACATGACCAAGCTAGCAGAGCTGCCCTTTATTAATTACAAAACAGATAGTTCGCTAAAAGGTCTCATTGATGGCTGGTGGCACGATAGGTTTTCAGAACCACCATTTGTCACGATGGAAACAGATAGACAGGAAACATGTAAAGAAATGGTCAAAAATGATTTAGGAATTGCTATACTACCTGAAATTTGTTTGCAGCCTTCTGATCACCTTCACACATACCAGTTAACCTACAAAAATGGGGAGCCTGTAGTAAGAAATACATGGTTAATGTATGATCAAGACTCTCTCCGGCTATCTATAGTTAAAAGTTTTATTGAATTTTTAAATGATTATTCTAATACTTATTGAAGTGAGTATACACTTATGCTTCATAAGGTTGTGTTTGATAATTTGATAAAATTAAGGGGAACCCCAGCTATAAAGGTTTCCCCAATCTTTTTAAAGCATGCCCCCGTTCATAAAAAAGTGCTATCTCTTGTTAGGCATCAATTTTACTTTTTATAGGTTCCTTACTCTCTTGACCCGATTTTGTTACAGAAGAAAAAGTATAAATCACAAGAGCTAACCAAATGAAGATAAAAGCTACAAAATGTGCTTTTGTCAACACTTCGTGATATGGAAGTTTCATTTTATTATAAATGATTTTATCAACAATAATCTTAAGAGCTTTCTGGTCTATATCAACTATTTATTCAATAATCCTGAATATTCAGTTAAATAAGACTACATATTGAATTTCGAAAAACGCAAATTGTCATAAGCGTCCATCACTTCAAAATCGTTTAATTATAAGTTTTTTTTTAGGAAAGGGTCAAAAAATATATATTTCACTTATTTGTGAACTTGAATTATTCTTAAGATATGGAGAATTCAAATCGTAGGGAGATGATAAAATCATTTTTAAGTATCCAAATTCATTTTTTTTTTTTTTTTTTTTTTTTTTTTTTAATATGTAAGCGGTTTCTATATTAAGGGGGGATTACTATTCTTACTTTTTTAGGGATTTCAATGGTTGTAGTTTTTACGTATTTGATGATGTCAAAGCGATTATCTCCGATTAACGCTCTAGTTTCAGTTCCTATCATTTTTGCATTAGTAGGGGGATTTGGTTCTCAGCTTGGTAAAATGATGCTTGATGGGCTAAAGGTTGTTGCACCTTCAGCAGCTTTATTATTATTTGCAATTTTATTCTTCGGCATTTTGATAGATGCTGGTTTATTTGATCCATTGATTTCGAAGATGCTGCAAATCGTTAAAGGGGATCCTGTTAAAATAGCAATAGGAACAGCGGTGCTGGCGCTAACAGTTGCTTTAGATGGAGATGGAACAACGACTCATATGATTACGATTTCAGCTATGTTGCCGCTTTACCTGCGATTAGGTATGAATCCTCTTGTTCTTGCGACCGTTTCTTTGCTTTCTCTAAGTATTATGAGTGGTATGACTCCTTGGGGGGGACCTGCTACTAGAGCTATAACATCCTTGGGTCTTGATGCGGGTAACTTCTTTATCCCGCTTTTACCGACAATGGCTGGGGGAATCGCATGTGTTCTTTTTATAGCCTATGTTTTGGGGAAAAAAGAACGTGAAAGAATTGGCATTATCGATATTCAATATTCTCCTAAAAATATATCGACTATTCCTGAAGTAGCTGCCGCTTTTGAAATTCCTGCAAATATTAAACGCCCCAAGTTAATATGGATAAATTTACTTCTAACTCTGACTGTTATGGTCGTATTAGTAATGGAAATATTGCCTGTTCCTGTTTTGTTTCTTATAGGCTTTGTTCTGGCTTCAATGATTAATTATCCGAATTTAGAGCAACAAAAAGAGCGTGTGTTAGCTCATGCTGGGAATGCTTTAACTGTCGTTACTTTAGTATTTGCTGCTGGTATATTTACTGGGATTTTTTCTGGAACAAAAATGGTAGATGCAATAGCTCATGCATTAGTGTCAATTATTCCGGATTCTTTAGGATCTTTCTTCCCATTGGTTGTTGCTCTAACTAGCATGCCATTTACATTTGTTTTATCGAATGATGCATACTACTTTGGAGTTTTACCAATTCTTGCTGAAGCCGCTTCTTCTTATGGAATTTCTCCTGTAGAAATTGCTAGAGCCTCCATCTTGGGGCAACCGGTGCATTTCTTAAGCCCGCTTGTTGCATCCACTTTGTTGTTGGTAGGAATGGTTAAAACCGATCTTGGTGAATTTCAGCGATATGCATTTAAGTGGGCTGTTATTTGCTCCTTGGTTATTATGATTGTTGCTATTCTAACTGGCGCTCTTACTTTGTTTTAAACTTGCAGTTTATACTGTGGGGTAGTTTATTTTATATTTTAAAGTATAAGTGCAGCTAGACTGGCGCCAGCCTAGCTGCACTTATTAAATTGTATCGTGTATGGAGGCGCTTTTGTCAGCTGCTCGAGTAATGATTTTTACAATAATCTTTGCAAGATTCATAACAGTATATAACCGGGTATCATTTAAAAACTGTGATGTTGGCAAAGGATCTATATAGTTGACCATTCCTTTCATATGATAATCGCCTATTGCCGGCAGCACCTTCTCAAGAGCTTTTCCCGGAACAAGCGGCCCTTCTTGAAAAATAACTTGTCCTACTTGATTTTTTTCTCCTAGACAAGCATCAATACTAATAATGAGGGTCTTCTTAAATTGTTTCTGAATTCCCTTTATCACCTTCTTCAAATTGAATGAATGAACAGGCTCCTCTAACGTGCCATAGATACGATAGGGAACCTGGCTTTCTTTGAGCATTGTTCCTGCTAAGGGACCGAGGGAATCTCCAACGTATCGATCTGAACCAATACATAAAAAGACAATGTCTTCGTCCTTACATGATGAACTTCGAATGATTTCGGCTAATATGAGTGACAATTGCTCTATCTCTTGTTCTTGTGTTTTTTCATTAGCTTGAACGAAAAAGGATTTATGTTCTTGTGGATCTCTTTTCTTTTGACTATAAAAAAAATCCATTCTCATCCCTCCTTATCTCCATTATAAGTATAAAAGAAAATCCCAGTATTGAAAAATTAAGCAGATACATGAGAGCGTATATTTTTTCTTAGCTTCCAGTGATGTAAAAATCTGAAAAAGGGAGGGAGAATGACACAGACAAAGACTAATCGAAGCACTTGCACCGCTAATACAAAGGTAGAGTCCGCGTGTAAAACGACTGCCGTGGTTGTCATTTCTGCAATCCCGCCCGGGGCAAACGCCAAGGCAGCAGTGATAAATGTTATACCCGTTAAGGTTGATACAAGATATGCACATAGGAACATGGCAAGAATGAGGATGATTGTACTTACTAAAGAAACAAACAATGTATTTTTCAAGCCTATAAACATATTTTTTTCAAAACGTGACCCTATGCTTGAACCCATTAAAATTTGCGATAAAATAATTACGCTGTGAGGCCACCATGCAATCATATCATGTCCAACATAGGAGGAACTGAGCGATTGTATAATAGCAACACTGACCATGCTTCCCACTAACCATGGGGCAGGGAATCTTAAGGTCTTCCCTATATAATATCCTCCACACGCTGTTACGATTAAGATGATAGTCCAGAGAAGTTGCCCTATATGAAACGCGGGTATTTGAACAGAAGAAAGATAAGCTGCTGTAGGATTAACAGGATCTAAAGTCCAAGAAGAAACAATGACTGGGATCATTAGGACAATTAGAAAAACACGCATAGTTTGAACAATGCTGACGATTGCGGTATTGGCGCCTACTTCTTCCGCAATACCAGGCATCGCACTTAATCCTCCAGGGGCTGTTCCAAACAAGCTCGTCAGCATATCCATTTGGCTAAACTTCCATAGAATGAATCCGGAAAGGATAGAAAAAACGATAGACAAAAGCAGCATAATTAGGATAGTCATCCAGTCTTCTTTAAAAATATGAAAAATAGACAAGTTCATTTTTTGTCCCAATTCAATCCCTAAAATACATTGCCCAGCTTGTAACCAATGCTTTGAAACTCCCTGTTGCTTCTCGGGAAGCTTTAAAAATGTTGATCGCTGGAAAGAGAGAAGGGTTGCCAAGAGCAGTGTCCCAAGCATCCAACCGATGGAAAGCCCGGTTAAGGAGAGGATAAGCCCCCCTATACTGCTTAATATGATGAAATAAATATTTTTGAAAAAAACCGTATCCTTCATACAGATTCCTCCTTTCTTAAAACATGTTTGTTAGGAGTGAAAGTACCAGGCAGACTTTCTCTATAATGATGCTGTACATATTGTAAAAGGGTTGAACCTTGCATAAATGAATATTAATATACTACTAGAAATAAATAAAATATATAAGATTGATAACTAACCATAAATAAAATTGATGGTTGGATAGGAGAGAACTGATGGAGGATCGGGATTGGCTTATTTTACAGGTGCTTCATAACGAAAAAAATATTACGAAGGCAGCAAAAAGTTTATATATTTCTCAGCCTGCTTTAACACATCGTTTACAGCTAATTGAAAAAGAATTTGGGGTCCAAATTGTAAACCGGGGAAGGAGGGGAATTCAGTTCACTCCGCAAGGAGAATATTTAGCAAAATGTGCGAAAGAAATACTGTTGAGAATTCAAAAAATGAAAGAAAATGTTCTCAATATGGACAGTAAAGTTGCTGGAACATTAAAGCTGGGTGTTGCAAATTTCTTTGCACATTATCACCTTCCAACCTTATTAAAGCGTTTTAAGGATCAATATCCAGCTATTGAATTTAAGGTCTCGACGGCTTGGAGCAGTGATATCACCAATTTAGTTTATAACCAAGATGCGCATATTGGTTTTATTAGGGGGGATTACAGCTGGCAGGAGAAAAAACAGCTATTATTTGAAGAAACAATATGTATTGCTTCTAAGGAAAAAATTCACATTTCCGACCTTCCTCATCTGCCAAGAATTAATTACCAACCCGATTATTTATTAAAATCTGTGGTTGACAATTGGTGGGCAGAAAATTATTCTCAGCCGCCTTTAACGAGCATAGAGGTTGATAAGGCTGATACATGTAAGGAAATGGTAGTGAATGGATTAGGCTACGCCATTATGTCGAGCATGCTTTTCAACGGTATAGATGATATACACAAAATTGATATCCGAACAAAAGAAGGGGAGCCTATATTACGAAAAACATGGATGATTTACCATGAGGATTCCTTGAAGCTGAACATGGTAAAAGCGTTTGTTACTTTCATGGAAGGTATAGACTTAAGTAAGCCTCTTTGATCGTTGAGCTTGGAGCCGCACTATTGAAAAACAAGATATAAAAAGTCCGCCTCATTCCTTAGTAATAAGGGGATAAGGCGGACTTTTTATATAATGTTAATTATAGACAGATTCCATTGATTGGCGGCTGAGCAGATGACTTCCTTGCTACCCAGTTCAAGGTTTCATATGGGATCTGATCAAAACCAATCAACCTTCTAACAATAGGGATTCAGGGTCCTCTAGCAGTTCCTTCACCGTAACAAGAAAGCCAACCGCTTCTTTTCCATCAACAATGCGGTGGTCATAGGAAAGAGCAATATACATCATTGGTCGATTTTCCATACGTTCCTCATCGATAGCTATTGGTCTTGTTTGAATCTTATGCATACCAAGAATTCCTACCTGCGGGCTGTTTAAGATCGGTGTTGACATTAAGGAACCGAAAACTCCCCCGTTTGTAATTGTAAATGTGCCGCCTTGCAGCTCTTTTAATGTAAGGTTGTTATCACGTGCTTTTTTGCCGAGCTGGTTAATTTCTCCCTCAATTTCCGCGAAGCTTTTTTGATTTGCATCACGTACAACTGGTACAACTAACCCTTCTGGCGCGGCCACTGCGATTCCGATATCATAAAATTTCTTTAGGATAATCTCGTCATCTTGAATTTCGGCATTGAGAAGCGGGTACTTCTTAAGTGCTGCCACTACAGCTTTGGTAAAGAAGGACATAAAGCCAAGACGCACGCCATGCTTTTCAAAAAATGCATCCTTACGTTTTGTACGTAGCTTCATAACCGCGGACATATCGACTTCATTAAATGTAGTTAGCATTGCAGCTGTGTGCTGTACTTCAACGAGACGTTTGGCGATTGTTTGGCGGCGACGGGACATTTTCAAGCGTTCCACCGGCTTTGTAAATTCTGCATCTGCTTGTATACCTGCAGGCTTTGGAGCAGGCTTTTCTAATTTTGGCACTTCTGCCGCAGGAGCTGGAACAGTCGATCCTTTCACATCATGCGGTCTAATTCTGCCAAGTGGATCAGTGCTTCGTACTTCATTTAAATCAATTCCCATTTCGCGTGCTAATTTTCTAGCTGCTGGTGAAGCAACAGGCTGACCTGTGCTTGGAAAGCGATGTAAGGATTGATTGTTTGCCGAATCAGTCTCCTGCTGCACGACAGATACACTTGAAGCAGGAGCTTGTTGATTAACAGGCTCGACAGCAGGTATGCTGGCATCTACATTTTCCTCCAAAATAGCGATAACATCTCCAACTTCTACTGTGTCGCCAGGTTGTTTTAATAGCTGTGTTAATACCCCGGCATAATCTGCATTGACTTCAACATTTACTTTGTCTGTTTCAAGCTCAACGACACTTTCCCCTTTGTTTACTCTGTCGCCAACCTTGATGAGCCAGTTTGAAATGGTTCCTTCTGTAATGGATTCTGCAAGCTCTGGCACTTTAATTTCAATCATTTTCTATATCCCCCTTGATGGTGTAACGCTCTTTATCAATAGCCGCCCTAAATGAATTGTTTTAGTTTTTCACTAATGCTTGTTCTTGATTCTCGTAGTTGGATAAGCGATCTGTGATTAATGCCTGCTTCACGATCTGTTCTTGTTCTTTTTTATGAATCGCTGGATCTCCGCCTGAAGGACTTGAGCGTTCTGGACGTCCGATATAGTCTACTGCTATATGCTTGCCGGCAAGCTCGAATAGGGTAGGGGCGATATAATGCCAAGACCCCATATTTTTTGGTTCCTCTTGTACCCAAACGATTTCTTCAAGATTCGGATAACGCTTTACGATCGTCGCCACCTTTTCCTTTGGAAACGGATATAACTGTTCGATGCGAATAATGTGTACTGCATCTAGGATTTCATTCTCTTTATGTGCTTCTGCTTCCATTGCTAAGTCAATTGCCATTTTTCCTGTTGTTAGTACTAAGCGTTTTACTTTATTTGCGTCTTGTCCAAGATTTGGCTGCTCTAGCACTGTCTGAAAACGGCCTTTGCTTAGGTCACTGCTTGGAGATGCAATCATCGCATGACGCAATAAGCTTTTTGGTGCCATAATTACTAGTGGTCGGACAGAATCTGTTCCTAAAACGGATGCTTGTCGACGAAGAATATGGAAATATTGAGCTGCACTTGTTACGTTTGCGACAGTCCAGTTATTTTCAGCTGCAAGCTGTAAAAAGCGTTCCGGTCGAGCGCTCGAATGTTCAGGTCCTTGCCCTTCATAGCCATGAGGGAGCAATATAACAAGACCCGATTTTTGTCCCCATTTGGCACGGCTTGCTGAGATGAATTGATCAAAGAGAGTTTGTGCTGTGTTAGCAAAATCTCCGTATTGCGCTTCCCAAATAACAAGTGTTTCGGGAGCGAATACATTGTATCCATATTCAAAACCGACAACCGCTGCTTCAGATAACGGACTATTATGGACCGTAAAGGAAGCGCGAGCCTGCGGGAGCTGCTGCATTGTTGAGAAGGTTTCATTTGTTTCTGTATCATGCAGCACAATATGACGCTGAGCAAATGTTCCACGCTCTGAGTCTTGTCCTGTTAGACGAATTGGTGTTCCGTCTTGTAGGATCGTTGCGAATGCTAATGCTTCAGCCACTGCCCACTCTACTTTTCCTTGCTCTTCTAATGCGCTTTTACGGCGTTCAAGAATGCGCTTTAATTTCGGATAAATAGTAAAGCCTTCTGGCCAGCTCAATAATTCTGTATTTAATTCACGAAGTGTATCTAATGGTACGCCTGTTTCTATTGATGGAATACCATTGGCAATGACTTCTGGTACCGGTATATCTCCAGATAGAGTCTCCTTCTTTTCAGGAACGTTGTTATATTCAGTTTGTAATATTTCTTGAACGTTTTGCTTCATTTGCTCTGCTTCTTCTTGTGTAAGAATTCCCTTCGCTTGAAGCTGATTTGCATATAATGCTCTTACAGTTGGATGATTTGTAATCTTCTTATATACATGCGGCTGCGTCATTGTTGGATCATCCATTTCGTTATGTCCAAAGCGACGATAGCCCACCAGGTCAATGACAAAATCCTTTTGGAAGCGAACTCGGTATTGGTGAGCAAGATACGCAGCTGCTAAACAAGCTTCCGGGTCATCTGCATTCACATGTACAATAGGGACTTCAAATCCTTTTGCCAAATCACTCGCGTATCTTGTGGAACGGGAGTCTGAACTATCTGTTGTAAATCCGACTAAATTATTTGCGATAATATGAAGAGTTCCGCCTGTATGGTAACCCTTGAGCCCAGCTAAGTTTAAAGTTTCTGCGACAATTCCCTGACCAGGAAAGGCGGCATCACCATGAACAAGGACGGAAAGCGCTTTCGATACATCTTGTTTAGGCGAACCAGGCTTGCTTCGGTCATCCTGCGCAGCTCTTGCAAAGCCCTCCACAACAGGATCTACAACTTCAAGGTGGCTCGGGTTGTTAGCTAAAGTTACGCGTGTACGAACCCCATTAGTTCCTTCAATAAAACGATTATAGCCTAAATGATATTTAACATCTCCTGTCCAACCAACTTTATCCTCTGGTTGGCCGGTCTTCTTTGTAGTGGAGTGTTGAAATTCTGTAAGAATGCTGCGATATGGCTTTTCAAGTGTGTGAGCTAATACACTTAAGCGTCCGCGGTGCGCCATACCAATCAAGACATTGTGCATGCCTAAGATAACGCTTTCATTTACGATTTCATCCAGTACTGGTACTAGCATATCGACGCCTTCAATAGAAAATCGCTTCTGCCCTACAAATGTTCGGTGTAAAAATTGTTCAAAACCCTCTACTTCAGTTAGGCGCTGCAGCAGGTTTGCCCGCTTTTCTTTAGATAAGGCACGATGTAAGGATCCTGTTTCTACCATTTGTTGCAGCCATGCTCGTTCCTCGCTGCTATGCACATGCTCAAACTCGTATGCTAAGGATGAAGTATAAACCGATTTTAACTGGTTGAATGCATCCCATGCCGTTTGGATTTCCTTTGGTGCGTTTTCCCAAACAAGCTTAGCGGAAACCGCTTTCAAATCAGTTTCAGTTAAACCATATTTTTCTGGCTGCAGCAAAGGGTGGTTATTTTTTTGTTCTGATAATGGGTTGATGCTCGCTGCTAAGTGTCCATGTCTGCGAATATCTTCGCATAGCTTTACTATCTTAAGTATTATGTCCATGTTAGTTGTATTGTTGAAAGAAGGAGGGGCTTGTCCTGCTTCTTTTTTTGAAATTTTAAAATCCAAAGGTGGACCCCATTGGACAAAAAGCTCTATTAATTCCGGATCAACGGATTCTTCATTGTTTACATAACGATCATATTGCTCAACGACATAGCCAAGATTTGGACCGTGAAACTTTGTCCATGGATTTGTTTTGTTTGTCTGTTCGGTTGCCATTTGGCCATACCTCCTCAATGATGGGACACTCTTTCTTTATTATAAATCGCTTACATAAAAATGAACACCCATCATTTAAAAAAAGAATATTATGAGATTACTGATTAACCTGCTTATTTTTTGTGCTGATATTACCAAAGTGTTCGACAAAAATCAACAGAGAGTAGACGTTGCAGTAAGTTGATTTTTGTATCATGTTTCCATATCAGTAAGAGATGTACATTTAGATAGAACTATCCAATAGGTGTCTAAGGTAAGGGCATTTTTTTATATTTCCCTTAGCATATAGATGAAAGACTTGGTGTTATCTGGGTTTCTGTAGGGCTATTCAATATATTTCCTATTCCCTGTTACCGCTTGCAGAAACGTTTTTTATATCATGGCAGGTGTATGTCAATGTAAAGAAAATGTCGAAAAATGATGAACGAAAAAATGGTTAGAAAGGAGGAATTTAGAAGCTGAATATTTAATGTCTAAACTTGAGGAAATAAATCGATGGTTATCGATATTAAGGGGAGATTTTCGACATGACTCAGACAGAAGTTGTTATTGTTAGTGCTGTAAGAACTGCGATTGGAAACTTTGGAGGTAGCTTACAAAATGTTTCTGCATCCACATTAGGCGGCGTAGTAATTAAAGACGCATTACAAAAAGCAGGGGTAGATGCAAATCAGGTTGATGAAGTTATTATGGGGAACGTTTTGCAAGCTGGTCTTGGCCAAAACCCAGCAAGACAAGCTGCTATTGCTGCCGGCTTACCTCAGGAAGTATCTGCATTAACAATCAATAAAGTGTGTGGCTCAGGGCTGAAAGCAGTGCATCTAGCAACTCAAGCGATTCTTTCAGGAGATGCAGAAATCGTTGTTGCAGGCGGAATGGAAAACATGAGCCAAGCTCCTTACCTTTTACAAGGGGCTCGTAATGGATTTAAAATGGGAGATCAAAAGCTAGTAGATAGCATGATTCATGATGGATTAACATGCTCCTTTAATAACTATCACATGGGGATTACAGCAGAAAATCTCTGTGATAAATATAGCATTTCTCGTGAAGAACAAGATGAGTTTGCTGCTTGGAGTCAGCAAAAGGCGCAAGCGGCAATCGAATCCAATCGTTTTGCTGAGGAGATTGTTCCTGTAGAAGTACCAGGACGCAAAGGTCAAGTGACTGTAGTTGCACAAGACGAGTTCCCTCGCTTTGGAACAACTGCAGAAGGACTTGGAAAGCTTCGTCCAGCATTCAAAAAAGACGGATCTGTTACAGCTGCTAATGCTTCAGGCCTTAACGATGGCGCTGCTGCACTAGTTGTTATGAGCCGTAAAAAAGCAGATGAATTAGGACTTAAGCCATTAGTAACGATCAAAGCTAATGCAAGTGCAGGCGTAGATCCAAGCATTATGGGAATCGGTCCTGTTCCAGCTGTGAAAAAAGCTCTTGAAAAAGCAGCTCTTCAATTAGAGGATATCAGCTTAATCGAGGCAAACGAAGCGTTTGCAGCACAAGCTCTTGCAGTAGACCGTGAGCTTCAATTTAATAAAGAGAAATTGAACGTAAACGGCGGTGCGATTGCATTAGGACACCCAATTGGCGCAAGTGGTGCCCGTGTTCTTGTTAGCCTTATCCATGAAATGATTAAGCGTGATAGCCAAACTGGTCTAGCAACGCTTTGCATTGGCGGAGGACAAGGGGTAGCAACAATCGTAGAGCGCGCTTAAATCATGTAAAAGACTTCTCTTAGGAGAAGCTTAAAGGCTCCCTTCCTACATCATGATGTAGGAAGGGAGCCTTTTACACTTTAAAAAAGTATAATCTCCAGCTAGAAGTTGACTCGATATAACAGGGAATTTTAGGAATATAGTATAAATGCAACTACGCCTCTGTCTTCGCCTACCGGCTCGCCAATCGGCGAGTTTTCTTTATAATAGTGAGACAAGCTGTTGTAACTCCTCATTGGTAAGATTCCGCCATTGCCCTTTACTCAAACCATCAATGGTAAGGTTCATAATTCGGATACGTTCTAGCTTGGTTACGTTATAACCAAAGCTTTTACACATTCTGCGAATTTGGCGATTGAGACCTTGCGTAAGCACGATTCGGAAAACAGAATCAGCGAGTTTCGATACCTTGCATGGCTTTGTTTTCGTACCAAGAATTTCTACACCGCTGGACATTCCTTGTATAAAAGCATCATCAATAGGCTTATCCACCTCTACAATATATTCCTTTTCATGCTCATGCTCAGACCGTAAAATTTTGTTTACAATACTTCCATCTGTTGTGAGTAAGATTAAGCCCTCCGAGTTTTTATCAAGACGCCCAATTGGGAAAACGCGATCCCGATGATTCACAAACTCAATAATATTCCCTTTTACATGCTGAGCTGCCGTGCAGGTAATTCCTACAGGCTTATTCAGCATAATGTAGACAGGCGGTTTTTTGGGAGGAATAGGTTGTCCGTCAATTCGCACAATATCTCCAATATTCACCGTATCCCCAGGCTCGCAAATATGGTCATTAATCATAATTCGTCCTGCCTCGATTAATCGATCTGTTTCCCTTCTAGAGCAAAACCCTGTCTCGCTAATATATTTATTGATCCTCATTTGAACCGCATCCTAACTTAGTAGTATAAAAATTGTCTGTGTATCATTATACAGCACAAGCATCGCTTCATGTCCGTGTACTGGTGTTAAAAAGAAAAAGGGAGCGACTGAAGCGCTCCCTTTTTAATGAATATGATTTATTGTGGATTTTCACTATCTTCATCAATCTTCACCCAGTCACGAGACCACTTTTCTAGCTCCGCAATGACAGGTTGTAACGAGCGTCCTTTATCTGTAAGTGAATATTCAATACGAACAGGAGTCTCTGGAAATACCTGGCGTTTCACAATTCCTTCTAGCTCTAAATCCTTGAGTCTTTCTGATAGCACTCTTCCGCTGATAGGAAGTGCAGATTCTATTGCACAAAAACGCTGCGGACCAGAAAAAAGCTGGTGAATCACTAATACGGTCCAACGCTTACTTATAATTTCTACACTTTTCTCAAATCGTGGACATAGCAAAAATTGATCCATAGATCTCACCTCGTTCTACTATCATTATACACCATATGTACTGCACATAAAAATATACTAACTTATTTATAGTAATTTAGTGTCTTGCGTCAGAAGTTCAATGGAGGTTCACACTAGGTTATCTCTTGTTTGAAATAGTTATAAACCCGATGACTTAACTATAGCTGAGTTGTTTTAAGCTTAAAATATTTCAGCATGGTTCTTTCTTTACACTTTAAAAAAGTATAAATCTCCAGCTAGAAATTGACTCGACATAACAAGGAATTTTAAGAATACAGATAAGTGCAATTACACCTCTGTCTTCGCCCAAGAGCGGGGCTCATCAAGCGGCGAATTTTCCTTATTTATAAAAAAACGTTGACTATGATAATCATTATCAATTAATATGGTATTTGTAATTAGTAATGAAAATCATTATCAACGGATGGCGATTTAAGCACATATAAACTGAAATCATTTGAGGATGGGATATAAAAAACAAGGGAGTGTTAAATCATGAAAACAACAGTTTCTATTTCTACGTATACAGGAAATCAAGACCTATTAGCTATGCAAGAGAAAAGAGAATCTAATGCCCGGTCATATCCAAGGAGGCTGCCTCTTGCGATTAAAAGGGCTGAAGGTGTTTATATAACAGATATGGACGGCAAGCAATATATTGATTGCTTGGCGGGAGCTGGCACACTTGCCTTGGGACATAATCATGCTGTTGTGCGGGAAGCGATAGAAGGTTTTATGCAATCGTATGTACCCTTACATACACTTGATTTAACTACACCTGTAAAAGAGGCGTTTATTGATGAGGTATTCTCTTCTTTACCTTCTTCGTTTGCTGAGAAAGTAAAAATTCATTTTTGTGGTCCAACGGGTGGTGATGCGGTAGAGGCTGCATTGAAGCTTGTGAAGACAGCAACAGGAAATAGAGTGATTTTCTCATTTCAAGGAGGCTATCACGGTTCTACTCATGGTGCGTTAAGCATCACGGGAACGACAAGTCCTAAGAAGAATATTCATGCGTTAGTTCCTGATGCACATTTTCTCCCATATCCATACGAATATCGCTGCCCGTTTGGAATCGGAAAAGAAGGCCACCGCATCAGCAGTACATACATTGAGCATCTATTGGACGATCCAGAAAGCGGAATCGTCACTCCGGCGGGTGTAATTGTCGAAGTTGTACAAGGAGAGGGCGGGTCGATTCCAGCTCCAGTCGGATGGTTAAAAGAGCTTCGCCGAATTACAAGAGAACGAAATATCCCGCTTATTATTGATGAAGTACAAACAGGTATCGGTCGAACAGGGAAAATGTTTGCTTTCGAGCATGCAGGAATCGAGCCAGATGTTCTTATTTTATCAAAAGCGATTGGAGGAAGCTTACCATTATCTGTTGTCCTTTATGACAAACGTCTTGATAAATGGGAGCCGGGCGCTCATATTGGAACATTTCGAGGAAATCAAATGGCAATGGCAGCGGGACAGGCCACACTTCGGTTTATAAAAGAAAATGAGCTGCCAGCACATGCACACGCGTTAGGTATCTATGTTAAAGAGCAATTGCAGCAAATTCAAAAGCAAGTTTCTTCTATCGGTGAGGTAAGAGGACTGGGTCTTATGCTTGGGATTGAAATTATTAATCCGGTTAAACAGCCAAATACAATTGGAAGCTACCCTGCTTATCCTGAGCTTGCTAGGAAAATTCAACAGGAGTGCTTTAATCGCGGGGTAATTTTAGAAGTCGGGGGTCGTTTCGGCACCGTTATCCGTCTGCTGCCGCCATTAATTATCTCAAAGGAACAGGTGGATGAAGTACTACAGAGATTCTATGAAGCTATTACAAGTGCAGAAGCCCATTTCGGATTACGCTAGAAGGTGATGAATATGAATACAAATTATACAAAATGGTTTCTTCATCCTGATAGTGAAAGCGAGGGAACATATCGCTCACTCATGGATGAGGTGATAACAGTCATACATCAACAAGTCAAAGGAGCAAACAAACCGTTTTCTGGCAGCAGCCGTACGGAGATAGCTGCAAAGGTGAAGGAGATATCCAACCTTCCAATTGCAGGTCAAGAGATGGAAACAGTGATAGCGGAAATTCAGAATGTTATAGTGGGAGATTCTTTATGGATTTCCCATCCTTCCGCTATGGCCCATCTTCATTGTCCTCCTTTACTTCCATCAATTGCAGCAGAGGTGATTATTGCTGCTTTAAATCAATCGATGGATTCATGGGATCAAAGCCCTTCCGCTACTTATATGGAAGAGGAGCTGATTAAATTTTTCACAAAAAGAATCGGTTATCCTGATGGAGCAGATGGTGTGTTTACAAGCGGAGGAACACAGTCTAATTATATGGGATTGCTGTTAGCGCGTAACAAGGCTTGCGAAACGCATTTCTCGGTTAATGCCTACAAGGAGGGATTGCCTTTTGAAGCAAATAAATTACGAATTCTTTGCTCGGAGCATGCCCATTTTACTGTGCAGCAGTCAGCAGCGCAGCTTGGACTAGGAACGAATGCCGTTGTCACAGTGTCGACCGATGAGAAACAGAGGTTTTCTATCCAAGACGCCAGAAGGAAAATCGCGCAGCTTCGTCAGGAAGGATTAATTCCATTCATGATGGTAGCAACAACAGGAACAACGGATTTTGGCAGCATTGATTGTATAAGTGAGATGGCGCAGCTTGCAAATGAAGAGGAGCTATGGCTGCATGTTGATGCAGCCTATGGAGGAGCACTTCTCTTTTCTCATCAATATCGTTCCTTACTCGGTGAACTGCAGCTGGCGGATTCAATCACCATTGATTTTCATAAGCTGTACTATCAATCTATCAGCTGCGGTGCTTTTTTTGTGAAAAATAAACAGGATTTCCATCGCATTGCCTATCATGCAGACTATTTGAATCCTGAGGAAGATCAGGATGAAGGGATTATCAATCTTGTTGAAAAGAGCATTCAGACAACAAAGCGTTTTGATGCTTTGAAAGTATGGATGACCTTCAAGTTAATGGGAACGGATTTGTTTGGAAGAATGATTGATTCCACGATTCATTTAGCGAAAGAAACCGCACAGCTGCTGGAGAACAACTCTTGCTTTGAAGTGCTGAATACTCCGGAAATTAATGCTGTGTTGTTCCGTTATATACCATCAGAGCGCAGTGAAGAGCGTGACTATGTAAATGAAATCAACCTTAAGATGCAGCGTACCTTTTATAAAAACGGAGAGTTAATTATAGCAAAAACAAAACAAAACGGATCAGTATATTTGAAATTCACCATGCTTAATCCGCTCAATACGATTCATGATATGAAGGAGCATATAGAACGGATGAAGAAAATGGGAGGAAAAATTGAGAAAGAGCAAGGAGGGACAAGGTATGAATATTCCGTTCATCACTAATCACATTACAATGCAAAACTTGATTAATTGTTATGTTAAAGAAACAGGGCTCGGGGAATGGAAGCGTCCGGATGATGTATCTATGCAGGTGAGGGTTCAGGATGCTAGATACATATTGGTGCTTCAATTTGATCAGCAGTCCGCTAAAGTATATATTCCTGTTCGGTATAAATCCCCAACAGGGCGCCATCTCTTTATGTCTCCTATGTACTACCAAGTGGGAGCTGGTGAAGTAGAAGAACTTGACTACATTATGCTGACAGTATTGATGCAAAACGAATTCAAATATATGGCCGATAAACCAATAGAAACAGATGAGCTCATGCTTCGGACTATTTTAAGCTATCAAAATATGAAGGGTATTATCACAGCAAGACAAGATGATTTGGAAGAATGCTATCAAACAGAGAAAACATTCCTTCAATCTGAGCAGTCGTTGGTTATTGGGCATCAAGTTCACCCAACACCGAAAAGCAGACAAGGGATCGATGAAGATGAAGAACATATTTTTGCCCCTGAAAGGAAAGGAGGCTTTCAGCTTCATTACTTCCAAGCTGTCAATGATATCGTGGAGGAGGACTCTGTATGGGGCAAGAACGTAGCAGCTCTTATAAAAGAAGAGTTGTTGAAGGATCCGTTCGTTTCACATGCTTTTGCAGAAACCTATTGTCAGGAAGATGATTTTGCACTTATTCCTGTTCATCCACTTCAGGCAAGAAAACTTTTGGGACAGGAATATGTATGCAACTTGATTCAATCGGGACAGCTTGCGTATCTTGGACCTCAGGGAAGGAAGTTTTATCCAACTTCTTCTGTCCGTACGGTATACCATCCTGAGGCAAACTTTATGTATAAGTTTTCAATCCCAGTCAAAATTACTAACTCACTGCGGATCAATAAGCGAAAGGAGCTTGATCGCGGCGTAGAGGTAAGTCGATTGCTTCATGGAGAGCTGCAAAATAAGTTACAAGAACATCATCCGGCTTTTCACATTATCGAGGATCCTGCCTATATTACGTTAAAATCTGAGGCACATGAGACGGGATTTGAGGTAGTCATTCGTGATAATCCGTTTCAAGAGGGAAATGACCTGCGTACAACGTTATTGGCGGCATTATGCCAGGATCATATTACAGGAGAAGCTTCACATTTAACTAATATCATTTCCAATATTGCGCGCCAGGAAGGAATTTCTGTTGCGGACGTGAGTGAGCGATGGTTTGCCCGTTATTTGCAAATCAGTTTACGCCCGCTTTATTGGCTATATGTGTCATATGGAATTGCCTTGGAAGCTCATCAGCAAAATTCCATCGTCAAACTTGACGAAGAGGGATATCCATCTATGTTCTATTATCGTGATAATCAGGGCTATTATTTTATGGAATCGAAGGTAGCGGCTCTTAAAGAACTAGTTGGGAACTTGAATGAAAAGAGTGACACGGTATGTGAGGATGCTATTGCGGAAGAACGTTTCCGTTATTACGTATGCTTTAATCATTTGTTCGGTTTGATTAACGCGTTCGGAGTGAATAGGCTAATTGATGAAAATCGTTTGCTTATCATAATGAGAGAAGAGCTGAAACAATTACATGTTCAATTAGGTGATCATACGAATCTATTAGAGTCACTCTTGAATGAGCAAGAGCTGCCATGCAAGGCGAATCTATTGACAAGAGTACATAACATGGATGAGCTTGTAGGATCTCTTGCATCACAATCCGTATATGTCCATGTGCCTAATCCTATTGTCACAGCAGCAGGTGAATTGTATGAAGTGTAATACGATTCAACTAAGTTATCCATTTGAAAGATACGATGCCAGCCTCCAAAAGACGATTTCATTTCGGCGAGTAAGCATGGAGAAGGATGTACATAGACTTCATTCATGGATGCAGGAATCACATGTAGTTCCTTTTTGGAATCTAAATATCTCTCTTCCAGATTACACTGCACATTTACGGAAGTTTCTGCAGGATGATCATCAGACGCTTCTAATCGGGGAGATAGATGGGACCCCTATGAGTTATTGGGAGTCCTACTGGGTGAAGGACGATATCATTGGCGGATATTATGAATGGGATGAATATGACCAAGGGATTCATCTATTGATAGGACCAAAGGAGTTTTTAGGTAAAGGTTTTATTTATCCATTATTACTAACGATGCTGTATAAAAAATTTCAAATAAGTGAAACGAATCGTATCGTTGCTGAGCCTGATGTGCGAAACGAAAAAATGATCCATGTATTCCAGAAATGTGGCTTTCAATCTGTAAAGGAGGTTGCTTTGCCTGATAAGACAGGTTTATTAATGATATGTGAACGGAAAGGGTTTGACAGAAGATGGGCAGATTGGCAGGAGAACAAGTTTTAGACGTAATTGGAGTTGGAATTGGTCCGTTTAACCTTGGTTTAGCGGCTTTATTGGAAAAGACAGAGTGTCGCTCGTTATTCTTCGATAGAAACAAACAATTTAATTGGCATCCTGGAATGCTGCTGGGGGGAACGACGCTGCAAGTTCCTTTTATGGCAGATACAGTAACGATGGTCGATCCAACTAGTCGTTTTAGTTTTTTGAACTATTTACATGAACACAACAGATTGTACCGTTTTTACTTTTTTGAAAAATTCCATATCCCGCGCACAGAATACAACCATTATTGTCAATGGGTAGCAGGGCAGCTCCCCCAGCTTCAATTTGGATGTGAAGTGGAGAACATTGAACAAACAGAGGAAGGGCATTATCGCGTTACTGTTTTTTCTCACAGAGAAGAGAAGCGGAACACATATTACACTAAGCATATCGTAATGGGAATTGGAACGAGACCGCATGTTCCTGAGAAATTTCAGTCAGCTCTTGGTGATCGTGTATTTCATTCTGCACAGTATATGGGCAAGCGGGAAAGTATTCTGCCAACGAGCTCGATTACGGTTATCGGCTCTGGGCAGAGTGCAGCAGAAATTTTTCATGATCTTTTAGGGAAGCAGCCGGACCATGCGTATACATTACGTTGGTTCACAAGATCCAAAGGCTTTTATCCGATGGAATATTCAAAGCTTGGCCTGGAGCATTTCTCGCCGGATTATACCCAATATTTTTATAGACTTCCGCAAGAAAAGAAAAACGATGTTCTGCGTAACCAAGCTCTGCTGTATAAAGGGATCAGCTTTCAAACGATTGCAGATATTTATGATTTATTATATGAGAGAACTGTTGGAAACAGCGTACCGAATGTTCATCTACAAGCATTGACAGAGCTAGTATCGATAGAAGAATGGGACAATCAATATACTCTATCTTTATATCAACGTGAACAAGAAAAGAATAAGCAACTGGAAAGCGATGTAGTGATCCTCGCAACAGGCTATCAACCTTATATTCCAGACTGCTTAAAAGGCATACAGCATCTGCTTGAGTGGGATGAGGCGGGACAGCTTGTTATTCAAGAGGACTATAAAGTGCAGCTAAACAAGGAAGGTCATAATCACTTGTTTATTCAAAACGGTGAGTTGCATACGCATGGTGTCGGTGCGCCTGATTTAGGACTCGGTGCACTTCGAAATGCAACGATTATCAACCAATTAGCAGGAAAAGAAATATATCAAACATATAAAAACAGCGTGTTCCAACAGTTTGGACTGTAGGAGAAGGCAATGACGAGGGGTGAAAAAGGGTTTATCTATAGTTGTTTGCTGTTTACTTTAATTTCGGAAATGCTATTGTCACCATTTTATCCGCAGCTATTTTCCGATTATTTTCAAGTAGATGGAGTGCAAGCAACGAGCCTATTTATTATTTGTTGTCGCCTTATAGTCATTGTGATGACTCCGATGTGGGGTATGGTTGCTAAAAGATGGGGACTTCAAAAGATCGTTACGGCTGCTTTAATGATAATGGGAGGGTGTAAGATACTTTTACCTATGAGCCATACCTTTCCACAATTTTTAGGAGTTTCACTTGTTTTACTATTTTTTCAAAGCAGCATTTATTTGCTATATCCAGCGATGGTGGCTTCGAGTAAGAATGCCGATGAAAGGGTAAAAGCAACGACTACCTACTTATTTATTTTTCACGGGAGTGTAATCGTATCAGGAATTGTAGGAAGCTTTATTATTGGTCTGTCAGTTCCTTTGAATTGTTATTATATCTTTGCATTGGTTGATATTATGCTTGCAGCAGCAAGTTGCTTTCTATTCCCGAAAAAGAGTGCTGCCGCAACATGGGAGAAGGTAAGAAAGACGGAAGGCTTATTAAAAGATGTGAAGTGGTCGAGGGAATTTCTTATTTATTTGCTCACTGCATTTCTCTTTTATATTGGGCATCATGCGATTCGTCCTTATTTCACAGTCTTTCTTGACAATAGCTATGCTCTTACAAAGCAAGAAGCAAGCTTGCTGTATGTAATGCCGAGCATTGTGGCGATTGTCCTGCAGTTTTTTTTGCCGAAGCGTTGGCTTCAGTCGTATGTCGCAGTTATTTTAATAGGCGTAACGGGTATAACAGGAGGTTTGCTTTTTATCCAGATGTTAGCTGAGGACATTTGGTTGTTTGTTGCTATTCGGATTGTATATGGTATATGCTTTTTTGTCAGTCTGGCAGCAATTGATATTCTCTTCTTCCAAATGGGAATTGGAAGGGAATCGCCGCTTTCATATAGCCTCGTCACATCAGTACAAAATATAGCTTTGCTTTTCTCGCCGATGGCCGCTTTGATGATGGTGCAGCATAATGGCCTTGAAGGACCATTCCTTCTAAGCGGTTTCCTTTTAATTGGATCGGCATTATGCATGGCTTTATTTTCAATTCGTAGTTACCAATCATCTTCATATCAAATAAAAAGGGGAGTCGGGCGTCATGAAAATTTGTGAGACACCTATACATGCGTTAACAGAAACAGCTTGGAAGGAAAAAGATCAACAGCTTCTAGCTAAAATGCTTCAAGAGTTCATGTATGAAGAAATTATTATGCCGAAGCTGATGAGTGAGAGGGACGGTATTCGTTTTTACGAGTGGAGGGATCAAAAAGGGGTAGTGTACTGCTTCCAAGCGAAGCCTCGCTTATTCAACAGCTTTTATGTTTTACCTGAGAGTGTGAAAGTAGACGCTGAAACAAGCGATATATCATTATCTCTTGCATTTTTGTTAAGTATACAAGAAGAGGGAAAGATGACAGGTTCTACAGCGGGCCATTTAGTGAAGGAGTATTTGCATACATTAGTGGCAGATACTCACCTAAAAGAAAGATCAAAATTATCGAAAGAGCTAATTGAATTAGATTATGCAGAACTAGAAGGAGAAATGACGGGGCATCCTTGGATTACATATAACAAAGGCCGGATTGGCTTTGGGTATGATGACTATATAAAGTATGCGCCTGAACAAAAGAAAAAGGTACAGCTGTCATGGATTGCAATCCATAAAAAGATCGGAAGCTTTCATTCGGTAGAAGAGCTATCTTATGAGAGTGTGATAGAGAAAGAGCTTGATGGGAAGACAATCCAGCTTTTTCAGAAAAAGCTAGTAACTAAAGGAGTACAAGCAGAGGATTATTATTTCATGCCGATTCATGTGTGGCAATGGAACAATGTAATTGTGTCTATGTTCGCTGCTGAGATTGCTAACAAAGAGCTGATTCCATTAGGGGAAGGAGAAGATCATTATCTCCCACAACAGTCCATTCGCACATTTGTGAATGTAACGAATAAGGAAAAGCATCATGTGAAGCTGCCGATGAGCATTTTAAATACACTTGTATATCGAGGATTACCGAGCGAAAGGACAGTGATTGCTCCTGAAGTAACAGCATTTATGAAAAACATCTGGGAACATGATACGTTTTTAAAAGAAGAATGCCGCCTTGGCCTGCTAGGAGAGGTTGCGACCATGAACGTTGATCATCGCACTTTTTCAAAGCTAAAAGGAGCTCCTTACCAATATCTTGAAATGCTCGGCGTGGTTTGGAGGGAAAGTGTTTACAATGGGCTGCAAGACGGTGAACATGCAATTACACTTGCGGCATTGCTGCATGTGGATCATGAAGGAAAGCCATTTGTATTAGCATTAATTGAGAAATCAGGTCTTACGGTAGAGGAGTGGGTCAAGCAGCTTGCAAAAGCAATTTTACCTCCATTACTTCACTACTTGTATCAGTACGGTACTGTATTTTCACCGCATGGGCAAAATACGGTGCTTGTGCTAAAAAATTACCAGCCGGAACGTTTGATTATGAAAGACTTTGTGGACGACGTGAACATTAGCGATCAGCCACTCCCAGAGCTGGAGGCAGTATCTCCTGAGTTGAAAAAAGTACTGCGCAGTGAGCCACCTGAAGGGTTGACACAATTCATTTTTACAGGATTATTTATTTGTCATTTCCGTTATTTAAGCAATATTCTACAGGAAAATGAACAATTTTCTGAACATCATTTCTGGAGCATTGTTCGTGAAGAAATTTTATCTTATCAAAGGAAATTTCCTCATTTACAAGAACGATTCAATACATTCGATTTGTTGCGTCCAACATTTACGAAGCTAACTCTTAATCGCAATCGTATGTTTGATTATGGCTATGAAGATGGAGAGGATCGTCCGCATGCGAGTGAATATGGAAAAGTCACAAATGCGCTTCATGAAGTAGCGAGTCAAATGATCGTGTAAGCAGGAGAAAAAATAGAAATTTATTATTCTTTTTCTTTACCAAAGATGATGCTCCTCTAAACAGATCATGGCTGAATATAAAGAAAAAAATGCTGCGGAAAGGCAGCATTTTTTCTTGTGCTTTAAAAAAGAGTATCAAATTCCAACTAGAAGTCAACTTGGCGCATCAGGAAATTTTAGGGGTAAAGTGTAAGTGCAACTACGCCACTGTCTTCGCCTAACGGCCTGCCAGTGGGCGAGTCTTATAATTAAGAAGGGAACTTTTTGTTAACGGTTACAAAAAAGCTTTTAGTAAGAGTCTGAAGAGAAATGTTCAAAGTAGTAGGCAAGTAGTAGAGGCAGGGAAAAAAAAGGAGAGAACAGTGCCATTCCAATCACGAATTCTAACATATTAACACTCCTTTCATTTATGGAAGCTTGTATAAATGTGACGAATTTGTGAACTCCTTAATTCTATTTTTACATAAAATGGAATTTAGTGCAAGTCCTTTTTGAATTTTCTGGAAATTAATAGTGCCATAAGGGGATATGGTGAGGAGGATAAAAGAGGAAGTTGCATTTTTTGAAATGAAATACCATTTCTAGCATGTTATCCTTTTTCATATCCTGATTTGTTACACCAGAAAGTATAGCTTTCTAGCTGGAGGCTAATTCGACGTAGCGAGAAGTTTTAGGAGCAAAGTATAAGTGCAACTACGCCACTGTCTTCACCCAGGAGCGGGGCTCGCCAATCGGCGAGTTTTCTTTACACTTTAAAAAACTATAAATTTCTAGCTGGAAGCCAATTCGACGTAGTGAGAAATTTTAGGAGCAAAGTATAAGTGCAACTACGCCACTGTCTTCGCTCAGGAGCGGGGCTCGCCAATCGGCGAGTTTTCTTTATACAGTGTATTCCCTTTTTTCGATTACTGTTTCTGCGCGAATTACCTAAATTTGCAGCAAAGCTCAAAAGAATGAATAACGCTTATGAAAAAATAGAAAAATAATACTGTGTAATATTTTGGAAAAGGAGCATGTATTAGATGGGACAAACATTGTATGAGAAGTTTGGGGGAGAAGAAGCCATTGCGAAAGTAGTGGATTACTTCTACGAGGAATTAGTTCTAAAGGATGAAACAGTTCAGCATTTTTTCGAGAACACAGATATGGAAAAGCAAAAACGTCATCAAGCGAAATTTATTAGCTTTGCTTTAGGCGGTCCAAATCAATACTCAGGAAAATCGATGGCGAAAGCACATGAGGGGATGAATCTGCAGCCAGCCCATTTTCAGACCATTGCAACACATCTTCATGATGCCCTTGCCCATTTTGGTGTACAGGAGCATGATATTCAAACGGCTTTAGATAAGGTCGCAACACTTCGGGATGATATTCTATATAAATAGAAGAAAAGGGACAAACAGCTTTCTGTGAGTCCCTTTTTATCATGTATGCTCGTCAATTAAAATAGGAGTTTTATAACCCGTAGCATGAACCTCTGAAATATCGGGCAGTGAGTTAACTGTTTTTAGCCCATAGGCCCCGTTTTTGCTCTTGGCATGAACGTTATGAACGGCTAACTGCTGTACTCCTGTCCCTACATATATAGCCTGTGGAGCAGAGTTACGGATAAAGATGTTCCTGAGTTTAATACAATCTGCCCGTTGCGTTCCACCGAAGATGTGTATATCTGTGCCTGCTGTTTGGAAGCTGCGAATTGCGATGTTATGCAGAGCGATATTTCGTGCCCGATATTGGAGGGCAATAACAGGATTTCCTTTATAGTCATACTCAGGATCACCAATGAGCGTAAAATGATTAATAACAACATTGTTATACGCTGAAATTACCATGCCTCGCGGATTAGAATCTGTATATAAGTTTGTATAAATAGGTGCAATGGCTACAATATTTGTCGCACGGATATCGTAAGCTGTCTGTGATGCAGGATCAGTGCTGGTGTGGTGTCCGATGTGACGGAAATTGTAGGAACGGTTGTCGTTGACAGAAAGATGTCCAATGATTTGTACATTTGAAGCTGCGGATGAGTTATGATGAGCTTTAACTTCAACACCGCCAAAGCATCTGGCGGTAGAATTGTTCACAAGCCATACGTTTCGTGAACCGTCATCCACTTCAATGCCGTTCGAGTTGGAAAATCCCTTTTGATGCGCTCGCCCGCTCGGGTCACACATGTGGCAGTTCGAGATTAAAATATTTTCGCTATGATGTGTGGTAATACCATCGTCTCCAAAACCGGAGCCGTTCAAATTATCCAGCCAAATGTACTTACTGCCGCCCCGTGCGCGTGTCCCATCTCCTGCATAGCTATAGGCAGGAGAGGAGATATCGAAGCAGTGTAATCCAGGATTCAACGCGGATACATCCTTTACCCAGCCAAAGGTAACATGGGCAAATGTAAGGCAGCTGGAGTGATTGCCTCCGGTAGCTGTTTTTTGTTCGTAGCCGAGCCGTTCCACATTCCAGTCTAACGTCATGCCTTGTATGTAAATGTTACGGTTCCCGCGCCGGTAGTTTGCATTTGTAATCAATCTGGTTCCTTTTGGAGCAGCATGATGAAGCTTTATGACGGTTGTGCCTTTGCCTGCCCCTTCAAGATACGTCCATGATGGCAGCCGCAGTCCTTTTGTCACAAACACTCCTGCGGGAATACACACTCTCACTCGGCCGCTACCGATGGCTTTCTTAAAGGCTTCTGTATCATCAGTTCTGCCATCGCCTCTTGCTCCATAGTCTTTGACATTGACGGTTCGTCTTACACGTTTTAATAAGTGATTGTATTCTGTATCTAATAGATTCTTCCAAGCAGGATAGGCGTGACCTTCTTCATCAACATACGTAGCACAATCAGTCAGTGCCGCATTGGAACGTAGACGCTTTAGAAAAGAAGGCTTGGGCATAGGAGCATTTTCTTTTATTCTAGAGAAAATCGCATTTGTTTCTTCGACGGCTTTTTTTACACTTACTTTGTGATAAGCAAGCTGCGACAGCAGCCTTGCATTCTTTCTTGGGTCATGGCTTTGATCAAGATACATGCTTTTCACCTCGTTTTTGTAAAACAAGTGGTATGCTTATTATATAATAAGCATACAGAAAGGACGGGAAAATCATGTATCTAACTATAAAAGAAACAGCGGATTTTTTAAATATCCGGGAATCTGAGATTGAAAGCCTTATTCGGCAAAGACGCATTCGGGCGGTTTATGATGGAGAGCAATATTTAATCAATAAGGAGCAGTTCAATAATCACCTTCAGCAAATGGAGAAGTACCGGAAGCTCATTGATGAAATTTTAAGTGAGCCGATTCCAGACGATTTAGATGTAAAGGATGAAGACTAGTTTACTGAGAAGATGAGGTTTGTCGAACAGAGGGATAAAAAGAAGAGAAAACGGACAAGGAGTTTGTGGTTGTTCCGAAAAATATAACATATATATGAGTAAGTCATATATGGAAGACGGGCATGCTTTACGGGAAGTATGCTCGTTTTATTTACACTGTAAGAAAGTATAAATTTTCAGCCAGAAGTGGATTCGACGTAGTCGGAAATTTTAGGAATACAGTATAAGTAGGGCTACGCCTCTGTCTTCGCCCAAGGACAGGGCTCGCCAATCGGCGAGTTTTCTTTATTTTTTGCTATATTTTATGTAAAAACATTTTAGAAAGCAACATAATAATCAGGATAAGCACATATTTCCTGTTACATTAGATGGAGATATACGGAAAGGTATGGATGCAGAGATGGAGACAGCTTTTACGGTACAAGCATCAGACGGTGTAGAACTATCTTGTATAAAATGGATAGATGAAACAAGGCAGCCAAGAATGATTTTACAAATTTCCCATGGTATGGCGGAACATATTCGCCGTTATGCTGCATTTGCACAAATGCTCATTGGCGAAGGAATTTTTGTATATGGCAATGATCATCGAGGTCATGGGTATACGGCAGAAAAAAAGGAAGATAGGGGATATTTTGCAGATGAAAATGGTTTTGGGAAAGTTGTCGAGGACTTATATCTCGTAACGCAGCAGATTAAGAAGGAATACCCAGGCACCCCGGTAGTATTATTCGGTCACAGTATGGGTTCATTTCTTATAAGGCGGTATGCGCAGTTGTACGGAAGGGAACTGCATGGGATGATTCTATCAGGGACGGGAGATAATGCGATTCCACTTCTGAAGATCGGTAAACTGCTCGCTCGTTTAGAAATGAAGGCAAAAGGTAGAAAAACACCAAGCTTATTTTTAAACAATCTGTCATTTGGAAAATTCAATAAGCCATTCCGACCGACCCGTACTCCGTTCGATTGGCTAACCCGTAATGAGAAGGAAGTAGACAAGTATATTGCAGACCCGCTATGCGGCGGTATTTTTACAGGTAGATTCTTTTACGATTTATATACGGGAAGTGAAATGATTCAAAAGGCAGAGAACATTGCAAAAGTACCAAAGGACTTACCGATTTTGTTTATATCTGGGGACAAAGATCCTGTAGGTGGAAATACAAAGGGTGTCCTGCAAGCATACGAAGCATTTCGAGCGGCTGGAGTGCATGATGTATCATACATATTTTATAAGGATGGTCGCCATGAAATGCTGCATGAGATCAATCAGAAGGAGGTATATAGCGATATTGTGAGGTGGCTGGAGGAGAGATGATATGCCTTCTTTCGTAAGATAAAGAAGTATAAGCGGCTCCTTCCAAGAAAAATGGAGGGGCTCTAGAAAAATAATAATACAAAAATGTATACAAATATAACTATGAACTGTTTAATGGATGAAATGAAAAATAATGTAATCGATGTGTATCGCTCCGTTGTAGAGACGGGGAGAACGAGAAAGTTCCTGATTCAAATCAAGAGAGGCAGCTTGTTTATAGATTCGATAGGAAAATCATTTCTTTATTTTCTCCCTCTTCTTTCTGGTTGGTTTTGGTGATTTTATCTAAGTGATGGGTGTTCATATGACGGTATTATGGATGAGCGTCTAAACGACATTTCTTTCTTACTTGCCACCGAGTTACGCCCATGCCGTGCTTGCAGAGGGAGTCCTCTGTCGGAAAAAGATAAAACAAAAAGCCATGCGAATCAATCGCATGGCTTACATTTGGTTATTGTAAGTGCTTACATTTATATTTTCACGCAACATCTAATGAAGAGCTTTTAAAGTATTGTCTTAACACAATTGGTAACAAGAAAAACGGAGAAAAAAGTGCCATTCCTACTAAGAATTCTAGCATACTATCAAACTCCTCTCTCGTTATCAGTTAGCACATTTTTTAAATGTGACAGAATTGTGAACTTCTGTATCTCTATTTTTACATAAAGTAGCCTGTTTGACAAGTTATTTTTTAAAATTTTCAGAATATTTTACCGGATAATGGATAGCTTGTTTTTAATTGGTTTGTAAGTAAAAAGAAGTTAAGATGAGATAGAATACAGCCAAATAATAGGAGCTTATTTTTAATCTATATCACTAAGAAGAAGATTTCTTTGGTGGATAAATAAGTAAAATATGGGGTTTTATATATTTTACAAAAATTAAACATAGCTTATATAATTTTTTCTATATAATGAAAGTAGGGCTTTAGATTCTGGAATGAAGCCCAAGGAAGGAATGGGAGAAAGAACTTTTTACTTCTGCAAACGAATGAACGTGCTACAATAGAAGGTGTTTTATGTTTGTAGACTACCGTCTCATAGTTTGCCGGGGGCCTGCATGAGATAAAATGTTTTGATGTACTAGAAGGAATTACTATATCTATCGAGACAGAATGTTTCTTGTCTAGGCACGGGGGGAATTTTGATAATGAAGTACAAAGTTGTTTTCTTAGATATTGACGGTACGATTTTGCCACATGGAAAGAGTGTAACGAATGCAACAAAGCAGGCAGTGCGACGACTTCAGGAGAATAATATCCATGTCGTGATCGCAACGGGACGAGCACCTTATTTTGCAAAGCCTGTTATTCATGATTTAGATGTACAGTCGATGATTTTCTTTAACGGATCTTATGTATATCATAGGGGAGAAATTATCCATCGAAAACCGATTGAGAAGCATGTACTAGAGAAGCTTTATATTCGGACGAATGATTATAAGCATCCATTAACATACCTTGGAGGAGCAGATCTAAGGGTAACAGAAATAGAGCATCCTTATGTCAAGGAGGCATTTCGTCAAGATGTATCGGGATTGCAGGAGGCACCTGCATTTTGGAAAGAGGAGAATATTTATCAATTGTTTCTTCACTGTGAAGCAGAGGAGGAGCAGGGGTATCAAAAAAGTATTCCAGAGCTATATTTTAGAAGATGGAGCAGCCCAGGGATGCGTACATGCGATGTAAATTGTGCGAATACAACAAAAGCAACCGGGATTCTAAAGGTTCTAGAGCAATTAGGGGTCTCTCAGGAAGAGGCTGTTGCTTTTGGAGACGGTTTGAATGATGTTGAAATGCTCTCCATGGTTGGTATGGGAGTAGCAATGGGGAATGCGATTCCTGAAGTGCAGGCCCATGCTGATATGGTTACAATTACCGCAGAGGAAGATGGCGTAAAGCATGGGTTGGAGAAGCTTGGGCTTATCTAGAGAGTAGAAGGATTATAGACTGTTAACCCTATAAATAGTTTTCAAAGTATGTTAACAAGAGTTTCTATTTACTGCTGTTGAAGGGGATTGACACAATAGGTGTTTAATCAACTGTAGCCTATTGTATTGCTCATATAAAAAGCAGAGGCTAGAACGCTAAAACGTTCTATATCCTCTGCTTTTCTTTCACTTTAAGTATAAATTTCTAGCTGGAAGACAATCCGATGTAGCGAGAAATTTTAGGAATACAGTATAAGGAGAGGGAGAGTTAAGTGGTGAACGAACAGATCTCAGTACTATTACAGCAAATTGATGCACGAAAGGAAGAGCTTATTGAGTTGACCAAAAAGCTGATTGAATTTGAAACTCCTGCTCCGCCAGCACGGAATACGAGCGATATTCAGGAATTTGTAGGGGAGTTTCTACAAAAATGCGGCTTTTCTATTGATCAATGGGATGTATATCCGGGAGACCCAAATGTAGTGGGTGTAAAGAAAGGGAAGGAATCAGCGCAACATAAAAGCCTTATTATTAATGGACATGTAGATGTTGCCGAGGTATCCGAGGATGAACCGTGGAAAACAGGTCCGTTTGCCCCGTTTGTAGAGGATGGATATGTAGTCGGTCGGGGCGCTGCGGATATGAAGGGGGGGATTGCAGGGGCTTTGTTTGCGATTCAGCTGCTTCATGAGGCAGGGATTGAACTGCCGGGGGATTTAATTTTTGAATCTGTAATCGGTGAAGAGGTTGGAGAGGCAGGGACGCTCCAATGTTGCAAGCGCGGCTATAATGCTGATTTTGCCTTGGTTGTTGATACAAGTGATTTGCATATTCAAGGGCAAGGCGGGGTTATTACAGGGTGGATCACAGTCAAAAGTCCGCAAACCTTTCATGATGCAACGAGACGCCAAATGCTTCATGCAGGAGGGCGATTGTTTGGAGCAAGCGCCATTGAGAAGATGATGAAAATTATTCAAGGTCTTCAGGAGCTTGAAAGACATTGGGCAGTGATGAAAACCTATGAAGGGTATCCGCCGGGAATGACAACAATTAACCCTGCAGTGATTGAAGGAGGGCGCCACGCAGCCTTTATTGCGGACGAATGCCGTCTTTGGATTACTGTGCATTTCTATCCAAATGAAACACATCATCAGGTAGCACAAGAAATCGAGAGCTTTATCCGTAAAATTGCAGATGCCGACCCATGGCTGCGGGAGAATCCTCCGCAATTTCAATGGGGCGGTGAATCTATGATTATTGATCGAGGGGAAATCTTCCCGTCTTTAGAAGTAGACCAGAATCATGCAGCCGTACAAACATTATTCTCGCTCCATGAGAAAACACTTCATCGCCAGGCGACGATTGATATGTCCCCAACGGTTACAGACGGAGGGTGGTTTAGTGAGTTTCAAATTCCAGCGGCTATTTATGGACCGGGAACGCTGCAGGAAGCGCACTCTGTGAATGAAAAGGTAGCGGTAAAGCAGCTTATTGAGTTTACGAAGGTAATCCTTGCATTTATTTATGAATGGTGTCATACGAGTAAAGCTGAATAAGAGATAAAAGGAAGGGACGCAGGCGTTGTATATGTTTGCGTCCCTTTTTTTGTACTTTAAGAAAGAGGAACAAACTTATATCCGCAAGGTATTGCATACGTGCCAATTCAGTATATCGATGTGTTTGATGCAATACGTGTTATTCGGAAGGCAGGAGGTGTTCCGGTCCTGGCTCACCCTGGTCAATTCAATAACTTTGAGGCAGTTACGGGGTGGGTGGCAGCTGGACTCGACTCGAAGGAATTGAAGTGAAGCATCCGCTGTATAATGAAGAACACGAAATGAGGGCACGAGAGTTAGCCGAGCGATATGGTCTTGTTCAAACAGGCGGTTCTGACTTTCATGGGTTCTATGGTGATTCTGGTGCACAGCTCGGTTCAAAAAACATCGGTATGGCTCATTTTGAGGAGCTGAAAAAACGAAAAGAGCAGCTTGGACGGAAGAAGGAGCAGGTGTAACAGGTAAGAGTCAACTTCACTAATCATTCCTAGTGGAGCGAATAAAGGGCAAAATATAGCAGCAAAACGAGTCCCTAAATGCGTATAATAAAGATGACCAAGCAAAGAAGGGAGAAATCATTTTGCCACATATTGTTATTCGGGGAATTACACTTGAACAAACAAAGGAAATCAGCAAGCCTTTAGTGGAAGAGCTTGCAGCTATTTGCGATTGTGGAACAGATAATTTCACATTCGAAGTACCACAATCTGTTTTTATCTTTGACGGAGAAGAAGTACCATCGTTTCCTCTAATTGAGGTGAAATGGTTTGAGCGTGGACAGGAAATCCGTGATAAATTCGCCCAAGCTATTACAAAGTATATAATGGGGACAGGTATTCAAGAGGTAGAGGTTACATTTATTTCATTGGCAGAGTCCGCTTATTACATAAATGGAAGCAGATGTGACGAATAGAGTATTTGTGAGAAACGGAAGCCAGTCGTGTATATTCGAAAGGCTTCTGTTTTCTTTTTTTATTTGAAAAGCTATAAAATTTGAGCCAAGAAGGAATTCGACGTATGGATAAATCATAGAAATACACTATGGGTATGAAGCAGTTATTTTTACCTTTTGTTACACTGTAGGAAAGTATAAATTTCTGGACGGAAGCCAACTCGACGTAGCCGGAAATTTTAGGAATACAGTATAAGTAGGGCTGCGCCTCTGTCTTCACCCAAGGGCAGGGCTTGCCAATCGGCGAGTTTTCTTCAACAAATTACGTAGTTTTTATTGCAAAAGGTGACGATATGAGTAAAATTTTCAACAAAAATATGTAAGCGGTCACAATTTAAGTGCGATTAGGTGTGGTGTTTTGAAAAAAATGGATATATAATAAGGCTGTAAGAAATAACTTAATTTGAGGGAGGTAATGGAAATGTCTCTCGTTCAATTTGATGAAGTATATGAAATCTGTTGTGAAATGGCCGATGTAAAGGTACTGAGGACAGTGCAACCAGTTATTCCAGAGCAGGATGAGCCTTACTGGTGGGAAGATGCAGTGCGGGAAGTATTGGATAAGAAAGAGGAAAAGAAAGAAGAAAAGAAAGATATTTTTATCATGACATGAGTCCTCATGCAGTGGAAAGGAAAGCATATAGGTGAAACATACGGTGTGTACTTAGATCCCTTGTTGTTCTGTTTATAAATGGAGCAGCAGGGGATTATTTCATTTTAGGAATAGCTTTTTGTATTACTGTCATATTGAAAATTCAGTTTCAAATTTTAAGAATTACAAGTATAATCAAACTTTCTTTATCATCTATAAAATAATTCTTAGCTGTTTTTAGATTTGAACCAGAACAGCTTGAAAGCATATTTGAATTATACAGACTGGAGAGAAACGAATGAAGATGGAAATACAAAAAGCCTATGATTATATAGAGCTATGGAAGGAATCCATGACAGATCATAACGGAAACATACCGAAGCGATTAAAAGATGACCAGGCTGAAGAGGATTTTTGGTCTTCTATGCTGAAGAGAAAGGAACGGCATAAACCAGATCCATACGCACAAATCGTGCAGCAGGAACTTCTGACGCTTTTAAACAGTGATGATCACGTATTGGAAATTGGTCCTGGATGGGGAAATTATACCTTTGCAATCGCCGATCAAGTTCAGAAGCTTACATGTATAGACAGTTCAAAAAGCATTGTCCAATTTCTAGAAGCCCAAGCTGCTGACAAAGGTATCGGTAACATGCAGCTGATTCATGAAAAGTGGGAGAATGAAAAAGCAAGCGCAACATATGACGTGGTGTTTGGATTTAACTGTTACTATCGAATGTATGATATAGGGAAGGCATTATTAAAAATGAATGAGACGGCAAATCGGCTAGTAATTGCAGGAATGACAACCGGACCGGAAAAACCTCACTATATGGAGCTCCAGCAAATGGGATATAAAATCAATTTAAGACGCCGGGATTATATTCATATTTTGAATGTATTGTATCAGCTTGGAATTTTAGCAAATTGCAAGATTGTGAAATTACAAAGCAAAAAAAGCTATTCCTCTTATGAAAAATTGCTTCGTGACAACACTACAAAGATTTTGGATACGGCCTATAACGCTCGTGAGGTGGAGAGTGTTATCAATAAATATGTGTTAGAAAAAGACGGTACATATGAGTATGTATATCCGTTTCATGCTGCTTTAATATATTGGAATCCGGTGCGTCTCTGAAAATAAAAGTTTATGTAGGGATTTTCTTGTAACGGACTAGCCTGTGGGCTTGGGAAAGTATTATCTTTGGCGAACTGATAATTCAGATTCGCCTAATTTTTTCGTTTTTGTCCGGTTTTTATTATAGTTATATCTTTATATTATGTATATAGTATTTTGATTGTAATAAACTCATAGATCTTTGTCATTGTTCTTGCATTTTAACAAAGAAAGTATAAACTTTTAGCTAGGAGACCATTCGACGTAGTGAGAAATTTTAGGCATACAGTGTAAGTGTAACTAGGCTTCTGTCTTCGCCAATCGTCGAGTTTTCTTTAAAAAACCGAAAGTTTCTTTGAAATCATGTTAAAATTTTTACATAAAACCTCTTTATTGTCATGTAAATGAAAGTTAAATAAAACTTTGTCACACAAAAAATATGATAAAATAAAGAGATTGAAAAAGGACAGTTGTCCAAATTTTGGTCCCTATTTTTAATGAATTTACTGTATATCGGAGGAAAACCATGACAGTCGAGAAGCAGTTTATTAACAAGTCATATTATGAAACCTTTTTAATAGAAAATGAAACGAGACAGCCGATTGAAGTACTTGGAGCGTTGTACCGGACAGAGGAAAGCAGTGAGACCGCTGATTTGTCTTATATTCGTTTTGCGCAAGGCGAGATCTATTACCACAGCAAGGATTTAGAAGCAGCTATTTTTAAATGGGAAAAGGTCGAGAATGAATTGCAGCCGTGGGCAATAAAAAATATCGCTGATAGCTATTTTGAGATTGGCATATTAGACCGTGCCGAAGAGCTGTATACATCTATTGTTACAGATTGCAGTACGTTAACGACAGAAATTGCACTACAGCTATTTTCGCTTCATATCGAACAGAATAAAACGGAGTCTGCTTTCAAAGTAATTCAGGAGGCAGTATCGCTCAACCCTGATTATCCAAACGTCACATCCTTAGCTCGTGCCTTTTATGAGGAACAGGAAGATTGGAATAGCGCCATTGAGCTTGCGGCGAAGGAATCTATTCGAACAGAATCCCTGCAATGGTTTGTAATTTTAGAGGGCTATGTAAGTAAGGGCTACACGAAGGAAAAGGCGCCAGGTTATTTCTATGAGCTGTTAGCTGTGCTGCACAGGTTGGATCATGGGCAGTTTGTGCAAATGGTTTCTGTACTTTGGCAGAGCTATAAAAACCAAGACTCTTATTTGGCTTGGATACAAATTATTAATCTTGTATTTGTAGAGGCTGAGGTGAATCCTTATAATGCTTGGGATGAGATCTCTTTTCTATATGAGGATGCATACCAGGAGTTCATGGCGGGACAATATTTTATTAGTGAGTTGCACGACGTTTTACCGAACCTACTTACAAATTGGTTGAAGCTGACTCCCCATTTGCGTGCTGTATTTCCAGCAGCGGCATTGTTGGCATGGAGCGAAAAGTTTCCGTACAGTATAGAAGCGAGCTTTGTAAGTACTGCTAAGGATTTAATCTATCGCTCTGAGTATAGCCATGATTTTCTAGAAAATGCGCTTCGGCTTTTTGATTCCATTACACAGTGGGCGGAGCGAAATGATTTAGAGGCAGGGCCGCGATGGGATTGGCTCGCTCACCAGCTTGCAGACGCGAAAACACGTCATCTTGTAGTTACTGGTGTAAAGGGGAATGGAACATCCTCCTTCATTAATTCCCTACTAGGGGAGACTGTATCTGGATATGCAGCTGGTGCAGCTGTTGCTATTAGCGATGGTCCAGAGACGGAAATTGCGATTATGGATGAAACTACAGTAAGGACAGTTTCTAGTCTTGCTGAACTTGAGCTATCCAGTCCTCAAGGAGAGTACGTTCATGTCAGAGTACCAAGCCAGTTTTTATACGATCATGCTCTTACTATTTTCGATATACCAAACTTTCAAGGCGCTGAACTGTTTGAATATGCTCGTGCCTCCAATGGTCTGTTAGTCGTGCTTAATGTGAATGAGCCGTTTACGGAGCAGGAACGGAGGGTGCTGCTTCAGGTTCGAAAGCAGCTGCCTAACCTGCCAATTCATTTTCTATTGAATAAGATGGATACCATTTACAGTGAGCAGGAAGCGATGCGGATTACAGAAGGTACGCAGCTGCGCATACAGGCTGATTTTCCTAATGCAGCGGTTTTACCGTATTCTTCCCTATATGCAAGCAGACAGCAAGTAAGTGATATGACAGGCTTTTTAGCGGCTGTTTTTGCACTTAATGGTGCGGAAGAGGGACGTGCAGCGAAGATTTTATACCTCATTAAAGATATGATTATGTATCTAATTAGAAAGCGTGAGGAGAAGGAAAGAAGATTAGCAGGTTCTATCGAATGGAATGAAGATGTGCTTGCAAAGCTGAATGCTGCTATCCATAAGGTAAGTGATCTGGAGCAAGAAAAGGCACAGCACATCGCAAAATCGTATGCAGTTGTAAAAGAGGCGATTCAAGATGAGCTTACGGAGCAAATTCCAAAGCTACTGCAGGAGTGCTCTGACATTTTGAGAGAGGACAGCGATTTCCGAAATATTCATGTGCAGCTCAATGAAGAGATGAATAAGAGAATCCAAAGCTACTTGCAAAATAAAATACTGCCGGAATGTCTCGTTTCGATGCAGGAGTGGATTGCCTCGTCCCGTGAGGAGCTGCTGCAGGGTCAGGACTATTTAGAGGAAATGAGCGAGGCATTTAATGCGCTGTACGAAGAAGAGAAGATCAGACTCCAGTGTGATTTTAGGGTGATCGATGATTGGCAGCGCGATGCGGAGCGCATTACAAGTACGGTGCAAGTTGGGGAAACGAATGTGTTCCTGCGAACCAAGCCGTCACAACTTTTATTAAAGAGCGCTGGGAAATTGTTCGGGGCTCTCGGACAAAATAGAACGGTGTTGTATAATCAATATAAAAAGCATGTTGAGAGTGAGGATTACAGCGAAACAGCAGCTGCCGTGACAAATAAGTTTCTCCTGCAGTTTGAATTGCTAGAAAAGGGACTTGTGCGGGATGTAGGAATGTTCTTCCGAAATCCACTTTCTATTTTGAGTAGAATTGCAGAAGAAACAGATGCAGATATTCAAAGCAAGCAACAGCTGCTTGATACGATGAAGGCTAGACCTGAAATGTATCACGATCCGCTTACGCTGTTCCAAGTGAAGCTTCGTCAGTATGAATGGGTAACAGGGACAGCTGAAGCGAGAAATCCTTTAACTTTATCTTAAATATAAAAAGCTTGTAAAACTGCAGTGGCTTGCCCTGTAGTAGTTATAAAGGCTGTCAAAGGGGAGGGAATCCTCTTTCGACAGCCTTTTTGTATGTATTTGACCGTATACGAGAAATCATTCGATGCAGAGGGAAAGCATAAGATATAAGCTAGACCTCTGCTTTTTTACAATGCAAGAAAGTATAAATTCCCAGCTAGAAGGAATACAGTATAAGTGCAACTACGCCTCTGTCTTCGCCTAAGAGCAAGGCTCGCCAATCGGCAAGTTTTCTTTACAAGATAAGAAAGGATAACTTTTCGAGGTGCTGTCTAGCTCCCAAGACCCAAAATGGCCGACTCCGAGCTGAACCTCCGCAAAAGGCAAAAAGCGCCTTTTACTCCGGCCCACTCCTACGCTACCATAAAAGGCGGGCCTTGTTCGCTTTTCTTAATATAAAGTAGTACAATTTAAGAATAAAATATGGTAAGGTTTGGGTGTAAGAATTCATAAGGAGGAATGTTGAAATGACAACACATCATGAAAATCAGGCGTTACCGCCGAAAACATGTACAATTGAGCGTCTTGTGACACTTCCGGAGGATGTTGCGAAGGTAATTGCAGGACAAAAGACAGCAACGCGCCGCAATGGCAGATATGCGGATGTTGGAGAAATCATGACGCTAGAGGGGAAACAGTTTGTGGTAGAGCGTGTATATGCGCAAACACTTGGGGAATTAACAGACGAACATGCTCAGCAAGAGGGTTTTGAAAATGTAGAAGCATACAAACAATCTATTTTGTCTATCCATCCAGGCATGCCTTGGCTTCCACATATGAGAGTGTGGGTTCACGAGTTCCGTGCGGTATAATGTAAGCGCATGCTGTATCAGTTCTTTCTTTATATACATATAGCTAGTGCCATTTTATCAATCGGTCCATTCTTTGTTTTGTTTTCTACAATCAAAAAGCTGCGCCAAGCAGAGACACAAATGGAACAAGCTTATCTTGATACGTTTCGAGCTGCTGTATATTTAGCGAAGCATGCTGGACATGTATTGGTTATTTCTGGAGTCTTATTGGCGGTTACAGGTTCTTGGTCGTGGACAACACCATGGATTGTGATGACCGTGTTCATTTTATTGGCTTCTTTATTTTTTTTGGCACGTGCATTTTCTCCGACAATTCGCAAATTTGAGGAGACGGGAGAGGACAAGGAAGCGTTGGTGCAAAAGCTCCATCGCTCCGTTTGGATTTATCTCATTTTGCTGATGATAATGCTTTGGTTTATGGTTACGAAACCTATGTTATGGTAGTGAGGCACCTGTTTTAAGGGTGCCTTTATATTTTGAAAATAAGAAAGGGTAATTTTTTTTGGGGGGGTGGCTAGCTCTAGCCCTTTGCAGTCGAATAACCATCTCTACAAAAGGCAAAAAGCGTCTTCCGTAGTGAGGAACACAAGGGAAGCTGTCATGTGAATCAACTTCGCTCGAACTAGGGTATTTGCACTGTAAGAAATATTGCTAACTCGGAAGTTATTCAATGTAAATCAGTTTTGCGTATAGCAAAAAACCATTGATAATACTTATACGATGCATATAGGGTAAGCAGTAGAGTCAACCAGCTCCAAAACCAATTCCATTTAATATACTTAATGTTATCTGTATACTTCTCAAGCAAAACTTCACTAATCGTAAGTATAGATGGAAAAACAAGGGTATATAATGTTTTTTTGATATATGTTCCTTCTTTAGGAAAATGTACATTGAATAACACACTTACTGCAGGGAAGATAAAATATTCAAATGTGAAGCTTGATCGAAAAGCATAATGAAAAAAGCGAACAGGGTAAGCGATGAGATGTAATTCTACTACTACGGCGCCAAACACCCATGTGAGAGCCTGCATGAATAGGAAGCTTACATGGGCTTCACGATATTTATGCTTTGGTACAAAGATGTACAACAAGACTATTGTAATAACCCAAGATACTATTTCGATTTTAGTTTCAATAGCCACCTCAGGTCCCTCCATTCTAAATCTTAATTCCTCTATATATTAAATATTAACCAAAAAATGTCTGAATCAATCCAGCTAGAGAGTAAAGAAGGACCTTATCTAAATTTTTCTAGGACTTAAGACCTAATTTGTCATATCTTCACACGAAAAAATATTAAATATAATCTTTTTGGTTTAAAATGGTGGTAGGTGAGTTTTTTCTGCAAGAACTAATGAGGGAGGGATTTATATTGGACAATTCACAAAGAACAGAACTCCTATCCTCATCAACAGAGGGCGAATTGGAGGCAATGGCAGATGTTATTATTCGTGAGGACGAGCTTGTTGAATTAAATAAGGAAGCGGATATGTATGTGCAGAAGCTAAGCGGTGAGAATCATGGGGATCTTTCGCATGTGTTGGCTCAGCTTTCTGCTCTCGGAGATAAGGAGCAGCGCGAGGCAGGGGAAACACTCTCGGCTTTAAAGCGCCCAGTTGCCGCAATGATGAGCGGCAAGCACGATGAAATTCCAAAAACACTGCTCTCCCTCCGTAAGGCTGTTTCAGAGCTAAACCCGAACGCCTTGGAAGCGTCTGGAGTGAAGCGCATGGTATATAAAATGCTTCGTAAAAATCCACTAGAAACGTATGTGTATAAATATCAAACTATTGATAAGCAAATTGAGGAAATTATTAAGGCATTGCTTGTTGGGCGCGATAATTTGCAGGAGGATAGTGTTAATCTTGGAATGCTGAAGGAGCAGTCGCTGCAGAAAATTCAAGCGCTTGATCGGCAAGTGTATCTTGGGGGAAGATTATCTGATATGCTTGAGAATGAACGACAAAAGCCGGAGCGGCAGCGGGATAAGCCGCTTATTAACGATGCTCTTGAGAAGATCCTCGTTCGCACTCGCAATATGCAGCAGGCGAAGAGCATTTTGCTGCAGTCGATTGCTTCGATTGATATTATTAAGAAAAATAATGAAAAGCTGCTAGAGGCGATTCGCAATGCGATTACAATGACACAAAATGTGGTAACTGTTTCTGCTTCTATTCAGCTGGCGCTGAACAATCAGCGCAAAACAATCGATGCGGTGAACGCGACAAATGAAGCAATTGAAACGATGATTCTTAGTAACTCCCGTGCACTAAAACAAAATACTGAGGAGACAACCCGTCTGCTTGAAAATCCGGCCATCGGAATGGATAAGCTTCGCGAGTCGTTCCAAAATGTATTTGCTGCGATTCAGGCGTCTGAGGAGTCGACAGAGCGTATTATTCAGTCAAGCCGCAATTTTGTAAGAGAGTTGGATTCCTTTAACGATGAGATGAAGAAAAAGCTAATTCATCATACAACGAAATAGAGAGGGGACTGTAATGAGCATTTTGACTTTTATTTTGCTTGTATTGGGAGGATTGCTGCTGCTTGGCTTAGGTACTGCGACATTCTTGGTTTTTATCGGGAGAAGAATGTTTCTATCATGGAAAGAACCGTATAAACGAGCAACAGAATCGTTAATGCGCCTTTCAGGTCCATCTCTTTCTTTTCTGCAAGAATTTTCGCAGCAACCATCCTTATATCAATGGGTTCGTAATGAAGCGAACCGTGAGCCAGCCGCTTTGTATGCTTTGTTTTGTGCGGCTGATGATAGTGCAAAGGATCGGATTTTTGCTTCGCTGACTAAGCCGGAACAAAAAAGGCTGCGCACAGCGTTGAAGAGAAAAAAGAAATTTTCGCAGCAAGAGCTTGATGATGCAAAATATACGGTAAGACGATACATGGAAAAGGAATATCAAAATCCATTAAGAAAATCCAGCCTTTCCTTTTATAAGCTGTATTTTTACGAGGAGTATGGACAGGCGTTGCAGCATATTGAGCATTATAAAAAGGCGGTAAATCCTGTTATGCAGGAAGCTATCACAGATATTGCTGCATCTGTCCTAAGCAGTATTCCATATTATAAGGAACGTCGAATGTATGAGCAACAGCATAAATTTGAGGTGTTTTTGACAAAGGATTTACCAGATATGCTAACACTGATTTCTAATCTTCCTCCAGCGCAGCGTAAGGAAAAGGAACAGGAGCTTACCGTATATTTGCAAGAGTTCCAAGAAGAAATTAATAGTTCACATGCGGCGCTTGAGCAGGAGCTGAAAGTGAAAATGCGTGCGGCGAAGGAAAAGTTTCATGCGAACTAGATAGTTTTTATACAGGGAGATCCAATGCGGGTCTTCCTTTTGTGTTTTATTTAGCCTTGGGTATACCGTGACATTACTGTTTTTCGTTTAAAGGAAAACTCTGTTAAGTGATAATGAAAGCAACGAATCTAAAGTGTATGGATACTTTCTGCTTATTTACACTTTAAGAAAGTATAACTTTTCGGGGCGATGTCTAGCTCCCAAGTCCCAAAATGGCAGACTTCAGGCTGAACCCCTGCAAAAGGCAAAAAGCGCCTTTTATTCCGGCCCACCCCTACGCTGCCATAAAAGGCGGGCCTTGGCCGCTTTTCTTATCTTCTCTGGATTCGTTGGCCCCAAGGTTTGAATACAGATATAATAAATAATATTGCTAAAAGACTGACTTGTATTATAATCCAAATCATAAGTTGATAATGATTTGTAATAAAATCCTCATTTATAGAATCTGCTGAGAGATGAATACCATTTAAAGTCCAATAATAAATGAAGATAAATCCTAAAGCCAAACAAATCAAGGTTATAATTTCTTTTGTAATAATCCAGTAGAATCTAAATAGCCCCCACTTTGTTAAGATAGAAAGTAAAAGCCCAGTAATAACTGTTCCAATAAGTGAGGCTCTACCCGCAGTTTGTTCCAGCCGGAGCATACTCGTATAGTAGGCTTTTATTACTTGACCATCATTAGTATTTAAGACGCTAATGCACAGGATTAAAAAGGTAACAGTAACTCCTAACCAGATTGCAGAAAATAATATATGAGCCGATAACCACCATTTTTTCTGAGTCAGAGATAAGTTTTTCAAAGTCACCTCTCCTTAATTAATTTCAAATTGATATGTATAGAATCAATTATATCATTTACTTTTATGGAAATAAGTTTTTATAACTTGGAAAGAGGAATGATAAAGACCATATTTTTAACTAAAGGGGCACTTATGCTTTTTATGTATAACCATGTCGAAACAAAAAACTATTTCCGTGGAAATATAACAAATTTCTCTCGTGTTATAGTTCTCATCATTTTTTCCCATACTAAAATCGACAAAGGAGGGAAGAAGATGGGAAGAGGCAAAGCATTTAACCATAAGAAAAAAGGACACGAGCCGACACTGCCAGATAATGCGATTATCCATAAGGATATTAATGAGCATACGGTAGAGGAAGAAGAGCTTCCGGTTGTGAAGGAAGCTTATAAAAATAGCTTAAGAAAAGGCTAAAGAAAAGAACCTCTTGCATGGGCAGGAGGTTCAATTTCTTTCCGTGTAGGCATGTGATATGCTTAGAGAAAAAGGGAGAGTGAGATTATGATATTGCACAGATTGCTGCAGGCACTTGTGCGCGAACAGCTTATTCCACCACAGCATGTTAAACTAAGGCCGCCTTTGTTATACATACAGCTTTCAGGAAACCGATCCTTGCAGGCAAGCGTTCAGAGAATTCTTTCGTTTGGAAGATTTGATATGGATGATATACATATGATAGACAGTGGAGATAGGAGAGTTATCAAGAGTTCTGAGGAATTGCTTGATTTGGTAAGAGAGGAAGGCTGGATCCAGCATACAAAGCAATACGAGCGGTTTCGAGATGAGCTGAGAAACAGCGAGGAAAACCATATACTCGCTCTTGCTGCCGCTGGAGACCGGCGCCAATCCCTTGAGCAAGCATCTATTCAATGGGTGGAGGATAGGCTAGAAAGAGAGGACAGTTTCAGCTCGCTTATTTTTTATGAGCAATGTGTAATTGAAGGTCATCCGCTTCATCCTGGAGCAAAAATAAAGATGGGTATGAGCAAGGATGATGTTATTCGCTATTCTCCCGAGTTTGCAGCACAGCCTGCTGTTAAATTAGCTGCGGTGCGAAAGGAGTGCGCGGTTTCCGTATGTACGGATGAGAAAAGCGTTACCGATTTTTTATACGATGAATACGAGGGTCTAGCAGAACGTGTGCGAAATGAAGTTGGGGAAGAGGCAGGAGCATATGAAATCATTCCGCTTCATCCATGGCAATGGGAGCATACGATTCCTGTGCTGCATAAGAGCGCTTTAGGGAGAAAAGACTTAATTTTGCTGCGGGATAGTGCGATACCTACTGCAGCTCTTATGTCATTTCGTTCATTAGCCCCGCTTGGAAGGCGTACTGATAATAAGCACCATATTAAAACAGCTGTAAATGTACAAACAACGGGTGCGATACGGACAGTTTCCCCTAATTCAGTTGAAAATGGTCCTATGCTATCTCGTTTGCTGCGCAGCATTCAGCAGAAGGAACAATACTTTCAAAATCAGTTTCGTATTTTAGAAGAACAGGCAGGAATTTACTATAATCCGAGTGATAAGGGGTTATCACAAGACCAACAGGTACTTCTTCGCAAAAATGCAGCAGCGATTTTGCGCGAAAATCCAGAGCAATTTATTGAGTCAGGAGAAGTGATGATGCCATGTGCAGCCTTAATCGCACAATCACCGTTCCAAAACAAACCGATTGTTGCGGAGGTGATTGAGCGCTTTGCAAGCAAAGGGCAGATTAAGGAGAACGTTATAGCTTTTCTAGCTGCATATGCGGAAATATGTATTCCTCCTATGTTAACGCTAATGAGCAAGTATGGGATTAGCATGGAGGGACATCTGCAAAATAGTATCATTGTGCTGGATAAAGGAGAGCCTTCTCGTCTATTTATCCGTGACTTCGGTGGTGTTCGTATATTAGAGGAGCGCTTAAAGAAGCAAGGAATGAACATATCTCTTTACGAAGGATCTGCAATTCGGGCGAAAAACGGCGAGGATTTGTGGAACAAAACATTTTATCCTGTTTTTCAAAATCATTTTGGCGAGTTGATTGCATGTCTCGTTCGGTATTTCGATGTATCAGAGGATCAGCTTTGGAGACAGGTTGCAGCTGTTTGCCGGAGGGTATTCTCTCTTTTGAAGAAGGATGAAGTGATTCAGGCATATGCCAAGGAGGATGAGACCGCATTGTTTGCTCCTTATATGGATTTAAAGGCGATGACGAGCATGCGTCTTAAGGGAGATGTGACGGACTATACATTTGCGAAGGTACGAAATCCATTGGCGGAGGCAGAGTTATGATTCAGGAGCTTACGCTTACGCGGGAAGAACAAGATGTTGTTTCTATGCTGGAGGAGCAAGCACCGTATTTACTTCCATACTATGCGAATAGTGTACCAGAAGCGAGAACCGCTACATTGCAGCGCTTTGTCATGTCGCTCATGAGAGAGGATATAGATGGAATCTATTCAACATCGTACGATTTACATAATGTTTCCCCGCAAAAGCCTGTTCCTCTGCTGGAAGATGGTTCGTATAAGGTGTATACATTGGAGAGTGGCGAGCTGCTTTTTATTCCAATTCGGCAGATGTACGCGTTTCAGAGAATGGAGGGCGGAGAAGCAGTTTTTCATCTTAAAGCAGAGGAGCTGTATACATACACATCTGTTTCGGAGTTGATCCATCTTTTTCAAGCTAATTCTAGCTGGGGAGCATTGCTTCTTGAATTGGAAGACAGCAGTGCCAATCTAGCCCTATCGTTGGCTTATTGGAAGTATCGAAAATACGTGTCAGAAATCGAAGATGAAACTACAATTCAGTATGCGCTTTACCAAAAACAGCAAAGCCGTTCGTTTCATGCGGAATTATTGTTTGAACAATTCTCTGTACTTGGTCATAATCTTCATCCGTGTGCAAAAACAAGAATGGGAATGGACGCTTGTGAGGTCATGCGGTACGCTCCGGAATTTGAAAATAGTATACCGCTTCGTTTTCTTGCTATACATCGGGAGTGGATAGAGCAACGAATTGTCAAGGGAAGGGAGCTGTTTACAGTATTTCTGGGGCTGGAGCGAGCAATGGAGAAGGAACTCGGTTATCGAAATCTGTCCCTGAGCGATTATGTACCGGTTCCGGTTCATCCATGGCAATTGCAGCATGTTATTCCTGTAGTGTATCAGGATGAGCTGGAGAATGGGGTAATTGTCATTCTAAAAGACTATGAAGTGAATAGCTTTGCACTGTCATCATTTCGGACAGTACAAGCGGAAAGCTTGGTTGTGAAAGCAGCTCTACGTGCCCAAATGACATCCACAATTCGCTCGATTTCTCCGCAAACTGCAAATAATGCTGCTGTATTTACAGAACTGCTGCAAGCTGTGATGGGGAGGGAGCAGCAGCTAAGCCAGCACTTCGTTCCTGTATATGAATGGGGAGGAGGCAGCTTTCGGTCCCAGGATGAGCAAAAGAAGCGCAATCTTTCATTTGTTTTGCGGGAGCAGGTTACAGTGGAGGAACAAGAGTTGGCCATTACGGGTACAGCGCTTTACAGTGAATCGCTCGTAAGCGATCAGCCGATTTTACTTGAACTCATTTATCAGTACAAACAGAAGCTTGGGAGCAAATCGCTTGAGCAAGCTGCATTTCAATGGTTTTCAGAGTATGCGTCACTGGCTTTAGAAGGATTTGTAACGCTGATGGTGAAATACGGAATTGGTCTTGAGGGACACTTGCAGAATAGCATTCCTGTTTTTCGTGATGGTTGTATCGTCCGCATGCTATTCCGGGATTGGGGAGGAGCAAGAATATACAAGCCGCGCTTAGAGCAAGCTGCCTTATCTGTAGACTTTTACCAGGATTCAGCCATTCTCACATCCTCATTGATTGAGATGCAAAATAAAGTTTTTTATACAGTTATACAAAATCATTTAGGGGAAATTGTCTATCTGCTCTCCAAACATATGAATCTTTTAGAGGAGGTGTGCTGGGCAGAGGTAAGACGAATTTGTGAATATCTGTTCCAAGGTCTAGCGGGGGAATACAGTGCAGCCGCTCGGCAGGATCGCGACGCCTTTTTCGCCCAGACAGTTGATTATAAAGCATTGCTTACGATGAGGCTGAAAGAAGGAGAGAAATCATATAGCTATGTAAAGGTGGATAATCCTTTATATAAAGGTGATATTTAAAAAGCAGATTCTAGCATACGATGCTCCTGGCCGGAAATGTATACTGTCTTAAAGTGTAAAAAAGCCGAGGGGAGTCCCCTTCGGCTTTTATGCTCCAAGTGAATCTTTATTTGTTTCATCAATTGGGACCACTGCGTCATGGATTTCTTTTTCCAGCTGCTGTACAAAGCGCAGCTTCTCCTGTGTACTCCAGTTTAAATGTTGTGCCATATAGTCTATAACAGGCTCCTTCCATGTGCGGACCCAATCGATTCGGAAAAATAACGCTCCCGTGCGACGGATGAAGAAGTCTACAGGTGTGGCCGCCATTTCATATTCCATTGCATAAATAAGCGGCAAAAGTACTGTCACCGGCATATTTAAGCGAATCGATTCCTCTTTATGCTGCTGTGCAAGAGAGAATAGAATATCGATATTTGAACCATAAGATGCAGCAAATTTCCGCGCTTCTTGCTCGGTTAGTCCATAATGTTTCCCCTCTTGCACTTTTTTCTCAATAAAGGAAGAGAGACGGCTGGAGCCTCCTACGTGTCCTCCTGAGATTGGCATATTCTTTGTCTGAGAGGCAGGGATAGGAGGGTGTCCTTCCTGCTTTAATAGCTCAGCAATACGATCGACTACCATTTCCGCCATTTTTCGGTATCCTGTCAGCTTGCCTCCCGCAATTGTAATTAAGCCGCTATCAGACTGCCAAATTTCATCCTTACGAGAAATTTCCGATGCATTTTTTCCTTCTTCGTAAATGAGCGGACGTACACCAGACCAGCTTGATTCAATGTCCTTTTCAGAAATGTGAACTCCTGGGAACATATAATGAATGGCATCAAGAATGTATTTTCGGTCTGCTGCTGTCATTTTTGGTGTTGCTGCGTCATCTTTATAGAAGGTATCCGTTGTGCCAATATATGTTTTTCCATCTCGCGGAATCGCAAATACCATACGTCCGTCCGGTGTATCGAAATAAACAGCTTGCTTGAGCGGGAAGCGGCTTTGATCAATAACAAGGTGTACACCTTTTGATAATTGGAGCTGTTTTCCCTTTTTTGAGTTATCCTTTTCCCGCAATTGATCTACCCATGGGCCTGCCGCATTTACAATCTTTTTCGCATACACCTCGTAAACCTTGCCCTCGATAACATCTGTTACTCGTACACCGCAGACTTTCCCATCGTTATATAAAAAGCCTTGTACCTTGGCATAATTTACGGCTTTCGCACCACGCGTAACCGCTTCTTTTAATACTTCAATTGTTAATCGGGCATCATCTGTTCGGTACTCTACATAGTAGCCTCCACCTTTTAGACCGTCTTGCTTTAACAAAGGCTCTTTTTGGATCGTTTTCTCCCTTGTTAGCATAGAGCGGCGTTCACTGCGTTTTACACCTGCTAAAAAGTCGTATACTCTTAAGCCAATTGACGTGGAAAATTTACCGAATGTGCCTCCCTCGTGAAGAGGAAGAAGCATCCACTCAGGCTTTGTCACATGCGGACCGTTCTCATATACAATAGCCCGCTCTTTTCCAACCTCTGCCACCATTTTGACTTCAAATTGTTTTAAGTAGCGAAGCCCCCCATGTACCAGCTTTGTAGAGCGGCTTGATGTGCCTGCCGCAAAATCCTGCATTTCAAATACTACCGTTGATAATCCGCGTGTTACTGCATCGAGCGCGATGCCGCAGCCTGTAATTCCTCCGCCTATAATAATCACGTCTACGTTTTGTTTGTGAACCTGTGCTAATACGTCTTTTCTTTGTTTACTTGAAAACATGTGTATACCCCCTTTTTTTGATAAAAAAAGAGAGACCACAAACAACGCTATGAAAATATATCATAACGAGTTGTGGTCTCTCCAAATCTCCTGCCAAATTATTAACTTGTTTACATCATACTACAATTTACATTTATTTGAAAGCCTTTGTTGCGAAAATTGCTTTCTTCCAGCCTGCATACAATTGTTCACTTTGCTCTTTTTCCATGTGAGGCTCAAAACAATGCTCTCGGTTCCATTGTGCTGTCAGTTCCTCTTGGCTGTTCCAATAGCCTACTGCCAGACCAGCTAAATATGCTGCGCCAAGTGCTGTCGTTTCATTGACAACTGGGCGCTCCACAGACACTCCTAATATATCGCTTTGGAATTGCATTAAGAAATTATTCTTTACGGCTCCCCCATCCACACGTAATGTCTTTAACTTAATACTGGAATCTGCTTCCATCGCATCCAGCACATCTTTTGTTTGATATGCGAGTGACTCCAGAGTTGCACGGATAAAATGCTCTTTCGTTGTACCGCGAGTCATACCAAACACAGCGCCGCGTACGTCACTATCCCAATATGGTGTTCCAAGCCCAACAAATGCTGGAACGACATACACACCTTCTGTTGAATCTACACGCGACGCGTAGACTTCGCTTTCCTTTGCATCTGCAAACATACGCAGTCCATCCCGCAGCCACTGAATGGCGGAGCCTGCCACAAAAATACTTCCTTCTAATGCATAGTGAACTTTTCCGTTTAAGCCCCATGCAATTGTTGTTAATAGTCCATGCTCTGAAGCTACTGCTTTTTCGCCGGTATTCATGAGCATAAAGCACCCTGTACCGTACGTGTTTTTTACCATGCCTTCACTAAAGCACGCTTGCCCAAACATTGCAGCGTGTTGATCACCTGCAATACCGGAAATGGGAACGTTTTGACCGAAGAAGTGGTAATCCACTGTATGGGCATACACTTCAGAGGACTGACGAACTTCTGGAAGCATGCTTTTTGGAATGGTTAACATTTGTAATAGCTCATCATCCCATTTCAATTCGTGAATGTTGTACATAAGTGTACGGGATGCATTGGAATAGTCGGTCACATGTGCTTTACCTCCGGACAGCTTCCATGTCAGCCATGTATCGATTGTGCCGAATAATAACTCGCCGCGGTCTGCTTTTTCGCGTGCACCTTCTACATGATCAAGAATCCATTTCACTTTTGTACCTGAAAAGTACGCATCAATTAATAATCCTGTTTTAGCTCGTACTGTTTGTTCATGGCCTTTTGCTTTTAACTCTTCACAAATATCGGATGTTTGGCGGGATTGCCAAACAATAGCGTTATAAATAGGATTTCCTGTTTCTTTTTCCCACACAACAGCTGTTTCACGTTGGTTTGTAATCCCAATGCCGGCGATTTGCTCTGCTTTAACATTCGCTTCGCTTAAACAAGAAGCAACAACTGCTAAAATGGATCCCCAAATCTCATTTGCATTATGCTCTACCCAGCCTGGATTCGGGAAGTATTGTGTAAATTCCTTTTGCGCTGAATGTACAATCTCACCATTTTTATTGAATAAAATTGCACGAGAGCTTGTAGTACCCTGATCTAATGATAGAATATACTTTTCCATAATACGTCCTCCTTAAGCAGCTGTTTTTTTCGCATTTTTATAATCTGGTTTAGTACCTAGCGTATATGATAATAATAGAATAAGAACAGTTACAATTCCCACATAAACAAATGCAGGAGACTCTTTTCCTTCAAATGCAGAGTGATAAAATATTCCACCTAGAGAGCCTCCTAGTAAAGGACCAACGACCGGAATCCACGCATATTTCCAGTTAGATTTCCCTTTGCCTGGTATTGGAAGGAAGAAATGTGCCAGGCGGGGTCCTAAGTCACGAGCAGGGTTAATTGCATACCCTGTTGTTGCTCCTAAGGATAGGCCGATTGCTACGATAAAGAAGCCGACAATAAACGGATTTAAACCATCTGTAAACTTGTTTGCACCAATTGCTAAAATACCAAATACAAGTATAAATGTACCAATAATTTCGCTAAGCAAGTTGGCAAACGTATGATGAATGGCTGGTTCAGTGGCAAAAACACCTAGCTTTGCGCCAGCATCTTCAGTTTCTTTCCAATGAGGTAAATAATGCAGTACTACAAGGCCTGCACCGAGAAATGCACCAATCAGCTGTGCTGCAATGTAAGAAGGAACTTGCTCCCAAGGGAAGCTCCCGTTAAATGCTAAAGCCATTGTTAATGCCGGGTTTAGATGTGCACCGCTGATTGGTCCAGAAACATAGACAGCAATTGCGACAGCCAATCCCCAACCCATTGTAACAACCATCCAGTCGGCATTTTGTGCAAATGACTTTTTTAACGTCACAGCAGCACAGACACCGGCACCAAATGTAATGAGTACCATTGTACCAATTAGCTCGCCCCAGAATGAAGACATAGCAGCCCCCTATTAATATAGTATTTTAAGTCTCATATAGAGGTACGGTCTACGAATGGCCATTCTTTAAAAATAAGAAAATCCACACCTACATAAGTCTGCCTAAGGCAGAACTGTACAGGTGTGGATCTCTATTTCTCCGTCACTTATATTAACTTATTTTTAATATAACGCAATGATGTAAGCGATGTCAATCGTACTTTAACTATTTTTTCGTAAATTCCCCGTACTTTTTCCATAGTTCTGTGTTGGAGGTAGTAATCGCAGCTGCACCCGCTTGCAAAGCCTGTTCAATGTCAGTTACTGTACGAATAAATCCTCCCGCGATAATAGGGATTCCTGTTTGTTCATGTATTTCAGTAATGACTTGTGTAAGAGCCCCTGGCAAAACTTCTATATAATCCGGTGTTGTTTTCTGTAATAGCACATAGCTTTTTGCAAGGGAGGAGGAATCGATCAGAAAAATGCGTTGGATTGTAACAACTCCTTTTTGCTTTGCTTTTAAAATCACATTTGTTTTTGTTGATAAGATCCCGTACGGTTCAAACTCCTGACAAACATATTCTGTGGCGTATGCGTCGTTTTGCAGCCCGTGAATTAAGTCGATATGTAAAAATACCTTTTTCTTATGCTTTCTTGTTAGCGACATAATGCTGTTTAGCTGTGCTATATGTATATCTAAAATGACAAGATACTCGTATGTACTATGTAATAATTTTTCTAGATCCTTGATATGACGTACAGCGGGTAAAATTTTTTGATCGTGGAATCCCATTTTAATCTCCTTTCTAGATATGCATGTCATACGTAATTGCTTCTATTATTCTTTGCTATAAAGGAAACGTATAACCTCTGTCATATTATATACTGTCAGCTTCATGATTAAATCAGAAAAACAATAAAGGCTGTACAAAAAGGAATTTTTCCTTCATAGAATATAAGTGCTGATGCGTACAATATACAGCAGTGCGCGGAAGAAATGCTGATATGTTATTGATTGCCATTTTTTCATAGCAATGTAGTATGATAGAGAAAAAGATGTATGGAAATAAAAGGGTGACATGGATGTTTAGTTTATTGCCGTTTATGATTGAACGTGTTGGTGTTTTAATTATTGTCGCGTTTTTATTGTCTCGATTGAAGGCATTTCGCCGCATTGTGCGAAATGAGAATGGACTTAAGGAAAAAGGGATTCTTATTGTCATTTTTGGCCTGTTTGGAGTTATTAGTAACTATACAGGTATAGAGATCCACGGTGCTCAAATTGTACATGAGAGCTGGCTGATGGGAGTAGAGCCAGCAAATGCTATTGCGAATACGCGTGTTATGGGAGTCGGTATCGGCGGCTTGCTCGGGGGTCCGCTTGTTGGATTAGGGGCAGGGCTTGTTGCGGGGGGGCATCGTTATTTTTTAGGCGGATTTACTGCCTTTGCATGTGCGGTGTCTTCGATATTGGCAGGATTGGCTGCTGGTTGGGTCGGAAAACGATATAGCAGGAATGGAATCGTCTCTCCGTGGCTGGCTGTGCTTGTTGGTATGTTTCTTGAAGCGTTTCAGATGGGGGTTATTTTATTAATTTCCGAGCCGTATGATTTGGCATGGGAGCTGGTAAGTACCATTGCTGTACCAATGATTTTTATTAATGGCTTGGGCAATCTTTTATTTATGTTTATCATTCAGGCGATTTTAAGAGAGGAGGAACGTACAAAGGCACTGCAGACGTATAAGGCGCTGCAAATTGCCGACCAAACGCTCCCGCACTTCCGTCAAGGACTGAATTTACAGTCCTGTAAGGATGCGGCGTTGATTATCCACCGTCTAACAGGGGCTGATGCGGTTGCAATTACAGATAGTCAGCAAGTGCTTGCGCATGTCGGAGCTGCTTCAGACCATCATACTCCGCTGCATAGCCCGGCTACGAAGCTGACGCGCGCTGTATTAGAAAAGGGAATTATTATTACAGCAAGGAAAAAGGGCGAAATCAATTGTTTTCGGAGTGATTGTCCGCTTCAGGCAGCTGTTATTCTTCCATTGCGTGTACATGATACAATAGTCGGCACGCTAAAGCTATATTTTGAGCACCCAAGTCGTCTGGATCAGGTGGAGCAGGAACTTGCAGAAGGACTAGCTAGATTATTCTCGACACAGCTTGAACTGGCAGAAGCGGAGCAGCAAACAAAGCTGCTGCAGGATGCTGAAATTAAAGCATTGCAGGCACAGATAAATCCTCACTTTTTGTTTAATGCGATTAATACGATTTCTGTTCTCTGCCGGATAGACCCGGAAAAGGCACGAAAATTGCTGTTAAAGCTTAGTGTTTATTTTCGAAGCAACCTGCAGGGGGCACGTCATATGCTTATTCCGCTTGAAAAGGAGCTAGAGCATGTTGGAGCATATCTTTCGCTTGAGCAGGCGCGTTTTCCGAATAAGTATACGGTTTTGTTTCAAATTGAGCCAGGATTAGAGCAGGTACCAATACCTCCTTTTACACTGCAGCCTCTTGTGGAAAACTCAATTCGCCATGCATTTCGTAAAGTACAAGAGAAAAGGGAAGTAAATATTCATATTTTTTCAGATGAACGATACATATACGTATCTGTAGCAGATAATGGAGAGGGGATCCCCGCAGAGCGTCTGCCAAAGCTGGGAGTAAAAGCTGTTTTTTCCGAACAAGGAACGGGAACCGCGCTGCATAATATCCATGCGCGATTGAAGGGGATATATGGAGAGGAAGGGAATTTTTATATTAAGAGTGAGCAGGGTATTGGAACAGAAGTAGCCTTCCGAATTCTGAAGTAAAGGGGATTTGTATGTTTAAAGCATTTATCGTAGATGATGAGCTATTGGCGCGTGAGGAGCTGAAGTATGTGCTTCGCCGCGGAAAGCAGGTAGAGATTGTGGGGGAGGCAGAAACTGCCGAAGAGGCGCTTGAACAGGTTGTATCCTTGCAGCCTGATCTTGTGTTTTTGGATATCCAGCTTTCTGACGAGAGCGGCTTGGATGTAGCGAAACGGCTGAAGGAGCTGCAGCAGCCGAGCATCGTTGTGTTTGTTACAGCATATGACGAACATGCACTGCAGGCATTTGAACTCAATGCTTTAGATTATATATTAAAGCCATTTGATGAGAGTCGTATTGAACAAGCACTTGAGAAGATTAAAAGGATAAAACAGCCGACCAGAACAGAATTTATTGTACAGAACCCTATAAGAGGCGCTCGAACAGGAAAGCTAGCTATTGAGGCTGATGAACGGATTGTATTAGCAGATATGGAGTATATTGTGTTTATAGGTCTTGTAGATGGCAAAACCGTTATCAAAACATTAGAGCAACAATATGCGGTAAATGATGCGCTTATCACAATTGAAAAAAAGCTGCCGCATGATACATTTATGCGTGTTCATCGGGCATTTATCATTAACCTAAAGCACATTGTGGAAATGGAGCCTTGGTTTCACTCCACTTATAATTTAACCATGAAGGATGGGTCAAAGGTACCGGTCAGCCGGACATATATGAAAGAGTTAAAGGAGGTGCTCGGTTTACACTGTAAGAAATTATAAATCTCTAGCTGGAAGATCATTCGATGTAGCGAGAAATTTTAGGAATACAGTATAAGTGCAACTACGCCTCTGTCTTCGCCCAAGAGCAGGGCTCGCCAATCGTCGAGTTTTCTTTATAGCTGCATTTTAGTTCTTTTCTGCTGCATTTCGTTTTCTGAAAGCTGCTTTTTATCATGAAAATAAAAAGAAAATATTTTCATAGTGTACGATAGGGAACAGAAGAGGAGAATATAGGAAAGGATGAAGTAGAATGAATGCGGTTACATTTGTTATTGGTTCAATGTGTGTACTTATGATTGCTTATCGCTTATACGGTACGTTCATGGCTGTAAAGGTTTTAAAGCTTGATGACTCAAAGCCGACTCCAGCTCATGATTTACAAGACGGAAAGGATTATGTTCCGACAAATAAATGGGTTGCATTTGGTCATCATTTTGCAGCGATTGCAGCTGCTGGTCCTCTCGTCGGTCCGATTTTGGCAGCACAATTTGGCTATCTTCCGGGTTTACTATGGCTTTTAATTGGTGCGGTAATCGGTGGAGCCGTTCATGATGCGGTTGTATTGTTTGCTTCTATGCGTAAAGAAGGAAAATCATTATCTGAAGTAGCAAAAGAGGAGCTCGGTCCTGTTGCGGGATTTTGTACAGGCCTGGCAATGCTATTCATCATTACAATTACAATGGCTGGGCTGTCTATGGTCGTACTACATGCCTTAGAAAACAATCCTTGGGGCACATTCGCAGTGGGAAGTACAATTCCAATTGCAATGGGTGTTGGTTTGTACTATAAGAAAACAGGAAACCTAAAAGGAGCTTCTGTAGTTGGATTTATTCTTGTAATGGCAGCAGTATTTGCGGGTCCGTCCGTTCAACATACAGCATTAGGTGAGTTTTTAACAATTAACAAGCAAGCACTGTCACTGATCCTGCCAATTTACGCATTCTTTGCGGCTGCACTGCCAGTGTGGTTCTTATTGGCACCTCGTGATTATTTGAGCAGCTTCATGAAAATTGGCGTATTTATTGCACTGATCATTGGAGTATTTGTAGTAAATCCATCCATTCCATTTCCTGCTGTAACAGAGTTTGTAAATGGTGGAGGACCTATTTTAGCTGGTCCAGTTTGGCCGTTTATTTCTATTACTATTGCTTGCGGCGCGATTTCCGGCTTCCATGCATTTGTAGGCTCAGGTACAACGCCAAAAATGCTGAATCGTTGGAGCGATATTAAAGTAGTAGGCTTTGGCGCAATGTTAGTGGAATCGCTAGTAGGGGTAATGGCTTTAATCGCAGCAGTAGCCTTACAGCCGGCGGATTATTTTGCCATTAACTCTACGCCGGAGGTATTTAAAACATTAGGTATGCAGGTAGAACACCTACCACAGCTCAGCAGGGAAATCGGTCTGAATCTTGAAGGGAGAACAGGCGGTGCGGTAACACTTGCAGTAGGGATGACATATATTTTCACTGCTATCCCGTGGTTTGAAAATTTGGCATCTTATTTCTTCCAATTTGTTATTATGTTTGAAGCTGTGTTTATTCTGACTGCAATTGATGCGGGCACACGTGTAGCACGTTACCTCATCCAGGACTTCTTCGGAGAGGTCTATAAGCCATTGAAAAAGGTCGATTGGCTGCCAGGTTCTATTTTTGCAAGTGCGTTAGCATGCTTTATGTGGGGGTATTTGTTGTACTCTGGTGATATTGGTTCCGTGTGGGCATTATTCGGAGTGTCAAACCAGTTGATGGCATCTATCGGATTAATTATAGGGGCAACGGTTATTTTGAAAATAGCTGATAAAAGAGTATATGTGTTGACTTGCCTCATTCCGTTGGCATACTTATATGTAACAGTCAATTATGCAGGATATTGGATGGTTACAAATGTATATTTAAATGCGGCGTCTAAAGGCTATAACGTTCTAAATGGCATATTATCTATTATTATGCTCATCCTCGGCGTTATCATTATGGTAACGGCTATTCGAAAATGGATCCAGCTTTGGAATGGACCGCATTATAATGTAGATAGAGGAAAAACAAGAATTGTATAATATATGTAATGAAAGAGATGAGCGATATTCATCTCTTTCATTTGTGTAGAGAAAAGGAAGAGATGCGTCAAGCGCATTTGCTTCTCATCCGTTTTCTTACATAATTAATAAGAAGGTTCCTATTCCACTATGTGGACCTTCAGCAAATTTGTTGTTCCGACCTCTCCGACAGGCACACCTGCTGTAATAATGACAACATCCTGCTTTGCAATCAGATTTGCGTTTTTCGCTGCTATAACTGAGTTTTGAATCATTTCATCAGTTGTGTGGATGCTGTCGGACCATAATGCATGTACGCCCCAAATAAGTGAGAGCTGCCGCTGTACTGCTTGATCACATGTAACTGCGAGAATGGGCGCCTGTGGTCTGTATTTTGAAATCATTTTTGCTGTATAGCCGCTCATAGTCGATGCAAGAATCGCTTTTGCCCGCAAAGAGAGAGCAGCATGGGCAGCGGCTTGTCCGATGATTTCAGGAGTTTTTGCTTGCTGATCCATATGATCGTGCTGTAAGTTCGAAGAGTGCAATGATTGCTCAACACGAGCGGCAATACGATTCATCATCTGTACAGACTGAAGAGGATATTGACCAGCTGCAGTTTCTCCAGAAAGCATAATGGCATCTGTTCCATCAAATACGGCATTGGCAACATCGGATGCTTCTGCGCGCGTTGGACGCGGGTTGCGCTGCATCGAGTCAAGCATTTGGGTTGCGGTAATAACAGGCTTTCCTGCTAGGTTGCACTTTTTAATCAGTGCTTTCTGAATGATTGGCACTTCTTCTGCGGCTATCTCAATTCCCATATCACCGCGTGCAACCATTAAACCATCAGCTGCTTCTAGGATAGAATCAATATTAGCAATTCCTTCCTGATTCTCGATTTTTGCAATGACCCCAATGTGCAGAGCATGATGCATGGAGAGGATATGCTTTACCTCCAGAATATCTTCTGCTTTTCGTACAAAGGAGGCTGCGATATAATCAACATCTTGTCCGACTCCAAAAATAATGTCTTGTACATCCTTTTCCGTCACACCTGGAAGCCGGATTTTGACATTTGGAACGTTTACACCTTTATGATCTTTTATCAGTCCTCCATGGAGGACCTTTGCCTGTAATTCACCATTTGTCTTTTCAACAACCTCAAGCTCCAGTAGGCCGTCATCAATCAGTAAATGTGAACCAACCTCTACATCATCATACAAACCCTCGTATGTAACGGAGAATTTGCTTGCGGTTCCTAATACCTCCTGCATGGAGATTGTTACTACCGATCCATCCTCTAATTCAGCCTGTCCGTTTTCGAAATTATGGGTACGGATTTTTGGTCCTTTAATATCCAGTAAAATAGCAATTGTACTTCCTGTTTGCTTGGCAGCTTCCCGAATCGATTGAATGCGGGCTTGGTGCTCCTCATGGGTGCCGTGTGAGAAGTTGAGCCGGGCGACATTCATCCCAGCCTTCAGTAGGCGTGTAAGCATTTCAACGCTGTCACTTGCAGGACCAATTGTACAAACGATTTTTGTTTTGCGCATATATAGATACTCCTTTTTTATTTTAAATCATAAATAAAATGTGATAGGTGACGGGTAGTTTCCATACAACCTTAGATTAGGATTTGTTTCACTTCCTCATTCATCGAAGTGCACAACATTTTCTGAAATAATGTGCGCCTGTCCTTTCACAAAGAAGTTCATGGTTGTATACATTGATAAAGGAAAAGCGGTTTGCCTGCACTTTAAGAAAGTATAAATTTCTAGCAGGAAGACAATTCGACGTAGTGAGAAGTTTTAGAAATAAAGTATAAGTAGGGCTACGCCTCTGTCTTCGCCCAAGGGCAGGGCTCGCCAATCGGCGAGTTTTCTTTACACTTTAAGAAAGTATAAATTTCTAGCAGGAAGACAATTCGACGTAGTGAGAAATTTTAGGAATAAAGTATAAGTAGGGCTACGCCTCTGTCTTCGCCCAAGAGCAGGGCTCGCCAATCGGCGAGTTTTCTTTATCTAGCGCTGTATGATTGTGAAGAAGGGATATTTAAGTATGGTCAATAAGTTTTCAAGCATGATTGCGCAATTTTTAGAAAAGCAAATCAAGCTTATTTTGGACAAACACCTCCTCCCTAAAATTGAAGATATATTATTCTCCCAAAAGTTTGCACGGTATATTCAGCAGCAAACGAAGCAAGCCATTCAAGAGATGGATGCATCGGACAAGCCAATGGCTTCTTCCTGCAGTTTTCCAAAGGAATGCACAGGTATATCTTTTCGAATGATTGCCGAGGAGTTTTTGTACCAAGAAGCTGAGGTTGTAACGAATTCTGGTGTTCTAAAGGGGGTCGTTATCGAGGTGAAGGAGGATTATATGCGATTGCAAGAAACACCCACTGTTAGTGTCGTTTTGCCATTTGCGAGCATTTCGTCCATCCGTGAGTCTTGAAGGAAAAAGGAGGGAAAGCATGTTTTATGATATATTGCGTATTTGTGCGGGAGAAGTAGTACAAGTTATAACAGCAACGGAAGCAGTAGAAGGCACAGTTCTTTCTGTGATAGATGACGGGATGATTCTTAGCACAGGGAATCAAGCTTCAGAGGGGCTGCAAGAGGAGGTTGTTGTTCGTATATCCGCTATTTCTTACGTTAGGTTCTTGGATCAAAGGTAAAAAACAAATGGACGAGCTGTTCGTACAAGGTCCGTGCTTGTCCTACATAAGCAATTACGAGATTTTCCGAGATGGAGCTTTAACAGTTGATGGAGATTGACTGTTACAGCTTTTATGATGATCATGCCGGACTTAGTCTTAAGAGAAGTGCCAGAGAAAAAGAGGGACTTAAATAAAATTGCTTGCAGTTTTCTATGTTCACACTTATTTGCTCATTCTTTCACAATTGTGTCACATCTCCTTCTTTCGAACAGTTAGAAGCATAGTATGATATGTGTAAGAACTGTTATAACCAAAAAAAATCTCTGTATTAATTTAGGAATGGAGGAAATTTGGATGACACAGACAATTGAAAAAGCAGTAAATGCATGGCAAGCGTTTAAGGGTGAAAAATGGAAAAATGAAATTGATGTTCGCAGTTTTATTTTAGATAATGTAACCGTTTATAAAGGGAATGACAGCTTTTTAGCAGCGGCAACAGCGGCGACAGAAAAGCTTTGGGAGCAGGTCATGGAGCTCACGAAGCAGGAGCGCGAGAACGGTGGCGTGTTGGATATGGACACAAGCATCATATCTACCATTACGTCTCATGGTCCTGGCTATTTAAATAAAGATTTGGAAACGGTAGTCGGTGTCCAAACAGACAAACCGTTTAAGCGCTCTCTTCAGCCGTTTGGCGGTATTCGCATGGCGGAGCAGTCGTGTGAGTCCTACGGTTTTAAGGTCGATGCGGAAGTTAGTCGTATTTTTAGTGAATTCCGTAAAACGCACAATCAGGGTGTATTTGATGCATATACAGATGAAATAAAGGCGGCACGTAAATCAGGAATTATTACGGGTCTTCCAGATGCATATGGTCGAGGCCGAATTATCGGTGATTATCGTCGTGTGGCGTTATATGGAGTAGATCGTCTCATAGAGGAGAAGAAGGAGGACCTGCAAACAACAGGAAAAGCGATGAATGAAGAAACGATACGTCTTCGTGAAGAATTATCTGAACAAATTCGATCCTTAGCGGAGTTGAAGCAGCTGGCGGCTTCCTATGGATGTGATATTTCTAAGCCGGCAATAAACGCGCAAGAGGCTATTCAATGGTTATACTTTGCTTACTTAGCGGCGATTAAGGAGCAAAATGGTGCTGCGATGAGCTTAGGACGTACGTCCACATTTTTAGATATCTATATTGAACGCGATCTGCAAAATGGTACTTTAACAGAAGAACAAGCACAGGAGCTTGTCGATCACTTTGTTATGAAGCTTCGCCTTGTAAAATTTGCAAGAACGCCAGACTATAATGAATTGTTCTCAGGTGACCCGACTTGGGTTACAGAATCCATTGGCGGTATTGCACTTGACGGCCGCCCGCTTGTAACAAAAAACTCATTCCGTTTTCTGCATACGCTAGATAATCTAGGTCCAGCACCAGAGCCAAACTTAACAGTACTTTGGTCTAAGCAATTGCCAGAGGGCTTCAAAAACTACTGTGCGAAGATGTCTATCAAAACATCAGCTATTCAATATGAAAACGACGATATCATGCGTCCAGAGTACGGCGATGATTACGGGATCGCATGCTGTGTATCAGCAATGAGAATCGGTAAGCAAATGCAATTTTTCGGAGCGCGTGCGAACCTTGCAAAGACTTTGCTATATGCGATTAATGGGGGGAAGGATGAAAAGCTGAAGGTACAAATTGCACCGGAGCTTACTCCAATTACATCAGAGGTACTAAACTTTGATGAGGTTATGCATAAGTTTGACAACATGATGGAGTGGCTTGCGGAGTTGTATATTAATACATTGAACGTGATCCATTATATGCATGACAAATATAGCTACGAGCGTATTGAAATGGCGCTTCATGATACAAAAATCCTCCGTACAATGGCAACGGGCATTGCGGGGCTATCTGTTGTAGCTGATTCCTTAAGCGCAATTAAATACGCAAAAGTAACGCCGGTCCGTGACGAGAATGGTATTGCTGTTGATTTTGAAGTTGAGGGAGACTTCCCGAAATATGGCAATAATGACGATCGTGTAGATTTAATTGCTGTAGATTTAGTAAAACGCTTTATGACCAAGCTGCGTAAGCATAGTACTTATCGTAATTCATTGCATACTATGTCTATCTTGACGATTACCTCTAACGTTGTATACGGTAAGAAGACGGGAAACACGCCAGATGGTCGAAGAGCAGGTGAACCGTTCGCTCCGGGTGCGAATCCGATGCATGGCCGTGATACAAGGGGAGCGCTTGCATCATTGTTATCCGTTGCAAAGCTGCCGTATGAGCATGCATTAGATGGTATTTCCAATACGTTTTCTATCATCCCGAAGGCGTTAGGCAAGGAAATAGAAACGCAGGTGCGCAATCTTGTATCTATGCTGGACGGCTACTCAGTGAAGGAAGGTCATCACTTAAACATTAATGTATTTAACCGTGATACATTGCTCGATGCAATGGAGCATCCAGAGAAATATCCGCAGCTTACGATTCGTGTATCCGGCTATGCAGTAAACTTCATTAAGCTCACTCGTGAACAGCAAATAGATGTAATTAATCGTACAATGCACGGAAACATGTAACAAGGAAAGACTGGATTGTATGTTACAGCCTCCCTGCGCAGGGCAGGGAGGCTATTTCTGAGGGAGGAGCCGAGATGAAAGGTTACATTCATTCAATAGAGTCATACGGAACGGTAGATGGTCCTGGAATTCGTTATATTGTATTTATGCAAGGATGTTTATTGCGCTGTCAATATTGTCATAATCCAGACACATGGGAAATTGGGAAAGGAAAGGAGGTTACTGTAGAAGAGATTATTGAGGATGTAAAAAGCTATCTCCCGTTTATGGAGGCGTCAGGAGGCGGAATTACTGTTAGCGGGGGAGAACCGCTTTTGCAGATTGACTTCTTGATTGAATTGTTTAAGGGGTGCAAACAGCTAGGTATCCATACAACCATTGATTCTTCAGGAGGCTGTTATTCCCAGGATAAGGAGTTTCAGCAGAAGCTCATAGAATTAATGCTGTATACCGATTTAGTTTTGCTTGACCTGAAGCATATTGATTCTAAAAAGCATCGTAAACTAACAGGAAAGCCGAATGAACATATTTTAACATTTGCCCGCTATTTGTCCGATATTTATAAGCCTGTATGGATTCGTCATGTACTTGTTCCTGGTGTAACAGATTATGAAGAGGATTTGGTACGTTTATCAGCTTTTATTAACACGCTTGAGAATGTGGAAAAGATAGAAATTTTACCTTATCATCAGCTGGGCGTTTATAAGTGGGAGGCACTTGGATTAAAGTATCCATTAGCTGGGGTAGAACCGCCTACGGAAGAAAATGTGGAACATGCAAAGGAAATTCTGATGCGAAGCTAAGGAATAAAAAAGAAAGGGTGCTCCTAAAGTCGATGTGTAGTGCGTCGCCTTTGGAAGCACCCTTTTTCACACTTCGGGAAAGGACCAATCGCCAGCTAGAAATGAATTTGACGTATGAGGAAATTTTAGGCATACAGTATAAGGGCAACTACGCTTCTGTCTTCGCCCAAGGGCAGGGCTCGCCAATCGGCGTGGCTGCGGAACATGTGCAGCTTCAGCGAGCCAAGGGTCCCGCGATTGCTTGATGGTAAGATGAATAAAACTTGCAATATTCAGTAAAAGGTAGAGCAAATGAGAAGAAAGGAGTATACTTAGATGTATCGTCGTTTTAGGCATTAGAAACATAAAAGGAAATATATGGTAAAATATAGAAATGAAAAGGGAATTTTGAATTATGACAAGAATTAAGAATTAAGAAGTAAGATAAGCAGTATGCTTTATATAAACAGCAAGTTGCGAAAGCATTTGTAGATAAGTATAATGATGAAATAGTATAGTAGGATGCAGGGGTCCTATATAATGTGTTGCATATCCACGAAAGGTATACAGCCGGCTCGAGGAAGATTCGGGACGTATGAAGATGTAGGAAATTCGTTTTAATACCGTTGGAGCGGCGCTATTAAGAACCGTAAGCTAGGAGTGGATTTGTTTTGATTAACAACCCCAAGGTATTAATTTTAACGGCACATTACGGTAACGGTCATGTGCAAGTAGCAAAAACATTAGAGGAAACGTTTCGACAAAGAGGGATACAAAATGTTATAGTGTGCGACCTGTTTGCTGAATCACATCCTGTTATTACAGATATTACAAGGTATTTATATTTAAAAAGCTATACAATCGGAAAAGAACTTTATCGTTTGTTTTACTATGGCGTAGAAAAAATTTATGATAAAAAAATTGCAACATGGTATGCCAATTTTGGAAGAAGGCGTTTAAAGGCTATTTTAAAGCTTGAAAAGCCTGATGTTGTGATTAATACATTTCCTATTATTGCAGTCCCTGAACTAAAAAAACAAACAGGGATGGTTATTCCTGTGTATAATGTGCTCACTGATTTTTGTCTTCATAAAATTTGGATTCATCATCATGTAGATCGTTATTTTGTGGCAACGGATGCTGTGAAGCAGGTTATGGCAGAAATAGGTGTTCCTTCAGGAAGAATCGCAGTTACCGGTATTCCCATTCGCCCGAGCTTTGAGGTTTCCATGATTTCTGATGCCTTGTATGCAAAATATGGATTGTCTCCTGATAAGAAAACATTGCTGATCGTAGCCGGAGCACATGGTGTGTTGGACAATGTAAAGGAACTGTGCGAGTTATTTTCAACCGTACCTCAGCTTCAGGTAGCCGTTGTATGCGGAAGAAACAAGCTGCTTCAGGAGGAGCTGCAAGAGCTAAGCAGGAAGAAGCCAGATATAATCAAGGTGTTTGGTTATGTCGAAAAGTTGGACGAATTATTTCGTATTGCTTCATGTCTCATTACCAAACCAGGCGGTATTACGTTAAGTGAGGTAGCAGCCCTGCAAGTTCCTGTTGTGCTATATAAGCCAGTTCCTGGACAGGAACGTGAAAATGCGCTTTATTTTGAAAGAAACGGAGCAGCTGTTGTCGTTCGAGAAGAAGAGGATATATTCTTAAAAACGAAGGAGCTGCTGCAAAATGAGGGCAAGCTGCGGCACATGAAAGACGCGTTGCGGCACATCTATCGTCCATATTCTGCGTTTCGAATTGTAGATGCTGTTTTAACAGAAAATGTAGTACAAGAACGGCCACGTGTTCTTATGCAGCCTGTTCATTAATGCTAAGCCTTGCTTCCGTATATATACGCAGCAAGGCTTTTTCACACTGTAAGAAAGAATAACTTTCTAGCTAGAAGCAAATTCGACGTAGTCGGAAATTTTAGGAATACAGTATAAGTAGGGCTCCGCCTCTGTCTTCGCCCAAACTGTGTTCGCTTTTCTTAGTAAGATAAGGAAGCTGATTATATAGTTTGTTGCTTCAAAGGCAAAACAGGATGCTTTTGCTGCATATCCCTGTGGGGACAATAAAAAGAGGAAAAGATTACTTATCCACAAAGAAAGAAGTCGAAAAAGCCAGTATTATGAAAATATTAACAGGATAATCCACATTATCCACAATTGTGATTATTTTTATCCACAAAGTTAGGAACAAATACTCCTAATTCCATCGCATATAAGAGTAGAGAATTAACAGTTTATTCACAACTATGGAAATTTTGTGGAAAAACTTATGCACAAAAGAAAAAAGAGCGAAGAATCGCTCTTTAAAAAATTCCCTTTGTTTTATAACCTGCCGCACGGTCAGCATTTCTAAATTCTCTTTGATATAAGACCTCTTGTGTAGATGAAAGCTTATTTCGTGATTTTTCGCGTTTCTTTTTTGCGCTATCCATACTTATCACCTCCGGCAACATATTCATTACCTATGTTTTCCAATGTTGCCGGAGCGTATACTAGAATTAAGCCTCTTTCAAATGCTGTGCTTCGTGAACTGTATTTCCTTCACGCATCGTATGCAACGTATACTGATCTTTTGCAATCTCATATAAATTGTAAAGATCGCCAGTTACATTAATTTCTTCATAGAGTGCTTTTCTCGATTCATTGGCTAGTGTGACGTACGGGAGCTTCTCTGCAGCTTTCATAGAGCGGATATTGAGCTTTCGGATTTTCATGAAAATCGTTTTAATGTTCAGCTCGAAAAAGACTTCATGAAAAAAGGCAGCCTTCGCTGGTTCATTGTATCCTTGACCATGATATGGCTTACCAAGCCATGTTCCTAGAAAGCCGGCATTGTCCTGAATATCAAACAGGGAAATAGTACCGATTGGATTTCCCCATTCATCTAGAATCGTACGAGAGATAGTTTCTCCTCGTTCTTCTGCCTCTATTGTCTGTTTTGTCAAAAAGAGAAATTCATCATAACAATATGCTTTTTGACGCACAAAAGGGAAGACTTCAGGGTGCACCAGCAGGTCATATAAAGCGTGACATTCTTGTAGGTCGCGTTTTTTTAACATTTTGCATCCTCCTTAAGCGAGGGCAGAACGTTCGTGTAGTTTGACGGACTACAACCCACCCTCGAAATTTTTTGTATCAAGCATTTTAAAAAATTTCGGGGTGGGAATCGAACCCACTAGAACCAGACCTGAATGCTGGTGGCGCACCATTTGCCTTCCCCATTCATCAATTTGAAAAAACGAAATGTGACAAATTGACTATGGTTATATGAGGTTTATACAAAGGTATGATACTTTATCTTGTTAAGGAACAGAAACATACTTTATGTGTTTTTTTTGTAAATAATTTTCCCATCAATCATTGTAAGAAAGGGCTTTGCTAGATAATGAAATGGGTGATGTGACCAAAGCACGATATCCGCATCTTTTCCTGCCTCAAGGCTGCCGATGCGATGATCGAGTCTTAGGTTTCTAGCAGCATTAATTGTAATGCCCTCAAGAGCGGTTTGCTCCTCTAAACCTTCTCGAACAGCAAGAGCGGCGCATAGGTTTAAGTACTGTATTGGTGTGTATGGATGATCGGTTGTAATCGAAATTTCAACGCCATGCTCTGCTAATATCTGATATGTTTTCCATGACTTATTTTTCAATTCGATTTTTGACTTCCGCGTCAACGTAGGACCAACACATACCTTTAAATTCCGGTTTGCTAACTCTGTTGCAACAAAATGCCCTTCTGTACAGTGCTCAATGCGCAAATCAAGGCCAAACTCATCCGCAAGACGGATGGCAGAGAGAATGTCGTCAGCGCGATGTGCATGAATACGGACGGGAATTTCTCTGTTTAATGCTTTAATAAGAGAAAGCATACCGAAATCGGCTTCATTTCCGTAGTTTTTTGCTTCATAGAATGCTTCGCGAAGCATCCCCATAATTCCCATTCGTGTGATGGATTCTTTGTTGCCATGGCTATGCACACGTTTTGGATTCTCACCAAGTGCCATTTTAAGTCCTGCTGGCTCCTGCAAAAGCATCTTATCGATACTGATGCCTGTTGTTTTAATAACACACGTTGTTCCTCCGATAATATTTTGACTGCCAGGCAGAACGTGAACCGTCGTGACGCCGCTTTGAACTGCATCTTGAAAAGCGATATCCAGGGGATAAATGCCATCCATAGAGCGGATATGCGGAGTCAAGGCTTCAACAGTTTCATTAGCATCATTTCCAGCCCAACCAGTTCCTTCATCATATAGCCCCAGATGTGTGTGTACATCAATAAAGCCAGGTAAAAGATGAAGACCGCGTGCATCAATTACTTCCATATCCCCAGTTTGTTCAATGAATGGTGCGACTGCTTTAATTTTGTTATTTTCTATTAATACGTCACCTTGTAGCTTTGCGGATGTAATAGGATAAATGGTTGCTTGCTTAAATACAATCTTCATTTCAAACTCCTTACTTCAATAGGTCTGTCAGAGCATCTTCAAGATTAGAGTATGAGTGTATATATCCATGCTGCACTGATGTTTCAGGAAGAACTCTTTGGCCATCTAACACAAGTGTACTCATTTCACCGAGCAGAATTCGTAGGGGTAAGGAAGGAATTGGAAAATAATGAGGCTTTCGTAATACTTTCGCGATTGTCTTTCCAAAATCCTGCATTGTAACAGGCCTCGGTGCTGTAAGATTAAGAGCGCCTTGAATCGCTTCATTTTCAAGTGCAAAGGAGATCATGTTTACTACATCGTCAATGTGAATCCAAGAAAGCCACTGTTTTCCCGATCCAATCGTTCCACCGCTAAATAGTTTGTAGGGCAGAATCATTCTTGGAAGGGCTCCCCCTTTTCGACCGAGTACTACACCAAAGCGTGCATAGATGGTTCTCATTCCTAGAAGTTGCGCATGAGAGGCTTCTTTTTCCCATTGAATCACTGTTGTCGCTAGAAAATCTGTACCATGCGTTGTCGATGCCTCTGTAAAAGTTTTGTCAAGAGAGGTACCGTAGTAGCCGATGGCACTCGCATTCACAAATATGCGTGGACGGCGTGAGAGTTTTGCGAGCTGACGAACAATCCCTTGTGTTGTCTGGACTCTACTTGTCAGAATGCGTGCTTTCCTCTGTTGTGTCCAGCGGCCGCTATTAATTGGTTCTCCTGCAAGATTAATAAATGCATCAATCCTAGAGAGAGGAAACGTCTCATTTTCTGCGTTCCATTGAACAAAGCGTATGTTTGCTCTTGTAGATGTAAGCTTTGCACTTCGTGTTAAAATATATATAGTATGTCCTTTATCGGCGAGGTGAGCTGCTAAGACGCTGCCGATGAAACCTGTTCCTCCTGAGATGGCGATCTCCAAGAAAATTCCTCCTAACTTATATATATGAAAAGAAATAGAATTTGACTCGCCTATGATAAAATAAAATTGTGCTAGTACATGGTAAATTAGGCTAGGCGCCAGTGTAAACCTGATTGGGATAAGTCATGCTATAATGTAAATATGAGGTGAAAATAATGGCTGTCATTACGAAGATTCAGGTGCAAAAAAACAATAAAGAGCGCTACAATATTTACATAGATAAAGGATCAGGCGAAGAGTACGGCTTTAGCGTAGATGGCTATACGCTCGTGAAATATAACCTAAGAAAAGGAATGGAAGTAGATACATTTGAGCTTTCCACTATTTTGTTTGATGAAGAGGTGCGGAAGGCATATTTGCAAGCTATTTCATATTTATCCTATCAAATGCGTACGAAAAACGAGGTGGAAGAGCAGCTGCGCAAAAAAGAAATCGGACAAGCTATTATCAATGAAGTGATTGCGAAACTAACAGAAGAAGCATACATCAATGATAATGAATATGCGCTTGCTTACGTACGTACACAAAGCAACGTTAGTTTAAAGGGCCCGCAGCGTATTACACGCGAGTTACAAGAAAAAGGAATTAGCTCTTCTATCATTATCAATAGTTTACATGAATATACGAAGGATAAGCAAATAACTAATGCTATTACGCTCTGTGATAAAAAGAAAAAAACATATCGGAATGTTTCAGCCTTGCAAATGAGACAAAAACTAGAGGAAATGCTCCTCCGTAAAGGATATACAAGGGATGTAGTCAGTATCTGTCTAGAAGAGCTGGAGGAGGAACCAGAAGCTGATGCTGAGTGGGAGGCTGTGCTATATCAAGGGCAGAAATATCATCAAAAATATAAGAAGTACAGTGGTTGGGAGTATCAGACGAAGATAAAAGGCGCCTTATACCGAAAAGGATTTTCGCTAGAGCTAATTGAACGCTTTTTAAGCGAGAGAGAAGAACTGGATTTTGAATAGATCCTTTCTTTTTGCACTTTAAGAAAGTATAAATTTCTAGCTATAAGACAATTCGACGTAGTGAGAAATTTTAGGAACAAAGTATAAGGGCAACTACGCCTCTGTCTTCGCCCAAGGGCAGGCTCGTCAATCGGCGAGTTTTCTTTAAGGCAATAACGAAAGAGAGGAAAGAATAGTGGATATTCCAAAGCGATACAGCGAAATGTCAGAGTACGAGCTGCATAAGGAAATACGAGAGCTTAAGGAAAAAGCAACGAAGGCTGAGCAAATGGGCATGATAAATGAATATGAGGTGCTCACTAGGAAAATGGCCATGGCTAAAGCATACATGGCTGATATAAATGATTTTCAGGTGGGTGAAACATATGAGCTTCTGGAGGAGCCAAATGTTTATTTTACCATTACATATTTCAATGGCGTGTTTGCTTGGGGCTATCGAGAGGGAAAACAGGAGGAAGAGGCAGGCATTCCTATTTCTTTATTAAAGAAACGAGAGAAGCGGTAAGCTCTCTCGTTTCTAATGTTTACACTGTAAGAAAAATATAAGTTTCCAGCTGGAAGCGAATTTGACGTAGTTGGAAATTTTAGGAATACAGTGTAAGTGCAGCTACGCCTCTGTTTTCGCCTCCAGCAGCTCTCCATTTAGTTTCCTTGGTCAATTCATATAGCAAAATTGACCAGTTCCGCTTTTCTAAATTACCAGCGGTGTGCTTTTGCGTTGCTTCGCAGAATAATATTTGTTTGAGAAGGCTCTGTTTGTCCGTTAATTTGCGACTTTTGGCGTTTTGGACGTGTCCATGTACTCATAAACAATTCAGAACGTTGGTCTACTCGCCCACGATAGCTCATTCTGTCACCTCATAGTTAGGATTGGTGGTTAGAAGCTCGCATACGCTCTTGCGGATGCGTATTAATCGTACCATCAGGACGCTTTGAAGCAAAGCGTGCCTTTGCTCTTGTCGTTTCATCTGATTGACCCCTACTATGGCGTTCAGAAGACGTTGATATATGTGTACCCAAGGAGAAGACCCCCTTATGTGGAATTGTGATACCGAAGTATCCTTTATAGAATGTGTTAAGATGGAATAGAATATGTTAGATGAAAGATGCCAAAGGAGTGAAATTAATGAAGGAAGCTATAGATCGTTTAATTAACATGCTTTTGGAGAAAAATGAGATGCTATCCTATGCACAAGCACGCGCTTGGGTAGAGCTGCTATGGGAGGATTTTGAAGCAACCTATGCCAAGGCAGGACAATATAATGGAAGCGATCGAACAGAGCTTGTTGTAAAGACATGGATTGAAAACCATGGGGGAAGGCTGCACGAAATCCAGACGAACAATCCAAAGTATAAGCATTTGCTGAATCGAAACGATTATTTAACGCATTAAAGAGCGGTCTAAGAGGCCGCTCTTTAATTTGGAATCAGCTCTAATTTTTTGCGCAGCTTTTCTTCGCTGAAAATCCATCCTGTATAGGAGCTAACGATTTGTAGATCTTTATTTAGTTGAACAATTGCTACAAATGGATAATAGCCCTTGCTTCGATAGCGCAAATCAATAAAACGTACCTCATAATGGTCCATGTAGTCAAATATATCCCAGCGATACACGGGTGAGAATGACAGGAATGCTGAAATGTTTACGTCCTGTTGTGCTGCTTGAATGATCTCATTATCCGGCAAAGGGACGCGTTCAAATTTATCATGTACCATAATGCTTCCACGGTGAAAGCGGGCGACATAATAATACTCATCCGTTACAATGGCAAGATGATAGTGATAAAAGCGATATGTCGGCGAAATTAGAACTTGCTCAACATTTTTAAATTGTTTTCGAACGGTGCTTTCAATATTTATTTTCATCGCAAAACGTCCGATGTAATATATAAGTGTTAGTGCGTAAGCAGCAATTCCCGTAAGTCCTTTGCTTCCGTCAGCTGTAATAATCAGTATCGCTCCAAGTGCATGGATTAGAAAAATAACGACATCGAACGTATTAATAACGCCAAGTGCAACCCATTTTCTTGTAAAAGGCCGAAGTGCTTGAGTTCCATAGGCATTAAAAATATCCACAAATACATGAAGAAATACAGCGACAAAGGACCAGAGAAGAAGATGAAGATATGGAACGTTTGAGAATAATGCAAATGCTGCTCCACTTACAGTAAATGACCAAAGAAGAACAGCGGGAATAGAATGTGTGATGCCGCGATGATTACGGATGTACTTCGCATTATTTCGCAGCTTTAAAACTGTATCAATATCCGGAATATTAGAGCCGACAATTGTAGCGAACATGACAGCTTGCGGTCCCAAGTCGCTTTGCGCGATAGCAGGATCAAGTGTAGCAAGTCCTCCGAGCGTAATGCCCATCACTAAATGTGTGGCTGTGTCCATAGTGAGACGACCTCCATTTTCATACGCTTTTTCTTTACACTGTAAGAAATTATAACTTCTTATCTAGAAGCCAGTTCGACGTAGTCGGAAATGTTGGGAATACAGTGTAAGTGTAACTGCGCCCCTGTTTTCGCCAATTGGCGAGTTTTCTTTACACTTTAAGAAAGTATAACTTTCTAGCTGGAAGATCATTCGACGTAGCGAGAAATTTTAGGAATACAGTGTAAGTGCAACTACGCCTCTGTCTTCGCCCAAGGGCAAGGCTCGCCAATTGGCAAGTTTTCTTTACTGTACTCTTTTGTTTTCTGCTAAACAAGCCCCTTTCCTTCAGTTTCCATTTGCAAAACACTTAGGAATTTTAATGGAATTCTTTATAATGTTATTTATATGCTAAAAAGAAGGTTCTCATAGAAGATACAGACAGTTAATTTTATTTTAGATAAAATAGAACAGGCAAAATCATGCACTTACAGGTTTTTGTAGGGGCAGTTATTTTGCGTTTCTGCTTAAGCCGATTTAGAGGAGGATTAATTTGAAACAAGATGTAAATGTTTTAGACACATTTGATATAAATGGGTTTCAGCATGATTTAATTAGCTGGTTTGAGGCAGAGCAGCGTGACCTGCCTTGGCGCATAAATAAGGATCCTTATCGTGTATGGGTCTCAGAAATTATGCTTCAGCAAACGAGGGTAGAGGCAGTAAAGCCGTTTTATAAAAACTTTATGGGAAAATTTCCAACGCTAGAAGCGTTGGCTGAGGCCCATGAGGATGAGGTATTAAAGGCTTGGGAAGGTCTCGGCTATTATTCCCGTGCACGCAATCTCCATTCGGCAGTAAAGGAGGTAAAAGAGCGGTATGGAGGCAGGGTACCGGATACACCGAAGGAAATTGGAAAACTCAAAGGAGTTGGTCCTTATACGCAGGGGGCAATTTTAAGCATTGCCTATGGTATACCGGAGCCAGCTGTAGATGGAAATGTTATGCGTGTAATGTCACGGATTTTATCTATTTGGGACGACATTGCAAAGCCAAAAACAAGACAATTGTTTGAGAATATTATCCGCGAAGTGATTTCTAAAGACAATCCATCCTACTTTAATCAAGGTCTCATGGAACTTGGCGCCCTAATTTGTATCCCGAAAAATCCAGCCTGTCTCCTTTGTCCAGTACGCAGTCATTGCCGCGCCTTCCATGAAGGAGTGCAAAAGGAGCTTCCTGTAAAAAGCAAAGCGAAGGAGCCGAAGGTTGTTCCTATTGTTGCTGGTGTATTTCGTACAAAAAGCGGCGGTTATATTGTCAATAAGCGTCCTAAGACAGGACTTCTAGCAAATATGTGGGAATTTCCAAATGTAGAGGTGCAGGAAGGGATAAGCAACCATAAGCAGCAGCTCGCATATTACATGCGAGAGGCATTTGGACTTGAGGTAAGTGTAGACGAGTATGCAGCAACTATTCAGCATTCCTTTACACACCGTACTTGGGAGATTTTTGTCTTTTTTGGTGCAGCAGAAGGAACTATACAGGAGTCGGATACGTTGAAGATTCTAACGCCAGAACAGTTTGAGCAATACACATTCTCCCGTTCACACAAAACAATTTTTGAGGACTGTATTGAGAGAGCCAGCCTTTTATAAGGACTGGCTCTGTTTGCACTCTAAGAAAGTATAACTTCCTAGCTGAAAGATCATTCGACGTAGCGAGAAATTTTAGGAATAAAGTGCGAGGGCAGTTATGTCTCTGTCCTCGTTTAACAACTCGCCCATCGACAATTTTCTTAGTCGTACGTAATCTTTGTTCCGTGTGTCCAGTCTGCTTCATGCCGCTGAAAACCACCGCGACCTTCGATTTCCATGATAATTTCTTTATACATTGTTTGGCCTTCCACATTCAAATATGGCAGCATTTGCTGCAAGGAATGATGAAAGTACGCAAGCTCTTCTTTGTTCCACTCATTTTTTGGAGTCATGGATAACTCGGTCATATCTCGCCCGATATACATGAAATCCCCCCTTATCTCGTTTGTTTTAGTTTGAATAATGAGAGGATATCATATGCTCAAAAAATATAGCTTCGGAAAAATTTTCTCAGGATATGAAAAGAACACAATGGTTATATTATCTTTTGTGGAGGTGATAACAATGACTAAACAACAAGGTTATGGCAAAACAACTTCTGGAGCTAGCATTCAAAAAGCGAAGCAAGCAAGCGCTGGTTATGGTGCTGAATTTTCTACTGAGTCAACAGACGTTCAACAAGTAAGAAAACAAAATGCACAAGCTGAAGCGCGCAAATCGCAAGCTTCTAGCAACTTCGGTTCCCAGTCTCAATCTCAACAGTAATGGTAAAGGCACTCTCTTTTTTCAGAGAGTGCCTTTTTAGTTCCATTTGTAGGAGGGTGTAAATTTCAGCTAGAAGCGCATTTGACATAGCCGGAAATTTTAGGAACAAGATATAAATGCAATTACGTTTCTTTCTTTGCTTAACAGCTCACCAATCAGAAGGTTTTTTATGAAGAAATCCCTGAGCCTTCACAAGTAAAATAAATCGTACCCGCTTTTTTGAGTAAACGACATAACTTCTTATTGCTCAACAAATGTAGCCAAAGGAAAAACTGCATGAAAAGCGAATTCTTCTTATTAAATACTTTACTGCAGAGGAGAGAAGAGTGTGAAGCAGTTCGACCTTCTTGTAAGTGAACAGTTAAAAACGATGGACCAGCTTTTGGACTTGCAAACGGAATTAGAGCGGTATAAGAGCTTGGAATACTTACGGGAGCGGGAACGGGATGAGGAAAGCCTGCGGGAGCTGCGTGTAGAAATTCGGAAGAGGCAACAGGAACTTCATCTGCTTCATCAAACCTTTGAGCAGCAAACAAGGCAGGTTATTGAATCCTTTCAGCAAGAGAAAAGTTATACATAATTTAGGAGCCGCCTGCTATCCGAGCGGCGCTACTGTTTTAAAATAGGAGGATAACCGTTATAATAGAAAGAAAAGATCATTACAGAGGCAGCTTCCGAAATGAAAGAAGGGAGAAAACATGGGGTTTCCGAATGAAGGAGAAAAAATACAAATACATAGCTATAAGCATAATGGCTTTATTCATCGAATTTGGGAAGAGACGACAGTTCTAAAAGGGACGTCAAGTCTTGTGATCGGAGCTAATGATCGCACACTTGTGACGGAGTCCGATGGAAGAACCTGGATAACGAGAGAGCCAGCCATTTGCTATTTTCATGGCAGTCAGTGGTTTAACATTATCGGGATGCTAAGACAGGATGGCGTATATTATTATTGTAACCTTAGCTCTCCGTTTGCTTACGACGAGGAGGCCCTGAAATATATTGATTATGATTTAGACATTAAGGTGTATCCTGATATGACATATACACTGTTAGATGAAGATGAGTACGAGAAGCACCGGAGAATGATGAGCTATCCAGATGTAATTGATAAGATTCTAAGGCGCAATGTAGAGCAATTAACGCAGTGGATTCATCAGCGAAAGGGACCTTTTGCTCCGGATTTCATTGATATATGGTACGAACGGTATTTGACATACAGAGGGTAGAGTAGTCTGCTAGATGCATATTCGGCAGGCTTTCTTCACACTTTAGGAAAGGCTAAAGTTTCGCAAAAAGTGAATTCGACATAGTCGGAAATTTTGAGGAACAAAGTGTCAGTGCAAGTTTCTATTCTCGCCAATCGGCGAGTTTTCTTTACACTGTAATAAAATAGGAATTTCTGACTAAAAATGAATTCGGCATAATGGGGAAATTTAGGAATAAAGTATAAGTGCAGCTACGCCTCTGTCTTCGCCCAAGGGCGGGGGCCTGCCAATCGGCGAGTTTTCAGCAGGATGCTTGTGCTATATGTATGAAGAGAAATGGGTGGTGAGTAAAATGGATGGTATCAAGCGGTACCTCCGATTTGTAAGGCCGTACAAGTGGCAAATTGGGGCGACTATTATTATTGGCTTAATTAAATTTGGAATTCCTCTTATTTTACCGCTTTTGTTGAAGCACATTATTGATGATATTATTCAAGGATCCGGCTCGTTGGACGATAAAACGACAGAGCTCGTTACGATTATGGTGGGGGCAATTTTTATTTTTGCTGTGCTTCGTCCACCAATTGAATATTATCGCCAATATTTTGCGCAAAGCATCAGCAATAGGGTGCTCTATGATTTGCGTAAAGCGATTTTTGACCATTTGCAAAGGCTAAGTCTTCGCTATTATTCTAATACGAGGACAGGAGAAGTTATTTCACGTACTATTAATGATGTAGAGCAAACAAAGGATTTTGTAGTTACAGGTTTGATGAATGTTTGGCTTGATACGGCAACGGTCTTTATTGCGATTGCAGTTATGTTTTCTATGAGCGGAAAACTAACATGTATTGCACTGCTTGTGTTGCCTGTTTATGCTGTGGCAGTAAAATATTTCTTTGGTCGTCTGCGTCAGTTGACGAAAGCACGCTCTCAAGCGCTAGCCTCGATGCAGGCTTATTTGCATGAGCGCATCCAAGGTATTTCCGTTACACGGAGTTTTGCGTTAGAAGAGTATGAGAAGGAGCAGTTTAAAGGGAAGAATGGAGAGTTTTTAACAAAAGCACTATCTCATACGAGCTGGACGGCTAGAACCTTTGCTTCTGTGAATACTCTAACAGATTTAGGACCTCTTATCGTGATCGGTTTTGCAGCGTACCAAGTGCTTCATGGGCATCTTACATTAGGAACGATGGTTGCCTTTGTCGGATATATGGATAGCTTGTACAATCCGCTGCGCCGGCTTGTCAATTCCTCTACAACGTTAACGCAGTCATTTGCATCGATGGATCGGGTGTTTGAATTACTTGATGAACCATATGAAATTGTAAATCGTCCTGTTTGTGTGGAAAAGGAACAGATGCATGGAGCTATATCCTTTCGGGATGTATCCTTTCGCTATAATCCAAAAGACCCAGATGTATTAAGGAATATTTCTTTACTTATTGAGCCAGGTGAAAAAGTAGCGCTTGTTGGGTTGAGCGGCGGTGGGAAATCTTCGCTTGTTGGTCTCCTCCCGCGTTTTTATGATGTCACAGAGGGGAAGATTACGATTGATGGCATCGATGTTCGTGACTATGATTTAAAAAATCTGCGGAGTCATATTGGGATTGTGATGCAAGATAATATTTTATTTAGTGATACGATTCGTTCTAATATTTTATACGGAAGACCAGAGGCAACTGAGAAAGAAATAATTGAAGCAGCAAAGGCAGCTCATGCGCATGAGTTTATTACTGAACTGCCAGACGGCTATAACACGATTGTCGGCGAAAGAGGAGTGAAGCTGTCGGGAGGACAGCGGCAGCGTGTTGCGATTGCTCGGGTGTTTTTGAAAAATCCATCCTTGCTGATTTTGGATGAAGCAACGTCTGCACTTGATTTGGAAAATGAGAAATACATACAAGAGGCGTTAGATATTTTGGCAAAGGATCGAACTACACTGATCATTGCACACCGTCTGTCTACTATCACACATGTAGATAAAATTGTATATTTGCAGGATGGAGAAATTAAGGAAGTTGGTACACATGAAGAACTCATGGAACGGCATAGCTTTTATTATAATCTATACCACATTCAGAAGGTAGAATATATAGAGCAGTAAAACCTCCGCAAAATAGTGCGGAGGTTTTTTACACTGTCTGTTGTTTGTATCTTTCTATCTTTCTTGATTATAAATGAGTAAGGTTTGAACTCTCTACTTGTGAAAGTAGCCTATTCTATTGCCATTGCTTTTTGTGGAAGCAGGCATCGTCCTTTTCCATACGGAATGCAAAGAGGCGTACCGAAGATTGGATCAGTCGTTACCTCACAACTCATCCGAAATACATCCTGCACTAGATTTTGCGTAATGATAGCTTCCGGCTGCCCTTGTGCATATACCGTTTTATTCCGAATGGCCACAATATGATGTGCATAGCGGCAAGCTAAGTTTAAATCATGAAGCACCATAACAATTGTACGATTTTCTTTTTCGTTTAAATCAAACAGTAGGTCCAATATTTCGATTTGATGCGTCATATCTAAATAGGTAGTCGGTTCATCTAGCAGGATAATGTCCGTTTCTTGTGCCAATGTCATCGCGATCCAAGCACGCTGCCGCTGTCCGCCTGATAGAGAATCTACCTGCCGCTCGGCTAAATCAGCCATTCCCGTTGCTCGCAACGCCTTCTGAACGCTTTCTTCATCCTGCTCCGACCATTGCTTTAACCACGTTTGATACGGATAACGCCCTTGTTTGACGAGCTGAAGAACGGTCAATCCTTCTGGTGCCTGTGGTCCCTGCGGCAAAATGGCGAGTTGTTTTGCTACTTCCTTTGTGGAAAGTTTTCCGATTTCCTCTCTTTCGAGCAGAACAGTGCCGGAAGCAGGTTTTAATAGGCGGGCCAGCGAACGGAGCAGCGTTGATTTTCCACACCCATTTGCCCCAATAAAGACGGTGATTTTCCCTTGTGGAATGACTAAGTCCAACTCATCTATAATGATAGAATTGCTGTACGATAATGTTAGTTTCTTCGTTTGTAATGCATCCATATATACACCGTACCTTTCTTATGAGTTTCTGCTTCTATATAATAAGTAAATAAAATAGGGTGCTCCGATAGCTGCTGTGAATACACCAGCTGGCACTTCCAGTGGAGATAATATTATTCGACCGATTAAATCTGCCCCCATCATGAGTAGGGCTCCAATTAATGCCGCTGTTGGAATAAGTGCTCCGTAAGAGGAACCGACCAGCTTTCGGGCAATATGGGGTGCGATTAACCCGACAAAAATGATACCGCCTGCAAATGCAACTGATCCTCCGACCAATGCTGTACAAAGCAGCAGTAAATAGAATCGTTGGCGTCCGACTCTATTGCCAAGCCCCGTTGCCAGAGCATCTCCTAATTCCTGGACGTTTAGCTTACGCGCCATCAGCCAGGCAATTAGACTAAGGACCGTAATCCAAGGAGCTAAAACAGCAACATTTTTCCAATTCGATCCATGTACTGTTCCGGTTAACCAGATGTTAGCTTGGCTGGCATTGTGAATGGGACCGAGTACCATAAGTAAAGTAGTAACAGCCTTCAACAGTGCAGCAATACCGATTCCGATAAGTACCATGCGCAGCGGCGTGATTTCACCATGTTTCCAGGATAGTACATATATAAGAAACGCAGTTAAGCTCGCTCCAAGGAACGCGGCGAGCGGCAGCCACTGAATACTGATTGTTAAGGAGCCATTAGTGTCGCTAAACAGCGCTAAACATAAAACAACAGCAGCACCGGCACCGTCTGTCACCCCGATAATTTCTGGAGAAGCAAGCGGATTCCGTACAAGACCCTGCAGGATACTGCCGGCTATCGCGAGACCGATACCCACTAACAGTGCTATTAGAATACGAGGCAGGCGAAATGTCGTAACAACAAGTCTGTCCATCTCATTTCCTTCACCAATCAATGCCTGAAAGACGTGAACAGGTGAGATTTGCATCTCGCCTATTCCTGCGCTTACAAAGAAAAGGCATATTACAGCCCCTAGCAAGCATCCTATTGTAAGGAGCGCTTTTTGCTGCAGCAAAAATGAAATGTTATGACCGATTCTAAGGGGAATGTGCTTTTTCATTTTGCGATGCCTCCTTTTCTAGCAATATAAATAAAGAACGGTGTACCAATCACCGCAGTCATGACTCCAACCGGCACCTCTTGCGGCATTAAAATGTATCGTGCTCCAATATCAGCAGCAAGCAATAAAATCCCGCCGAGCACTGCGCTGTAAGGAAGAACCCATCTATAATCAAGCCCAACAAATGCACGAGCCACGTGCGGAACGATAATTCCTACAAATCCAATAGGTCCTGCCACCGCGACTGAACTTCCGGCTAACAGTATAACAATGAGTACGAGGATGCCTTTTACAAGCTGTGTGCGCTGACCTAGTCCACGTGACACATCATCACCCAATAATAAAATGTTTAGCTTTCCAGCCATTATTGCTGCACCAAGCCAAGCAATGATTAGATAAGGAAGAACACTTGTCAGCATTTCCAGCTTGCGTCCTTGCACGGAACCGGATAACCAAAACAATACTTCATCAAGTAGTGCCTCATTTAGTACAAGTAAGCCTTGAGTAAATGATGAGAATACAGCCCCGATTGCTACTCCAGCAAGTGTAAGTTTAATAGGAGTGAGCCCTTCTCGGCCAATTGAAGCGATGATAAACACAAGACAAGCTGTAACAGCTGCACCAAGAAAAGCAATCCAAGTAAAGGCTTGAAGCGATTGAATTGAAAAAACGGAAACAGAACATACAATAAAGAAGGAAGCTCCAGCGTTAATTCCCAGCAGGCTTGGGGAAGCAAGGGGGTTTTTTGTTAATACTTGCAAAATAGCGCCGGCTACTGCCAAGCTTGCTCCGACAGCTGCTGCAATGAGAGAGCGCGGTAGCCGTACCGTTTTGATGATAATATGCTCATTTGAACCGTTATAATTTGTAAATGCATTTACTGCAGTTTTGATATCTGTATCTACATAGCCATAAATAATACTTGCCCACATACCATAAAGAAGTAACAAGGTAAATAGTAATAGTCCAAGTGCTTTTGTTTGTATGGTTTTACAAATCATTATCTGTATATCCTCTCTTTTGCTCGTTAGCTTCAGTCTAGCGAAGTTCAGATATCCCGTCAATGAGAATGATAACTTTTTTCAATTAACCGTTGACAGAACTTTCTACCATATTGTATCATTCATTTTGTAAATGAAAATCATTATCAATAAAATGGGGGTTACATAAGTGAAAAAGTTTTCTTGGGGTTTGCTTATGCTTGTTTTATCTGTTTCCTTATTGCTAGGCGCATGCGGGAAACAAGAGGAACAGCCAAAAGAAGAAGCAACAAAAACAACCGAAACGTATACGGTAGAGCATGCGATGGGTACAACAGAAATAAAAGGTACACCAAAGCGTATTGTAATCTTAACAAATGAAGGAACAGAAGCTCTCCTTGCTATGGGAATAAAACCAGTAGGAGCCGTACAATCGTGGTTGGGAGATCCATGGTATGACCATATTAAAGATAAAATGAAGGATGTACAGGTTGTCGGAACGGAAAGTGAAGTAAATGTTGAAGCAATTGCGGCATTAAAGCCAGATCTTATTATTGGTAACAAGATCCGCCAAGAGAAAATTTATGACCAGTTGAATGCCATTGCCCCAACAGTCTTTGCAGAAACACTAAGAGGAGACTGGAAGGAAAACTTTAAGCTATATGCAAAAGCTGTAAATCAAGAAGAAAAAGGCAACGAAGTATTAAAGAAATATGATGATCATGTAGCAGCGCTAAAGAAAAAATTAGGTGATAAAGTAAATCAAGAAGTTTCTGTTGTTCGTTTCATGGCCGGAAAAACTCGTATTTACTACACAGATTCCTTCTCTGGAGTTATTTTGAACGAATTAGGATTTAAACGTTCTAAGCAGCAAGAAGCGCTATTTACTCCTGACAATAAGCTTGGCAGCCTTGCTATTGAGGTTGGTAAAGAAGCTATTCCACAAATGGATGGAGATCTGCTCTTTTACTTCACTTATGCTCCGGCAGGTGACCAAGCAGCTTTAGATACTGAAAAAGACTGGACGAACGATCCGCTTTGGAAAAATTTAAATGCTGTTAAGAGTGGAAATGCCCATCAGGTAGATGATGCCATTTGGAATACTGCTGGCGGTGTACTTGCAGCTGAACAAGTGCTAGATGAAATTGAGAAAATGGTGCTTGGTAAATAAGAAATCAGAATTGGAAGCAGCTTTGTAATTGCTGATTTCCTAGCGTGGGGAAAGAGTCCCCAAATGATAAAGTAAAAAGATGGATCATCCTAGAAACTCGTGTATTCACTAAGTTTCTGCGGTGGTTCATTTTTTATACCTTAAGAAAATATAAATTTCGAGCCGGAAGGCAATTGGACGTGGCGAGAAATTTTAGAAATAAGGTATAAGAGCAACTCCGCCTCTGTACAGCCTTTGTCTCGATTATATTAAAGCCCAATATTAGGAAAACAAAACCAATTGACAATGATTATCATTTTCCTTAAAATATTATTGAAAATACTTTTATATTGACTAGGGGAGAAATCGTATGTTTAACATGTTGCATGGGTTAAAAGATATTCATACTGTAATTTCAAATTACCGTAAAATAGGCGGGGCGGCAGAAGCAAGCGTTATTTGTTTATCGTCTGGAGAGATATATCATAACCCAGTATTTACGAATATTGACGTCTCAAAAGGTCAGTATGTTTCCCTATGCTTTATAGATGAAAATGGCACGAACATTATGGTACATGTTGATCAAATTGCTATGATAAAAGAGTTACAGCATAAGTTGATTTGCCAGTTAAACAACAATCATGTAAAACAAATGTTATTAGGCGATACTCTACAATACTTACAAAAGCTGTGTGAAATTAATGATGGATTTGTAACACATACCTTCAAGAAGGAAGCATTAAAGCTTATTCGAGACATAAGTGTAAATGAATTCAAAAAGCATGATATTTCGCTTCCATTTCAAATTGAAGATAATCTTGTTCATTTAAAGGAACGGCTATTTGCATAATCTTGAAAGTGATTGATTCGAAAGTCTTCTCATTAGAAAAATAAAAAAATACAAAATGGATCATCCTATAAACCCTGAATATAGCTGGGTTTTCTCGATGATCCATTTTGTATTTGGTCTCAAGAAGGGCAGTATCATCTTTTGTTTCATTTACACTTTAAGAAAGTATAAATTTCTAGCAGGAAGACAGTTCGACGTAGTTAGAAATTTTAGGAACAAAGTATAAGGGCAACTACGCCTCTGTCTTCGCCCAAGGGCAGGGCTCGCCAATCGGCGAGTTTTCTTTAAGTGATATTTGCCTGACAAGCTAAGCGATAACCGTCGTTTATGCCTTTTTTGAGTTTTTTCTGCTCCTTTTCATTTGGAGAGGATAAGCAGGATGCCCCTTTTACAACTTGAACAGTGCATACTCCGCAGGTTCCCTTTCGGCATTTATACTGCAAAGCTTGGCCTTGCTCCAAAGCGACATCTAATAAATTCCCTTTTGCAGGTCGAACCTCAAATTGTATTTGATTTTGCAGCAGGTTAATGCTGTTAGGATGACGATGCTCTGTAGCAGACGGGCTGGCTTTTACAATTGGATGAATTACCAAGTGGTTAGTCAATAGCATGTGTTTTGGAATAAGAGATCCCACTGTTAACATTCTTTTATTCATGGGCATCGATTCCTCAGCTCTTAGGATCTTCTAATGTACAAATCGCGGAAGGCCGTTTAATCCGCAAAACAATCATTTCATACACACGGAACGGGTGATTCATACCTTCTTCCCCTAAATATGCTGTTTCAAAGTCTTCGGAAACAGCCAAGTCTAAATTATTCCGTCCTGTATTGACTAAAACACCTGTTTTTCCTTTTAAAACTGGTGATTGAAACACCCCGTCCGTAACAAGCTCACGAACATGTTCAATTTCTAGAACATTGGTGTCTTTATGTACACGATGCAATAGTGAGTATAGCTCTGGAGATAAGACTAGAGCAAAGGGGCCATTATGCTTCATTTCAAGCAGCTTGTTTCTAGCTTCAACTACATCTTGAAAAGCGCTTCCTGACTCATACCAATTTCCAATTAAGTGTGTTAATCGGCCTTTTACATTCATTAATCCAGGGATATCAAATTCCTTTGAACCATGGAAAATCATTTGATCCTCTAATATGGCCACATCACGAGCAGCATTTGCAGCTACAGAAAAATCGATAGGAATATCTAATACCTTTGTTTGTTCCAGGTCACGCCAATATAAAACAAAATCTTTGTAAAGTAACGGAATAGTATAATTTACTCGTTTGCTATCCTCGATATCTGTATCAAATGACCCTTGGAAAGCCATCTTTGCTTCGTGATTTTCCATAAAAATATCATTGGAGATACTTTGCACTCCTCTGCCAAGTGGGCCGTACAGCTCAATGAAACGACGTCCAATCAGTTGTTTTCGTGCAGCCTCAATAACGGTCTGATCTAATTGTAAGAAGTCTTGATCTGTTAATGGTGAGTCTGGAAATAGTTGTGATTTACTCATACTTTTTACCTTCTTCCTGCATCTTTACTTATATTAAACTTCCGACCGTAAACCCTTTTTTCTTTTGAGATGATTTGGCAATCGATGAAGAACCTGGCGGAGCTAAATGGTCGTGGTGCTCATCATGATGTGCATGCGGATCGACATAGTTATGGTCAAATTTCGCGTTAATTTCATTTAACATGTTTTTTACTTGTTGATAATCTTGGTAAGAAACATTTCTCATTTGATTTAATTGAGTGCTGCGTTCCTCATCTGTAAATTGAAAGAGTGCTAAATCTAGGTGTTCTACAAAATTATGTAATCCGAATTTTTCAAGGTTTAATTCTTGTAAAAGACGATTAAATTCATTATTGGTGGGTGAAAAACTGTTCTCTTCCTTTTCTTTTTCAAATTTACTAATAAGGGGGATAAGTTCAGCCAGACGCGATAGCCGTTGTTCTTCCTCTTCGTAAATATGATGATAATAAAGGCGTTCATGATCATCTTTTGCATTTTGAATCACGGGTTCTAGTATATTCATAAATTTTTCAATGGCATCTTTAGTAGTAGTGAAGATTTGATAGAAAGCATGTAGTTCGTCTTTCAATCATCACACCTCCTTCTTTAACTAATTTGCATTATTTCCAGTAATCATAAGATTTAGTACATAATTATTATTTTTTCCTTGAAAAGAATCGTAGGAGATCTCGTACCTCCTTGTAATAAAGAAAACTCGCCAATTGGCGAGTTTCCTTTACAAGATAAGAAAGTATAACTTTTCGGGGGGATGTCTAGCTCCCAAGGCCCAAAATGGCAGACTCCAGGCTGAATCTCCGCAAAAGTCAGAAAGCGCCTTTTACTCCGGCCCCCCCTACGCTGCCATAAAAGGCGGGCCTTGTCTGCTTTTCTTATTCATCCTCTCGTTTTTCTTGAATGTGTAATTCATCTTCCGGATTGTTGTGATATGTGTAGAAGCTGCTAATTAACAAGTCAAGATGCTCTACCTTCTCACTGTAATCTATAATAGAAGATACAAGCGGGAAGAGGTGAAGCCACGTTTTATATTGTTCGCTATCCTCGTTAGTTTGATAGGACATAAATGTTTGAATGAGCTGCTGCCTGCATATGGATACTTCATTGAGTATATACGAAGAATGCTGAGTCTTCACCTTACCGATAAATTTCAGCAGCATCTGCTCATGATAATTTACAAGAGAATTGAGCTCATTTTGAATATGATCCTGAAAAGCGGATGGCATACGGTGCAGCTCATTTTCAAGACGATGCAGCAATTTCAGCGTCTCGAGGGCGCGGCTTGTAGTCGCCAGCATTTGGCGGAATAAAACGAGCTTTCTTGATTTTGCGTAACGGGTTTTTTTCGTATAGCTTCTTTCTTCCTGATATAGCAAATACAGATGATTCAGCTTAATCATTTTTTCTTTCATCTTATCTAAGTCTGCTTTTAAACTAGCAAAATCAGATGCTTTTCTACTATTTAAGCGAATCCATTTTAGAATTTCCTCCGTATTTGCTGCCATTCTATGATAAAGCTTTGTCTCATACTTTGGGGGCATAAAGACTAGATTTACAACAGAAGCTGCGAGAATTCCAAACATAATGGTAACAAAGCGCAGTAACGCGAAGTCAAGGAAATCGGCGCCCTCATATTCCATAATCGCAATAACGGTTACGAGAGCAATGGGGATTGTATTTTCCAATCGCAGCTTAAGCGCCAATGCAATGATAATCACAGATGTTAATCCGATAATAAAGGGGTTATTGCCAAAAGCTAATGCAAATGCAATTGCGAAGAGAGCTCCAATTACATTTGCCTGTAATTGTTCTAAAGCCGTTAAGTAAGAACGATAAACAGATGGCTGGATAGCAAATACAGCTGAAATTCCTGCAAGCCCAGGAGAGGGTATTTCAAGCAGTATGGCTGCATACAGCGCTAACGTAATCGCAATCCCTGTTTTTAAAATCCTAGCACCCAATTTCATGATTTTCTAAGATTCCTTTCTGTATTCACGAATTCACATTACGTTACTATACAGGCATTATAAGTGGTTCGCAAGAGGTATTTTGAAAAAGAAAGTGAGAGTCGTGTGGGAAAGGAAAAAATGTATGACAAAAGCACCTGACTCGTGACAGGTGCTTTTGTCTCCCCATATATAGAAAGAGTGTCTAGCTGCATCGACCAGCTTCAATTGGGTAAGAAAATTTCATTCTGTTGATACAGACGGATCTGCCTGCTCTTTTGTTGGAATCACTTCGAAGAAGCTATTTTTGATATCGTCAAGTAAGGAAGAAATGATAGTTGCTTCTTCATATTGCTCATGTGCGTTAAGGATACGGATATAATCTGTCAACATTTCTGTTACATCCGCTACACCTTTTGAGCTGAGTGCCTGCACTGTTACACTTGCCCCCTTGGCGATACGGCGGCGGATCGCAGCTTCTGTTAATCCCATTTCTGGCTGGTGACGTAAGTATACGACTCCGCCCGTCATACCTGCGCAAATCCATGGACCTGGATCTCCTAAAACGAGACCGCGTCCGTTTGTCATATACTCAAAGGCAAAACCTTTAATATTGGAGTGTACGCCAATATTTCCGTGCTCCTGAGCAGGAATTGCTTTGGTAATGCGGCCCCCGATAATCATATCAGCACCAGAGAGGCGGATACCAGCACGTGCATCAGCATTTCCTTGTACATACAAGGAGCCCTTTTGTGCACCGTAGCCGAAGCCTTTACCAGCGGAGCCATTATAGTAGCTGCCGTCTTTTCCCTTTGCCTTCATTACATAAATGCCGCCGCCAAATGATGTTTTCCCGATACCGTCTTGTGCACCGCCGCTGACATGGATGAAAATATCCTTGCTATTAAAGGCACCAAGACCGTTTCCTGGAATTGCATTTGCATATTGAAGCGTAATAGGGTGGAGCGATTCGCCTGCAAGCTTGCTTCGGGTACGATAACAAGACTCTAACGCCCCCATGGCGCGTTGTTCAACGCCGACAGCAACCAATTCTTTTGAGTCTGCCGAGAATTCAGAGGCAGTTTCTTGTTCTGCTGTTGTCAATGTAACTGTTAAGAATGGTTTTGCCTCCAAGACGCGAAGGAGGCGGGATAAATCCATAAGCTGTAAGCCACGGGTCTGTTCAAGTAAATCGGAGCGACCCACAACTTCCTGCAGGCTATTAAAACCTAGCAGACCGACAAGGCGTTTTAGCTCTAATCCAAATGTTGTAAATAAGTTCATAAGTCCTTGCACGGCACCGTCAAATTCACGAGGAACGAAGCGGCGTAATCCATGCTCCTTCGCTTGTGCTTCGGATTCAATTTGCGTTGCAATCCCCACATGACATGTATCGAGATGACAGCCGCGGCAAGTTGTACAGCCAATTGCAATCATAGAGAGTGTTCCAAACCCAACGCGGTTTGCGCCAAGTAGCATCACCTTCAATGCATCAGCTACACTGCGCAGACCACCATCTGCCCAAATTTCGACACTGTCGCGCATGCCCGCTTCAATAAGGGCGTTATGAGCTGCTTTGACACCAATTTCCACTGGCAATCCAACGTGCTGTAGTGCATGAATTCTCGCTGCACCTGTACCACCATCAAATCCACTGATATTTATAAAATTAGCACCTGCCTTGGCAATTCCAACTGCGATGGTTCCAATGTTCGGAACGACTGGCACCTTAACAGCTACTTTTGCTTTATTATTGCCTGTTTTGATTTCAGCGATAATTTGCGCTAAATCCTCAATCGAGTAGATGTCGTGGTTATTAGAGGGTGAGATTAAATCTGAACCGATTGTGGCATTGCGCGCTTCAGCAATTTTCGCTGTTACCTTTGAGCCAGGCAAATGCCCACCTTCACCAGGCTTTGCTCCTTGCCCGATTTTAATTTCGATTAAGTTGGAGGAGTTCAGTAAATCTGCATTGACTCCGAAGCGTCCGGACGCAACCTGTTGTCCACGCGTTTTCGGATATTTGCCGATCATATCCTTAATTTCTCCGCCTTCACCGTTTAAGCTGATCATGTTCAACCGCTCTGCCGCCTCCGCATATGCCCGGAATGCAATTTCGTTTTGTGAACCAAAGGACATGGAGCTGATAATAAACGGTAAATGATGCTCTCCAGCCTTGATACTTACCTTTTCTGTTGGGACAGGAGTCTCAGATTCTTTAAAATCAGCCAAGTGACGGATGGAAATTGGCGTTTTTGTTTCAATGTCCGTCAACTTTTCACGGTAATCATCATATGCATTTCCTTTTGCTACATCGCCAATTGCTTTCCATACACGAGGGAAGATATGGAATGTTTTGCGCATTTTCACGGTTTCTTTGCTATAGTCCTCCGCACGCTGGACGGCGTCCTCCTTCATGCTTTCAAAATTGAATGCAAGAGTATCAGCTCCTAAGAAGTTGACGATATTTAACACCTTTGCAACTTCCTCATGTAATCCGATTGAGGAGAAGAGGCGTCCGTATCCACGCAATTCGTGAATACCGATTGTCGAGATAACCTTTTCTAATCCTTTATTCAAAGCATTATAAAGGTTGAGACAAGGCTTTTCTGTTCCGTCGCTTACCGTCGCTAACATAAGATATGGGTTAATCACATCTGCGCCTAATCCGTATGCGGTCACAAGATCATGCAAGGAGCGGATCGCACCAGAGCGGAGTAAAATGGAACAGTCACGGCGTAACCCAGCCTTAACAAGTATTTGCTGCATCTTTGCTGTAATGAGGTGCGGATCAATCCAGAGGTTTCCGTTTTGATGAGCGTTGCCATCATCTAATACAAGCAATGAAGCACCATTTTTTACAGCGGCAATGGCCTCCTCTGCCAAGCGTTCTAATGCGGCTGCTAATGTTTCAGAACCCTTATAGGTTGCAGATAGCTTGTAAAGAGAATCCTTTGCTGCAAAAAGTCCTGCAAGCTGTTCATAAGAAAGCTGTCCCGCTTGCTCTGCGGCCTGCTGTCCGATTTCTCCTTCTAGTAATACAGGGGAAGGAAGCTCTAAAATTGTTGTTTGCCCTGTTTTTTCAAATAGCGAAGGTCGTTTTCCTATAACTGTACGCGTCGAAAAATGTTCAATTTCGCGGTCGCGGTCAATCGCTGGATTGGTTACAACGGCAACACTTTCTTTTATAAAGTCTGCGATATTGCGCCGGCCGGAATCTAGCGCAGCAAGCGGTGCATCATGTCCGAGAGAACGAATTGGCTCGGCGCCTTTTTCCGCCATTTGCTCAAGCAATTGAATGTTCTCCCGGTCCCATCCGAAAGCTGCATACTGGCGATCCTCTACTTTTAGGTCAGGAGCAACTTTTTCCGCCTTTTGCGGTGTTGGACATTCAAGGTGGCCCCGGTAGTCTGTCAAATTCACACGTTGGCTAAAGCGCTTATATATTTCCTTTTGAAATTGTTCATATTCGTATACAACCATTTCTCCTGCTTCATCCCACTTGAGACCAATTTTTTCCCCTGGTGCAAGTGCCTTTGGCTCAGCTGTATATTCGTTTGGCGGCACGACACCAGGCTCCGAGGAGAAAATGTAAGCTGTTTCTGTCTCTACCTTCCACAAAGGGCGCAATCCTAGGGAATCAACACTGAAGACTGCTTCGTCCTTATAACGGGAAATAATTCCAGCAGGTCCTTGAGCAAAATGCCCCCATCCTTCGCGCATATACGTATATAAATCTTGCAGCTTTTCTTGATAGAGTTTGATCTCATTTATAATTGGCGGAAACAAAAGGTCAACTGCTTCGAACAAGCTGTAATCGTAACGGGAAATGAGTGTGTCAATTGTGCGGTTTAAATCTTGTGAGTCGCTTCCGCCATTTGTTAATGGTACGTTCAGCATTTCTGCCTGATCACGCAGCTTTGCAATCGTATTAATTTCACCGTTATGTCCAAGCACACTGAACGGCTGTACACGGAAGAAGTTTGATAAAGTATTTGTAGAGTATCGATTATGACCAAGAGTCATCGTTGATGCGATAAGCGGGTTTGTTAAATCAGTGTAGTAGTTGATGAGTGTATCTCCTGCCCCCATTACTTTGTATACAACATGATGAGGGCTTAGGGAAGCAACATGAACCTTATCATTCTTCTCAAGTAAAATGGTAAGTTCAAATAACGTGCGTTCCACGTGCTGTATACCTTGCTGCGGCAGCAGGGCAATTTGCCAAAAGACAGGCTCTTCTTTTTGGCCAAGCGGTCCGAGGGCTTCTTTATGTGTCACCTTTTCGCTTTCAAACACAATGTGCAGACCATTATTTGTAAAAGTATTTCTCATTTCAGCTTGCAGCGGGAGTACATCTGCTTTGCGGTCAAGAAAAAAGTGACCGACAACAAAATCGGAGCGATCTGCAATTTGTGGGTCTTGCCCATTTGTCCGCAATTTTTCTTTCCATAATTCTTTTGGGAGATCGATATGAATCCCGATACCATCGCCTTCTCCGTTAATAAAACCGGCGCGATGATTCATTTTGACAAGAGATTGTATACATAAGTCAATATTTGCTTTTGTGGGGATGCGTTTTTTTTCCATAACGGAAACAATTCCGCATGCGTCATGTTCTGAGTTGTGAAAGTCTTGAAAAAGCGCAGGAGTCCATTTGTTTGTCATCGCGAGGGCCTTGACTGGAAGGCCATTCACCTCCATACATTTTTTTGAAAATAAGACTTTTCTAAATTATTAGAATATTCAAGGCGAATAATGCCCAAATATACACCAAAGAAGAATGAGGTACCCTTTACACTGTAAGAAAGTATAAATTTCTAGCTAGAAGCCAATTCGATGTAGTGGAAAATTCTGGGAATACAGTATAAGTAGGGCTGCGTCTCTGTCTTCGCCCAAGGGCGGGCTCGCCAATCGGCGAGTTTTCTTTATGAAGTGACTAGGAATAATTATACTACTGATTGTTTGTTTGTTAAACTAGGAGGAGAGAAAAAACAGGGACATTCATCCTGTTTTTTCTTTTTAATATTAAGTGTTCACAAATTCTTTAGAAAGCTGCTCAAAGGCATTTCCTACGGCTTCAACTGTATGTTCAATATCCTCTTTGGAATGCTCTGTTGTAAGGAACCATGCTTCATATTTGGAAGGAGCAAGATTGATTCCTTGCTGCAGCATAAGCTTGAAGAACCTTCCGAACATTTCGCTGTCAGTGTTTTGGGCGTCCTCATAGTTTTCAATTCGTTTTGTTGTGAAAAACACTGTTAGAGCACCTTTTAAACGATTGATGGTGATAGGGATGTTATGTACCTTTGCTTGTTCTGCAATCCCTTTTTCCAGCTGAGCACCGAGTTCGTCGAGTCTTTCATATACCCCATCTTGCTTTAGGACTTCCAAGCAGGCGATTCCAGCAGACATAGACGCAGGATTGCCTGCCATTGTTCCTGCTTGATATGCAGGTCCAAGCGGTGCAACTTGCTCCATAATCTCTTTTTTGCCGCCATAGGCGCCAATAGGAAGACCACCGCCAATAATTTTTCCAAGGGCGGTTAAATCGGGAGTGACGCCAAGTAAATTTTGCGCTCCACCATACATAAAGCGAAACGCTGTAATGACCTCATCATAAATGACAAGAGCCCCAGCTTTATGAGTTAATTCATTAACAGCCTCCAAAAATCCTTCTTTAGGCGACACAATTCCAAAATTTCCTACAATCGGCTCGACAAGAACAGCCGCCACTTCATGGCCCCATTTCTCTAGAGCAGCCGCAAAGGTTTCCACATCATTAAATGGAACGGTAATAACCTCCTGGGCAATGCTTGTTGGAACACCAGCAGAGTCAGGGGTTCCGAGCGTAGATGGACCAGAGCCTGCTGCAACGAGAACAAGATCAGAATGCCCGTGATAACAGCCCGCAAATTTAATAATCTTTGTACGACCCGTATAAGCGCGCGCGACACGAATTGTTGTCATAACTGCTTCTGTTCCAGAGTTTACGAAGCGAACCTTATCCATAGAAGGAATTGCTTCTTTGAGCATTTTTGCGAATTGTATTTCAAGCACCGTCGGCGTTCCGTATAGTACACCGTTCTCCGCCGCAGCTTGAATCGCTTTTGTAATATGAGGATGCGCATGGCCTGTAATAATAGGGCCATATGCTGCTAAATAATCAATGTATTTGTTGTTATCCACATCCCAAAAATATGCTCCTTTAGCACGTTTCATCACAACAGGCGCACCACCGCCGACCGCCTTATAGGAACGGGATGGGCTGTTTACACCTCCGACGATATGCTGCAATGCTTCTGTATGAAGTTGTTCTGATTGAGTGAAGTTCACTTCTTTTGCTCTCCCTTCAAGTGATCTACTCTATATGGAGTATGATGCAAGCCTTATTGTAACATGTTTTTTCTGGTTTATGGCAAGGAAGGCATAATGTTTGTGCTGCATGGTGAGCTTGGGTAAACTATTCGTTGTGAGTATTCCAGTCTGCCTATAGGTAGCATAAAAAGGGGGAACAGCATGAGCAGCAACGCAATTGAAGTAAAAGACTTACGAAAAGAATTTGTTGCCTATTCAAGCCGCTCTGGGCTAAAGGGCGCTTTTAGGGATTTGTTTAATCGTAACTATAAAGTTGTTCGCGCAGTAAACGATATCTCCTTTACTGTCAAGCAAGGAGAGATGATCGGATATATAGGAGAAAACGGGGCCGGTAAATCAACGACGATTAAAATGCTAACGGGAATCTTAACGCCGACGAGCGGGCGGATTACCGTGAATGGAATGAATCCGCATAAGGAAAGAGAAAAGTTTGTTCGGTCTATCGGTGTTGTGTTTGGACAACGCTCGCAGCTTTGGTGGGATATTGCTGTTCAAGAATCATTCCGCCTGTTAAAAAAGGTGTATGGAGTGTCTGATGAACAGTATGAAGCACATATGGGACATATTATTGAAACACTTGATATTAGCGCCCTTCTTGATAAACCTGTTCGTAAGCTTTCTCTTGGACAACGAATGCGCTGTGAATTAGCAGCTGCATTGCTTCATAACCCACCTCTTTTATTTTTGGATGAACCGACAATCGGTCTTGATGTACTTGTGAAGCTAAAAATTCGCGACTTTTTAAAGGAAATTAACGCAAAGTATAACACGACAATTTTACTTACAACACATGATATTTCAGATATCGAGGCATTGTGCGAACGTGTTGTAATGCTAGATGAAGGGAAAATTATCTATGATGGTTCCCTTGAAAAGCTCCGTGCTCAATGGGGGGATGAGAAAGAAATACAATTCCAGTTTTCTTCTCCTATTTCCTATCAGCAGCTTGCGGTGCTTATGCCTGATAGTGATGTAAGCTGGACACAAGGAAATGGTCCTAATGTTTGGGTGGCACGTATTCCAAATGAGGAAATTGTGTTATCCATGCTTATCGCAAAAGTTGCGCAGACATTCCGTATTCAAGATATGAAGGTAAATGAGGTATCAACAGAGGAAATTATCCGGAACATCTATGAAGAGGGCGTTGTGCATGGATAAATATATCGAAATGATTCGGATTCGGTTTTTAATGATGCTTGCCTATCGTTCTAATTATTATAGTGGGATCATTATTTATACGATTAACATTGCGGCGTATTATTTTTTGTGGACGGCAATTTATGGTGGGAAAGAGAGTATTCAAGGGCTATCTGTAGCCCAGATGACCACATATGTAGCAGTAGCTTGGATGGCGCGTGCATTTTACTTTAATAACATTGATCGGGAAATTGCAGCGGAGATTAAAGAGGGACGTGTAGCCGTCGAGCTCATTCGTCCTTATAGTTATTTAGGAATGAAGGTAATGCAAGGATTAGGGGAAGGGATTTTTCGTTTGTTCTTCTTTTCAATCCCAGGCATGATATTAGTGGTACTGTTATTTTCTCTTAGTATTAAGCTGAATCCTTATACACTATTGTATTTCTTTATCTCCCTTTTGTTCAGTTTTATTATTAATACGCAAATCAATTTAATGACTGGTATGATCACATTCTTCTTATTTAATAACGATGGGATCATGTACGCAAAGCGAGTGACTATTGATTTATTCTCCGGCTTACTGCTGCCAGTTAGTTTTTATCCAGTTTGGGCACAGCACATTATGGCGTTTTTTCCATTCCAAGCAATCAGCTATATTCCAAGCATGATTTTTACAGAAGGTATGCAGGGGAGAGCAATTTGGAATGCAATTTTATTTCAGGCTGTTTGGTCAGTTGTTCTCTTTATCCCGATTTTGATTATGTGGAACATGGCTAAAAAACGGCTTGTAGTGCAAGGAGGGTGAAATGATCATGTATATTCGTCTCTTTTTGCAATATGCGGCGCAGTATATGAAAACAAAGCTGCAGTACCGCGGAGATCTTGTTGTAGGGCTGTTATCCGATATGCTTCTTCAAGCGGTTAATCTTGTTTTTATTCTAGTGGTGTTTGGGCATACACAGGTGCTGCAGGGATGGACGCGTGAGGAAATTATTTTTATTTACGGCTTTTTTCTTGTTCCTTTTGCAATATTCTCATCATTTTTTAATATTTGGGATTTTAATGATCGGTATATTGTAAAAGGGGAGATGGATCGTATTCTGACAAGACCTATTCACAGTTTGTTTCAGGTAGTGCTGGAAAAGATGGAGCTGGAATCGTTGCTCGGTGGTGTGACGGGACTTCTGATTATGGGATATGCGTCAGAAAAACTAGGCTTATCGTTTCATTGGTATGACTTGTTCCTTTTTCTTGTGATGGTACTAGGGGGAGCTCTTGTGTACGGAGGCATTTTCGTTTCGCTTGCTAGCATCGGTTTTTGGTCGGATGCAAGGAGCTCGATTATGCCGCTCATGTATAACATCGGCAACTATGGACGTTACCCTGTGAATATTTACAATCAAGTGATTCGCTTTATTCTAACATGGGTGCTGCCTTTTGCTTTTGTTGGCGTATATCCGGCATCCTATTTTTTAAGGCGGACGGAATGGTATAGCTACGCTTTTTTAACACCGGTGATGGGGCTGCTGTTCTTTGGAATGGCTCTAGTGCTTTGGAACATAGGCGTAAAGCGTTATCGCGGTGCTGGGAATTGATATAATTTGTCCCATTGCCTCATACAAATAAAATGAGGTGGGAGCATGGGATGGTTTGCGCTTTTAATAGTTGCGATGATCGCGATTATTTTCAGTATGAGATCGCTTTGGGTAGCAATGAGGATAGATCGTCACTTTTTCTCCGTCCATAATTTATTTTTATTATCCCTTATCTATACAACTGTTCTTATTGCGTTTGGCATAAGTTATTTAGTGCTTGAAGAAGTGGGACTTCCTGTCTTAGAAGAAGATGGGAAGATTTTAGATGTACATTCGTTTCAAATGGTGGAGGTATGTATGTATTTTAGTGCGATTACATTGCTATCTGTCGGGTATGGAGATATTACACCGGTTGGTATCGGCCGCTGGATAGCAATTATAGAAGCTCTTGTTGGCTACACCATGCCCGCTGCCTTTGTAGCACGTACATTTATGGAGCATGAAAAACGGGATTAGATTTTGTTACACTGTAAGAAAGGATAATTTCCGGCTAGAAGTGAATTCAACGTAGTCGGAACTTTTAGGAATACAGTATAAGTAAGGCTACGCCTCTGTCTTCACCCAAGGGAAGGGCCTGCCAGTCAGCGAGTTCTCTGGATGATTGACCGAGAAGAATATTTAATTGAGGAGATGTGGGAAATGATAGAAGTTGGTAAAGCAGCACCGGATTTTGCTCTCCCGGCAAGCAATGGGGAGCTGGTGAAGCTGTCGGATTATCGGGGTAAAAATGTTGTGTTATATTTCTACCCGAAGGATATGACACCCGGTTGTACGACAGAAGCATGTGATTTTCGCGATGCATACGGAGTGTTTAATGAGCAAAATACGATGATTCTTGGAATTAGTCCAGATCCAGTGAGCAGACATCTTAAGTTTATTGAAAAATACAGCTTACCATTTTTGCTGTTGGCAGATGAGCAAAATGAAGCTGCGGAGCTGTATGGGGTATGGAAGTTGAAGAAGAACTTTGGGAAAGAATACATGGGCATCGAACGGTCCACATTTCTTGTTAATAGTGAAGGAGAAGTAGTTAAGGAATGGCGCAAGGTAAAGGTCAAGGGACATATGGAGGAAGTACTTGCAGCTGTTAAAGAAATATAGAACAAAAAGAGGGCTGACAGGCTGAGGTGGGTTTGTTTTTTCCTTAATAAAGAAAATGGCAGGCAGTCTGAGTAAAAAGTAATAGTAAATGCACAAATTTTTAAGGTGATATAGGTCATTCGTCTATACCCATTTTTGTTGCCGCGCATATTGTAAAAGCAGGGCATACCTCCTCAGATGATAGCCTTTTTAGTGCGGAAACGATTTCCGCATTTTTTTTGCGGTTGTTTCTCTGAATGTAAAAGCAATAAAGGAAAATCTTCTTTTTGCACTGTTAGGAAAGGATAAATTTCTAGCTAAAAGGCATTCGACGTAGTCGGAACTTTTAGGAATACAGTATCAGGGCACCTACGCCTCTATCTTCACCCAAGGGCCGGGCTTGCCAGTCGGCGAGTTTTCTTTAAGGCTGTAGGAAAGCATAAGTTTCCAGTTAGAAGTGAATTCGACATAGCAGGAAATCTTAGGGACAAAGTGCACCTACGCCTCTGTCTCCACCTAACGGCTCGCCAATCAGCGAGTTTTCGTTAAAGGTAAAGTGCTGTACAAAAATTGGTTTGTGATAAAAGCCAGATGAATATGGGAGAAATATTGACAGGGTGAATAAAAAAGCTGTACACTGATTATAAATATTATAAAGTAATAATTCATATAGAATTGGGGTGCATGACGGTGGTCAAAGAAGAATTGAAAGAAGCATTAGAGCAGTTGAAAGGCACGGGTGTGCGTATTACTCCACAACGTCATGCCGTTTTAGAGTATCTTGTGGAATCGATGGCTCACCCAACAGCCGATGAAATATACAAAGCGTTAGAAGGCAAGTTTCCAAATATGAGTGTAGCAACTGTTTACAATAATCTTCGTGTGTTTAAAGAGGTAGGACTTGTAAAAGAACTCACCTACGGAGATGCTTCCAGCCGTTTTGATTATGTAACTCATCATCACTATCATGTAATTTGTGAAAATTGCAGTAAAATCGTGGACTTCCCTTATACCGGATTGGATGAGGTAGAGCGGAAGGCTGCAGAGCAAACGGGGTTTGTTATTAAAAATCACCGTTTAGAGCTTTATGGTATTTGTCCAGATTGCAATAAAGAAGGCTGACATTAATTGTCAGCCCTTTTTTGTTTTCGATTATATGTCTCATCAAATTCTTTGCCCTCTAGTTCGCGATCCATTGTTAACGGTTGTTTGCAGTACATACAGGCATCAACGCGACCAAGCATTTTTGTTGGCTTTCCGCAGGTTGGACAAACAACCTGAACCGTTTTAGTAGAAAGCATACCAATCCAGAAGTAAACAACTGTGCTTAGGATGATGGCTAAGAAGCCGATTAGAATAAACAAAGCCATTACAAGCGGGGATTCTCTAAAGAATACACCCAGATACGAAATAAACAACCCCGCAAATACTAAACCTAAAGCAAACGTGCGGATTTTATTAATTTTATTCGAGTACTTGATTCCCATCCCATCATGCCCCCTTAAGAAATAATATAGCACAACTATCTTTCGGCTTTCATATAAAATGATATGGATCTGAGGAATGAGGTGGGCAGAGAATTGAGGAGAACATAGAGAACTGATTTTTTACAAAAAAGATATTGACCCTATAAATTCAGTGTGCTATATTAATAAACGTCGCTGATGCGAAAGAGTATAAAGCGATAAATTAAAAAATGTTGACACCTTGATGAAGAGGTGTTAGTATGAATAAGTCGCTTTGAGCGATGTATAGTTCTTTGAAAACTGAACAAAACACAAAACGTCAATG
>NZ_SCFM01000017.1 GCF_004138295.1 Ectobacillus funiculus | reverse complement strand
CTCCTGAGGAAACAGCTGTGTATTGCTCATTAGTTGCAGAACAGGCAGATGTTGTGATCGGTACACGTGATGAATATGATGTGATGGAAAGCAAAGAAGGCGGAAAGAACGAAGATACAATCAGCTACTTGTTTAATCATTCCCCTGAATTGGTTGTTATCAAGCACGGTGTAGAAGGATCCTATGCTTACACAAAATCAGGTGAAACATTCAGAGGCCGCGCATACAAGACAAATGTATTAAAAACGTTCGGTGCAGGTGATTCTTACGCTTCTGCGTTCTTATATGCTTTAATCAGCGGAAAAGAGATTGAAACAGCTTTAAAATACGGCGGTGCATCAGCTTCTATTGTTGTAAGCAAGCATAGCTCTTCCGAAGCAATGCCAACAGTGGAAGAAATTGAGCAATTAATTGCTGAAGGATCTTACATCGAGGTAGGAGTGACAAACTAATGGGAACAATTCGCTTAACAACAGCTCAAGCATTAATTAAATTTCTTAATCAACAATATGTTTCTATTGATGGTCAGGAAACTCCATTTGTTGAGGGAATTTTTAATATCTTTGGTCATGGTAATGTACTTGGAATTGGCCAAGCGCTTGAACAAGATTCCGGTCATTTAAAAGTAATCCAAGGAAAAAATGAACAAGGAATGGCGCACGCAGCTATTGCTTACAGCAAACAAATGCTGCGCAAAAAAATATATGCTGTTACAACTTCAAGCGGACCAGGCTCTGCAAACTTGGTAACGGCAGCAGGAACAGCTCTTGCTAACAATATTCCAATCTTGTTGCTACCAGCTGATACGTATGCTACACGTCAGCCAGATCCAGTGTTGCAACAAATGGAGCAAGAACACAGCATTGCAATTACGACAAATGATGCCTTACAGCCAGTATCAAGATATTGGGACCGTATTACACGTCCTGAACAATTGATGTCAAGCTTAATTCGCGCATTTGAAGTAATGACGGATCCAGCAAAGGCAGGTCCTGCTACAATCTGTATTTCACAGGATGTGGAAGGGGAAGCATTCGATTATGATGAGAAATTCTTTGAGAAGCGTGTGCATTTCATCGATCGCCGCTTACCAAATGACCGTGAATTAAACGGTGCAGCTGAACTTATTAAAGCAAGCAAAAAGCCAGTAGTTGTTGTTGGCGGCGGAGCTAAATATTCAGAAGCACGCGAGGCTTTAATCGAGTTCTCACAACGATATAATATTCCATTAGTAGAAACGCAAGCTGGTAAATCAACTGTTGAGTCCTCATTCAGCAATAACCTAGGTGGATTAGGAATTACGGGAACGTTAGCAGCGAATAAAGCAGCACAACAGGCTGATTTAGTTATCGGTATTGGTACAAGATTTACTGACTTTGCAACTTCTTCTAAAACAATTTTTGATTTTGAAACAACAAAATTCTTAAATATTAACGTGAGCCGTATGCAGGCGTACAAACTAGATGCGTTCCCTGTTGTAGCGGATGCGAAATCAACTTTGGAAGCATTAATTCCAATGCTGGAAGGGTACGAGAGCGAGTTTGGCGATACAATCACTGCAGTAAAACAAGAGTGGTTAGCAGAGCGTGATCGTTTAAGCAAAGTTGTCTTTAATAGAGAGAACTTTGATCCTGAAATTAAAAATCACTTCTCACAAGAAGTATTAAATGAATATGCGGATGTGTTAAATACAGAGCTACCGCAAACAACTGCATTGATCGCTATTAATGACACAATTGATCCTGATAGCATCATTATTTGTGCAGCTGGCTCACTTCCTGGAGATCTTCAGCGTTTATGGCATTCAGAGGTGCCAAACACATACCATCTTGAATATGGTTATTCATGCATGGGATACGAAGTATCAGGTACACTAGGCTTGAAATTGGCTGATCCAACAAAAGAGGTATACACAATCGTTGGCGATGGCAGCTTCCTGATGCTGCACTCTGAATTGGTTACAGCTATTCAGTACAATAAAAAGATTAATGTACTTCTATTTGATAACTCTGGATATGGCTGCATTAACAATCTGCAAATGGATTTTGGCAACGGCAGCTACTTCTGTGAATTCAGAACAGAAGACAATCAAATCTTAAATATTGATTACGCAAAATTAGCTGAAGCATATGGTGCTAAATCATACCGAGCTAATACAGTGGAAGAATTAAAGGCAGCTTTAGAAGATGCGAAAAACCAAGATAAATCCACTTTAATTGAAATGAAAGTTCTTCCGAAAACAATGACAGACGGCTACGAGGGCAGCTGGTGGAACCTTGGAGTACCTGAAGTGTCTAATCAGGAAGGCGTTCAAAAGGCATATGAATTAAAGCAAGAAAAATTGAAAAAGGCTAAGCAATATTAATAGTAACGATATCTTTATGAAGGGGGGACGATGCCAGTGACTTTAGTATCTATGAAAGACCTGTTGCGCAAGGCTAAGGAAGGTAATTACGCTGTAGGTCAATATAATATAAATAACCTGGAATTCGCACAAGCTTTTTTACAAGCCGCTGAAGAAGAACAAGCGCCTATCATACTGGCGGCGTCTGATAGACTTGTTGATTATTTGGGAGGCTTTAAGACGATTGCTGCAATGGTCAGAAGTCTTGTAGAAGAAATGTCCATTACTGTTCCAGTTGTACTGCATTTAGATCATGGAATGAGTGTAGAACGCTGCCAAAAGGCAATTGATGCTGGATTTACATCGGTTATGATTGACGGTTCCCATCATTCAATTGATGAGAATATCGCTATGACGAAACAAGTTGTGGACTACGCGCGTCCAAGAGGAGTATCTGTAGAAGCGGAAGTTGGCACAGTTGGCGGCATGGAAGATGGACTAGTGGGCGGAATCAAGTATGCTGATCCTAATGAGTGTTTGCGAATTGTAAAAGAAGCAGGAATCGACGCTTTGGCAGCTGCTTTAGGTTCGGTTCATGGACCATATCAAGGAGAGCCGCAGTTAGGCTTTGATGAGATGAAGCAAATTTCTGAATTGACAAATGTGCCGCTTGTCCTACACGGAGGCTCAGGAATTCCTGATTATCAAATCCAGAAGGCAATTGAGCTTGGCCATGCCAAAATTAATGTCAATACAGAGAACATCCAAGCATGGGCGCAAGCTGTCCGTGAGGTTTTAGCTGCTGATGAGAAAGTATATGAACCTCGAGCAATCATTACACCGGCTAGAGAGGCAATCGTAGCTGCGGTCAAAGGCAAAATAAGAGAGTTTAAAACAAGCCATAAAGCAAAAGAAGACGCTCTAGCGTAAAAATGGTTTGCTAAAAAAATAGGAACCGTATATAACCCGTTAAATTTGTGAGCTATAAGCTATTTCAGATAACTTATATACGAGTTCCGCTTCAATTTGGACAGACTTTACCTTGTTGGTGAAGTTGTCCTTTTTTTTACACTTTAAGAGCAAAGTATGAGTGCAATTATGCTTCCCTCTTTACCTAATGGCTCGCCAGCCAGCGAGTTTTCTTTACACTGTAAGGACGTATAAATTCCTGGCTAGAAAGTTCATTCGACGTATCGGAGAATTTTAGGAATACGGTGTAAGTAGGGCTACGCTTCTGTCTACGCCCAAGGGCAGGGCTTGCCAATCGGCGAGTTTTCTTTATCACAGGATTAACCAGGAGAGATTTTGATGAGAATTACAGGAGAAGTTTTCAAACAAAGACCGTATCCAAAGCTTTGGTATAACAATAACGAGTGCATCTTCTTTCTTGAGGCTGAGCATGGAGTTCAGGTAGGGGAAGATCGAATTAAGATTCTTCCCATTTTAAGTGAAGAATTAGAGGTTTCTTTAATTGTTGGGGAAAGAGTTGAGATTGAGGGTGAAATTCAATGGAAACGAATTATTACACCTTCAGGTAAACTGAGTTTTTTCCCCATCCCAGTTTTTATGTTGCAAGATATAAAAAAATTAGTTTCTGTATCAGAACCAATTGATAGGGTTATAGGATGCGGATGATTACGAAAGGCACCATGTTTTTTACACTGTAGGAAAGTATAAGTTTCCAGCCGGAGGCGAAGGCGAAAAATAAAGAAGTTGAGGATTTAGTTGTTACGATTTTAAATCGAGAACGACATGAAAAGATGATTCAAGGAAAACTTTTGCCGCAAAGCGAAGAAGAATTAGGGCACTGCAAAAAAATGGGGATCGAGGATGTAAACCAAGTATTACGAATGGAGGACCTTGTAAAAGGTGATGATGCCATTTTCGCTGCAACCGGTGTAACTTGATGGGGAGCTGTTAAAAGGGGTTCAATACAACGGAAATGTAGGAACGACACATTCAGTTGTAATGCGTGCGAAATCAGGGACAGTTCGTTTTATTGATGGGAAGCATAGCTTGAAAAAGAAGCCAGACTTAGTAATCAAGCCATAAGTAGCTTTATAACTTTAACCTTCAAAGCAGATAAAGCAAGATTGTAATGTGAAAGAGAGGAAAAACAGTATGAATCTATTGGATGCAAAAGTCATTAATACTGTATATGGTTTAGAGATCTATTTAGATTTGGCAGAAAATATTGAAATAAAAGAACTTCATGTTCCAACTATAGATAGTCCATTTTATGATGTTCAGTTTGGGATTGGGTACTTTCTTTTAAGAGAAGGAAGATATCATAGCAGTCAAAGAAATTATTTTCATATTTGTATGAATCATGATTTCAGTTTAATTACATTAAAAGAAACTGAGACGGAGAGCTTATTTGCGGTTAAAAACGAAGCTGAAAGAGCAGCAACAAAGAAGCTTTTGGGAGAATGGTTTATTCAAACAAAGGGTTATCAAGCATCTTTAAATAAATGTATAACAAAGGTGAAAAGAGAAGATGTTTGTACAACAGAAGACATCCAATACAAAACAGACACGATAAAATTCTTAGAAAAATTGCTAGAGTTAACAACTGAAGATATTGAACAGGCCCATGTAGAAAGGCCAGTTCGATTACAAGCAGTATCAATATCCTGATGTTCCTCAATAGTATAGGTTTCGGGGAATGTTGATTTAATGATAGCAGTTGATTAGTATCATATTATCGATGATAAGAAGGAGAGACATTAAAATGGTAAAACAAACACGACTTGGAAAAACAGATTTATATGTAAATCCGATTGGACTTGGAACAAACGCAGTTGGCGGTCATAATCTTTATCCAAACCTAGACGAAGAAGCAGGAAAAGAGTTAGTTCGAACAGCATTAAATAATGGTATTAATTTTTTAGATACGGCTTTTATATACGGACCAGAACGCTCAGAGGAATTAATCGGTGAAGTATTAAAAGAAAGAGGAAATCGTTCAGAGGTGGTTCTTGCTACAAAAGGCGCACACAAATTTGTTGGAACAGATGAGGTGTTTGACAACTCACCAGCTTTTTTAAAGAAAGAAGTTGAAGCAAGTTTAAAACGTCTTGGAACAGATTATATCGATTTATACTATATTCATTTTCCGGATAATGATACACCGAAGGATGAAGCAGTTGGTGCTTTAAAACAATTAAAGGATGAAGGTAAAATTAGAGCAATCGGCGTTTCCAATTTTACTATAGATCAATTAAAAGAAGCGAATAAAGATGGATATGTTGATGTATATCAAGGCGAATACAATTTGCTGCAACGGGATGCAGAAAAAGAATTGCTGCCATACACAACAGAACAGAATATCTCGTTTATTCCTTATTTCCCACTTGGATCCGGATTATTAGCCGGTAAATATAATGAAAATATGGTCTTTAATGACTTGCGTGCAGAATTGCCATATTTCCAAAAAGAAGTGTTTGTACAAAATTTACAAAAAGTAGAGCAAATCCGCAAAATTGCAGATGCGAAAGGTACAGAAATAGCTCACGTAGTTCTGGCTTGGTATTTAACACGTGATTCTATTGATGCTATAATTCCAGGGGCAAAGAGAGCAGATCAAGTATTAGACAATTTAAAAACATTAGACGTTCATTTAACGAATGAAGAGATTCAACAAATTGATCGTATTTTCCGCTAATAAAAGTGCATGCTGCTAGTGAGTAGCATGCTGAGTGGAGCTAAGCAGGAAGCATTCGTATCAAGGGACATACTTAATCTTAATGCTGTGAAATCGCAAAGCTTTGATGACAGGGAGATAGATGATGAAAAAGAAGCAGCGTATCCCATTGATTAGTTCGTTGCTTCTAGTGATTGTAATAGGCTGTATAGTCAAGTTCCGTGGAACAGACGATAGACCTAGAGTTGTCGTTGTTTTACAAGAACTAGATTCACAATATTGGAATATTGTGAAGGCAGGAGCGGAAAAGGGATTTCAAGAATTTGATATAAATGGTAAAGTTGTCGCACCCGGCAACACATCAAAAAAAGATGCACTAGAGTATACATTAAAAGGAATTCTTAATGAGCGTCCAGATGTATTAGTTGTTGCCCCTGATGCATCATCACCAGCTGTTATGTCTATTTTAAAGGAATTTGTTGAAAATAAGATTCCTGTATTACTAGTAGACACAGACATTCCTTTAGAGCATAAAGCCTCTTATATCGGCACAGATAACTTTGAGTTAGGCAGAAAAGCAGGAGAATTGCTAGCGTCGCAGCTGCAGCCTGGAGATGAGGTAGCCCTTCCCTTCTTGGCTGAGGATTTAACTTATCCGGTTTCAGGAAATCGGATAAAAGGTGCCACAGTTAGTTTGGAAAATGCAGGAATCAAAGTTGCGACAGAACAATTAAACGTATCAAATAAGGCTTCAACAACTAGAGAAATAATGACAGCGATTTTGCAGAAACATCCTGATATAAAAGGTGTATATGCCACAACCGACACAAAGGCAATGGATGCCTTAGAGGTCATTAAGGAACAGGGGCTTAACATGCCAGTCATAGGAGCCGATGGAATTAGCGAAATGATTGAGTTAATAGAAAAGGGAACCTTAACTGGGACAGTGGCGCAAAATCCTTATGATATGGGGTATATCAGCATTGAAACTGCATTAAAAGTCATCAAGGGAGAAGATGTTAAAAAAAATATTGATACGGGCGTAGATGTTATTAGCAAAGATAATGCGAAGCTGAAATTAGATTTCCTAAGAGAATTGCTGAAATGAAGTATTATCACATGGGATATGTTGCAAGAATGATTTTTATCCTAATAAGACAAAAGATAAGTAGACCGCAAAGCGACAGTTTTGCGGTCTATTTATGTTTCTAACACTGTAAAAACGTATAAATTTCTAGCCGGAAGCCAACTCGACGTAGCGAGAAATTTTAGGAATACAGTATAAGTGCAACTACGTCTCTGTCTTCGAATCGACGAGTTTTCTTTACACTGTAAGAACGTATAAATTTCTAGCCGGAAGCCAACTCGACGTGGCGAGAAATTTTAGGGATACAGTATAAGTGCAACTACGTCTCTGTCTTCGCCTATCGGCTTGCCAATCGACGAGTTTTCTTTATCCTGTGTCATGACAGTTGATAGGAATATGAATTAATCATATAGCCATTCTTAGAATAAAATGTGAGTGAGACTTCTGGAAAGAAAACGTATTTACTTAATAAGATGTCCTTTGAGTATAAAAAATGTGTCATAATAATACAAATAAAACTATTATATGTTGTCCTATAATTATAACTGTAAACGATAAGTGTTTGAATGGTTTTTAACCTTGATGATAAGGTTATATTATGAAGTTTTCAATGTTCGGTATTGCGGGAATCATCTATGTAGCGAAAGCTTTACCAGAGACTAGAGGCCTATCATTAGAACAAATAGAGGATAACTTTAGAAGTTAAGATAGTAGAACTGGTTAGAGCTTGTTAGGGAAGGCCCATACAAACGCATTTGTAAGCGTTTGTATGGGCTTTTGCTTTGCATCAGATGAAAGAGCTGCCTTCATCAAAGCAGAGAACCTAGAAATGATATCAACCCTGTACCCAAATTGAAAGATACACAAGGAAGTGTCTCCATTTTGCAAATGAAAAAAGCGCTTTCTGTTATGATATACTTAAATTAAACAACTTAATTCCTGAAAAACCTCTCTATCACGGGATTAGATAACGCTTTGTTATCTAAGAACAGTAATCCTCCTTTAACAGGGGTACAGATGATCTAGAAATGTTGTTCTCTCAACATCGGAATTGATGCTCCAGAAAGCGTCACAAGCTGGCTACAAAGGGATTAAGCTAAGATTTTATGCTATAATACAGAAAAAGAAAATGCAATTGACGGTTATGTGTGTAAAATCAGGAGCAATTCATTTTATTGAAGGGAAACATAGCTTGATTTAGCAATCAAAACATAAACAGTGGCCTATTTGTCCCTAATGTTATGAAATTGCAAAACTTTGATAGCAAGGAGATAAATGATGAGAAGGAAGTGGTACATTCTATTAATTAGTTCGCTGTTTCTAGCCGCCGTAATCGGATACCTAGTCAAGTTCCGTGGAACGGGTGATGAACCTAAAGTGGTAGTTGTTTTACAAGAAATGGATTCCCAGTATTGGAATATTGTGAAGGCAGGAGCGGAAAAGGGATTTCAAGAGTTTGATATAAATGGTAAAGTTGTCGCACCCGGTAACACATCAAAAAAGGATGTACTAGAGTCTACATTAAAAAGAGTTCTTAACGAGCATCCAGATGTAGTAGTTGTTTCTCCTGATGGATCACCTGCTGTTATGTCTATTTTAAAGAAATTTGTTGAAAATAAGATTCCTGTATTATTAGTAGATACAGACATCCCTTTAGAACATAAAACTGCCTATATTGGCACCGATAACTTTGAGCTGGGCAGAAAAGCAGGGGAATTACTAGCTTCGCAGCTGCAGCCAGGAGATGAGGTAGCCCTTCCCTTCTTGGCTGAGGATTTAACTTATCCAGTTTTCAGGGAACGGATCAAAGGAGCTACATTTGGTTTGGAAAATGCAGGAATCAAAGTTGTGACGGAACAAGTAAATGCATCAAATGAATCTTCAACAACTAGAGAAGTAATGACAGCGATTTTGCAGAAGCATCCTGATATAAAAGGTGTATATGTCACAACCGACACAAAGGCAATGGATGCCTTAGATGTCATTAAGGAACAGGGGCTTAACATGCCAGTCGTAGGAGCGGATGGACTTATTGAAATGATTGAGTTAATAGAAAATGGAACCTTAACTGGGACAGTAGCACAAAATCCTTATGATATGGGGTATATCAGTATTGAAACTGCATTAAAGGTCATCAAGGGAGAAGATGTTAAAAAAAATATTGATACGGGCGTAGATGTTATTAGCAAAGATAATGCGAAGCTGAAATTAGACTTTCTGAGAGCATTGTTAAAATAAAGTGTTGTTATGAGAAGCTGTTGATAAACTAAATTTTCATATTTCGTAAATAGGATATAATGGATAACTAACGCTACTGACCTGCACCCCATTATTAGACACAGCTAACAATGAGGTGCAGGTCATACATATTTATAGGCATGTTTGCACTTGCAAGAAGGTATAACCTTTCAAATGAGTGTCTAGAAGGGCAAAGGACACAAAACCTGAAGTCAGCTCTGCACCCAAATGGGAAGATAAATGTGGAAAGCTGCAAGAATACTCAAGATTAATCCTATCAACATCAAACAGCTGTATATGAGCAGATCCTTTCGATATTTTTTATTCTTAATCAATTGGGGCACATCTCGAGCAGCAAGCAGCATGAAAAAGACTATAATCATAATTACCTTTATCATTTCTGAAACTCCTTCTCTTCCCACATCAGAGATTTTTTCGTTAAACCTGTACGATCCACCGTCACATCGACGTTAATTTTAGCTGGCAGTTTGGGAAATTCCTGATCCCAGCGTGCTTTAAACTTATTTTCCCATTGTTTTGGATATTTTCGTTGTACAGCTGTTCCAAAGCCAAAAATGTCTGACTTGAATTTATTCTGTGCCTTATCAAGCGTTACTTGAATTCTTTTTTCAATTGCCTCCCCCAACTTTTTTTCCAAAAATAGAACCTCTCTAGGATTACTTAAATCCATTTTCGAGCTATTTTCATAAAGATCGGCATTAACCCTTACTTTGACTCTTAAGCTTAACTCTCCTCGTTTCAGAATGGGGATAATTTTTGTCTCTGACTTAAAAATTTGAACACTTACTTTTCCGTGTCCCTTTTCTTTCGGGATGTTTATCGTAATTACCCCTGTTTTTATTTTATTGTGTAGCCAAAGAATTCCTCTCTCCTCTCTGTCATTCATCCAACCGATTAATTTATCCTTTTTGAATATCGCAGCCCCTTCGAGAGACTCGTTAGTTTCCACCTTTGACTGAGACTTCTGATTTGGGGATTCCTCTCCTCTGATGACGTTCGAAGGCACGAGTTCTATTTCAGAAGCAATTGGTTCCACCCCTTCTGCCACAAGCATATGGGTAAAATCCCTCAGATTTACCCCTAATCCCATGTCCCTTTCTTCTTCTTCTCTCATGACTTCAGATGGTATTTTTTCGAATTTAGGAATAAACTTTAAATGCTTTAAAGCCTCCCCTTTTGTGAATAATACATAACTGCGCATGCGCGCTTCCCGGTATCTAGTAAAAAAATCGAGTATCGGTGAAACACCGGCCCGAGCCATTTTTTCTCCAATTATAATAATACGGCTGTGGGAAAGGAAAATTTCCCGCGGCAATTTCTCTTGGAGTTTCCGATAAGCATCCATAACCGTGATCCCCTTTTCTGAAACGACCCATACAGCCTTGGTTCCTATGTCCTTTTCACCGCCAAAGCCCCCTTGACCTGGAGCGCCTAACATTCGCGGAATAGCTATTTGCAGTGTTACACGGATTTTGCCATCCTCCATCTTGTCGATTCCAGTTGCGGTTACAAATGCCAGGTCATTGACCTCGACTCGACTCCAGCAGCCGGAGAGAAACGGCATCATCAAACAGAATAGAATCAAAAAAATTCGTATTTTCATCTAGCATTACCCTTCCGTGAAAAATCCTACTTAGTACGCTTCGGCGGCCGAGGGCGCAGCGACTTGTTCATTCGTTGCGAATTTCCTTTTGCGCTCTCTTCTGGGCGATTTATCATGCTCCACCAAGGCGCTCGGACAAGCGCATCTTTAATGTCACCAAAATGCAAGGGGGCCATAGGAGACAAATATGGTATGCCAAACGAACGAAGACGGCACATGTGGCTAAAAATAAGCAAGATGGCTAGTAATATTCCGTATAATCCTAGCGATCCAGCTAATATCATGATAGGGAAACGAAGCATTCTGATTGCGATTGCCTGTCCGAAGCTTGGAATGATAAAAGAAGCGATACCGGTAATGGCGACCACGATAACCATCGGAGCAGAAACAAGACCGGCTGTAACAGCGGCCTGACCAATTACTAAAGCTCCGACAATACTCACCGCCTGTCCGACCGGCCTCGGCAGACGAACCCCTGCTTCCCGCAATCCTTCAAAGGAAATTTCCATCAGCAAAGCTTCGACAATAGCTGGAAAAGGGACCGCTTCACGAGAGGCAGCCACACTGAATAATAGAGTGCTCGGAAGCATTTCCTGATGATACGTTAACAAGGCAACATAAAGAGATGGAAATAATAAGGCAATTACTAAAAATAGAAAGCGAATCCAGCGGATCATCGTCGAAATCATATAACGTCCATAATAGTCTTCACTGGCCTGTAGCATTTCATAAAAGGTAACCGGAACAGTCAGGGCAAAAGGGGTATTGTCGATGATAATCCCTACTTTCCCCTCCAATAAATTGCCGACGACTTTATCTGGTCGTTCTGTGTACTGGACCTGAGGGAAAATAGTATAAGGATTGTCTTCAATTAATTCTTCAATATATCCACTTTCCAAAATCGCATCGATGTCAATCCGGCTGATTCTTTCACGGACTTCCGCTACTAAAGATTCATCCGCAATACTGTCCAAATAGGTAATGACGAGATCAGTTTTCGATAACTGTCCTACCTTCAATGCTTCCATTTTGAGCTGAGGGGTTTTCAATCTTCTGCGAATGAGACTCGTATTGGTTCGTAGGCTTTCCGTGAATCCCTCCCTAGGGCCGCGGATCACTGCTTCTGTCGCTGGTTCTTCGACCGAACGGGACTCCCATTCTTTTGCACTGATGAATAGGGCTTGTCCGACGCCGTCTAGGATTAAAGCGGTGTCACCAGACAGTACGTGATCTATCACCTCTTGGATTTGTACTCCACTGCTTACCTGTGCAGCAGAAATTACTTGATTTCGAAGCATAGTCTCCAGTTCCTCAAAACGAAGCATGGATGGTGACAATGAGTTCTTCCCGTATTCCAGTAAAGGTTTGATAACATCGTCATCAATCAATTCCATGTTCGTAAGACCATCTAAAAAAACAAGTATTCCTTTTTGAATCTCACCTAACTGAAATTCCCTATATACGATGTCGGAAGAGCGATCAAAGATTATTTTCAGTTGTTTTATATTCTGCGAAAGATTTGTGCCAAGTGTAGCGCTTTCCAAGGGGGCTTTAATGGTTGGGGAGGATTTAGCTAGAGAGTTTGTGTGCTTTTGGTCAGAACTCCCTAATTTTTTCCACCAACCTAGTATCTCTTTTATCATGCCAAATACCCCTCTCGTTGAAGTCTTGATAATTCTCCACGCTGCCTTTTATCCAAATTTCTAGGCGGATTGAGAGAGCCCGCCGCTTTCATGCAGGAATCATGTCCCTTTTCTCAAGGATGGAAAAAACAATCTACGGATAAGGGAAATTACTAACATAATCATTGTAACAATTATGTAGAAAGCACCCATAACCGCTATCAGCAATTCCAAAATAGTGAAAGTGTAAAAGTGTATATTAACAAAAAGCTTCGATAGCATCTCAGTTATGTAATAATACATACACCGTCCGATGAAGGAGATGAGTACAATAGAAAAAACAATCTTTGTCATTTTGGAATTCCTCTTCATTTATATTGATCAGTATGATTAAAGCGATGGTTTTACTTATGTAGTATTATTTCTCCAATTTATGTTATAAATACCTAATTATAAACGGACTGTAACTTGCCCTTTTTACACTGTAAGAACATATAAATTTCCAGTTGGAAGCCAACAGCTCTCCACTTAACTTTTGTTTAAAAAAGAGGATGAACGATAATAATACTAATGGACAAAAATTGGATAATTTGGAGAGAGAAATGTTCTACTATGACAATTCAGACACGTAGATTAATTTCTCATTTGTTCCTTGGTAAGAAAGGGTGAGGGTAAAATGAATCATGAGAAAATAGGCATAAAACAACTCTTTCTTCTGATGTTAGCTTTTGAAATAGGAACTGCTATCATTTTTTCCATAGGAACAGAAGCAAAACAGGATTCTTGGCTGGCTGTGTTAGTCGGTATGTTGTATGGACTTATTTTAATATCAGTCTTCACTATATTATCTGAGTATTACCCAGGTAATTCATTGATTCAAATCATTCAAATTACTTTTGGAAGATTTATTGGATATCCATTATGTATCACTTATATTATTTATTTTATCTCTCAAGCTGCGAGGATTAGTCGGGACTTTGCTGAACTCATCCTTTCGACCATTTTAGTTGAAACCCCTGGCCTAATAATTATGGCAAGTTTTGTAGCTGTTATTATTTATACTCTCCGCGGTGGTGTTGAAGTGTTTGGACGAATGGCAGAAATGGTGTTTCCTGTTGTGCTGCTATTATGGATCATCACATGGATCATCATTTATGCTTCAGGAGTTGTCGATCTGAAACAACTTACACCTGTACTTGGTACAGGAATAAAAGCTGTATGGAAGACATCATTTCCTAATCTTACCTCATTACCATTTGGGGAATTGATTGTATTCACCATGGTTTGGCCAATGTTAAACGATAGCAAGAAGGCTAAGACAGTGGGAAGGGCTGCAGTGTTGACTGGAGGAATATTATTAACTATTAATATGCTAGGTGTGTTGTCTGTTATTGGCCCTTATTTGATCGACAGAATGAATGTCCCTCTTTTAGTGACAGTACGGATGGTTTCCATGGCAGATTTTCTTGAGCGGATTGATGCGGTTGTTATCCTAATTATGGTAGCAGGGGGTTTTTTTAAAGTAGGTGTATACATCTATGGCGCTGCGATTGGAACCGCCCACTTATTTCAGCTGCAGAGCTATCATTCCGTTTTGATTCCGCTTGGTGTGATTATTATCTCTCTAGGACAGGTTATGGTAAGGAATGTTACGGAACACAATAGTGTAGGGTCAATATTTGACATGAGCTTTGTGCATCTTCCGTTACAGCTTGTGATACCCAGTTTGTTATTGATTATTGCCTTCTTGAATTCGCGTGAAAATTTAATAGGAACAAATCTTAAAAAGACTGAGACCCGAGGAGAAAGCTGAAAAACCAATTCGCTAACGGCCAAGCAGTACATTCAACCGCTTATAATTAATTATAATCAAGGGCTTTATGAAAAATTGAACACGAAATAAATGATAATTTATTGGTAAAATCTAAAGAAAAAGTCGATCGACAATCGACTTTTTTAATTTCTCAATAATTTTATCTTTGTTAGCAATTTATTAAAGTTCTTCTTGCTTCCGCATTAATGCTGCATTATTTTTCTGCTCTCTATTCTTGTTTACCCTTTCAGAAAATATAAATTTCTAGCTAGAAGCAAGCTCGAAGTAGCGAAAAGTTTTAGAAAAAAGTGTAAGTGCAACTATGCCCCCTGTCTTCACCCGAGGGCAGGGATTGCCAATCGACGAGTTTTCTTTAAGTAATCCAGCTGCGATTTAGTGATGTAGTATTGAATGGAAAATTAGAAATAATCGGTAAAAATTGTTTTTCTTCTATTCCTTTGTCCTTAAATCATAAATAAAAGTCTTTATTTCGTAAATAAATGGAAAGCGGTTTCTGCTATAATGAAACCAAGTCGAAAGCGCTTTCCGTTATAGCGTAGTTAAATTAAAATAATGGGTATCTTTATAAAGCGTGTTGTCCGCTAATCATAATTAAGGAGACGATGGCCTGCCTAACAGGATTGGGAATAGGTCATTGCTGGAGCCTTTCAAGAAAGCGCCTAAAACAACCGATGAAAAGAAAGGATGATCTGTCTATACGTGATGCGCGTATCTAGTTCGGTTAAAGGAAGGAGGTACCTACTACATGAAACTCACAATCTATGATGTTGCAGAAAAAGCGGGGGTTTCCATATCTACTGTATCAAAGGTCATGAATAATCAACCGATTGGAAAGAAAACAAAACAAAAGGTTTTAAAAATAGCAGAGGAACTAAACTATAAGCCAAGTGTCCTTGCATCTGCATTAACAGGAAAGCGGACATCTACGATAGGATTTTTATTACCAGATATATCTAATTCCGTAATTGCAGAAATGGCAAGAGCGGTAGAGGATCGCGCTGTTGAATATGGATTTAATCTCGTTATTTGCAGTACTGATTTCAAAGCTGAGAAAGAAGAGCGTTACGTGTCCTTACTAAGACAGAAAAGTGTGGATGGATTTATCCTAGCCGCTGGTTTTAGGAATAAAGCAGTAGTTTCTGAGCTATTAAAGGAAGCAGTTCCAGTCATACTTCTTTCTGAATATCAGCCGCATTTAGCGATTAATACCGTAACAGTTGATAATTTCATGGGAGGATATGAGATAGCGGCCCATTTAATTGCTCTTGGCCATCGGAGAATTGCAGTGGTTGCAGAAGATAACTCGAGTAGTCAGGAGCGCATTCGTGGATATAGGAAGGCATTGCAAGATCATAATCTCGAGATCCGTGAGGACTTGATTGTAATAAGTGATTCGAGTGTGGGTCATGCGCAGCACTTAGCAGGAGATTTGTTAGATTCGTTACATCCACCGACTGCAATCATGGCGTGTAATGACATATTAGCAATAGGTACTCTTCTCGGTGCACGAGAAAAAAACATAAAGATTCCGGAAGATCTCTCGATTACAGGATTTGATAACACTTTGTTATCTAAGAGCAGTGACCCTCCTTTAACAACAGTTGAAATACCGATTCGAAATATGTGTTCACTTGCTGTAGATTTACTTGTAGAAGAGATAGAGAAAAAAAATGAAAGCAAGCAAGCAGTTTTAATGTTACCTAAGTTAATTCATAGAGAATCAACGGGAGTATGTCCGATGAAGGATAAAAGTGAAAATTAAAATACAAAAACAATATATATAGAAATAGGAGTTTTTAAAATGGGAATTAAAATTGCAGGAGCACCTTGTTGTTGGGGAGTAGATGATCCAAAAAATCCATATCTTCCACCGTGGGAGCGGGTATTACAGGAAGCATCACAAGCTGGTTATAAAGGGATTGAACTAGGACCTTATGGTTATATTCCGATGGATATTGAACGGGTACAAGCAGAGCTTGCCAAAAATGATCTGACGATAATTGCGGGAACAATTTTTGATGATTTGGTATCAGAAGCTAACTTAGAAAGCTTATTGCGTCAAGTAGATGACATTTGTTCATTGATTACCAAGCTGCCGCCTTCTCCACAGGAGGATGGACAACATTTTCCGACTCCTTATTTGGTAATCATCGACTGGGGACATGAGGAAAGAGATTATGCAGCTGGTCACCCAGATCGGGCAAAACGTTTATCTGACCAGGACTGGAATAATATGATGGCGCATATTCGTGCACTCGCGGAGCTGGCATGGACAAAATACGGCGTAAGATCTGTTATTCATCCTCATGCAGGCGGCTATATCGAATTTGAAGACGAAATCAAGCAGCTTTTAGAGGATATTCCTTATGAAACTGCGGGACTATGTCTTGATACCGGTCATCTCTATTATTCAAAAATGGATCCGGAGGAGTGGCTTCGAAACTATGCAGATCGGCTAGATTATATCCACTTTAAGGATATTGATTTAGAGATTTATGAGCAAGTGATGGGAGATCATATTCGCTTTTTTGACGCTTGCGCTAAGGGGGTAATGTGCCCGATTGGACAAGGTATTATTGACTATCATTCCATTCTCAAATTACTAAACGAAATCAATTATCACGGATATATCACGATTGAACAAGAACGTGACCCTAGAAATTCTGATACGAGTTTGCGAGATGTGAGTCAGAGCATAGCTTTTTTAAAGAGTGTTGGCTATTAATTAAAAAAATTAAGATAACAAATAAAAAACTAAGATAACAAAAGGGGAAATGATACATGATTTATGGTGAAAAAAATATTGATAAATCTATTCGTTGGGCAATGGTAGGCGGTGGACGAGGAAGTCAAATTGGTTATATTCATCGTTCAGCTGCGCTGCGTGATTATAATTTTGAATTGGTTGCTGGTGCGTTTGATATTAATCCGGAACGCGGCAGGGACTTTGGAGTTAACTTACATGTAGATCCAGAGCGCTGCTATCCTGATTATAAAACGATGTTTGCGGAAGAGGCGAAGCGTGAAGACGGTATTCAAGCTGTTTCAATCGCAACTCCAAATGGCACTCACTACGAAATCTGCAAGGCTGCATTGCAGGCTGGCTTGCATGTAGTATGTGAAAAGCCTCTATGCTTTACTACTGAAGAGGCAAAAGAACTAGAAGCTCTTGCGAAAAAGATGAATCGTGTTGTTGGCATCACATATGGTTATTCAGGTCATCAGGCAATTGAACAGGCGCGTCAGATGATTGCGAATGGGGATCTAGGGGAAATCCGAATTGTAAATATGCAGTTTGCGCACGGCTTCCACTCTGGAGCTGTAGAAGAAAATAATGCGAGTACGAAATGGCGTGTGGATCCAAAAATGGCAGGTCCAAGCTATGTATTGGGTGATTTAGGAACACATCCACTCTATTTGTCAGAGGTTATGCTTCCAGAGATGAAAATCAAAAAACTATTGTGTACACGCCAAAGCTTTGTGAAAAGCCGTGCTCCGCTAGAGGATAATGCCTACACAATTATGGAATATGATAATGGTGCTGTTGGTACTGTGTGGTCATGCTGCGTAAATGCTGGCTCCATGCACGGACAAAAGATTCGTGTGATCGGTTCTAAGGCTAGTATTGAATGGTGGGACGAGCAGCCTAATCAGCTGCGTTATGAAGTACAAGGAAAACCAGTACAGATTTTAGAACGCGGAATGGACTATCTGTATTCTGAAGCATTAGCTGATGACCGCATTGGCGGTGGGCACCCTGAGGGCTTATTTGAAGCGTGGTCCAATCTTTATACTCGTTTTGCGAAGGCGATGAATGCGGCAGATCATGGAAAAACGCTAGAAAACATTTGGTACCCAGGAATTGAGGCAGGAGTAGAAGGCGTTCGTTGGGTAGAGAATTGTGTGCGCTCCGCTGACAATGGTGCTGTATGGGTAGAATATCAATAAACAATAGATAAAGCTGCCATTGCAATAAGGTTTTTGGGAGTGACTATCTCAAAAACCTTATTGTAGAGTTCATCAGGCTCTAAACCAAAGTTTGTGCTTGACACTGAATATACATCTTCTTTGGTTACCTTGCATGTAACAAGGTATACACTGGAACTTGGCAAAATACAATAAACGAGGATGATAGTAATGAGTAATCAGGGAATGAAGAAACCAAGAAATTATAAAAGTTATTTACGAACGATTATGATTTCGGCAACATTTGGGGGACTTCTTTTTGGATATGACACTGGTGTTGTGAATGGTGCGTTACCTTTTATGGCAAGACCTGACCAGCTGAATCTAACACCAGTTACAGAAGGGCTTGTTACAAGCTCGCTTCTTTTAGGAGCAGCATTTGGTGCTTTATTCGGCGGTAGATTAACAGATCAATATGGTCGTCGTAAAATGATCCTTAATCTTTCACTGTTATTCTTGTTAGCGTCACTTGGAACGACAGTTGCACCTAATATTTCAATTATGATCGTCTTCCGATTCTTACTTGGGCTCGCTGTTGGGGGCGCATCATCTATGGTACCAGCCTTTTTGGCAGAAATGGCACCTCATGAGAAACGAGGTAGAATGGTAGCCCAAAATGAAATTATGATTACCGGCGGACAATTATTAGCTTATGTCATCAACGCAATTCTTGGTGTTGCAATGGCTAGCACTGGGCATGTTTGGCGTTATATGCTTGTTATTTCTGCAATTCCAGCTTTACTGTTATTTGTAGGTATGCTCAAGGTTCCAGAAAGCCCGAGATGGCTGGCATCAAAAGGAAAAAAAGATGAGGCGCTGCGTGTCCTTAAGCTAATACGTGATGAGAAACAAGCTGACGTTGAATTTAATGAAATTGAAGAAGCAGTAAGAAAAGATGCAGATCTTGAAAAAGCGACGATGAAAGACTTTTCCGTACCATGGTTACGTCGGATTTTGCTGGTTGGGATTGGAGTTTCCGTCGTGAATCAAATCACAGGTGTCAACTCCATTATGTATTATGGAACGCAAATCCTTGAACAATCTGGTTTCGGTACAAAGACGGCATTAATTGCGAACACTGCGAATGGACTTATTTCAGTGCTTGCTGTAATATTTGGTATTTGGATGATTGGCAGGGTTAACCGTCGTCCCATGTTGATTATTGGTTTATCCGGAACGACAACATGCCTTTTCCTTATTGCGCTCTTCTCAATGGTTCTGAAAGGATCTGCTGCGTTACCTTATGTTGTACTTTCTTTAACAGTTCTATTCCTTGCCTTTATGCAAGGATGTATTGGACCAGTAACATGGTTAGTGACTGCAGAAATTTTCCCGCAAAGGTTAAGAGGTCTTGGCTCTGGTATTAGTGTATTTTTCCTATGGGTTGTAAACTTTATTATTGGTTTTACTTTCCCGATATTGCTAAATTACGTAGGCTTATCCACGACATTCTTTGTTTTCGTTGCTCTTGGTTTATTAGGAATTGGTTTCGTTTACAAATTTATGCCAGAAACAAATGGCCGTACGCTTGAAGAGATAGAAGCGTACTTCCGTTCCCGATATGGCGAAGATAAAACAAAGGAATCAATGGCGAAGGCCCAATAAGAATAACTATCTATTTTTAAAATGGTAATTGTAAACGCTTGCGTTTAGGGGTAATCTGAATTGTGAATATATAGTTTGCACACGGCGGGCGGGAGCAATCGTCTTAGTACAAGCTGGTGTGTTCATCCGAAATTTGCTGGTTAAGCTTACTTGTACGGGTTTAGCTGAAAATAGAAATGTATGGATAGGGTATTAATAACGAATGTGGAGCAGCCTTGTATACGGAGGCTGCTTTTTTTTCTGGCCATAACACCTTCTGAGTTTAAGGAAAACCTAGTGGAGAAAAGCACGGATGGATGTAAACAGGTTGAGTATAAAATAACTACTAATATGTTAGATTGTGAAGAGGTATTTTGATAAACTCTTGATAACATCTTTCGTTTAACTGGAGGAGCCTAATGAATATCAGTACTGCCATTTATACACTGCAAAAAGGAGCTGCTTATTTGCCTGGCGATGAGGCCTCTTTTCGCGTTTATTACTGGGGAGCACATCCGAATCATCAGGACAATCCAATTCACAAACATTCGTTTTTTGAGATATGTTATGTCCTGGATGGTTCAGGTCTTTACTTGGAGGACGGCAAGGACTACACACTTCAGAAAGGGACCTTTTTTTGTTCGCGTCCTGGCAAGCTGCATAGAATTCACAAAGGGCAGAATTTATCTTTGTTGTGGGTTGGATTTGAAATTGATGAAGGTGCTTCAACCGAAGAGACTATTCATTTATTTAGAAGGCTTGCTGAAACATCAGATTTTTATATTGAAGACGCTACGCAGTCACCAGCGGCATTTTTATGGAAAACATTACTGGACCATGCGAGTCAGCCGTGTCCAGATGTACTGTTGCGGTCCCTTGGCTATAGTTTGCTGCTTTCGCTGCAAGTATTATTTTGTCCTATGAGCATTGTGGATGAGCGTAAACATCCTCACGCTCACTCATCTGCTAATAAACTGATTCAGCAGGCACAGCTGTTTATTCAAGATAATCTAGCCCAGCCTCTGTCTTTGACGGATGTAGCTCAATATCTGCATATTTCACCTCGGCATTTATCTCGGTTATTTAGTGAAATTTTAGGTGTATCCTTTACAGCGTTTGTGCGCAAAGAAAGGGTAAGAGTCTCAGCTGAAATGCTGCGTTCAACAAACTTAGCGATTAAAGAAATATCAGAAGCTACAGGCTTTTCCTCTGTCTATTATTTTACGTCTGTTTTTTCTGAAGAAACAAGTGTGGCGCCGGGAGAGTATAGAAAGTTGAATCAACTGCAGACAGAGTAGGAGATAAAAGGGAAAAAATTCATGGATATAGCCTTCGTACTAGAAAGAAACTAAGCTAATGAGAGAGGGTGAGAAGATGGCTTTTGGAATTAAGCGACAAGAATTGCAAGAGTGGAAGGAGAAGGTAAAGCGAGGGGAAATCGCGTTTTTGACCCATTATTGGCTTGATGATCGATTTCCCGAGATGAGAACAGTCACAAAGGTAGGCTGTTCTGATTTGGATAAGCTGCTCAAATGGGGAGAAGCATATGGTATTCCGGCGCGAGCGCTGCATCATCGTTCTGAGTATCCTCATTTTGATTTGTTTGGTGAACGGCAAATTACTATTTTAACAAAGGAAAATATGCTTCAGCAATTAGAGCGATTTAAGTAGATTGCTGTTTGATCCACTTAAACATATTAGACAAGGCTTCTTTATGGACGTGGGGCGGAAGATGATGCCCCAAGCCAGCGTATTGATGCAGCTCAACCTTATGTCCAAGCTCCTGCAGCTTCTGGTACATACTGAATCCGTGCTGAAAATCTACTTGTACATCCTCAGTCCCGTGCATGATGAGGACAGGACATGTGATCCGATGCGCCATGCAGATGGGTGAACGATTTGTATACGCATCTGGTACTTTAGATGGCGAGCCGCCAACTACTCGTTTAAGCATTCTTCGCAGGTCAATCCGCTCTTCGTACGTTTGCGCCAGATGGGATACACCGCCCCAAAGGGTTAACGTGTGAATATCAGGAAGTGCGGCCGCAGTTAGCGCTGCGTTAATGGCACCGCGCGAGAATCCCATAATAGAAATGCGGTTTTCATCGACAAATGGAAGGCTGCGCAAAAAACGATAGGCCGAGAGTACATCCTCATTTTCAGCACCGCCAAATTCATCACGCCCTTCGCCGCCTTCGTTTCCTCGATAGCAAGGAGCAAAGACGATGTAGCCATGATTTGCAAATTGCTCTACCCAATCGGTTTTTACGCGGCCGACTTTTCCGATGCCGCCTCGGCAATAGATGAAGGCAGGGAGCTTGTGTGAAAGGAGGAATTTCCGGTCTTTTCCAGTAGAGCTTGCGATCGTTGTAAGCGGCAGGTTATCTGCTTCATAAAATTGTTCCATCTTCTCCTGTAATTCTACCGGTGACATATAGAATCCGCTCGGGAAAGCAATGTATCCTTTTACTTTATATGTCCCTGATATATATGTAGTGTGATAGATCATGCTGTGCTCCTTCGTAATTTATTTTGTAAGTACTATAGCTTGAAAAAGGAGCAATAGCAAGGCAATGTAAAGGAAACTCGCCAGTCGGCGAGTTTTCTTTACATTACAGATTTTCCGAATGGGAAAGCCCACTCCTTTAGGTGTGGGATGAAAGTGAGGTCAAACGAGGAGTACCTTCATTCCAGGGAGGATAGTTTTATACGATTTATACCAGTTAGAGTGTTTGGATTTGATTTTTTAATATAATTTAAACAAGGGGGTATAAAGCATTCTTTTAGCCATTTTCAAGGTAACTGAAAACTCAATACCTGTCTTTTTGATATAAAATTTTAATTTTTTAATATTTTGTATATTTGTGAATATGTTTGAAAGAGAGAAGATATTTTATTGTCTATTCTGAATTTTTATTTTTTCTGAATAATTAAAATCATGAGGGTGCATGATTTGGAATAATGTTTCGTGTTGACGCATAGATATTCTCTGTGTATGCTAGTTTAGTATAATAAAATAATACTTCCTCATCAGCTCAAGATGAGGTAGAGGTTGCGGTGTTTAAGAGTACATAGCGGGAGAGCTGGGGAGCTTGAAGAATGCGATGGAAAGGAAGCACTGCCGAAGCGCTGCGGTTCTCCAACCAAAGCAGCTGGGGCTGTATCCGAATAGGTGCAGAACTGTCATAGCGAGTGCTATGATGAACTATCTTTTTGTCTGATGCGGATGAGTTTGCCTGCACACCCGTCAGAGGGTGTGTTTTTTTGTGCTGATTATAGAACATGCAACGGCAAAAAGCAGATAGCCATCTACTTTTGAGCGATAGGATATGTCGAGAGGGGAACAAATAAAATGAGTAAAGGAAATAAGCTCGGGTTATGGATTTTGACATCCCTTGTTGTCGGGAATATGGTCGGGTCCGGTATTTTTATGCTGCCTCGTTCTTTAGCTGAAGTTGCCAGCCCGGCTGGTGTAATAGGCGCTTGGGTTTTAACTGGCTTGGGCGTACTTATGACAGCCTTAGTGTTTGGAAATTTAGCAATTCGTAAGCCAAACCTAAATGGCGGTCCGCAAATTTATGCTAAGGAATTGTTTAAGTCAGGTTCAAAGGCATCGCTTTTATCGGGCTTTATGGCTTCTTGGGGATATTGGATTGGAAACTTGGCTGGTAATATTGCAATTATTACGACATTTGCGGGGTATTTATCTACATTTTTCCCTGTACTTACAAGTAAAGCAGAATTATTTACAATCGGTTCCTTTACATTGAAGGTAGGAAATGCATTAACATTCCTTGTATGTACGCTGTTACTATGGACAATCCATTTTATTATTTTACGCGGTTTAGAAAATGCCGGTAAACTTAACTTTTTGGCAACTTCTGCAAAGATAATGGGATTTGCATTGTTTATTATCGTTGCTTTGTTTGCATTCGAGAAAGCGAATATGTTGCCATTTGTCGCGGATAAGACAGATGAGGCAGGTAATGCGATTGGATTATTCGGACAAATCAACAATGCAGCTCTCTCGACGCTTTGGGCATTTATCGGTGTAGAGTCGGCTGTTGTATTTGCTTCTAGAGCAAGGAAGCAAGTGGATGTGAAACGCGCAACTACACTTGGTTTGTTTATTGCGCTTGCAATTTATATCGGTATTAGTACACTTGTTATGGGGATGTTGGATCAAGAAGCATTGATTCATTCTGATAAACCGCTAATTGATGCAATTGCCACTGTACTTGGTCCGATTGGCGGAAAAGTATTGGCTGGTGTAGGACTTATTAGTTTAATTGGTTCTACGCTTGGCTGGGTAATGTTAAGCTCTGAGGTACCGTATCAAGCGGCAAAGCAGGGAATGTTTATCCCGGCGTTTTTGAAGGAAAATAAAAAAGGAACTCCTATATTTTCTCTGGTTGTTACAAATTTACTTGGGCAATTATTCATTTTCTCAACAGTTTCCAATTCCATTTCTGCAGCGTTTGATTTTGTAATTGTCATTGCAACGCTTTCATATTTAATACCGTATTTCATTTCTTCTATTTTTCAGCTCAAGCTTGTTATTACAGGTGAGACGTATGAAAACGGAAGAGGACGAGTAGTTGATGGCGTGATTGCTGTGCTCTCCACAGTATATTCCTTATGGGTGATTAAAGCAGGAACAGCTGATATGAAAACTTTCTTATTTGGTATGCTGTTGCTTGCAAGCGGTATTTTATTCTATGGCCAGTTGAAGAAGAACCCTGTGATCCTTGGGGAGCAAAAGAGAAAATCTGCTTAATATGATAGAAAGGGCAGTTCTAAATGTCTAGTTTTTGCGGACTTTTAGAGCTGTCCTATTTATATAAGTTCAAAACAGAGTAATAAATGAAACATTAGAAAAATTCAGAAAATACATATTGACGCATAACAAAATATTATGTAACATAACAATATATAACATATTAAAAAGAACTATGTTATATAAAATGAAAATAAGAGGTGGAAAGAAATGAGTAAAGCGGTAGCGAATGTAAACAGTCAAGTGCAGGTTGTGTTGGATGAATTGCAAAGTAAAAGCATCAGCAATATATTTTTTGTAGCATGCGGCGGTTCCTCTGCTATTATGTATCCGGCGAAGTATGTGCTAGATCGTGAAGCAACAAAACTTGTTTCTGATTTGTATAGTTCAAATGAGTTTATTCATCGAAATCCACGTCAACTAGGGGAAGAATCACTAGTTATTTTGTGTTCCATGTCCGGAACGACTCCTGAAACAGTAGAGGCCGCTAAGTTTGCAAAAGAAAAAGGGGCTTATACAGTAGCTTTGACGAATGAGCCAGAGTCTCCATTAGCCAAAAACTCAGATCGTTTCTTGAAATATGAATGGGGTAACGATGTAAGCGCTTTCGACACTAATCTTGGCGTTTTATATCAATTAGTCTTTGGGATATTGCATGTTGTTGAAAACAATGAAAAGTTTGTAAGGTTAGTCACAAGCTTAGAGAATTTACAAGCTGTGTATGAAAAAGCATTGCAACAAGAAGGCGAAAATGCAAAGGTGTTCGCAGCATCCCATGCAAAAGAGCCTGTCATCTATACAATGGCAAGTGGCGCTAACTATGGAGTTGCTTATTCCTTCAGTATTTGTATTCTTATGGAGATGCAGTGGATTCATTCACACGCAATCCATGCTGGTGAGTATTTCCATGGTCCATTTGAAATTATTGATGAGAAAGTACCATTTATCATCCTGCTGGGGTTAGATGAAACAAGAGCGTTGGAAGAGAGAGCGCTGTCCTTCTCTAAGCGCTACGGAAAGAAGCTTACTATCTTAGATGCAAAGGAATACGATCTTGCAGGTATCGATGAAGAGGTAAAAGGATACATTGCGCCGTTAATCTTAAACAGTGTATTACGTAAGTATGCAGAAGAGCTAGCAGAAGCGCGTAATCATCCGTTAAGTACAAGACGTTATATGTGGAAGGTGGAATATTAATCTATCTTAATAAAACTTTGAATATTTACTCTTTTTAAAATCTACAATATAATGTTATATGACATTATGGTATAGTTTTTATCAAAGATATAATAAATTTTAGGAATATTTTTCAGATAACACGGACTGCTGACTGTAAGGGAAGGCTCCCCGACCGATGAGATAAAAAATATCTCATCGGTCAGAGAGCTGTCCTTCACGAGCAAAAGGGGCAGATCCGCTTTTCTTATACTGTAAGAAAAGATAAATTTCCAGCTAGAAGCGAATTCGATGTAGTCTGAAATTTTAAGAATACAATATAAGCGCAACTACGTCTCTGTCTTCGCCAATCGGCGAGTTTTCTTTAAAACATAAGTTGATAGGGGGCAATATCAATGAAAAAGGCAAAGCTTGTATTGGCATCAGTTTTGGCATTATCTTTATTGCTTGGCGGCTGTTCTAGTCAAAAAACGTCTTCTGAGGTAAAAGATGAGAAGGGAACAATTACGTTGAAATTTTTCCACAGGTGGCCAAAGGAACCTGAGAAAAGCTATTTTGAGAATGTTGTGCAGGAGTTCGAAAAGCAGCATCCTAATATCGACATTCAAACAGAAGCTGTCTTAAATGATTCCTATAAAGAAAAGATTAGAGTATTACTAGGAACGAATAATCCCCCCGACATATATTTTACGTGGAGTGACCAATTTGCCTACAAGTTTGTACAAGGAAATAAAGCTCTTGATTTAACCTCTTATTATAAGGAAGATACAGCTTGGTCCTCCCAGCTTGTTCAAAATCAAATCACCCCGTTTTCATTCGAAAATAAATATTACGGTGTACCTTGGCAAATGGACGGTAAGTCATTTTTCTACAACAAGGATATCTTTGCAAAGTTGAATTTGCAGCCTCCTACAACATGGGACGAGTTCATGAAGGTACTAAAAGTATTAAAAGACAATAAATACACTCCTATCGCATTTGGAAGCAAATCTACATGGCCAATTTCCCATTATATTGGAACTTTGAATCAAAGGCTGGTTGACGAAAAAACACGTGAAAAGGACTATAATCCGAAAACAGGAACATTTACAGACTCTGGCTATGTAGAAGCACTGAAAAAAATCAAAGAGTTGATCCCTTATTTTACAGAAAACTCAAATTCTGTTGACCATGAATATGCAAGGGGAACATTTAATTCGGGTAAAGCTGGCATTCTGTATGCAGAAACAGCCGAAATCTCATTGGTACCAGATGTGAAAAACTTAGGGCTCTTTCATTTCCCTGCAATTGAAGGACAAAAAGGAGATTCGGCTTATTTAACAGGGGCGCCTGAAGGCTTTATGATTTCGTCAAAAACAAAGCACCCAAAAGAAGCAATGGAGTTTCTGAAGTTCTTAACCTCTAAGGAAATGGGAGAAAAATTAGTGAAGGATGTTGGCAAGTATAGTGCAGTAAAAGAGACTACGAATGAGACCAATGCTACTCCAATTCAAATAGAAGCGGTTAATCAGATTTTAAATGCTAAGCAAATGGTTCCTTGGTTTGATACAGATGTGGATATAGAAATAGTAGATGCGTACTTAACGAATACTCAACTGATGCTGAATGGAGAAAAAACTCCTCAAGAGGTCATGAAAGAGGTACAAAAAGCTGCAGATGCCCTAAGAGCATCTAAAAATTGATGATGTGAGAGAGGGGCGGAGGCAGCCCTCTGCCTTCTCTTTCAGTAAAAGGAGTGAGACAATCGTGCTAAAACGCAATAAGTTCATACCATTCCTATATCTGTTTCCAGCATTGGCATTTTTATTATTTGTCTATGTTCCGATTTTCCAAAATATCAGTTCCAGCTTCTATCAGTGGAGTTCCTTTTCTCCAGATAAAATATTCGTGGGGCTCGATAACTATGTAAACTTGTTTCAAGATCCAGTCTTTTACCAAGCTTTAAAAAATAATGTTCTTTATGCTATTATCTCAATTGCATGCCAAGTCTTTGGAGGTCTGGTAATCGCTTCTATTTTAGAGGACAAGCTGATTCGCAAGTTTTCCCCTATTTTTAGAACTATCTATTTTCTTCCCGTTGTGATTTCGATGACTGTCATCGCGCTATTATTTAGCTTTTTCTATAATCCCGATATTGGATTGTTAAATCAATTACTGCGTGGGATAGGACTGGATAATCTGGCAAAGGCGTGGCTAGGCGATAGCGATACCGCAATGTATGCGGTAATTGCAGTATCTCAATGGCAATCAATTGGGTATATCGCGATGCTGTATATCGTGGCGATTCAGAAGATCCCGTCCGAGCTATACGAGGCTGGTGAAATAGATGGTGCGAATAAAATACAATTGTTCTTCCATGTTACAGTGCCGCAAACGAAGGAGATGTCATTTGTAACCGTTATTATGACCTTAGCTGGAGCGTTTACAGTATTTAATGAGCCGTATATTTTAACAGGCGGAGGGCCAGGAAATGCATCTGAGGTACTGAGTACATACTTATATAAGAATGCATTTGTGAAGGATGCGATGGGATATGCATCTACGATCGCAACTGTCATCCTGATAATCACCGTAATTCTTTCCGCTGTTCAAATGGGGTTATTCAAAACAGGAAGGGAGGAGTAAGCATGGAGGTTTCAAAGCCGGAGTCTGTGACAGCAACCCTATCTGTGGAAGCTGTGAAAAGAAAAAAACGAGGAAAAGGCTATGCTGGGCTAACAGGTGTATACATGATGCTGATTGTGTACTTAGTTGTCATTGCTTATCCATTACTATGGATGGTAATGAGTTCATTCAAGACCAACGATGAAATTTTTACTCATAGCTGGGCTCTTCCTAAGCAATGGCTATTTGAAAATTACACGGCTGCTTGGAACCAAGGAATCTCTTCCTACTTCTTAAACAGCGTAATTGTAACGGCGCTAACTTGTATGATAACTGTTTTAGTCAGCTCATTGGGTGCATATGGATTGTCTCGGTTTGAATTTAGGTTTAAATCTATTATTCTTATTATTTGTTTAGGAGGGCTTATGCTATCTCCTCAGGTGAGCTTAATTCCGCTTTATAAGATGATTCAGTCAATAGGCCTGTATAATACGTATTGGGCGTTGATTCTTCCTTATACCGCGTATCGTATCCCATTCACAATATTGCTCATTCGTTCTTACTTTCTATCTATTCCGAAAGAGCTTGAGGAGTCAGCTTATCTAGATGGTTGTACAAGTTTGGGGATATTTGTAAGGATTTTCTTGCCGATGAGCAAGCCTATTTTAGCGACAGCCACCGTTTTGACAGCCTATCATACATGGAATGAGTTTATGTTTGCTATTATCTTTATAGACGATAATAGTTTAAAAACAATACCAGCTGGGCTCATGCAGTTCCGGGATGCATTGCAGACGGATTGGGGAGTATTGTTGGCTGGATTGACAATCTCAGCCGTACCAATTGTTGTTGTTTTCTTATTCCTGCAAAAATATTTTGTTCGTGGGATTGCAAATGGAAGTGTAAAAGGATAATGAGGAGGAAATATCAATGAAATTATTGGCAATCGGAGATAACGTAGTAGATTATTATAAAGATCAGGGGAAAATTTATCCTGGTGGCAATGCACTGAATGTAGCGGTGCTATGCAATCGATTAAATCATGAACAGTCCTCTTATATGGGGATTGTAGGAAATGATGAAGCTGCCATCCATGTGCTGGAGTCGCTACGGCAGGAAAAGGTAGACATCAGCAGAATCAGACAAGCTGTTGGAGAGAATGGAATGGCTGTTGTTACACTTGATAAGGAAGGGGATCGTATTTTTGTCGGTTCCAATAAAGGAGGCGTTCAATCACGGATAGGAATTGTGCTGGATGAGCAGGACTTTGATTATATTCGTCAGCACGATCTTCTCCATACAAGTGTGTATAGCCGCCTAGAACACCATCTTCCGAAATTAAGCCGGGTGATTGATATCGCCTTTGATTTTTCTACTAATCAAGAAGAAACATACTTACAGCAGGTTTGTCCGCATATAAGCTATGCTTTTTTCTCTGGAAGCGGCCTAACGAAGCCGGAATGTACAGAATTAATTCAGAAGGTACATTCGCTAGGGACAAAGGTAGTATGCATCACACGTGGCGGAGAAGGTGCCATTTTATCAATTGAAAATGAAATATACAAGCAGCCTATTATCCCAACCTCGGTTGTAGATACGTTAGGGGCGGGTGATTCCTTTATTGCGGGCTTTCTTTCCTCTTATGTACAAGAAAAGGACGTAAAACAGGCCTTGCATATGGGAGCCGCAGTTGCATCACAAACCTGCCAATATTATGGAGCATTTGGCTACGGCAAAGACTATACTTCTGGTTCTGCCATTGTTCGAAGCTAAAGAATACGTAAGGAAAAAAGGGGAATGAAGTCGCACATTATAACGCGGATTCATTCCCCTTTTCTTCTTGCGCAGTAAGAAATTTTAGGAATACAGTATAAGTGTAGCTACGCCTCTGGCTTCGCTCGGGGGGCAAGGCTCTCTAATCGGCGAGTTTTCTTTATGCGATAAGAAAGTATAACTTTTCGGGGCGATGTCTAGCTCCCAAGGCCCCCCTTTTCTTATGAGGTAGATGTATCGATTGTAAATGTCACACGGTTTGCAGGATAATATAGAAAGGAAGAATGGATCGGCTGCTTGTTGACATCATATGCAATTTTCTCAACCTTAAAGAGCGGTTCTCCTACTTCACATTCCAAATGCCTTGCTTCCGCAGCATTTGCAAAGATTAAATTTAATAATTTTTTATTATGAACAGGTGTTACATTATACTTGCTTTTTAATGTCTCATACATAGAAATCGAATCCTGAACATACTGATTCAAGTTCGGGAAGACGTTAAGGGAATAATGAGAAATTTCCAAAGCGAGAGGTTTATCATCAAAATATAAAATACGCTGCAGCTCTAGTACATCACTTTCTGAAGAGATACATAATGCTGTAGCAATTTGTTTAGATGCAGGCTGGATGTTGAATGAAAGGATCTTGTTGTGAGGGGCTTTCCCTAATTCCGACATATACTCGGAATGTCCGTTGACTGCGATTAATTCCCGTTTTACCTTTGGATGTTGCACAAATGTTCCCTTTCCTTGCTGCCTGACAAGAAAGCCTTCTTCTACTAATTCCAGAACGGCTTTTCTAACTGTAATTCGGCTTACACCATAGATTTCACATAAGTCTGTTTCCGTTGGCAGCCTCTCGCCAGGGGAGTATATACCTCTATGAATATCCTCTGTAAGAGCTTGCTTTAGCTGAATATAGAGCGGTGTGGAACTATGTGTGTTCAGCTTCATGATTGCATCTCCCTTCTTAAATTTTTACACTAGGATAAAATGTTAATTTGCAACTAAAAGCGAATTTTTCTTTATGGTAAATTTTAGAAATGTGGTATAAGTACAACAGGACTCGTTAGTCGGTAAGTTTTCTTTACACTGTAAGAAAGTACAAATTTCTAGCTGGAAGACAATTCGACGTAGTGAGAAATTTTAGGAATACAGTATAAGTGCAACTACACCTCTGTCTTCGTCCAAAGGCAGGCCTCGCCAATCGACGAGTTTTCTTTATTTAAATTATAACGTAATGTAATGTTATAATACAAATTTTCTGCTTGTTAAGAAAATAGGCTATATCAATTACTCAAGCAGCTCGGCTGCTCTACTTCCGAACAGAAGATTCGCTTTTTTGAAAATATATCCTTATAATAAGCTATTGTTACATAGCTGAAGTAAAGAAAGGATGTGCAAGCATGCAATCATTACAAGGGAAGACAGCGATTATTACCGGTGCAGGCAGAGGGATTGGTCGTGCGGCTGCTATTGCATTAGCTAAAGAAGGCGTAAATATTGGGCTCATCGGGTTAACGATGACAAATCTGGAAAAAGTAGCGGATGAATTACAGGAGTTTGATGTAAACGTGTCTGCGGCTGCGGCGGATGTTGCAGATTTAGAATCAATTACCCATGCAGTGGCACATATTACAGAGGATTTAGGTCCGATTGACATTCTGATTAATAACGCAGGTACTGCCAAGTTTGGCGGCTTTATGGAGCTAGAGCCTACCGAGTGGGAAAATATCATCCAAGTAAACCTGATGGGTGTGTATTATACAACAAGAGCGGTATTGCCACAAATGATTGAAAGAAAGTCAGGAGATATTATTAATATTTCCTCTACAGCTGGTCAAAAGGGAGCGCCTGTAACAAGCGCGTATAGCGCATCTAAGTTCGCTGTATTAGGTTTGACAGAATCATTAATGCTTGAGGTGAGAAAGCACAACATTCGTGTAAGTGCTTTAACTCCAAGTACAGTGGCGACAGATTTAGCTATTGAACAAAATTTAACGGATGGCAATCCTGAAAAGGTGATGCAGCCGGAGGATTTAGCAGAATTTATGGTAGCGCAATTGAAACTGAACCCACGCATCTTTATTAAAAATGCAGGAATGTGGTCGACAAATCCATCATAATAAATATTAGCGAGTCGTGTTTCAGACTGTGGAGAAGGTCTCTCTACAGTCCTTTTTGTGTTTGAATGCTTTTTCACAATTTAAGAAAGTATAAATTTCCAGGACTGTCATTATGGCTTCTGAAAAGTCAAAATAGTTTTATCTTTAATCAAAATAGTGTGTTGTTCTTTATTGAGAAAACGTTTACAATGATTTGTAATTAAAGTCATAAAAACTCAAAAATTTAATAGTGTCATAATTTTGCTTGGATTCTGTTCGTAAGCTAGTTCGTTTCTTGGAGGAATCCAGCACTTGTTTTGTACTTTGAAAGACGATTATGTACAATATTAGATGTTTATTGTAGTTTTGCGACACACTCTAATAAGTTTCCTTTTTGTGTGTTTAATGATATGATTTTTAAAAGTCCTTCTTAATGCAAAGAGAAAGGACTTTTACTGTTTTTATATTTATGAACTATACCTCAATCTTTTAATTAATATAAGGAAGTGATGTTAATGGATAAAATAATGGATAAGACAATGGATGAAAAAAAACAGCCTTATGGAACGGTTCTTATTAAAGCTTCTCTTATCTTAGATTTCTTATCTAAGTGTGATGAACCGCAGCCTTTAATTACCATTGCTAAAGAAACCGGGCTAACTACTTCTACAGCTCTAAAAATCCTAGATACTTTGCTTCTAATAGGGTATGTTCAAAAGGATCTGGATTCCAAAAGATTCAGTCTTGGTTTATCTATGATTAAATATGCTAATAAAGCAATTAGTAATTTGGATATAAAACAAATAGCTCAACCTCACTTAGAGGAGTTGCAGAAGGTGACGAGTGAAACTGTTCACTTAGGGGTTCGCGATAAGGATAGTATTGTTTATGTAACAAAAATAGAGAGTAAAAATCCTGTATGTTTATATTCTAAAGTTGGTAATACTGTTCCTATGTATTGTTCAGCAATGGGAAAGGCCGTTCTAGCCGATGTACCAGATGAGGAGGTTAGGAATTATTTAAGCCGTAATCCACTAACTAAATTGACAAATAACACGATTACTACAGAATCTGGTTTTATGGAAGAAATAGTAAATGTTAGAGGGTTAGGTTATGCCCATGATGATAGTGAACATGAAGAAGGCGTATTTTGTGTTGGAGCATCCATTACTTTAAATAATAAAAATTATGGTGCAATTAGTGTTAGTATGCCAAAATACAGGTTAACTGAAGAATTTCATAAACAAATTATTGAAGCAGTACAAAAATGTAAATTTAATATCCTAAATGATATTCAATAAGCCCATCTTATCGCAAATAATGATAATAAAATGGCTGCTCCTTAATTTCGATAAAAGCCTCTGATGACAATTGTAATAATAAAATTGTCGTCAGGGGCTTTTATTATACTTTTATAAGTTAAAATTTTACATATTTAAGACGGAAGGGTTAACTTGTTATGCATTCAGGATTGCATTCGCTTTCATGATAATATATAATCCGAGTATAGTTTCTAAATAATAAATACAATTTCCTATAAGGAAATATCGAGTGGTGTTTTGATAGTAAGAAAATCAATTTATTACTAATACTTAAGCTTGCGGAGGAGTCGTATGAATAAACTAAACGTTTTAACAAAAATATCCCAATGTGGAGTTGTTGCGGTTTTGAGAGCGGATTCTGTAGAAGAAGCGGTTCGAATGTCAGAAGCATGTATCGAAGGTGGTATTTTAGGTATCGAAATTACATTTACGATTCAAGATGCAGATGCTGTTATTAAGCAGCTAGCATCCATCTATTCCGGCAGAGGAGATGTAGTGATTGGCGCAGGTACTGTACTTGATGCAGCAACTGCTCGTATCGCGATCTTAGCTGGTGCGCAATATATTGTAAGCCCAAGCTTTGATGAAGAAACTGCTAAACTATGTAACTTGTATCAAATTCCGTACCTTCCAGGCTGCATGACGATTACTGAAATGAAGCGTGCATTAGAACTTGGAGTAGATATTGTAAAGCTATTCCCGGGAAGCGCCTTCGGACCTGATTTTGTCAAGGCAGTAAAAGCGCCGCTTCCACAAGTGAATATTATGCCAACAGGCGGGGTAGATTTAGACAATGTAGAAAAGTGGATTCAAAATGGTTGTGTGGCAGTTGGAGTAGGCGGGAATTTAGTTGCTCCAGCGAAAACAGGAGATTACGCACAAATTACTTCACTTGCTCAGCAATATGTAGAAAAAGTGCAACAGGCAAGGGTAAACCAGCCATGAAAAAAATAGTGACACTTGGAGAAATTATGCTTCGTCTCTCTACTCATATTGGGGAACGTCTTTCTCAAACTAATCATCTGACAATGCATTATGGTGGGGGAGAAGCAAATGTTGGGGTGTCTCTTTCGCATTTTGGATATGATGTTTATTTTGTGAGCAAAGTACCGGACAATCCATTAGGTCTAGGTGTGAAGCGTCATCTTCAATCACATGACGTTTATGTGGAGTATCTCTTAACAGGCGGAGACCGATTGGGTACGTATTATTTAGAAGCAGGTATTGGGGAACGAAGTGCAAAAGTGACGTATGATCGAAAATATTCCAGTTTCTCAGAGTTACTAGCAGCCGAACTAGATTTTGATGAAATCTTTCAAGGTGCATCCCTTTTTCATCTTTCCGGCATCACCCCAGCTTTGTCCGCTTGTTTGAAAGAAGTAGCGCTCGTCGCACTGCAGAAAGCAAAGGAACATGGAGTTATGACAAGCTTTGATTGTAACTATCGCGCCTCGCTTTGGAGCCATAAGGAAGCATCGGAAGTATTTCAAACGTTATTGCCGTATGTGGATATTTGCTTCTGCGGCGAATTGGATGCCATTTACTTATTAGGCATTGAACAAGCAGCGGACACACTAACAAGAGAAGAGAAACTAGTATTCTATTATGAAAAAATCAAAGAAATGTATCCGAACATTCAATATATGAGTTCTACCTTCCGTGATGTGTACTCAGCATCAAGTAATACATTACAGGGAACTTTATACGCGGACGGTACACTTTATGTATCTAAGAAACATGGGATACAGCCGATTGTAGACCGTGTGGGCGGTGGTGATGCGTTTGCGGCAGGAATTCTATATGGTCTGTTGGAAACATTAGCACCGCAAACAACAGTTTCATTTGCGACTGCAGCCTCTGCGTTAAAACATACTGTGCACGGCGATTGTAATGTTTTCACAGCTGAAGAGATATTCCAATTCATTGAAAATGGTTCTGGTAAGATTGCACGCTAATAAAGAAAACTCGTCGATTGGCGAGCCCTGCATTTGGGCTAAGACAGAGGCGTAGTTGCACTTATACTTTCTTTCTAAAATTTCTCACTACGTCGAATTGTCTTCCTGCTAGAAATTTATATTTTCTTAAAGTGCAAAGAAAACTCGCGGACTATAAAGAGTCCCTAATAAAACCTAACTAAAAAGAAAAGAGGAATCAATCATGGAAACACGTTATGCGCATCATCCTGAGGATATCAAAACATACACAACAGAACAATTACGCAGTCAGTTTTTAGTAGAAAAAATCTTTGTAGAGGGCGAAGTAAACCTAACATATACGCATGTGGATCGTATGATTTTTGGCGGTGTGATGCCAAAGGCAGAAGCATTAACGATTTCATTAAGCAAAGAATTAGGAGTCAGCTATTTCTTGGAACGCCGTGAAATGGGTGTGATTAACATCGGCGGTGATGGTGTAATCGTGCTTGATGGTGTGGAATACGATATGAAGCGTCGTGATGGTTTATATGTAGGAAAAGGAACAAAAGAGGTTTTGTTTTATTCCAAGGATGCAGCTGATCCTGCGAAGTTTTATATCAATTCTGTGCCGGCGCATCAAACATACCCAACGGTAAAAATTGATATTAACAATATCGAACCGCTTCGTTTAGGAAATCCAAATACCTTGAACCAACGTGCGATTTATCAATATGTTCATCCAAATGTATGCCAAAGCTGTCAGCTTCAATTAGGTTTGACGATGCTAGAGCCAGGAAGCGCTTGGAACACGATGCCGTGCCATACGCATGAGCGCCGCATGGAAGTATATCTCTACTTTGATATGGAGCCGGAAACACGTGCGTTCCACTTTATGGGGCAGCCAAATGAAACGAGACATTTAGTGATCGCTAATGAGCAAGCAGCGATTTCCCCAAGCTGGTCCATCCACTCGGGTGTTGGTACAAGCAACTATACATTTATTTGGGGCATGTGCGGCGAAAATATCACGTACGACGACATGGATGCAGTGAAAATGGAAGATTTAAAATAAAGCTGGATAAAGGTGGGGTAGAGCATGACGAATTTAGATACATTTTCCATGGATTTCTTTCGCTTAGACGGAAAAGTAGCGATTGTAACAGGTGGAAACAAAGGGATCGGACAAGGATTTGCAGTAGCGTTAGCTAAGGCCGGTGCGGATTTGTTTATTGTCACACATGGTACTGAGTGGGACGAAACAAAGAGGCTTATTGAAAAAGAAGGTCGTAATGTAACATTTTTTCAAGCTGAGTTAACGAGGAAAGAAAGCATCAACGAAATTGTTAAGGCATGTTTAGATGCATACGGTAAAATTGATATTTTAGTTAATAATGCAGGTACGATTCGTAGAGCGCCGCTTTTGGAATATACAGAAGAAGATTGGAATGCTGTAATGGATCTTAATTTAAATGCTTTGTACTTTTTAAGTCAAGAAGTAGCAAAGGTTATGGTCGAGCAAAAGAGCGGAAAAATCATTAACGTGGCATCGATGCTATCGTTCCAAGGGGGTAAATTTGTACCGCCATATACGGCTAGCAAACATGGTGTGGCAGGGATTACAAAAGCATTTGCAAACGAATTAGCTGTGCATAATGTACAAATTAACGCAATTGCACCTGGATATATCGCAACAGCAAATACAGCACCAATCCGTGAAGATGAAACACGCAACAAGGAGATATTATCACGTATTCCAGCGGAACGTTGGGGAACACCAGCTGATTTAATGGGAACAGTTGTATTCCTAGCAAGCCGCGCATCTGATTACATGAATGGCCACATTATAGCAGTAGATGGCGGATGGTTGGTAAGATAGAACTGTATCTGTGAGCTAGAGAATATTAAATAGTTTTAAAATCATGTACCAAGACTTTTTTTAGAGCAAACTCGTCGATTGGCAAGCCCTTGACCTTGGGCGAAGCCAGGGGCGTAGTTGCACTTGCGCTGTAGGGTATTTATACTTTCCTACAGTGTAAAAAAAGCTTGGTACATAGCATTTATAAATGTTGTTTTGTTTTTGTTTTTAACTTTTGTTTTTATGATGAAGTAATAGATTTAAAGTTAAATGTTTAAAAAACAGATAAAACATGTTGTTTTTCAGTGGGTTTACTTCTGAATAGCAGATTTTTTGAAAAAAAGAAGTATAATAAAGACAGGAAAGATAATCAAAAGTTAACGTGTAATGAAAACGTTATCTCTCTAATATTATACAATATTTTATTTTTTAAAGCAGTACCATTAGTTTTAACAACCATGCCAATTTATTCATAAAAAGGAGTGTTTTAACGATGCAAAGACAAGAAATTGAACAAAAAATTGAATTATTAATTGATAACTTAGTTAATCTGAATGATCCAGAAGGGAAGTATGCGATTCCTCTTGCAGATGGACGTAAAATAGATAATAAGAGCTTTAATTACTGGGAATGGACAGCAGGCGTAGGCCTTTATGGAATGGTGAAATACTACAAGCTTACAAAAAATGAAAAAGTATTGAATATTATTATTAACTGGTTCGATGAGCAATTTAAACAGCCGCCGGTTGAGAAAAATGTGAATACGATGGTGCAAATGATCACACTTGCGTATTTATATGAAGAAACAGAAAATCCAACTTATTTACCGTATTTAGAAACATGGGGTGATTGGTTATATCACGATATGACGAGAACAAAAGATGGTGCCATTCAACATGTTGTCTTTGGTTCAGAAAATTACCAACAACTATGGGACGATACGTTAATGATGAGTGTTTTACCTTTGGCGAAGATCGGTCTTTTGCTAAATAAACCTGAATACATTGAAGAAGCTAAAAAGCAATTTTTAGTACACATTAAGTATCTTTTTGATAAGAGAACGGGATTATGGTTCCATGGCTGGACTTTTGAAGGGAATCACAACTTCGCTGAAGCACTATGGGGTCGTGGAAACTCTTGGATAACAATTGCAATTCCTGAATTTTTAGATTTAGTTGATTTGCCAGCAAATGATCCAGTCCGTCAGATCTTAGTTGATACCCTTGACAGACAATTAGAAGCTTTGGAAGCATGTCAAAATGAAAACGGTTTATGGCATACTTTATTAGATGATCCATCATCTTATGTAGAAGCATCTTGTACAGCAGGTTTCGCATTCGGTACATTAAAAGCTATCCGTAAACGTCATGTAGATAAAAAGTATTTGAAGATGGCATTAAAAGCAGTCCAAGCAGTTATTGAGAATATCGATGACAAAGGGGAACTACAGCACGTATCTGCTGGTACAGCAATGGGAGACACGCTAGATTTCTATAAAAAGATCCCTGTGACAGGTATGCCTTATGGACAATCAATGGCTATTCTTTGCTTAGTAGAATATTTATATTACAACATTTAAAGAAAGGTGTCTGAGCTCTCACTTGCTGATTCGTGGGAGTTCGGAATCTTACAACTGTAATATTTAATTAATATCTTATTAGTGTTTCAGATTTTTGATTACGGTTTCATAAATTGGAGGAAGGCAAAATGGGAGAAAGGTCAAAAGAAATAAAACTTATTAATTATTTGTCCTATGGATTAGGGGATTTTCTAGGAGCAGGAGCCTTTGCCTTAACCGCTGCATGGTTACTATATTTTCTTACAACCTTTTGTGGATTAACCGCCGTTGAAGCTGGTTCCATTTTCGCGATTGCCCGGGTAGTCGATGCAGTTGCTGCGCCAACAATGGGGTATATTACAGATAATTTTCATAAAACAAAGCTAGGTCGCCGGTTTGGGAGACGGAAATTCTTTATTTTAGCTGCGATTCCTCTTGTTCTTGTCTATACGTTAATTTGGGTCGATGGATTTGGATATTGGTACTATCTATTAACGTACATTATCTTTGAACTCGTGTATTCTATGGTCTTAATTCCTTATGATACACTAGCGGCAGAAATGAGCAACGATTATAAGATTCGTTCAAAATTTACTGGCGCAAGAATGTTTATCGCTCAGGCTTCTGCTGTATTTGCTGCATTTATTCCTGGACGTCTTGTAGAAACTCTAGGTAAAGATGATCCTCTCACTTTCTTGTATTCCGGCATCATTTTTACCGTCATATTTATTATCGTGTTATGCCTTCTCTATAAAAATACTTGGGAACGCCCTTTTGATGAAATTCCCGAGGAAAAGCTGGTAGATAAGAGAACATTTTTACAAAATGTTCAAAAGATTTATCTTGATTTATTCTCTACCTTGCGTGTAAAAACATTCCGTCACCACTTAGGTATGTATTTAGGCGGATATTTAAGCCAAGACGTATTTAACGCGGTATTCACTTATTTTGTAGTCTTTGCTCTTATGAAAAGTGCTGTAGTTGCTTCTAATTTATTAGCATTTATGTTTATGCTGCAAATTATTGGTGTATGGATTGCGATGACAATAACTATTAAATTGAATCCAGCTCCGGCTTACCGCACTGCGATTTCTCTATTTATTCTTGGTATTGCAGGATTTATCGTATTAGAGTTTACTGGTATGACAAATAGTTTACCGCTATTGTTTGTTATGATTGGTATTGCAGGGTTGGGACGCGGTGGACTTAACTATATTCCATGGAACAACTATGCATTTATTCCTGATGTGGATGAAGCGTTAACGGGTCAGCGACGTGAAGGAGTGTTCGCTGGAGTTATGAGCTTAATCCGAAAAGGTACGCAAGCACTCGCAGTATTTCTAGTAGGTGCTATTTTAGACGCATCAGGATTTGTTTCAGGTCAAGAAACACAACCAGACTCTGTAGTTAATACTATCATATTTATCCTATTGTTTGGTACACTTTTCTTCTTAATTGGCGGATTAATTGTTTCCTTCCGTTACAAATTAACAAAAGAAAATCATGTTACCTTGATAGCTGAGATTGAACGCTTGAAAAATGGTGGATCTAAAAAAAGTGTTACTCCAGAATCTCGTCAGGTGTTTGAACAATTAACAGGTTGGACCTATGAAAAGTCATGGGGGAATAATCCGGTTGGCTATGAGAATTATGTGAATTACAAAAATAAAAAAAACGATGAGAAAGAATTAATCTCGTAGTGTAATATGTAATGGCTGTAAATGTCTCTTCATTTACAGCCTTTTACGGGTTCGGATAGTTTTATTACATTTTAATGGATGTTGGCTATCAGGCAGCGACTCTATATTAAAGAAGTTTCTGACGGTATTTAAAAAGAACAAAGGAGAATGAATAATGATTAGAAAAGCGTCTATCATGTTTGTTAATAAAGACAGTTATGATGAATATAAACAGAGACATGATGAAATTTGGCCTGAAATGGTAAAAGAGTTAAAAGCACATGGAGCTCATAATTATTCTATTTTTTTAGAAAAAGAAACTGGAAAGTTATTTGCTTATGTAGAAATTGAAAGTGAAGAGAAATGGAATCAAATGGCTGAAACCGCGATTTGTAGAAAATGGTGGGAATATATGAAACCATTAATGAAAACAAATCCGGATAATAGCCCGGTTGCTGTTGAATTAGTAGAAATGTTTTATATGGAATAGATAGAAAATAATTAGTTTAGGTTAGGAATACGAAGGATCTTGTACAAGCTATACAATTTGTATTATTCCATGCAGAGGAATTTAAAATTTCAAAGGAGCATTATGCTGTAGCAGGATTTTTAGCAGGCAGACATCGGGCTGCCACACTTGGAACAGATAACTTTAGGAGCTTATTGAGAGTAAGAAGGGAAAGTTATAAGCGAAAAAAGCCATCATCAAAAGGTGATGGCTTTTGTGCACTGTAGGAAGGTGTAAATTTCCAGATAGAAGCGAGTTCGACGTAGGTGGAAGTTTTAGGAGTACAGTATGGGAGCAACTACGGGGCTCACCAATCCTTCGCTGACAACCGTAGCCTTAGCTATTCGAACGGCAGATTATATTGCGAACCACAGGGAATAAATTTTTTTTGCACCAGAACCTTAGCTATATATTTACAATTGCATTCGTTTTCAGAATAATATATAATCTGGATATAAATTTTCTGAATGATAAATAACATTTCTGTATAGGAAATTTATTTATGTTTAAAGTGCGTTACTCCGAAGAGATATTAGGCTCCTGATTTATATTTGTTACAATACAATCTTTTCAAAAGAAGCGGCAGTTACAGAGAAAATTCTCTATTTTTTGTTCCTATCGTCCAAGCCTCTTTCGTTTAGTTTTTAATAAGCTTTATTCCGCCATTAACTAATATTTCTATAATGGAGAAAAAATAGTTTTTACATTTTAAGAAAGTATAAATTTCTAGCTGGAAGACAATTCGACGTAGCGAGAAATTTTAGGAATAAAGTATAAGTAGGGCTACGCCCCTGTCTGCGCCCAAGGGCAGGGCTTGCCAATCGGCGAGTTTTCTTTAAGAAATGTGTTCAATAAAAAGGGGGAACGAAAAAATGGAATCTATGACCTTTGTCTTATTTGGAGCAACGGGGGATTTAGCTAAGAGAAAAATTTACCCTGCTTTATACAATTTATTTGTTGATCAAAAACTGCCCCAATCGATTTCTATTATTGGTCTGGGCAGGAGAGCTTTGTCTGATGCTGAGTTTCAAAATCGCGTGGAACAATCAATAGAAACATTTTCTAGGCGGGTGGAGCATGACTATTCCAAAATGGGAGAGTTTCTCGATGCCTTTCGTTATAAGGTTCTAGATGTAACAAATACCGAAGATTACGGGAAGCTACTGGATTTTGTAGAGCGACGTGAAGAAGAGTTACATATTCCAGAAAACCGAATGTTTTATCTATCGGTTGCACCAGAGCTTTTTGATGGGATTGCTTTAAATATTAAGGAGAGTGGATTAGGTTCGACAAAGGGTTGGAAACGTCTGATTATTGAAAAACCATTTGGACATGATCTAGAATCTGCTCGCGATTTAAATGTAAAACTAAGCAAGGCCTTTGAAGAGGAAGAAATTTATCGGATTGACCATTATCTTGGAAAACCAATGGTTCAAAACTTGGAAGCTTTAGCATTTGCAAATCCTGTTCTGCAAGCATTATGGAACAATCAATATATTGCTAATGTGCAAATTACAGCTAGTGAAACGGTTGAGGTAGAAGAGAGAGCAGCGTATTATGACGGGGCAGGAGCGATTCGTGATATGGTGCAAAACCATATGCTGCAGCTGCTGATGATGACAGCTATGCATCTACCAAAACAAATTAGCGCAAATGATATCCGTGAGGAAAAAAGAAAGGTTATGGAATCTCTTCGTCCGTTAAAAAAGGAAGATGTAGGCTTACATGTGATTCGCGGTCAGTATAGTGCAGGAGAGATTCACGGTCAGCCGGCTGCCGGCTATACAGATGAGCCTGGAATTGAAGCTTCTTCCCACAATGACACGTTTGTGGCTGCTAGGTTGCGGATTGATAATCCATTTTGGGATGGAGTGCCTTTCTATATTCGTACAGGAAAAAGAATGAAAGAAAAATCTACTCGTATCGTAATCGAGTTCAAAGATTCATTAAAAGAGTTATATAGAAATCGAAATGAGCAAACAGAGCCTAATCTTTTGATCATCGAGATCAATCCGAATGAGAATGTTTCCCTACAGCTCAATAGTAAAAACCCATTGAATGATGGAAAGATGGAGCCAGTAAGGATCAATTTCACATCAGAACAAGAAGGTGTGCCTGAGGCTTATGAACGGTTGATTTTTGATGCACGAGTTTTATCAGTATCTTAATGTTCTTCAAATCCTATGAAATGAAATTTCCCTTATTTGGTGTACTGCGACATTCATCAAGGTAAAAGCTATTGTCCGCAAACTCAAAAGCACGTTATTCTTTTCTCATGTTATTAAGAAAAGATGACGTGCTTATTTTGCTTCCCCTTTAAGAAAGGGAGTATAAATTTCCAGCTAATGTTATAATCTGAAGTGTAATCAGAAAGGAGACAGGCTAATGAGCGAAGAAACAAACGAACTTAAGTATTTTGAGGGAAAGTATATTGAGCGTGATATTTATCTAAATACTATCATTGCTTTAATCGAACATAAGGAAATCCAGCTTGAGGTAGGTATTACCCTTAATGTGGGCGGGGCCATTATTTCAGGCACAGCTATTTCTCGTAAAAAATATCTAGAAGGAATAGTTAACGCTGTATCAGGTGAAGATAGCAGCGTAGCCAAGCTGTTCGGTGAGATATACGGAAACTTTTTAGAAATGGAGGAAGACTCAGAAGAAGAGACGGCAGCTCCTCCTGACTACAACTTCATTCATCTGAAGAATGTCCAGATTTTTGGAGTGAATCAAGAACCTATATCCCTTAACGGTAATTATTGGAGAGGTAAATTAAGTGCAGTGGATGGATATACGATTGGTAATATGGAATTATAAAATTCCTTCATAATAAAGGAAAAATGGAAGGGGAGATAAAGCAGACACTTTATCTCCTTTTTTACATTGTAAGAACATATAAATTTCTAGCTGGATGCCAATTCGACGTAGCGAGAAATTTTAGGAATACAGAATAAGGGTAACTACGCCTCTGTCTTTGCCCGGGGGCAGGGCTCGCCAATCGGTGGGCCTTCCTTAGCTCTTCATATGTTTTTTACCCCACTCTCCCATAATGTCTAGTATAGGGACAAAGCTTATCCCTTTTGATGTTAGCGAGTATTCTACTTTGGGAGGAACTTCTTTATATACCTCTCTATGAACCATTTGGTCTTCTTCCAGTTCCCTCAGCTGTCGCGTCAATATTCCTTTTGAAATACCAGGCAACAACCTTTGAAGTTCATTGAATCTTCTTGTCCCCTTACTTAGATGCCATAGAATAATGATTTTCCATCTTCCTGCGGTTAAATTTTGAGTATACGTTACAGGACATACTTCTTCCTGTCCTTTAGGAGGGGGTTCTCCCGGAATCTTAAAGCGAGCCATCGTGTTATCCCTCTCGATCATAATGGTACTATTTTTGTGACTATGTCATAAAAAAATGCCTACTTTTATTATTATGACTATGGATATACTATATACCTATACTTGATACTTCAACAAGTAAAACCTTTAGATAAACGGGTGAGTGCACCGTAAGTCATTATTCTGTTTAGGGATAATGGTATAGGTTAAACTGCTGTAACAATCATCATTACGATAAAACATATATTGGGGGAAAAGACAATGAAAATGCTAGTAACAGGTGCAACAGGAAAATTGGGAACGAAGATTGTAGAGACGCTGCTGAAAACTGTACCAGCGAGTCAAATAGCTGTAAGTGTTCGCAATCCAGAAAAAGCGGAAGGATTACGAGCTCGCGGAGTGGAGGTTCGCCAAGGAGATTTTGATCGTCCAGAAACATTGGATTCTGCTTTTGCAGGTATTGATCGCTTATTGCTTATTTCTGCAGATGGAGACAATGAAACGAGAGTTCGTCAACATACCGATGCCGTAGCTGCGGCAGAGCGTGCTGGAGTTAAATTTATTGCTTATACTAGTGTAGCAAATGTAAGTGAAAGTACGATATTCCTTGCCCCGCCACATGTTGCTGCGGAAGAAGCGATCTTAAAAACAGGTATTCCTTATTCTTTCTTACGCAATAACTGGTACTTGGAGAATGAAATCTCAAGCATTCAAGGTGTTCTAGCAGGAGCCCCTTGGGTGACATCAGCAGGTTCTGGCAAGGTAGGTTGGGCATTACAACAAGAGTATGCGGAGGCTGCGGCAGCTGTACTGGCTGGGAATGGCCATGAGAATACGGTCTACGAGCTTTCTGGTAAGCTCATGACTCAAGAAGAACTTGCAGCTGCTCTTGGTACTGTATTAGGTAAAGAGGTACCTGTGCAACAGATTGATGACGCTGCTTATGTCGATATCATGAAAGGTGCAGGCGTACCAGAATTCGTTATTCCTTTCCTTGTAGAAATCCAAAAAGGCATTCGGGAGGGAGCTTTGGAAATCGAGAGCAATGATTTTGAAAAACTTCTCGGTCGTCCAGTTACGCCAATCCGCGAGGCGCTGACTCAAATCGTGAATGGAATCTCTTAAACAAAATAATTGAACGCAAGTAAAAACCGACCTTTCAGAGGTCGGTTTTTACTAAAGATAGATTGGCTATGAAAGACAGCTATTTGATTTATATCTTATCCTGCGCTTTAAGAAAGTCTAAATTTCCAGCTAAAAGTCAATTTGGTGTAGTGGGAAATTTTAGGTATACATTGTAAGTACAACTTCGCCTAACGGCTCGCCAGTCGGCGAGTTTTCTTTTTATAATCTGTTAACAATAGCTGCGATTGCTTCTTGTTCATCTGTTCCTATAGCTGTCACTGTTACTTCTGCTCCTTTTTGTAGAGGCAGAGACAATAATCCAAGTGTATCCTTTAAATTAATCTTTTTGTTATAGGTAGGGGTATATAAAGCAATTTTACTTTGGAATTTTTTTGCCTCTTGGACAATCTCCGAAATTCGCTTTATATGATGATCTCCTTGCAATAATACAGTTTGTTTCACCATATATATCCCTCCCTTGATTAAATTCTGATTATTGTAGTGTATTTTAACTAGAGGTTGGAGGAGTCAAGCTATCCTCTTATGTTAATTATAAATGGATATCCAGCATATTACAGATATGTTGTAAGATAATCTTGCGCTTTTTTTGCACTGTAATTATGTCGTTTTGGAAAATTAAGGATGATATGTAGTCAGTTTAGACATTAGCCGCTTTATCATTTAATTGTCTAGATTACCACCTGATAACATTATCGTAAGGCGTCTTTTCATTATGAACTGCTTTGTTAATTACATCTGCTAGCTCTTGTGCAAGCTGATACTGTAATCCCTGACGACAAAGGGAACGAAGCAGTTCATTATATTCTTGTTTCGCCTCATCATGTGTGCCAATATCATAGCGAAGTAAAAATGACCACTCTTTTTGAGGAATAGCAACAAGTACACGATTTTCGCTTATATTTTCGAGATATACTTTTAAAACTCCAGTACCCTCGGCTACATCATATTGTTTCATTAGATACTCCCCCTTTTTCTGTAGATTTCGTTCCATTTTTCAATAAAAGAAATACCTAATAAAGATTAGGTGCTTTTATTGATTTTCAGCAGCCTATAGCTATGCTGCACAATAACCTTGCATACTGCATATATAGGAATAATTAAAATCATCCCGAGCACCCCAGCCAAATTTCCTCCAACTAAAATGAGAAGAATGATGGTAAGCGGATGGATTTTCAGGGCGCGTCCCATAACAAGCGGAGATACAAAGCTGCTTTCAATTTGCTGGGCGGCAAACATAATGATGATAACATATACAACCATAATCGGGTCCTGCAGCCAAGCAGCAATGATAGCAGGGATTACTGCCAAAAATGGTCCGAGAAACGGAATGATATTCATGACCATACCGAACAGGGCTAGCAAGAGCGCATAATCAAGACCGATAATCAAATAGCCAATTAACAGCAACACACCGATACATGTACTTACAATGAGCTGGCCTTGAATGTAGCTAGCTAATGCTTTATCCATATCGCCTAAGATGCCGCGGATATAATCTGTTTTCGAGCTTGGGAAGAAACGAATTACACTCGGAACAAATTTGTCGCGGTCGCTTAATAAATAGAAGAGAATGAACGGCACAATGGCGAGCGCCACAACAAGACTGACCGTATTGCTTAGGAGCGTACCGATGGATGAACCTGTTACCGCTACGATATCGCCAAGGCTATCGGTGATATAGGTAACACCTTCCTTGACATACTGCGGGATAAACTGTTGATGTTCTTGCCAGTAATGAATTCCTTTTTGCACAGAGTCGATCATTTTTGGTGTATTATGGACTAGGTTTACGAATTGCTTTTGAATAATCGGTCCGATAAACGAAATAACAAAGGTCAGAAGACCGGCTATTACCAAAAAGATGACTACAATTCCAATCCCTCTCGGCACCTTTCGTCCTTCCAGCCAATGCAAGAGAGGGCGGCAAAGATAAAATAAAACTCCTGCTATTAAAAAGGGTGTAAACAAGGTTTGTACAAATATAATAAGTGGTGTAAAAATAAACTTCACTTCATTCGCCAGCCAGATGATGACGAGGCACAAGATGATTGCTATGCTAACACGAAACCAACGTGTGTTTGATATCCCCATTTTGCTGTTCGCTCCTTCTTAGTCAATTTTTCCTGTCCTTCCTTAAATTATAGAAACATTGTGAGTGATCCTGCAATCTTATCATGTTATTAAAGGGAAAGGATAGGATTTCATAGGATAAACTGAAGTTATTTTATAGTTTTTCAGTAATTAATTAGCCTCTTTACTAGATTGTTGCGGAATGAACGCGGAACATTACCGCTACCTTTTAGCTTACACTTTAAGAAAGTATAAATTTCTAGCTAGAAGACAATTCGACGTAGTAAGAAATTTTAAATAAAGATTTTTCTGAGGAACAATTAGCCTCATTCATTATACCAAATTACCCTATTATTTTGAGGATTCTGTTCCAATTTAAGAAAGTATAAATTTCTAGCTGATACTCCCCTAACCTTATATATAAAGAAAAAACATGACGTACAAAATCGCAGAATTTTGTACGTCATGTTTTTTATATTTCTCTATTTTTTGTATAATTATTAACGAAAACGGTTAGGTAAGTAAGAGATTGATGCAGTATGAGTTAAAGGAAGTGTGAGAGGATGTATGAATTTAGCATAACATTGCCATATACACAGGTGGAGGAAGCCGCGCAAAGATTGTATGAGGCAGGAATTTATAATTTATATTATGAGGCTCCGATTGAGGTGAAGGTGACTCAAAATGGATATGCATTTGAGACAGATACACAGCAGCAGGTAGATTTAAAGGTGTATGGGGATGAAGATCCGGAGCAATATCTTTCTATACTTCCTGCACTTTTATCTATTAGAAGGGAAGAGATTATATATCGGATGGTGGAAACACAGGAGTGGAACCAAGCGTTTGAAGATATTGAGCTGAAAAACGGATGGGTGATCCGCTACGCTGGTTCTGACAAAGAGTACAAACCGGAGGCGACGCTGCATTTAGATCCGCAAGGGGCATTTGGAACAGGTATTCATGGGACAACACAAGCTTGTTTGGAGGTTATTTTAGACCGTGATTTCACGAAGAAGAGGGTCTTGGACTTAGGAACCGGATCAGGTATTTTAAGTATAGCGGCGTTATTAAAAGGTGCTCAGGAGGTTATAGCTGTAGATTTAGAGCCTGTTGAACGGGAGATCTTACATCATGCAAATTTGAACGGCGTAAAGCAAATCCAAATTGTACAGGCTGATTTAATAGATGGAAGCTACCGTATCCAAGATTGGTTTGATTGGATTTTTATTAACATTGGAGGAGATGAGGCAAAAATAATTATCGATAGACATGAGCTGCTGGAAAAAAGCAATCATTTCCTTGTCTCAGGCCTGGTTGAATGGCATACGGAGCATGTAATTGCTTTGTTTCAAAATGCTGGCTTCTCTTTGCAAAAGAGATTGCAGTCCGATGAGTGGATTACGATGTATTTTAATAAATGACGATTGTACATAAAAGTGTCCCATAGATTACAGTCTATGGGACACTGTATGCATAAACAGCTTCTATTTTGCGGCTATTAGGCTGCAAGCCGATTCGTCTGCTTACGCAAGTGTAGAAAGAATGGATTTTGCGCGGTCGTCAACAACCTCATAGTAAATCTCTAGACCTTTACGTGTCCCGGAAATAATTTTTGCGGATTTCAGCTTAGATAAATGCTGGCTAATTGTACTTTGCGGCATTTTGAATTCCTCATACATCGATGTGACATTTGTAGGACCGTTTGCGATCATTGTCTCAATCAGCCCTAAACGAACAGGATGAGCTAAAATTTTTAATACTTCGGCACTGTTTTCGTATTTTCCTATTTTTTGCATTTTAACTTCGCTCCTTTATTATCTTTTGGTTATGTTCTTACTAAGATAAGATACATAGTTCTTCATATTGTACGGAATTGATAACTTACGCAAGTGTAGAAAGAATGGATTTTGCGCGGTCGTCAACAACCTCATAGTAAATTTCTAAGCCTTTACGTGTCCCGGAAATAATTTTTGCGGATTTTAATTTAGATAAATGCTGGCTAATTGTACTTTGCGGCATTTTAAATTCCTCGTACATGGATGTTACATTCGTAGGACCGTTTGTGATCATCGTCTCAATCAGTCCTAAACGAACAGGATGAGCTAAAATTCTTAATACTTCGGCACTGTTTTCATATTTTCTTATTTTTTGCATCATAATTTTTCTCCCTTGTTATCTTTTACTTGTATTCTTGCTAAGATTAAGATACATAGTTCTTCATATTGCATGGAATTGATAATATTGACATTGAACATGCTAATAAGAGAGGTTTCTTATACTTTAAGAAAGGATAAATTTCTAGCTGGCAGCCAATTCGACGTAGCGAGAAATTTTAGGAACAAAGTATAAGTGCAACTACGCCTCTGTCTTCGTCCAAAAGCAGGGCTCGCCAGTCGGCGAGTTTTCTTTATTAGCAATCTGCCTATCTATTATAATAATTCGGGGATATGTCGTTTTTTCTGTCCGTCTTTTAAAAAAAATAGAAGAGTTTTAAATTTGTTTCGAACCATTGGTGTCAGAGAAATTTTTTTGGATAGAATACCCGCATTGAGTAAGAAAACGAACAGGCACATGCTAAGATAGAAGCTAAGCAATATTTTAAGGGATTTTAGAAAACATATGTATGGAGGAAGAAAGAATATGAACATAGAAAAAATTCATCATACTGCGATTATTTGCTCTAATTATGAAAAGTCGAAGCACTTTTATGTAAATATTCTGGGGCTCAGTATTATCAGTGAAATCTATCGAGAGGAGAGAGATTCCTATAAATTGGATCTTGCGGTAGGAGAGCATGGACAAATCGAATTGTTTTCTTTTCCGCATCCTCCAAAGCGTCCGAGTTATCCGGAAGCGGCTGGCTTGCGCCATTTAGCGTTTCAAGTTACAGATATAAAAGCAGCTGTATGCGAGCTGAAGGAGCATGGTGTGAGCGTTGAGCCAATCCGAATCGATTCTCTTACAGGCAAGCAGTTCACATTCTTTCAGGATCCAGACGGCTTGCCTTTAGAGCTATATGAGGCGTAAAACGAAATCAAAACGAAAGGGGTTCATGAGATGAAGCTGCTGCAAATCAGTGTCGGGCTTCCAAAAACAAAACAATTGAAGAACGGAACGCTCGTAACGGGAATCGGGAAAGAAGAGGTAGAAGGATGTTGGCTGCGAAAGGAATCGTTTGATGGTGATGCTGTTGCCAATACCTCATTTCACGGCGGAGTGGATCGGGCTGTTTGTGTCTATCCGTTTGAGCACTATGCGCTATGGGAAAAGAAATTTGGGAGCACCTTGCCGCGTCCGGCGTTTGGAGAGAATTTTACTGTAATAGGTATGAAAGAGGAAGATACATACATCGGGGATGTGTACCGAATTGGAGAAGCGATTGTACAAGTAACGCAGGGAAGGATCCCATGTATTACGATTGACCATCATACGGGCTGTAAGGGCTTGATGGCGGAAATTGTGAAAACTGGATATACAGGCTATTTTATGCGTGTGCTTGAGGAAGGGTTTGTAGATAAAGATGCAAGCATCACTCTATTAGAGCGAGGAAAATCTGTGACTGTTTTACATACAAACCGTATTTATTTCCACGGCCCATGGAATGAGGGAGAGGCGAAAGAAATTCTAGCGGAAGAGGCGTTGGCACCTGCGTGGAGAAATAAGCTTGTGCAGCGTATTACAAAGAACCGGTAAAGAAAGCTCGCCAATTCGGCGAGTTTTCTTTACGACAGATTTTAGACATTTTTTCCGTATTACAGGGGATGCAGTCCGTATTGCTGAATTTTGTTAATAATCTGTTCCTCAGTAACTTGACTTTCATTGTATGTAATCTTCACTTCGCCATCTTCCATGTTCACATCGGTCCATTCAACGCCATCCATCTGTATAAGAATTGATTCTAATGTTTGAATAGGTTGTTCATTTGTTGCTTCTTTTACATAGATAGTTGTATCTGCCAATTTACATCTTCCTTTCCAAGCGTTTTATAGATGTATGTTCCTAAGCAATAGACTTCCATTTTAAATCTAAGTAGAATTCTTAGTTACTCGATCCTGTTTTTCTTTCTTACCCACGTAATGATGGATAAAACGATAGACAGGAAAAAGAGAAATATATGTAGAGCCCAAGGATGCTGAATGATTACTCTAGACTGCCATGGCCAAAAAAATTGCTCCATTGTGAGATACAGCTCCTATTCATACTATAATCTGCTTTTTTTCATTTGTTTGCCGGATATGCCCTTTCGGATACAGGTCACAATCAATAATAAACTAGGAATTAAAAACCAAGGGACTATCGAAGGATATGCAAGGCTTCCTAAACCTGAAGCAATATGCTCCGATGTGCTTTCGGATTCGGTTAATCCTAAAATAAGGACAATGACGCTTACAGGGAAAACAAGAACTCTGCTATCGCTAAGATATAACAATTGCTGTATTCCCCGAATGACTCCATACATTTGTAACGTCACTTTAAAAAAGACGAAGCCCATAAAATACAAAATCCCTAATGCATCTAGGTTCTCGAGAAAGTCCGCAATAGAGATAGTTTTGACTAACCTGTATAAGGGGTACGTACTGCTTGAAAAGACTTCTTCACCAAATGTCAGGATGGCCAGTGCATCGAAAGTAGAAAGAAGAATTCCATATAAAAGAGTAGCCAAAATAGTCGTCTTTGCGATGCGTTCCGGCTGTTTCGTCAATGTCCAAATCATAGCGAACTCAAGGGTTTCCGCAAAGGATTGCTGGGCGCCGCTTGGCCATGCCCCTTCCCAAACACGGTCCCATCCTTCTCCCAAAACTGGCTGTAATCGTTCAATACGGATCGTATCTGATCCAAAAATTAAGACAATCTCAACCAAAAATAAAACTAATAGGACAGGCAAAATGATCTCTCCGAGACGAGCTATAACCTCAATTCCACTAAACAGAGCATAAGCGATAGCGATCATAAATACGCTAAGTATCACCCAATTAGGTGTACCTGGCAAAATAGTTGTTGGGATGAGGTCCTTTACATCACCGAGTGTACGACTAGAGTTGTATAAAAACATAAGCATATAAAACCAGGAAATAGGGGTGCCAAGCCATTGACCAAACTGAGCAGGAAACCATTCAACAAGAGTTAATCCCGGCTGAAGACGCATTAAGATGAGAAATATACCAATGAGACATGTCCCAAGTGCAGTAGACAATAAGACAGATAGCCAAGCATCTTTCCCGGCTGCAGAAGCAAACCCGAATATCCCAGAAGAGCCAATTTGAAACAATAAGGTAAGCATAAACAATTGGGTGATTGAGATTCTTTCCATGGTTTTCCCCATCCTAATCCACTTTTTGTCACCTGCTTTAGTATTAACATGAACAAAATTTTTAGAGTATATCCTTGAAATTTATTTTTATATCTGGTCAAAATAAGAAAAATGTATAGAAGATAGAAGGGGATATGTGGAAATGGGAATGTTGCGTTGGTTGAAAAAGAGGAACTCACAATCAAATCAAAATCATGAGCCGCAGTTATGTTCTCGGCAAGATGATGCAAAATATGATCAACTTACAGGTCATTTCCATGATGATATAAAACAGTTGAAAGGAATTTTTGAGCGATCCTCCGATATTGTGTTTTATGAGTTTCGGTTAAGCAGGATACAAAAGGGAGTGCTTATTTGTTTAGACGGCATGGTAGATGCAGAAATAATTGATTCTGATGTGATGAAACCCTTGCTGAACGTTGGGAAAATGACATTTCTTTCCGCAGACATTCCATTAAGGGATATGGAAACCTTTCTGCAAGAGCAAATTATTCATGTTTCTCAAGTTAGTATAGGACAGACCATTCAGGAAGCAGTAGAGCATATTTTGGACGGGGATACCGTTTTATTATTAGATGGAGTAAAGCAAGCTCTTTTTATTAGCGCCAAAGGATGGGACATGAGATCTGTTGAAGAGCCAGCGACGGAAGCGGTAATCCGTGGTCCTAGGGAAGGTTTTACAGAAAACTTGAGAACCAACACGAGTCTGCTTCGCAGAAGATTAAAAACCTCTCAGCTCAAAATGGAAGCTATAAAGGTAGGGCGATTATCAAATACGAATATCGTGATTACCTATCTGGACGGGGTTGTGGAGCCATCTCTCGTAGCAGAGGTGCGAGAAAGGTTAAGACGAATTGATATTGATGCAATTTTAGAAAGCGGCTATATTGAGGAACTTATTGGGGATAATCCCTTTTCTGTTTTCCCCCAGGTGAACAATACTGAGCGTCCAGACAAGGTGGCAGCTAATTTATTGGAAGGAAAGATAGGGATACTCATTGACAATACACCGTTTGCGCTGATTGTGCCGATTACTTTTTATGAAATGCTGCAATCAAGTGAGGACTATTACCAGCATTTTATGGTTTCGACGGTAATCCGATGGCTCCGCTTCTGTATGATAGGAATTGCTTTACTTTTACCCTCCCTTTATATTGCGATTACGACCTATCATCCAGAAATGCTTCCGACTACCTTATTGCTTAGTGTTGCTTCTGGAAGGGAAACTGTTCCTTTTCCGGCCTTTGTAGAAGCTTTAATTATGGAGATTTCCTTCGAAGGATTGCGGGAAGCGGGTGTACGTCTGCCAAGGACTGTCGGGCAGGCGGTAAGTATTGTGGGAGCTCTGGTCATTGGACAGGCGGCAGTACAGGCAGGAATTGTATCTGCTTCGATGGTAATTGTTGTTTCTATTACCGGGATATCCTCCTTTATTTTTCCGGTCTTTAGTCAAGGAATCGCCATTCGGCTGCTTCGATTTCCTATGATGATTTGCGCGGCAACATTAGGTTTATATGGTATCTTAGTGGCAATTTTAATTCTTTTAATTCATATGGCACGACTTCGTTCTTTCGGTGTGCCTTATTTGTCTCCAGTGGCACCTTTGAATCTTACGAGTTTGAAGGATATTTATGTGCGTGTTCCTTGGTGGGGAATGGTGGATCGTTCTGATCAAACCGGGAAAAAGAATCGAAAACGGATGAGTCATTCATTGCGTCCGCGTTCACCTCAGCGAAAAAGTTAGAAAAGCTATGGCTAGGAAAGGGGAGCGTTATGAGAAAACTAGGCATCCTCGTTATCTGCTGCGTTATGATACTCGTACTAGCTGGCTGTTGGAGCCGGGTGGAGATTAATGATATCGCGATTGTAACTGCCACAGCTATCGATAAGATGCGTGATGGAAAAATCCGTATCGCGCTTCAAGTGGCAATTCCAAAGAAGCTTGGCCCTGTTGGGGCCGGTGGTTCTGGAGGGGAAATGGAAACAACTCTGCTGATTTCGGAGACGGGAGAAAACGTGATGGATGCCTCTCGGAAACTGCAAGAAAAATTTCCTCGTCGCATTTTCTTTTCTCATAGCCGAAACATAATCATTGGAGAAAGGGCGGCAAAGGATGGTGTTTTTCCACTCTTAAGTTTCTTTGCGAGAGGAAGGGAATCACGTCTGCGTGGTTTTATTTTGTTCTCCAAGGGAGAAGCTGCACGCATTTTAAAACCAGCTCCCAACATTGAGCGATACACTTCAGAGGCTATTAGGGAGGAATTGAAAGCGGGGGTAGGGCTAAGGATCATGCAAAAGGACTTTATTGATATGCTTACGACAGAAGGTATCTCCCCTGCTGCGGCTCAAGTGGCAATAAGACCTGCAGAAAAGGGAAGGAAGAATGCGGGGCTAAATCCTGCCATCAGCGGAACGGCTGTTTTTCGTCAAGACAAATTAGTAGGGTGGATTGATGAGAGGGATACACGGGGGGTACTATGGTTTCGCAATGAGGTGGAGAAATCAAATGTTACAGTCACGGTACCAAAGGAAAAAGGAGGGGGGAAAATCGGTGCCCAGTTACTAACAGGAAAGACAAAGGTGAAGCCAATCCTTGAGCAAGGCAAAGTAAAGATGAAAGTGAATGTTCATGCAGAAGTTGAGCTTTTTGAAAATGGTTCAAGTTTAGATCTAGGCAATCCAAAAGTATTGCAATACGTTCAAAATCTGCTAGAGATGGACGTGAAAAAAAGGATGCAATCGGCTCTTTATAAGACACAGAAACAGTTTCATTCTGATATATTTGGGTTTGGAAATTCCTTGTATCGCACCTACCCGAAGCTATGGAAAGAACGCTTTAAAAAACAGTGGAATGAGGAATTTCCCGAACTAGAGGTCAGCATAACGCCTCATATTTCCATCGTTCGAATCGGGCTTTACGTCAAATCTCCAGAAATGAAAGATTAAAATAAAATCGGTATGTATCTATCCATTTCCTTCTATGGCTGGATGTTGATTTTGTTTATATTCCGGAAACTGTCTGCTTGTCAGACGACTTGTTTTATACTGTAGGAAAGTATAAATTTCCAGCTAGAAGTGAATTTGACGTAGTCGGAAGTTTTAGGAATACAGTATAAGTAGGGCTACGTCTCTGTCTTCGCCCAAGGGCAGGGCTTGCCAGGCGGCGAGTTTTTAACCACCTTATTATAAAACAGCGTGTTGTCTTGTTACTGACCGCTGCTCCCTGATATAACGGGTTTATAAAATTTTTCATTCGCTTCATTTTTATCCCTCTATTAAGAGTTATTTTGAATATTTATAGTAGAAATAACAAAACAATTAAATATAGAAGATATACGTTTCCTATTGACGAAATGTCTTGTTTATTAAAAAATAAAAGCTATGTAATTTATAAAGCTTGAGAAATTATGCCAAAGGTGGTTTGAAGTATGGGGAGAATGGAGAGAAGGCAGCAGCAAAAGCAACAGCAAAAGCAAAAGTCGTCGAGGCGTATAGGAACGCTATGGCGTTCTAAAGGCCTTATGTTTAAAATTATGACGGCAACAGCAGCATTAATTGCTTGCATGCTTCTCGTTTTTAATATTGCTGTTCTAGCAAGCGATGTAAGTAAATTAGAGGATCCAGCGCCGCAGCCGACTGTTATTTATGATCAAAATGGTAAGATTGCCAGTACAATTGCTGCTTCCGATATTAAAGGGGTTGGATTAGACGAAATCCCAAAGGATGTTATTCATGCCGTTATTGCAACAGAGGATCAACGATTTTATAAGCATCATGGAATTAATTATGTGGGAATTGCCCGGGCATTTATTGAGAACGTAAAAAGCGGAGAGGTTGTAGCGGGCGGGAGTACAATCACACAGCAGTTAGCAAAAAATGTGTTCCTCACTCAGGATAGGACATATACACGGAAATTGAAGGAGCTCGTTCTGACAAAGAAAATTGAACGCACGTACTCAAAGGATGAAATCATTGTTCGCTACTTAAATCAAATTTATTTTGGAGAAGGAGCATGGGGAATTGAGAGAGCTGCTGAAACATACTTCGGTAAAAATGCCAAAGACCTAACATTGAGCGAATCTGCTATCCTGGCTGGATTAATTAAAGCACCTTCTGTGTTATCGCCTGTTAAGAATTTTGAAAAGTCGATGGAGAGAAGAAATGTTGTCCTTTCTTTAATGCAAAAGGAAGGATATATTACTCAAAGCGAAGTGAACCAAGCAAAGGCGCAGAAAATTGTGTTGAAAAGCAAAAAAGCGACTGATGACTATGATGGAAAATATCCTCATTATGTTGATCATATTATTGAAGAAGCCAGTGAGAAGTACGGTTTAAACGCAAATGAGATTTTAGCTGGAGGTTACAGCATTTATACAGAGCTCAATCCAACGATGCAGGAAGCGACGGAAAAGACATATGCAAATAATCGCCTGTTCCCGAACAGCCCATCTGATCAGCTCGTACAAAGCAGCGCGGTGTTTGTAAATCCTTCAACAGGGGGGATTCAGGCGCTAATCGGAGGAAGAGGAGAGCATACATTTAGACAGTTTAATCGTGCAACACAGTTAAAACGGCAGCCTGGCTCTTCGATGAAGCCGTTGGCTGTTTATACGCCTGCGTTGGAGAATGGATATGACATATTCGATGAACTACAAGATAGGCCGCTTAATATTAGCGGATATACACCGCTAAACTACGATAAACGCTTCCGTGGGGAAGTATCTATGTACCAGGCTGTCATTGAGTCCTACAATGTCCCAGCTGTTTGGTTATTACAAAAGATCGGCTTAGAGAAAGGCTTAGATTCTGTACGCAGCTTTGGCATTCCGCTAGAGAAAGAAGACGAAACCCCTGCTATTGCATTAGGCGGCATGCATGAGGGTACCTCTCCGCTTAAAATGGCACAAGCTTTTGCTGCATTCGCAAATAATGGTGTGATGGTAGAGGCCCACGCAATTAAGGAAATTAAAAATGCGGATGGAGAAACAATTGGAAAATGGAAGAAAAAATCGAAGAGGATTATGGATCCCGTCACTGCACAAAAAATAACCTACATGCTTAAAGGTGTTGTGCAGGAAGGGACTGGAAGAAAAGCTGCGATAAGCGGAAGGGATATTGCAGGTAAAACAGGAACGACACAATTGCCAATACAAGGGCTCGATGGGGCGAAGGATCATTGGTTCGTCGGATATACACCGGAGATTGCAGGTGCCGTTTGGCTTGGATATGATAAAACAGACGCATCACATTATCTTTCCTCATCTAGTGGATCGACGTCTGCAGTTATCTTTAAAGAGATTATTTCCAAATCCCAATCTGTGCTTCCTGATAAAACATTCGATCTCTCATTACTTGGCAGCAAGTATAAGAAAAAAAATCAGAGTGTACAAGTAGAGCAGGAAGAGAAGCAGGAAACAGAAAAGCAGGAAACAGAAGATAAGGCTCAAGAACAGGAAGAGAAGCAACAAGAGAAAGAAGAAGAAAAGCAAGAAAAAGAAGAGCAAAAACAAGAGCAAAAACAAGAGCAAAAACAAGAGAAGGAAAACGAGAAGCAGAACGAGAAGCAGAACGAAGAACAAAAGCAGGATAGTGGAACGCAGCAGGGGAATAATGGAAACAGTAATACTACTGGTAATACTGGCAATACTACTGGTAATACTGGCAATACTACTGGTAATACTGGCAACACTACTGGTAACACCGGCAATACTACTGGTAACACCGGCAATACTACTGGTAATACCGGTAAGCCGACACAAGAGCAGCAACCCCAAACCCAGGAAAAGCAACAGAACCAAGAAAGCACACAGAGTCAAGCAACTCAATAGAATCATCAATCACCCAAAGCAAGCAGAACAGGATTTCTCACATCCCTACTTGCTCGGAAAGGAAGCAGCCTCGGCAAATGGATCGGGGCTGTTTTTGATCTTGGGCTACTCTAATCTTTTGAGAAATCGTTTTCCTTGAAACCTTAATGAAATATACTTTTTTATGAAGAATGAATCAAATTAATAAGCTCTATAGGACATTTTAGTAAATATTTAGCCTATTTATCCATCTTTCACATGGAATATTCTATAAAAACTCTCCAATATCACTTCTTTTTTAGAAAAAACAATATTGACCTCTATCAAAAACTATCTTATAATTAAAAACAATTAAAGAAAACGTTTTCCTTAAAACTTATGAAAGGTAGGTTTTTCTAGTTAAGATAAAAACAAAAGATTATGATATGTAATTCTCATTATTTTTGTCTTAACAGCATTTTCAATGTAAGACGCTATTGGTTTTATTAATTAAAACTCATAAGAGAAGTTAATCGAAATTGTTTTTAAAACTTATTATAGTTTTAAAAGTAAGCGCTTAATATGTATTGATTTTACTATTAATACAGAAATCGGTATTCAGGTGCAGCTTCAACAAAATTTATAAAATATGAAAAGGTGGAGAGATATGATGGGGAAGGTAAAGGTTGGTATTGTTGGATTAGGTCGATTAGGGAGACAGCATGCAGAAAATTTGGCGTTCCGTATCCCGAACTGTGAATTATTAGCTGTTTGCAGTGTTATTCAAGATGAAGTCGAACAAGTCCAAAAAGAGTGGGATGTTAAATATACCTATACTGATTATGATGAAATGCTGAAGAATAAGGAGTTAGATGCTATATTTATTGCTTCTCCATCTGGATTTCATTGTGAACAAATTGAAAAGGCCTTACATGCTGGTTTTCATGTATTCAGTGAAAAACCGCTTGGATTATATTTGGAAGAAGCAGTACGTGTTCAAGAGGTAGTTAATAATCACCCAGACAAGGTATTTATGATTGGTTTCATGCGAAGATATGACAGATCATATGTATATGCGAAAAAGAAAATTGAGCAAGGGAAAATCGGAGATCCGGTTTTGGTTCGTTGCTACGGACTTGATCCGGCAAAAGCTATCAATGGATTTATGCAGTTTGCGAAAAACAATTACAGTGGTGGTTTGTTCTTGGATATGGCCATCCATGACCTGGATTTAGCTAGATGGTATCTAAATGCAGAAGCCAAACAGGTATGGGCGATTGGCGGTGCTTATGCTTATCCAGAAATTGCACAGTTAAACGATGCCGAAACAGGAGCGGCATTGGTGAAATTTGAAAACAATAAAATGGGAATTTTTGTAGCTGGCCGTAACTGTGCTCATGGATATCATATTGAAACTGAGATTATCGGCACGAAAGGTACATTAAGAATTGGGACAACCCCAGACAAAAATATGGTATCCGTATTTGATGATAATGGGGTCGTGAAAGAATGCTCAGACGGATTTTTAGAACGATTTGAACAGGCGTATTTGAGCGAGGCAGAAGAATTTATTTCTTGCATCAGGGAGAACAGACAACCAAGTGTCACTGTGGAAGACGGGGTATTATCTACAGCCCTTGGCTATGCTTGCAAAGAGTCATTTGAAACAGGAGAACTGATTTCGGTTCAATCTCCTTATAAAACAAAACCGTTATCTATTTAATTGGAGGGCACGCTACTCGTTATTTGATGACTATATAAGTCCATTTTAATGTTTCCACATATTTAAAGCAGGTCAGTTCAAGTATTCATTAAGTGGCAGAGTTAGTGATATATCAGATGTTTAAGTTGGACTTATATATTGTTAAAAGTAAAGTAAAACGAGAAGCAGTGTATGAATTAGAGGTTGGCACAATACAGCAAATGAGGGTGATCATGCATGAGCAATCAAGGGAGGAAGAACCCAAGAAATTATAAAAGCTTTTTGCAGCTTATTATGATTTCTGCGACCTTTGGCGGGCTTCTTTTTGGATATGATACTGGGGTTATCAACGGAGCTTTACCTTTTATGGAAAGGCCTGATCAGCTTCATCTAACACCAGTTACAGAAGGTCTTGTTACGAGCTCGCTTCTATTAGGAGCTGCATTTGGTGCGTTAGCGTGCGGTAAACTAGCAGACCGCTATGGTCGTCGGAAAATGATCCTTAATCTTTCGTTTTTATTCCTGTTAGCATCACTTGGAACTACATTTGCGCCTAATGTTTCAATCATGGTTGTCTTCCGGTTTTTACTAGGGCTCGCTGTTGGCGGGGCATCATCGATGGTACCGGCCTTTTTAGCAGAAATGGCACCCCATGAGCAACGCGGCCGAATGGTGACGATGAATGAATTTATGATTGTTGGCGGGCAATTATTAGCCTACGTTTTCAACGCTATTCTTGGTGTTACAATGGCTGATACTGGACATGTTTGGCGATACATGCTTTTTATTTGTGCAATTCCGGCTTTAGCGCTATTTGTAAGTATGCTTGTTGTTCCAGAGAGCCCAAGATGGCTAGCTGCAAAAGGGAAAAAGAATGAGGCGCTGCGTGTTCTGAAACAAATACGTGACGAGAAACGAGCACAAACTGAATTTCATGAAATTGAAGCAGCATTACAAAGGGATTCAGAGCTTGAAAAGGCATCTATCAAAGACTTTGCCGCACCATGGCTGCGCCGCGTTTTGTTAATTGGCATTGGGGTTGCCATGGTAAATCAAATTACAGGTGTTAACTCCATTATGTATTATGGAACGCAAATTCTTGAAGAGTCTGGCTTTGGTACGAAGGCGGCTTTAATTGCTAACATTGCGAATGGGCTCGTTTCAGTGATTGCAGTCGTATTTGGGATTTGGATGGTTGGTAAGGTAAATCGTCGTCCCATGTTGATTATTGGTTTGTCTGGAACCACAACAGCACTTTTACTTATTGCAATATTTTCAAAGGTACTTGAAGGATCGGCTGCCCTTCCGTATGTTGTGCTTTCTTTAACGGTGTTATTCCTTGCCTTTATGCAGGCGTGTGTTGGACCGGTAACATGGTTAGTCATTGCAGAAATCTTCCCGCAAAGACTAAGGGGTCTTGGGGCTGGTATTAGTGTATTTTTCCTATGGATTGTAAACTTTATTATTGGTTTTACTTTTCCAATACTGCTAAGCTCTGTAGGTCTATCTACTACATTCTTTATTTTTGTCGTTCTTGGTATATTGGGAATTGGCTTCGTTTACAAATGGATGCCAGAAACAAATGGACGCACACTTGAAGATATAGAGGAGCATTTCCGTTCACAATATGATCAGGGCAACACAAATAAATCAATGATGAAGGTCCAATAAGAAAAATAATTGTAAGCGCTTATGACTAGAAAAATAAATTGTAAGTATGCAGTTTACATAGGGCTGTCGAAGTACATCACCCTATTACGAAATGGAGTGTTGATTCAAAATTTGCTGATTTGATTGATGGGTTAAGCGACTTGAGAACACCTCCATTGTTCTACCTTAGGTCATGTTACCGAATGTAGTACTATCAGACTTTATTAAAAAGTCGTACGCACTTCTCTGAAAAGGGTGCTGTATGCTGTAGAGACTATCAATAATGAATGTGAGGCAGCCTTGTATATCAAGGCTGTCTTTTTCTCACTGTAAGAAAGTATAAATTCCCAGCTAGAAGTTCATTCGGCGTAGTAGGGAATTTTAGGAATACAGTATAAGTGCAACTACGCCTCTGTCTTCGCCCAAGGGCAGGGCTTGCCAATCGGCGAGTTTTCTTTAGTGGGTATCCTGCTCCTGTACATACTTTCTCTTAGTTTTTTTGTTTAGAAGGGAGACCTAATATTGGAGTAAGTGTAAAATCGGAACATACCTCTCCTTTTATAAAATAGCAGTATAGAAGGAGGGAGAGGAGCAAGAGTGGGTTATATTTGAGTTTGTTATATTAAGATATCTTTGTTGTACTTATGTATCATGAAGATATACATAATATTAAACAATAGTCTTGATATTCGATATTGAATTTTACATGTTATAATAGCATGAAGCGTTTTCATGTTACTATGTTAATGTTATATAAATGAAAGCTAGTAAAGAAAGGAGGAGCTACTGTTGTGAAACCGACCATTCATAGTGTCGCTCAAGAAGCTGGGGTTTCCATTTCCACTGTTTCAAAAGTGATACATAATACGGGAAGCATTAGTGAACAAACTAGGAAAAAAGTGTTCCAAGCAATGAATAAACTCAATTATCATCCTGATGTAGCCGCAGCTTCTCTAAGAGGGAAAAAAACAAAGGTGATTGGTTTGCTGGTTCCTGATATCTCAAATCCGTTTTATGCTGAGGTTGCAAGAAGCATTGAAGATCGCAGTCGTGAGTTGGGATTTAATGTTATGATGTGTAATACAGATAATGATGCAGAAAAGGAAAAAGAATATCTATCACTTTTAACTAGCCAAAGAATAGATGGCATTGTTGTAGCTTCAGCTTTTCGAAGCACTGACTTGCTTGAAGGTCTGCTGGAAAAAGGAATTCCGATTGCCTTAATCGCTTCAGAGATCCCAAAATTATCTATAGATACTGTAACGGTTGATGACTATAAAGGAGGATACTTAGCTACTTCATATTTGCTATCCTTAGGTCATAAGAGAATTGCTATTATTGCTGAAAATGTTCGGAGTAATATACCGCGCCTGGAGGCATTTAGAGATGCTATGGAAGAAGCTGAGTTACCTATACTGGATGGCTATATAATAAAAACAGAAGCTATGATTCAAAAGGGATATGAAGGTGCCCAGCAACTTCTTTCCTTGCAAGAAAGACCTACTGCTATTTTTGCCTGTAATGACTTGTTGGCGGCTGGGGTTATACAGGCTGCTAAGGAAATGGGATTCAATATTCCTGAGGATGTATCTGTTGTTGGGTTTGATAATACGGTACTTTCGACGACAACTTCCCCAATGCTAACGACAGTTGCCCAACCGGTGAAAGAGATGGGAGCAAAGGTTATTGATTTATTAACGAAAGAAATGCAAACATCTAAACCTTATAAAGAACGGTTACTCCTTTCTCCTGAATTGATGATTAGACAATCAACAGCTGCTTTGCTTTAAATCTATAAATCAACAATCAGAGAAAATAAAGTTTTTATATTTGTGGGCGTAAAACCACGATACCTTTAGGTTCGTGGTAGTTCACGTACAAAGGTTTATGTTTCCTTTTAGAGGCACCCTTGAGCAAGTACAATCGGCATTGACAGTCCTTACAAAACACATGAATGGCAGGCGCGTGAACATACGCAACTAGACTTGCAGTCAAATATGTCTCCTCTGTTCATCAGCAGGCTTACATTATTTTACCTCTCGTTGTTTTAGTTTTTCTTCTGAAATCGCAATATAGGAATCACCGCTTCTCATACTGCATTCCTCTGCCTTTTGAATGGCTTCCTCAAAGGTTTCAGCATACGAATAAATAAAATAACCATCTTTTTCAACTCTGCAAACAGCATATCGGCTCATTGTGTTTCTCCCTTCATCCTACAGTCTTTTTACATAGTATAATGCTACTAGAGGAATTGGGCAAAATAATCTCTCGTTTCTACTTTAGCGATACATTTCCAGATAGATGCTGATGGAGTTTTCTTTCTGCAAGTGAGATAGTGATTCGACTAAGTGAGCCTCCCGTTTTGTATGCAAACCAATCTTATGAAATGCTATACTAAGCTTGTTACATTTTCTTTGCAGTCCAACTACAAACATTGAGGAAATTATAGATGAAGAAACTGTTTATATCCAATTTGCGCATGAAAATTGGGATTCTTGTATTTTGCCTTGTATTTTTATCAAGTGCTATTAGCGGTGGAATGCTCGTAGAAAAGGTATTGTCAGCAACGGAAAATGAACAAGGACAGCGTGCATTGTCTATTGCCCGATCAGTTGCGGAGCTGGAACCGATTATTAATAATGTTGGGCAGCCTGATGGGGCTAAGAGCATTCAGCCGGTTGCCGAAAAAATTCGTCTTGCAACAGATGTGGAATATATTGTCGTCTATGATATGAATCGTATTCGCTATTCTCACCCTATCTCATCGAAGATTGGGACAGTATTTATGGGAGGAGATGAAGGCCCTTCCTTAGCTGAGCAAGTGTATATTTCCCGTGCTTATGGCAGTAAGGGGCCTTCTATCAGGGCGTTTGTGCCAGTGATGAAGGAAAGCAAACAAGTCGGGGTTGTTGTTGTAGGAATTGTAACACCGACGTATAAGCAGCTGCTTTTAGAATATCGCAGTGATTTGCAGATTCCTTTTTTTATTGCTCTTATTGTTGGATTGATAGGGGCAGTATTGCTTGCTTACAATATTAAAAAGCAAATGTTTAATATGGAGCCGGCTGAGATTGCCCGCTTGCTTGAGGAGCGGGTTGCTGTTTTTCAATCAATTGGTGATGGGGTTATAGCGATTGACAGTCAATATCGTATTACAATAGCGAATCCAGAGGCTTGCCGCATTCTTGGCTTGGCAGAACCTGTTGTTGGAAAAGGAGTGCTTGATGTTATCCCAGACAGCGGGTTAACAACAGTGATGCAAACGGGAACTCCGCAATATAATGAGGATCGCATTGTTGGTAACGCTCGCATACTGGTCAGTATTCTGCCGATACGGGTAAAGGGGAAAATTGTAGGAGCGGCAGCAACGTTTCGAGATAAAACAGAAATGTTTAATTTGGCCGAGGAGTTGACAGGGGTTAAGCAATTTATTGAGGCGCTTCGTGTACAGAATCATGAGCATCGAAATAAGCTGCATGCAATTGCTGGACTTATTCAATTAGGAAAATCAGAACAAGCGCTTAGCTACGTGTTCGATAGTGTACATGAGCAGGAGGAGCTGGCATCTTTTTTAACTAATAACATATGTGACTATAGTATTTCTGGTTTGCTGCTTGCAAAGGTAAGCCGCGCGAAGGAGCTGGGTATTCAGCTCCATATCGACCGCGGCAGCTGTTTGAAGGACATCCCGCAGAAATGGGATGTTGGTATTTTGGTTACGGTAATCGGAAACTTATTAGAAAATGCGATGGAGGCACTTCAAGGCCAGGCCTTAGAGAGACGGAAAATAGAGTGTGCCATTCGTGATTTGGCAGATGAATTAAGAATTGAGATAAAGGACAATGGACCAGGTATTCCGAAACAGATACGAGATCAAATATATAAGCAAGGATTTACGACAAAGGGAAGTAAAAATCGGGGAATTGGGCTTGCTCTGATTCATAGGTATGTAGAAAATGTGGGTGGGAGAATCGATTTGGAGACAGAAGTAAATCTGGGAACCATTTTCACGGTTATTATTCCGAAATAGGAAAGGGGCAAGGGAGTTGCAGGAAAACATCAGGGTAATGATTGTGGATGATGATCCGATGGTTATGGAGGTGAACAAGCAGTTTGTGGAAGCTACCGGTGGATTTGAAATTGTAGGTGCAGCGCAATCTGGTATAGAGGCTTTAGCGGCGATTGCTGCAAAGCAGCCCCATCTTGTTATTCTTGATCATTTTTTGCCTGATTTGAATGGCATGGATGTATTGGTAGAACTGCGTAAGCAAAACCAACCTGTTGATGTGATTTTGGTGACCGCAGCTCGTGATTCAGAAACAGTGCAAAGTGTATTTCGGTACGGAGCTATTGATTATATTGTGAAGCCGTTTCGCTTTGACCGCTTCAAGAGTGCACTTGATAATTATAAGGCGCTCCGTCTCAAGCTGGCAAAGAACGAGCTAAACCAAGAAGAGATTGATTATTTGGCGAATACTAAGGTCAAGCCGCAGCAGAGAGAGTTGCAATTATCCGAAGAGCCTCTTCCAAAGGGGTTAAATGCAGTTACAATGAAACAAATTTTGCTGTTTTTATTAAATCAGAAGAAAGCATTGTCGGCTGAAGAGGTTGCTGAGGGGGTTGGGCTGGCGCGAGTGACAGCGCGAAGATATTTAGATTATCTGGAGAAAACGAAAAAAATAAAATTGGAAGTTCAATATGGAACGATTGGACGACCTATTAATCGCTATTCTCCTTTATAATGTGAAACAGCTACAATTGGCAGCTCTTCTATTACGAAAAAAGCTTCATAGAAAAGGCGGGCTGCATCTTGCTTTTCTGTGAAGCTTTTTTTCTTTCTTGTAAAAATGGATACATTCTAGGTTGAAGTACTCCGGCCCCTGTACTGCCGTAAAAGGCGGGCTTTGTCCGCCTTTCTTACACTTTAAGAAAGTATAAATTTCTAGCTGGGAGATCATTCGACGTGGCGAGAAATTTTAGGAATAAAGTATAAGTGCAACTTGTCTTCGCCCAAGAGCAGGGCTCGCCAATCGGCGAGTTTTCTTTAAATGATTTATTGTCTATACGAGAAACTATGGTTATTTTGTTTTTACATATTCTTCAATCACTTTATTATCAATTTTGTTTGTAAACCATTGGTATGTAGAATGAAAGGTGTTCCTCCACTCCGTCTTTTCTTTAGGACTTAACTCATAAATAGAAAGATCCTCTTGCTGTTTCAGCTGTAAGTATTGCTCCTCCTCCATCTTTGCAGCTGTTTGTCTTTCCCATTCTGTTACCTCGTCTATTGTTTCCTCAAGCATCGTTTTTGTATCTTTCGGAAGACTGCTCCAAAACTGGTTTGTTGTAATAACAAAGTATCCTAAATAGCCATGGTCGCTTTTAGTCATATATTCTTGATGAGTGTAGAGCCGTTTGTTATTAATGTTTGAAACAGTATTTTCTTCTCCCTGCACTTTTCCAGCTTCTAATGCTCTGTACAATTCATCAAATGGCAGAACAATGCTTTTGGCGCCAGCAAGCTCGAACTGCTCTTTAATTACTTCACTATGTGCGATACGAAAGACCAGTCCAAAGAGATCTTCAGGCGTTTGAATTGGTTTTTGGTTGTTTGTCAGCTGTTTAAAGCCATTATTCCAAACAGCAAGCAGCTTAAAGCCTTTTTTTTCAAGAAGCCGGCTTATTTCTGCGCCGACTGGCCCCTCTGCCAATTCATCAACTTCCTCATGGTTGTTAAATAAGTATGGTAAGTCTAGCAGCTGTGCTTCTGGAAGGATTTCTGAAAATTTGGCTGTATGTGGCGCAATCATCTGAACATTTCCCTTTTGCAGCTGTTCAATTTCTTTGTAGTCAGAGTATAGACTGGAATTTGGAAAGACCTGCACCTCGATTTTTCCATTGCTCCGCTTCTCTATAAGCTCTTTAAATTTCTTCGCTGCTAATCCTTTAGGAGTATTTTCCCCCGTTACATACGGGAAGCGAATAATGAGCCTTTCTTGATCGCTTACTTGATCATAGTCCACAGCGCGAGGGGAGCTGCATCCAGACAATAGAAAGGCGGCTGTTATGATGGGATAGAAAAGAACCCTCCTTATACAATACAAAGTGCATCACCTTCCTGGTAGTCATAACGGAACTTTCTTTTATTATAACCTAGTTATTTTGTGAGACCAAAAAGAACAATAAGAACTAAAAAACCATAAAATTGTCGGACTTGTGAACTTCTATTATAGTTGGGTACAGGAAATAAAGCGTTTTCAAAAATTAAAAGGAGGATGAACAATGTCTAAACTGAAAAATCTGACTGTTCAAGTAATTCTAGCAATTATTATTGGTATTTGCGTAGGTCACTTCTTCCCCGCGTTCGGAGCAGAGTTGAAGGTGTTAGCTGATATTTTTATTAAACTTATTAAAATGGTTATTGCTCCGATTGTATTCTTTACAATTGTCATTGGTATTGCAAGCATGGGAGATGTAAAAAAGGTAGGACGTATTGGCGGTAAGGCGTTGTTATACTTTGAAATTGTGACAACGTTTGCTTTGGCGATTGGACTCCTTATTGTAAATCTTGTGAAGCCTGGTGAGGGCATTAATACGAGCAACATAGAGGGAGATGTTTCTCAATTTACAAAGCAAGCAGCAGAAACAAGTCATGGTTTAGTAGACTTTCTCATGGGTATCATCCCTGATAATATCGTGAGCGCGATGGCGAAGGGTGAGTTGCTTCCTATTCTATTTTTTGCTGTGTTATTCGGGGTTGCGCTTGCGGCTATGGGAGAGCAGTCAAAGCCTGTTATTCAACTGTTCGATAAATTGAGTCATGGCTTTTTCGGAATTGTAAATATGATTATGAAGCTTTCTCCGATTGCGGCGTTTGGTGCGATGTCTTATACAATTGGAAATTTTGGCCTTGGTTCTTTGTTTTCTCTTGGCAAACTAATGGGCTCTGTTTACTTAACGATGTTCTTCTTTATCGTGTTTATATTAGGTGCAATTGCAAGATTCTATGGCTTTAACATTCTATCATTCATTAAATTTATTAAAGATGAGATTTTCCTAGTATTAGGTACTTCCTCCTCTGAATCTGCGTTACCTCGTTTAATGGACCGATTAAACCAATACGGCTGCTCTAAATCTGTTGTTGGTCTTGTAGTGCCAACGGGTTATTCCTTCAACCTTGATGGAACATCTATTTACTTGTCCATGGCTGCAATCTTTATCGCGCAAGCTTATGGTATTGATTTAAGCATTTGGGATCAAATCACATTGCTCGGTATTTTAATGCTTACGTCAAAGGGTGCTGCAGGAGTAACGGGTTCTGGATTTGTTACGTTGGCTGCGACGCTTGCCGCATTCCCGGTAATTCCGGTAGAGGGTATGGCACTTCTGTTGGGAGTGGATCGCTTTATGTCTGAAGCGCGTGCTATTACAAACCTAATCGGAAACGGTGTGGCAACTGTTGTAGTTGCAAAAATGGAAAATGAATTCACTCCGCAACAGGTAGAAAAAGTAGTAGAATCAAGGATTTCTTAATAGTGGACAAACGGGCTATCCTTTCTTTGTACGAAAGGATAGCCCGTTGTTGGTTGTTTGGTTGCTTATAACGGGCGTTATATGATCTATTTCAATATTTGTTGTCAGGAAGATAAACACCTATTCCTGTTGGCTTTAAGACGCATATGGTAAAGGTGATAGGTAAAATGATGAAAAGGGAGGAAATAGGAATGTTTCCACGACAGGTACCATTTGGAGGATCTCCATATTTAGCTATGGGTCCATATATGGGAGGAGGCTACGGCAGTCCATATATGGGGGGAGGCTGTGGATGCTCATATACGGGAGGAGGCTATGGCAGTCCATATACGGGAGGAGGCTATGGCAGTCCATATACGGGAGGAGGCTACGGCAGTCCATATATGGGAGGAGGCTATGGCAGCCCATACACGGGAGGAGGTTATGGCAGCCCGTACACGGGGAGTTAAGGAATTCTTTCTGCAGCTGGCTATAGAATGAAGTGCGTATTTAACAGGTAAAATAAGCAACGATTCATGAGGCACCGTCTTGGTCCTGGACGGTGTCGTAAGCTTGATAGGGAAAGATTTGCTTTTCGGTTGCTTTGATTCGTATAAAAATACATAAGAGTGGAAACTCTATGTAGAAAGACTTTGCACAGGGAGGTATAAAATATGCCCAATGAGTTTGTGGACAATCGCTATTTAACAGATCTGTTATCTATTGTTTTAGGATTCGATGATACAAGTGTCAAGGAATTATCTCCCGAGCAGCAGCTTGAGGTATTTAAGTATTTACATAGCGCAAGAGGTGAATTTGATAAATTGAATGATAGTACCGGATGATGAAACGAGACGGTGCTCTAACAAGTTCTCGATATGAAAAAAGGCTGCCTAGGAGCAGCCTTTTTTCATATGATTGGCAACATACGATACTTGTGTACAAAAAGAAGGTACGTGAATGAAGGTAGGTGGTGCAGCCGTTTTGGCAGACGAAAGGGTATGTGCGGTAAATAAACTGACCAAGTACAAAATCCTATCATAGGTGCGATATGAATGTTTTGTGCCATTTGCTCCGGTTATTTGTGCTTTTTGTTTATCTGAACTCTATAGGAAAGCTTTCCGGATGTTTTTCATACAATTATCGTGGCTTTTGAATACCAAATTGTGCATTTAGCTGTCCGCGAATCATTTGTTCACGAACAGTTTTCTCGTTCAGTTGTTTTTCCTTTCGCAGCATCTCTTTTCGAATTTCGTACGTCTGCACGCCTTCCTCCATTTTCTCCACAATTTCCATCAACTGCTCTATATCGTTGAAGGAGTACTTTCTTGTACCTTTCTGCGTACGCTCCGGGAAAATGAGTTTTCTTTCTTCGTAGTACCGAATCTGACGTTCGGATAATCCTGTAATCTCACTGACTGTTCCAATGGTAATAACCTTCTTGTCTTTATAGGACTCTTCTTTGAGCGCCAACACAGTTCTCCCCTTTTTGTGTTACACTTTCTTTCCCATATTTATTACTATACGCTTTTTTTGCGAATTATGCGACATGTTTGTTATATTTTCTGACATCCTTGTTATATTTTCTTACATGAAATGGAAAAAAATTCAAAACACTGTAAGGTTTTCTTACGATTTTCGAGGAAAATAATTGGAAATTTCATACAATAAAATAAAGACAAAATAATATACAGCAAAGTGTAATCAGCACATGAAAGCAGGAGAAAGGAGGGGGGCAACGTGACAAATTTAGAGGAATCTATGCAACTGGCCAGAAAAATTATTGAGCTGGATTTGTTGAGAGATGAGATGCTCGAAGAGTTGATGACGTTAGCGGGAAACAAAGCCTTCGATCTACTGCGGACATTGCAAAATCAATAAGCTTTTCAGAAAGGGGCATGCGGCATGTCAAATTTACTCAGAAAAGCCGTAGAACGGCAAAAGCGATTTTACATTGAAAGATTGCTGGAAGCTGGGATTTATAAGAAGTCCAATGTTCATTTGTATGAAATGACATTGAGTGATCTAAAACAGGTATATCAATCGTATAGACATTCTCAACAGCACCTTTGAATGCTATGCTTTTTTCACCATATAAGAAACTCATTATAGGTATAACAATAGCGCTATATGCTGCTTTTGTTATACCTTTTTTCTTTGCGCCGTAAGAAAGGATAAATTTCCAGAAGGGAGGAATTTTGGGCATGCAGCAGTTATATATTAGGAAAAGAAAAAATTCAAGGCAGGAACGCCGATGGATTTTGCGTGTCTGTGTCATAATATAAGTTGCATCCTTAGCTAGGATGAAAGAGAATAGCAATAGGATAGAAAAAACCGTTATACATAAATTTCCATCAGAGGATTTAGTTTGATAAAAGGAGTGGCGGATGTCTATGAGAGATTTAGAGCAGGAGCAACAACGCGTTGATGAAGTCGTCGCAAAAATGAAATTAAAAAGCGCCGCCCTAGAGCAGCAAGCGGGAGCGGTAAAATCAGAAGTTGTAGGAATTCGCCAAAACTTTTGGGAGGATGTAACTGTAAACTTTGATGATGCGGTTGAAGCTGCGGAAACCTTCACGAGCTTAAAGCAGCAAGTTGAATTATTAGCTGAGAGGGAACGGAGTCACCGTCATGGAAATGAACAACTGAAAATATTAAAAAGATTACAGTCTTCCCCCTACTTTGGGCGGATTGATTTTATAGAAGACGGAGAAGAGGAAGAAAGGATTTATTTAGGAGTCGGTTCGTTTTATGACGAGGAGACGGAGCAATTTCTCGTTTATGATTGGCGAGCACCGATTTCAAGCTTATATTATGATTACGGAATTGGTCCAGCACAATATGAAGCGCCTGGCGGTACGATTACAGGAGAAATGAAGAGAAAGCGCCAGTTTGTCATCCGCAATAGCCATATTGAGAGTATGTTTGATACTGGCATTACCATTGGTGATGAAATGCTGCGTGAGGTATTGGGGAAGCAAGCGAACACACAAATGAAAAGCATTGTAGCAACGATTCAGAAGGAACAAAATCGGATTATCCGCAACGACACAAGCCGTTTGTTGGTTGTGCAGGGAGCAGCAGGGAGCGGAAAAACTTCGGCTGCTTTGCAGCGAGCCGCTTATTTGCTCTATCGATATCGTGGCGGGCTAAACGCGGATCAGATTGTGTTGTTTTCACCAAACTCCATGTTTAATAGCTACGTGGCAACAGTTTTGCCGGAGCTTGGGGAAGAAAATATGCAGCAGGCGACCTTTCAGGAATATTTGGAGCGGCAGCTTGGTAAGCATTTTGATTTAGAGGATCCCTTTACACAAATGGAATATGCACTTAGTTCCAAGAGTGATCCGGGCTATCCTGTGCGCATGGTAAGTATTCGCTATAAAGCAACGATGCATTTTATGCGGTTAATTGAGCGGTATGTAGAAGCTGTACATGAAGAGGGATTGATCTTTAGGGATATTATGTTTCGGGAAGAGGTTCTGATTTCCGCAGCGCAAATTCATGAGCGATTTTATAGCTTAGATGCAAGTCTATCCATTCCAAATCGGATGCAGCTTGTTGCAGAATGGCTGAAAACCGAATTAAGACGTTTGGAGCGTTCGGAGCGGAAAAAGCCATGGGTCGAGGAGGAAATGCAGTTTTTGGACAATGATATTTATGTCCGTGCTTATCGCAGATTGCAAAAACAGAAGGAATATTCTGAGCACACCTTCGATGATTTTAAAAGGGAAGAGCGGTTGTTAGCAACGGTTGTTGTGCAGGAGAAGTTTAAGCCGCTGCGCCGGTTTGTGAAGCGTCTCCAATTTTTAGATGCTGTTGCCGTATATAAGCAACTGTTCGCACCGGGGGCTGCCGAGCGATTTCAAATGGATTTGCCGGAGCAGTGGGGGGATATGTGTAAGCAAACCGTTGAAAAGGTAGATGCAGCCGAGCTGTTTTATGAAGATGCAACACCGTACTTGTATTTAAAAGAACAGCTTGAAGGCTTTCAGCGCAATACGTCCGTACGCCATGTGTTTGTAGATGAAGCGCAGGACTATTCACCGTTTCAGTTTGCTTTTTTAAAGAAGCTGTTTCCGCTTGCGCGTATGACGGTGCTGGGAGATTTGAATCAGGCAATTCATGCGCATGCTGCTGATAACGGCTTTATGGCGGCTGAAGAGCTATATGGTCCTAAGCAGACCGAAACAATTATATTGACACGCAGCTACCGTTCAACAAGGCCAATTATTGAATTTACAAGTCAGCTAATTTCCGGTGGAGAGAATATTGAGCCATTTAACCGTGAAGGGGAAAAGCCTTCTGTTACAAACGTTTTGAAGGAACAGTTAGCACAGCGTATTATAGAACGTGTTCGAAGTTTGCAAGCAGCCGGGCATGAGACAATCGCCGTTATTTGCAAAACAGCTTCAGAAAGCAGGGAGGCGTACAATGCGATGCGAGACGACCTTCAGCTTCGCCTCATTCGGAAGGAGAGTGCCTCCTTTGAGCCAGGGGTGCTTGTTATTCCGTCTTATTTGGCCAAGGGCGTGGAGTTTGATGCGGTCATTGTATATGACGCTTCGCAATACTGCACCGAAGATCGGAAGCTGTTTTATACAGTGTGTACACGGGCGATGCATGAACTGTATTTGTACGCTTCAGAAGAGGAGAACCCTCTTTTAGCAGATGTTTCTAGAGAGTTATATGTACAAGGCTAAGTGAACAAAGAACTCCTTCCATAAGTTATAAATTCGCTTGCAGCGTATGAAAAGAGGGAGAATAGGTAACAATTCTTGGTGGATAGTGATAGGAGAGGAGATTATTTTATGGACTCGCACCAGTTTGATTATGACAGGCAGGAAAAGCCTGGAGATTCCATGTCTGGAAAACAGTTAATGGATATTCTGGAGCATTCGCTTGAAATGGAAAATGAAATGATGCGTACCTATTTAATTACAGCAGAGCGACTTCATGCAGATGAAGAGCTGAAGGAGCGGCTGCAAAATTTTGCGGAAGGCAATGCGAAACGAACGCGTCAGCTTTTAAACGAGATTGAGAAGTTAGACAAAGGCGAATCGTGATAACTGTGAATACTTATAACCCTGCAATCCGTATTTGTATCGGTATTCTTCTAGATATGAGCTGCGATGTTATACAAAAACCTGAATCCTGCATTGTACAGGACTCAGGTTTTTTACATTGTAACCAGAAAGTATAACCTTTCGGGGTGATGTCTAGCTCCCAAGGTCCAAAATGGCAGACTCCGGGCTGAACCTCTGCAAAAGGAAAAAAGCGCCTTTTACTCCGGCCCACTCCTACGCTGCCATAAAAGGCGGGCCTTGTCCGCTTTTCTTAATACAATATGTTTCCTTAGACAAGTAAAGAAAGACTGTCCTAAGTTGCTTTGCTATATTTTATCCAGCAAGGTATTGAAAACGCTTCCCTTAATCTGTACTATATATAATACGGATTGGAGGGACATATGGGAAACAAAAGGTGGACGGCTAGTTTAATAGTGTTGTTTGTTCTTTTTATGTACGTACTTATTCGCTTTGCAGCAAATACGAACAATATTGAAAATGCCGTAGAAAGTTTGAAAACGACGCAAAAGGCAAAGGGAAAAACGGCTCATTTTATTCTTATTGCCCAGGAATTGGATAATCCATATTGGAGAAGCATTGAACAAGGAGCGAGGAAAGCAGCCCATACGTACAATGTGCAGGTAGAGTATATTGCCCCGTTGCAGACAAGTGTTGAAGAACAAATGAAATTATTTGAAAAGGCAATTGTATCTAAGGTAGACGGGATTGTTGTACAAAGCCTTGATGAACAGATGTTTGCCCCAATTATTAATAAAGCTGTTAACGAGAATATTCCTGTTGTCACGATTGATACAGATTCGCCAAAGAGTGAGCGGGTTGCCTATGTCGGAACCGACAATTATACAGCTGGTGAGAAATTAGGAGAAGTGGTAGCGGAAATGACCGGGGGCGAAGGTGAAATTGGCGTAATGATTGGCAGTGAAACATCAACAAGTCAAAAACTACGATTTAACGGCTTCCTATCTGTCATTCAGAAGCATCCACAGATGAAGGTTGTCGAGGTAATGTCGTCGAATATTTCTCAAATCCAAGCCGTTTTGCAGGGAGAAAGCATGCTGAAGAAGCATCCTGACATGTCAATTATGGTCGGCATGAGTGCTTTAGATGCAATCGGTATTTTAAATGCAACAACTAATATGCGCAGAAATAATGTGCAAATATTTGGCTTTGATGATGTAGAGGAAACTCTGCAAGCTATTTCAAATGGGCATATTCAAGCAACCATTGTACAAAAACCCTTTGATATGGGCTTTCAATCTATCAAAATTCTGCGCCAGCATTTACAGGGGAAGGCGATGAAAGTGGAACATTTTACTCCGACTGAGGTGATTACGAAAAATAATGTACATCTGGAGGAAACGAATTGAATATTCGCACAAAATTATTTATTTTTATCCCAATTCTCGTTATTTTAATTAATTTGGTTTCATTTTTTGTTTTTCAGAGCGGGAAAAAGGTTCAAGAAAGCTATAATGTCATGATTGACAGGGTTTTTCTATACAAGCAAATTTCAATGGAGACACAGGAAAATCTCCGTTTATTAAGCGGCTATATTGCGAATCAGGATACAAATTCCTATAGCTCATTCCTTCGGCATAAAGGAAAGCTGCAGGCTCTTCAGGCATCATTAGAGAAACAAAATCGCGGAGGAAATGAGGAGCTTATTTTAGAAAATTACAGTCATCTCATCTCATCATTTTTAGAGCTGGAGACTGCTACTACAAAAAAATTACTTGAGCAGGATTTTGCGGGCTATGTGGAACAATACAAGGAAGTTGAAAAAATTGCTTCTTTCATTCGGGAGGATAGTCAAAATCTTGTTGATTTAGAACTAAGCAACTACCAGCCGATTTTTAAGAAGATTATGGCTAATACACGATCTATGAACCAATTAGGCGGGATACTATTTATTCTTACAACGGCGCTTAGTATCGTATTTGCAATCTGGCTCTCACGAAGCATTGTCATTCCTATCCAGCGTCTTGTGTATATTGCAAAGCAGATTGGCAAAGGGAACCTAGATATAGCTGTACCAGTATTCCAAGCGAAGGACGAGTTTAGTATTTTAGGAAATATGTTTCATGAAATGCTAGAGAATCTCCGAACATTGATGGGTAAGAATATGGAAATTCTGGAAAAAGAGCGCCTTGTGAAAGAGCTTGAGTTAAAGGCGCTGCAAAGCCAGATCAATCCACACTTTTTATTTAATACATTAAATGTAATTTCAAAGCTGGCATATATTGAAGGGGCTGAGCAGACGAGCGACTTGACGGTTTCTACGTCCAATTTGCTGCGCTATAATCTAAGGAAGCTGGATGAACCGGTGACGCTTCGGGATGAAATCAAGCATGCTGAGGAATATTTTGCGATTCAAAAAGCACGATTCCGGGATCGGGTCCAGTTTAGATTGGATATTAACGAAGCGTGCTTAGAACAAGCCATTCCGTGTTTAACTCTTCAGCCGCTTTTGGAAAATGCATTTGTGCATGGTATTGAGGGAATGGAGGCGGGAGCAATTATAGAGCTTTCTGTTAAGGAGATAGATAACTTTGTATTTGTCGCTATTTTTGACAATGGTGCTGGGATGACTGAAGAAACAAAAGAGTCATTGTTGACAGCTTCACCGGTTTTTCCAACAAAGAGACGTTCCACTGGACTCGGGACAACAAATGTATTTAAGCGCTTACGTCTCTTTTATGAAATGGAAGAGATTGTGGATATTATCAGTAAGCAGGGCGAGGGAACAAGTATTATTTTGAAGCTTCCAATCAAACAAGGGGGGCAGGGGAAAGTATGTATCAATTACTAATCGCTGATGATGAACCGCTAGAGAGAGAAGGTCTTGAGCTTATGGTGCAAAGGGCAATGCCTGAGCAATTTACCATCTATCATGCAGAGAACGGAAGAGTTGCAATTGAAAAGGCAGATAAACACCAGCCCGATATTATTTTTATGGATATTAAAATGCCAGGCATTCAGGGTCTTGAGGCAGTTTCTGTGATTCAAAAAAAGCTCCCGGATACAAAGATTGTAATTGTAACAGCGTATGATTATTTTACTTATGCAAAGGAAGCGCTCTCCTTAGGAGTGAGCGATTATCTTTTAAAGCCGGCAAAACGGGAGCAGATTGTTGCATTGCTCCAGCGGCTTACGAATGAAATTGTTACAGACCGCAGCAAGCGAACACAGGAGCTTGAGCTTATTGAACAAGTTTCTCATCTTCGGCCTCTTACAGAGAATGAATGCACGTTAATGCTGATGCTAGAAACGGTTCAAGAGCTGGATGTACTCACACTGTCACGAATGCTTGCTATAGAGATGCAATTTGGCAGCGCAGTTGTGATATCATTTCCAGATGTGAAGGATGAAAAGGAGCAAAGACGCGTATATGAGTGTGCGAAGCATTATGTAAAGTCACAGCAAAATTGCTTAGTCAGCCCAGTTATTCAGCAGCATATGGCAGTTTTCTTTCCTGTTGTCCTAGAGCGGGAACGAGATGTGCAGCAAGCAGCTTTTTTGCATGATGCAGGGAAGTTGCGTGAATATATAAAGCAGCAAACAGGACAAACCGTCTGTATTGGAATTGGTCCAGTACATAAAGGAGCCGCGGGCTGGCGGCAGTCGTATGAGGAGGCATTGGCAGCGAGCAAGCAATGTACAGAAGCTGTACCTGTGCAGCCATTTCGTAAAGAGATGAAAAGAAGCATTTCAGAGGAGCAAGGGCGGCAGCTATGCAATGCAATTAGTATCATGGATGAGCAGGCAGCTATGTTGCAGCTTCGGACTATATATGAAAAGCTTATAGAGATAACGAAGAGTGACGCAAAGCGTATTCGCGCTCAGCTTCTTTCTCTGTTTGGTTATATTTCACAATTCATGCAGCATTCCCATCTGCAGCTGGAGCCTATTTCCTTCCCTGATATAGATGATCTATCAATGCTGCGAGTAGCGAGTGAGCAATATGTTATAAATATTATTTCTAAGATGAAGAATGAGCGGGAGAAAAGGGCAGGACATTTGCTCATGCTGGCCAAGAATTATATTAAGGACAAATATACAGAGGATATTTCTCTTGAACAGGTAGCTGAGCATGTAAATTTAAATTCTGTATATTTCAGTAAGCTTTTTAAAAAGCAAACGGGAGAAACATTCAGCGATTATGTAATGAATATGCGCATTGAAAAAGCAAAGCAATTGATGAGAAATGAAGCATTAAGCTTAAAAGAGATTTGCTTTCAGATTGGCTATCATGATCCAAATTATTTTAGCCGGGTATTTAAAAAATGTACGAACGAAGCTCCAAAGGAATATCGTCAAAAGCTTTTGCTTTAACAAACTGTGAAAGAAATTCCTTTTCTAACAGGTATAGTATAAACATAGATTCAATGTGGAATGCCGTTGCGATTTGTAACGGTATTTTTCTATTTCTATTTAAAAAAGAGTAGATTTCGAGTTGGAAGTGAATTTGGCGCAGGCGGCATTTTCTGGGAGAAGGGGCTGAATTCTGGACTATTTTAAGTAAAAGATAAAAAAATGCTAGTTTTCAGTAGAAATTATTTGTAACCGTTTTCGATAGGTTAAATTAATGAAGATAATGCATAAATAAGTGAAGAAAAAGTGAAAACAGAGGGAGTATTCCCCATGATAATCTATGTATGTAAGCGTGATCATAATAGAGAAATAGGGGGACTTAAGCATATGAATAAATGGTTCAACGTTGTATCTAAAGGTGCGTTAGCAGTTGCATTAGCTTCTACGGTTGCCGCTTGTGGAGTTGTATCATCTGGCAATGAACAGAAGGCAGAGAACAATGAAAAGAAAAAAGACGATAAAGTTGTAATCGGTTTTTCACTAGATACCCTGAAAGAGGAACGTTGGCTAACAGACAAAGCATTATTTGAGAAAAAAGCAAAGGACCTTGGTGCAGAAGTGAAAACGCTATCAGCTAACGGGGATGATGCCATGCAGCTGAGCCAAGCAGAGCAGTTGATTTCTCAAGGTGTTGATGTTCTTGTAGTGGTACCTCATAATGCCGAAGCTTCTGCAGCGATCGTAGAAAAGGCTCATAGAGAAGGGATTAAAGTGATTTCCTATGACCGTTTAATTAAAAATTCGGATGTAGATTACTACGTTTCCTTTGACAATGTACGTGTAGGAGAAATGCAAGCGCAGGCGATTGTAGACAAGGCTCCGAAAGGCAACTACGCCTATATTGGAGGAGCAGATACTGATAACAATGCAAAGCTATTCCGTGAAGGGGCAATGAATGTCTTAAAGCCGCTCGTTGATAAAGGCGATATCAAAATCGTATATGATCAGTATTCTAAAGATTGGAAGCCAGAGGAAGCCTTGAAAAACATGGAGAATGCGTTAACAGCTAATAAAAACAATATCCAAGCTGTTGTAGCAGCAAATGATGGAACTGCAGGCGGTGCAATCCAAGCATTAACGGCACAAGGCTTAGCCGGTAAGATTCCGGTGTCTGGTCAAGATGCAGACTTAGCAGGCTTGCAGCGTATTGCGGAAGGTATACAAACGATGACAGTGTACAAGCCAATTGATAAAATCGCAACGACAGCAGCAGAAATGGCTGTAAACGTAGCAAAAGGAGAACAGGTGAAGGCGGATCAAAAGGTAGAGAACGGAAAAATTGACGTTCCAGCTGTGTTGCTTGATCCAGTTGCGGTTACGAAAGAAAACATCATGTCGACAGTTATTAAAGATGGCTTCAAAAAGCTTGAGGATGTATTTAAAAACGTTCCGAAAGATCAATGGCCAAAACAATAATTCTAGTAAAGAGGAAGTGAATTGGACAGAATGTCCAATTCATTCCTTACAGAGTAAGGGGGTTGGAATAATGTACGCTTTAGAGATGATGAGCATTACAAAAGAGTTTCCCGGCGTAAAAGCCTTAGATAATGTAAGTTTTAAAGTCAAAAAAGGAGAAATTCATTCGCTGTGCGGAGAAAATGGAGCAGGTAAATCTACCTTAATGAAGGTGCTCAGCGGTTTATATCCAGCAGGGACATACAGCGGTGAAATCCGTATCGATGGCAAGACAATGAATTTCCGTAATATTACAGATGCAGAGCAAGCAGGTATCTCCATTATTCATCAGGAGCTGGCGCTCGTGAAGGATATGACAGTGGGAGAAAATATATTTCTAGGCAGAGAACCGAAGCGGTTCGGCTCCATTCAATGGGATCAGCTGTATGCTGAAACGAGAAAATGGCTGCAAGCTGTCGGACTCGATGTTCACCCGGAAACGAAAGTTCATTCTCTTGGTATCGGTCAACAGCAGCTAGTAGAAATTGCAAAAGCATTATCTAAGAATACAAGAATTTTAATCTTGGATGAACCGACGGCAGCGCTAACGGAGAGTGAAGTGGAAATTTTAATGAATTTGCTGCAGGACTTGCGGAAAAAAGGCGTTGCTTGTATTTATATTTCCCATAAAATGCCTGAGGTGTTTTTCTTATCAGATTCTATTACCATTTTACGGGACGGCCAATCTATCGCTACGCTAGACCGGGAAGAGGCAAATGAGGACCGCGTTATCGCTTTGATGGTAGGACGCGAATTAACAGAGCGTTATCCGTATGTAAAGCATACACCAAAGGAAGTTGTGCTTGAGGTGAAGAACTATACCGTCTGGAATAAGGATAAGCCGGGCATGAAGGTGAATGAAAATATTAATTTTAAGCTGCGCAAGGGAGAAATTCTTGGTATCGCTGGATTAATGGGTGCAGGTCGGTCTGAGCTTGTGATGAGTTTGTTTGGCGCATATGAAGGAAAAGCAGAAGGTGAAGTGTGTATCGAGGGCCAAAAGGTGAAAATTAACTCCGTTCGCTCTGCGATTCAAGCAGGCTTGGCTCTTGTAACAGAGGATCGGAAGCGGCTTGGTCTTGTGCTTGGGATGGATGTCAAAACAAATACAACACTAGCGAGTTTGCCTACAATCAGCAAGTTCGGTGTGATGAATAACAATGAAGAAATTAAGTGGAGTGCAAAATATGCGAAAGAGTTGAAGACGAAGACAGCATCACTTGAAACAAGAGTAGGATCCCTTTCAGGCGGAAATCAGCAGAAGGTTGTATTAGCAAAATGGCTGATGGCAAAGCCGAAAATTTTGATTTTAGATGAACCAACACGCGGAATTGATGTTGGAGCAAAATATGAGATTTATAACTTAATGAATCGGCTTGTAGAAGACGGGGTTGCAATCATCATGATTTCTTCCGAGCTTCCAGAGGTTCTTGGTATGAGCGATCGTATTCTTGTTATGAATGAGGGGAAATTCGTAAAAGAGCTAAAGCGTGAGGAAGCAAATCAGGAAAATATTATGCAGGCAGCAACAGGAGGGAAATAAAAATGGAAGCAAAAGCAGTGATTTCTCAAAAAGAGACCATCAAGCAGCGGAGTCCAAAAAACATCTTTGGAAAATTTGATGTTCGTGCTTATACGATGATTATTGCGTTAGTAGGGATCTGGATTTTATTCTCATTCTTAAATGATACATTTTTAACTGCGCGTAACCTATCGAACCTATTTACACAAATGTCGGTAACCTCTATCCTAGCAATTGGTATGGTACTCGTTATCGTAGCTGGTCATATTGACCTATCTGTCGGCTCTATCGTAGGTTTAACAGGCGGTGTTGCTGCTATTTTAAGTAGCTGGATGGGATTGCCGACAGTTGTTGCAATTGTAGGTACACTTGTAGCTGGCATTCTCATTGGTTTATTGCAGGGGTGGCTTGTCGCATATCGCGCAATTCCTGCCTTTATCGTAACGCTTGGCGGTATGATGATATTCCGTGGTTTATTAATGGCTATTACAAAATCAACAACGATTTCAATTTCTGATCCAAACTTTGTAGCGATTGGAAATGCGTATTTCACAAATGCATTCGGAATAATTTTAGCGGTAATCGTAATTGGAGCATTGGCTATTTCAATGTTTAGAAGACGCAAATCCCGTCAGCAATATGGATTTGAAGTTGCGCCATTCGGTTTAGATGCAGCAAAGCTTGCGTTCTATAGCCTGCTTATTATTGCATTCGTATATGTGATGAACAGTTATAAAGGAACACCATTTCCAATCATCTTTGTTATTCTTATCGCATTAATCTTCAGCTTTATTTCAACAAAAACGACATTTGGCCGCCATATTTATGCACTCGGTGGAAACCCTGAGGCAGCTCGTTTGTCAGGTATTAATATTAAAAGCCGTACAATGCTGCTCTTTATCCTAACAGGCTTACTATCCGCTGTGGCTGCTCTTATCCTAACAGCGCGCCTAACATCCGCAACAATTACAGCAGGACAAAACTTTGAATTGGATGCAGTTGCTGCATGCGTAATCGGCGGAACATCGCTTATGGGCGGTACAGGAACAATCCTTGGAGCCATTATCGGTGCGCTTGTTATGACATCTCTTGATAACGGAATGTCCTTAATGGGAATGGAATCCTTCTGGCAGTATATCGTAAAAGGAAGCATCTTAATTTTAGCAGTTTGGCTTGATATTGCGAGCAGGAATAAAAAGTAATGATAGTGTTGTTAGTGTGAACATCCCCCTGTCAAGTAGACATCGGCAAAAAGACAGTGTCTATGATGCAGCCATTCTTCGGTACTCTATCGGAGAATGGCTGTGTAACTTTAATTGAATTCTTTCTGTGTTATAAAAATAAATATAATTCTTAACGGCACGCCGTACCATCTCTTTTGTTTGAAATGACTGTAGATATAACAGCTTTGATTTTAAATGGCCAAAGAAATTTTGAATGCCAATATCTTTTTTTATACATCATTTTGTGCTTGTACGTATTCTACTACTGTCTCTAAGCTCATTGTTTTTTTACTCGGTTGCTTTTTTGTATTACGTATAGATTTTCCACGCCGATCCTCTAATCCTAGAACACCCACCAGATTTACGATATGCCTTTACCCATCTCCTTATATGACGATTGCTTGGTAAGTTTAATTGCTTCGTTACCATGTCCCAACCCATTCACATCAGAGACAATCAAACCTATAGTTTGTATCTCTTTTAAAGATTATAATGTTATATTTACTTCATTGGCTTTCTATGATATTGTCTATGTGTAAAAAAGATATTACATCCTTTTCTCACTTATAATTCAAAAACGTTTACTTGACAGGAGAAGAAGGGAATTAAGTTTGGGTATGTATCTATTAATGGCTACCTTGTCAGCCAATGTAATTGTCATTTTAGGAGTGGAGTGGCGGAAATGGCATGCAAGCGATAGATTCCCTCATTCGATTCCTCGATGTCAAGAAATTGCCTGGACCATGTCTTTACATTCTCACAACATATTTGTACCAGAACCTTTTATGAGGGAGATGAATAAAAAGGGAGGGATCATGAATGATTCATTTGCATCCTCGATCAATCTTTATATTAAAAGAATTTCTCAATACAAAGTCGGTCATTAATGGAAATTATCTCTCAAAGTTTGCGAATGTTTCCTCTCGTACAATCCGAGGCGATATAAAAATGTTAAATTCGCTCATTTGTGAACACGGTGCGGTTATCCAGTCATCTAGGGGAAATGGGTATCAGCTTGAAATCATGGATGAGGGTTCATTTTATTCATTTATACAAACATACCTTCAAAACAATACCGTAAATCATGCTGTTGTCCCCATTGATCAGAAAGAACGAGTTATGTATATAGTAAGAAGATTACTCAGTTCACCAAATTATATGAAGTTAGAAGACTTGTCTGAAGAACTTTATATTAGCAAATCTACTGTGAATAATTTAATGAAAGATGTAAAGAAATTATTAGGGAAATATCAATTAATGCTAGAGAAACGTCCGAATTACGGTGTGAGAGTAACGGGTGATGAATTTTACATTCGTTCTTGTATGTCCGAGTATTATTTTAATCGCGATATCCACATACCGATGCTGCAAAATGAACAATATATGTTGAAATTGTTCAACTCCCTTGAGATAGATATGGTTAAAGAGATTGTACTGCGCTCTCTAAAGGAAAAAGGCATGGGATTATCCGATCAAGAATTTGAAAATTTGCTGGCGCATATTTTGATTTCTATTGAAAGAATTCGAAGTGGCAGTGTAATGAAAGAAATAGATATAGATACAAAAGACATTGAACATACAAAGGAATATGCGATTTCCCGTAATATGCTCTCGGAGTTGGAAAAGGTATTTTCTATTCATTTCCCATATTTAGAAGGCATTTATATTACCATTCGTTTATTAGGGACAAAAGTGACTAGTTATCCAACCTCTGAAGCGAGTTCAAAAGAGAAAACAGTGAACGACATGATACAAGAAATTATTCAAGCCGTTTACGAAGAGATGAATATAGATGTAAAGCATGACGAAGAGCTAAAGCTTAATATGGCGGCGCATTTATATGTTGCATTAAACCGTATTAAATATGGGTTAAATGTACGAAATCCTATTATTCAAGATATCAAAACGCATTATCCCTTAGCCTTCGAAGCGGGTTTAATCGCAGCTAATGTGATTGGTGGCAAGATAAACAAAGAAATTGAAGAAAGTGAAACCGGGTATTTAGCCATTCATTTAGGTGCAGCCATCGAGAGGCTGAAAAAGACCCGGAAACAAAAACGCTGTTTAATCGTTTGTGCAACAGGAAAGGGAAGTGCTCAATTATTGAAATATAAATTGATTGAGCATTTCGGGGGATTGTTAGATGTTGTTGATGTTACCAGCTATTATGAATTAAAAGATTGTGTATTAGAGATGCATATTGATTTTATTATTAGTACTGTTACGATTGATTTCGATCTTCCTGTACCTGTTACAAAGGTGAACACTATTCTAGGAAAAGATGATGTAAGTAAAGTCAGGAAAAATTTATATGAACAGCACAGTGAAGACATCAGCAGCCATGTAAAGAGTGAGCTCATATTTTTACAGCAACATATGGATTCGAGAGAGGAAGTCATTCAATTTTTAAGTGACAAAATCGTTGAGTTAAACTTAGCAAGCCATACTTTGTGCAGTTCTGTTTTAGAGCGCGAGGCATGCTCTTCTACAGCCTTTGGCAACCTTGTAGCCATTCCTCATCCTATCAAAAACATAAGTAAAGAGACGTTTGTTGCATTTTGTTCCTTGGTTAAGCCGATTGATTGGGGAGGAACACCCGTACAATTGGTTTGTTTATTCAGCGTAAAAGAAAACAATACGAGCGACTTACAATATTTATATGATTTCCTATACAACATTCTTGATAATAATAGTACAGTAGATAAAATGATTAGTTGTGTGAATCAAAAAGAGTTTAAAAGATTGGTACATGTAAAATAGACAGTCGCAATTCGTGTCCGTAGTGTATATGTATGGAAAAGTGTAGCAGAAGAATTATCATGCTATTCCAAAACTTCCGTTTCCAACGGAAGTTTTTTATATTTAGAAGAAGGTGATTTTGAACTAAAATAAAACCATCAAAAGAAAGCGCTTTTACAAATAAGGAGGTTAATATGGAAACAAACTTGCCAATCAGTTTTCAAATTATTTTGCATAGTGGAAATGCACGCAGTTTAGCATTAGAAGCTATAAGGTTTGCCAAGAATGCAAACATGGAGGAAGCACTAGCAAATCTTAAAAGGGCTAAAGAGGAATTAGGGCTTGCGCATCAAATACAAACTAAGCTCATTCAAGATGAAGCAGGCGAGAATAAAACGGAGATTAGTTTAATCTTGATTCATGCTCAAGATCATTTGATGAATGCAATTACAGTGAGAGATTTAGCAGAAGAATTTGTTTCGTTATACCAAAAAATAGATACACTGCTTATTCAGTCATAATGCATGTTTAACAAAATCTATTACGTTACAGCAAGAGATCAATAAATCAAGAAGCATAGCAGTCACGTTTAAATTGCAATTTTAAGTTTATTTCTATAAGGGGAGATAAGACATGAAAATTTTATTATGTTGTGCAGCAGGAATGTCTACTAGTATCATCGTGAGAAAAATGCAAGCGTCGGCTGAGAGCCAAGGGAAAGAATATATGATTAAAGCAGTTGACCAAGGCAGAGCGGAAGAAGAAATAAAAGATTGTGATGTAGTGCTTCTTGGTCCTCAAATCCGCTTTTCACTGCCAAGATTTCAAGAGTTAGGAAAGTATCACAATGTGCCGGTTGAAGTCATCAATCAAATGCACTATGGAATGTGCAACGGAGAAGCAATTCTGCAGCATGCAGAGTCATTAGTTTCCAAAGCATAACGAGAACAAGAGGGGAGGATGAGGAGATGAATAAGTTATTTGGCTTTTTGGAGAATAAGGTCGCTCCAATCACTTACAAGATTGGATCGCAAAGGCATTTATTAGCAGTACGAAATGGTGTTATGTCAACGCTGCCCTTAACAATTGTCGGATCGTTTTTTGTTCTCTTGCTAAACTTCCCAGTTGAAGCGTTTAGTGAATGGATAGCGCCGCATAAAGCTGCTCTTGATGTTCCATTTCGTTTTACGGTTGGTGCCATGTCGCTATATGCAGCCTTTGGGGTAGGGTCAGCATTAGCAGAATCGTATAAACTAGATCAATTAAACGCTGGTTTTTTATCCATTCTTGCATTCCTAATTTCCTGTGTAGTACCTGTACAGATTACACAGCCAGTTGAAGGAGTAATCGGAGCCGGACGTTGGCTGCCTATCAGTAGCTTAAGTGCCGGATCTTTATTCGGAGCTATTGTTACATCTTTAATCACTGTTGAAATTTATAGGTTTTTAATCAAACGCAACATTACTGTTAGGCTGCCAGACAGTGTTCCGCCAGCAGTTGCAAAATCGTTTTCTGCCCTAATTCCTACTTTTGCGGTTGTGTTAGTCTTTTGGGGGATTCGTTACGGGCTAAACTTCAATATTAACTCTTTTATTACAACCTTGATTTCCCCGCTTAAAAATGTATTAGTAGGCAACAGTCTGTTGGGAGGATTATTAACAGTTTTCTTAATTGTATTTTTCTGGTCACTTGGTATTCATGGACCGGCAATTTTAGATCCGCTTATACGTCCGATGTGGGATACGGCAATCTTAGAAAATGCGGACACTTTCGCACGAACTGGGGATGCCCATCACTTGCCATATTTATTTACAGAACAATTTCTCCAATGGTTTGTATGGATTGGGGGAGCAGGATCAACCTTAGCTCTTGTCGTTCTATTCATGTTCTCAAAAGTAAAATATTTAAAAGAACTGGGTAAATTATCCCTTGTTCCAGGATTATTTAATATCAATGAGCCTATTATCTTTGGTGCTCCTATCGTTATGAATCCAATACTTGCCATTCCATTTATTATTACGCCATTAGTCACAACAACAATCTCTTATTTTGCAGTAGTTTCGGGGTTTATTCCAATGATGATGGCAAAATTACCTTTTACCATGCTAGCGCCAATTGGAGCTATTATAAGCACAAATTGGACCTTTGCGGCTGGCGCACTTTCAATTATAAATTTCCTTATTGCATTAGTAATTTACTATCCATTCTTTAAGATGTTTGAAAGACGACAAATGAAAGCTGAAGAAGAAGGGGGACAAGCAGCCTAAGATGATTGAAATGATAAGTGCTGGGCTAGCTCTAATAGCAGCTCATATTCTTTTTGAACGTTCAGGCCTAGGGAAGAAGTTAACTCCCTGGAAATCTATCGGCATCTCTATTCTAGTTATCAGTTTGTCCTTAGTTATATTTGTATTAAGCGGCAGCAAGTTTGTTTTTATAGTTATTGTAACAACTGTATTTTGCGGTGTATTTGTTTCAACAAGATATCGAGACTATTTAATGAGCTTGGCTCGCAGCAAAAAGTTATAACAGAATGAGAGGAAGAAGAGGTAATGTCAAGAAAATTAGGTGTTTCTATATACCCAGAACATTCAACACCCGAAAAAGACAAGAAATATTTAACGCTGGCTTCTCAATACGGATTTGAAAGAGTGTTTACCTGTCTTCTCTCTGTGAATAAACCGAAAGAAATCATTATCGAAGAGTTTATGGACATTATCGCCCATGCAAAATCACTGAGGATGGAAGTCATTTTGGATGTCGCACCAGATGTCTTCGGAAAGTTGGGTATTAGCTATGACGACTTAAGCTTCTTTGCTCATTTGGGTGCTGACGGCATTCGGCTAGATCTTGGATTCGATGGTTTAAAAGAGGCAAAAATGACATATAATCCATATGGACTCAAGATTGAATTAAACATGAGCAATGATGTGGACTATCTGGAGAACATATTAACTCATCAAGCGAATAAAACACAACTGCTCGGATGTCATAATTTTTATCCGCAAAGGTATACGGGCTTACCATATAATTTTTTTATAGACTGCAGTAAACGATTTAAAAAGCATGGAATCCGCACGGCAGCGTTTGTCACTTCTCGTCAAGGAAATCTTGGCCCTTGGGATATTAATGATGGTTTATGTACATTAGAACAACATCGTTCCTTGCCAATTGATGTACAAGCGAAGCATCTATGGGCGACAAAGCTAATTGATGATGTAATTATTGGAAATGCATATGCAAGTGAAGCAGAGTTGAAATTACTAGGTTCCCTCAATCGTGAAATGGTGGAATTAAAAGTAAAGCTTCAACCGGAAGCATCTAATATAGAGAAACAAATAGCACTGCGAGAAATCCATGTACGACGCGGTGATATAAGCGAATATATGATTCGTTCTGTAGAGGTAAGAAAAAAATATGCTGCCGAAGATTTCTCTTTCCACAATAGTATAAAGCAACAAAAAGGGAGATTATTCATTGGAAACAATAGTTTTGGTAAGTACAAAGGGGAGCTCCAGGTTGTTTTGCGAGACATGCCATTAGATGAGCGGAAAAACTATATTGGGGATGTTGTGGAGGAGGAGCATTTCCTCATTGATTATATTCAGCCCTGGGGAGCATTTGTTTTAAAGGATCAAGAATAATACTGGAGTGGGGACAGCGTGAAAGAGGTTTTAAACATAGAACGAGTTCATTTCTTTACACTTTAAGAAAGTATAAATTTCTAACTGGAAGACAATTCGACGTAGTTAGAAATTTTAGGAACAAAGTATAAGTGCAACTACGCCTCTGTCTTCGCCCAAGGGCAGGGCTTGCCAATCGGCGAGTTTTCTTTATAAAACACTGATTCTGTCCGACAATATTATGGAGGCAGCATATTTGCCAAGTGAGCTTCAGTCTCGCTTGGCTTTTTGATGTGCCAGGCATATTCATCAATTAGACGGTGAAAGTCCGTTATGGGTGTCGAGATATACAAAGGATGTCTCTGGTGATAGGGAATCTAAAGGAGGCGGGCGAAAAATCCCTGACCTGAGGAACAATAAGCTTCAGAAATATTACAAAACAACGATAGTTATACTTTTTTGATTTCTTAGGACATATCAACAACATAACATTATAACGTTATGTTTACTTTATCGATTTTCTATGTTATTCTACATGTGTAAGAAAGAAATACAGATGCAATTAGTTATGTAAGCGCATTTAAATGGAGTTACGGAAGAGGTGAAATGAATGAAAGGGCGGTTCGTATTGCGCAATGTAAAGCGCATAAATAAAGAAGAAATCGATATCGTGGTTGAAGACGGAAAAATTGCCGAGGTGACAAAGGCTGGGAGTGGACGTGGGCAGCAGATAATTGACTACTCAGATGTATACGTATCGAGCGGCTGGATTGATTTACATGTCCATGCATTTCCTGAGTTTGATCCATATGGCGATGAAATTGATGAAATTGGCGTCAAACAAGGCGTAACGACGATTGTTGATGCTGGAAGCTGCGGAGCGGACCGGATTGCAGATTTGGCTGCGAGCAGGGAACAGGCAAAAACGAACTTGTTTGCATTTTTGAACATTTCACGAATTGGATTAAAACGAATCGATGAATTATCCAATATGGACTGGATAGATAAAGACAAGGTATTGCAGGCCGTTAACAAACATCGGGATCTCATTGTCGGATTGAAGGCGCGTATTAGTAAGAGTGTCGTTCGTGACAGCGGGGTTGAACCTTTGCGGGTGGCACGGGAGCTTTCTCATGAAACATCGTTGCCATTAATGGTGCACATCGGTTCCGGACCGCCAAATATTGAGGAAGTAATACCTCTCTTGGAAAAAAGGGATGTCATTACTCATTACCTCAACGGGAAAGAAAATAATCTTTTCGATGATGAAGGCAAGCCGCTTCAAGTGTTGATTGATGCAATTGAACGCGGTGTGCATTTGGATGTCGGTCACGGCAATGCAAGCTTTTCATTCAAGGTTGCTGAAGCAGCGAAACGGCATCACATCGATTTAAATACAATCAGCACAGATATCTACCGTAAGAATAGATTGAACGGTCCGGTATACAGCATGTCCAATGTTCTCTCAAAATTCCTTTACTTAGGATATTCACTTGAGGATGTTATTGCGGCGGTCACAACGAATGCGGCAAGCTGGCTGGAAAAACCGGAGCTTGGCCGGATACAGATCGGGGACACTGCGAATTTAACACTATTTACAGTTCAAAATGATCCGATTACACTCATTGATTCTGAGGGGGACAAGCGTGTAGCAGAGAGAAGGATAGAAGCAAAAGGAGTGGTTGTAAATGGAACGTTCATTGAATGCTAAATATGGGCTTAAACGTGTCATTAACGCGAGCGGACGAATGAGTATTCTAGGTGTGTCAGCCCCGACGGATACAGTGATGGATGCGATGAAGCAGGGCGGACAAAGTTATGTGGAGATTGCGGATTTGGTCGATAAAGCAGGTGACCATATCGCACGCATCCTAGGTTCAGAGGCGGCAGTTGTCGTGAACTCGGCATCCAGCGGTATCGCCCTTTCTGTCGCGGCACTTGTGACGCAAGGGAATCGCCGCAAGAGTGAACGCCTGCATCAAGAAGTCATTGCGAAAAATCAAGTAATTATGCTGAAAGGTCACAACGTACAATACGGGGCGCCGGTTGAAACGATGATCTACTTGGGCGGCGGTAAGCTTGTTGAAGTCGGCTATGCGAATGAAGGCAGAGCGGAGCATATCGAAGAGGCCATTTGTGAAAATACGGCAGCTATTCTTTATGTGAAATCGCACCATACGGTTCAAAAAAATATGATCTCTATTGAGGAAGCATGGGAAGTCGCAAGGAGGAATGGCGTTCCGCTCATCGTCGATGCTGCGGCAGAAGAAGATATTCAAAAGTATGTGAAATACTCGGACCTTGCGATTTACAGCGGTTCAAAGGCTATTGAAGGCCCGACTTCAGGGATCGTCGGCGGTAATCGAAACTATATTGAATGGTTAAAAGTGCAACTGCATTGTATCGGAAGAAGTATGAAAGTCGGCAAAGAAACGACGTTCGGGCTGCTTCAAGCACTTGATGAGTACGGCGTAAAAGAGGACAAAAGCAAACAAGAAAAAGAAACATTGCAAGTATTAATGCCGCTGAAGGACATTGAAGGTGTCAATGTGACGGTTGTACAGGATGAAGCAGGGCGGGCAATATTCCGCGCACGTATTCAAATTGATCCAGAGCGGACAAATACGACGGCAAAAGATGTCGTGAAGGGACTGCGCGAAGGTGAAATTGCCATCTACACACGTGATTACGGTGTGAGACAAGGCTATTTCGATATTGATCCACGTCCGCTCCAAGGTGATGACATCCACGTCATTGAATCTAAAATACGCGAATTAGTGAGGGGAAAATAATATGTCAAACATTACAAAACGTTTTTACAAAGATCGTGTCTCATTAAATGTATTAGCAAGCAGCGTAGAGAATGCGAAAGAGGTATTTGAAGCGGCAGAAGGATATGTTTTAGTAGGTGTCCTCTCCAAAGATTATCCAACGGTAGAAGAAGCAGTAGCAGCAATGAAAGAATACGGAAAAGAAATTGATGAGGCAGTATCGATTGGATTAGGTGCTGGTGACAATCGTCAGGCCGCTGTAGTAGCAGAAATTGCGAAACACTACCCAGGCAGCCATATTAACCAAGTATTTCCTGCTGTTGGAGCAACACGTGCTAACCTTGGTGAAAAAGATAGCTGGATTAACAGTTTAGTGTCGCCGACAGGGCGCGTAGGCTATGTGAATATCTCAACAGGCCCAGTAAGCGCTGCGCAGGATGAACATGCAATTGTACCAATTAAAACTGCGATTGCACTTGTGCGCGATATGGGCGGGAATGCATTGAAATACTTCCCGATGCAAGGATTAAGCCGTGAAGACGAGTTCCGTGCTGTTGCACAAGCATGTGGCGAAGAAGGATTTGCGTTAGAGCCGACTGGCGGAATTGATAAAGAGAATTTCGCAGCAATCTTACGTATTGCTTTAGAAGCAAATGTTCCGCAAGTAATCCCTCATGTCTATTCATCAATCATTGACAAGGAAACAGGAAAAACAAATGTAGATGATGTACGTGAATTACTTGAAATAATGAAGAAATTAGTTGATCACCATGGTTAAAAGGTTTGCGGCTTTTGGCGAGGTTATGATGCGCTTGCAAGTGCCTGGATACGAACTTTTGTCACAGGCTAGTACATTAAACTATTCTTTCTCTGGCACGGGAGTGAATGTAGCATCGGCTCTGGCGCGCTTTGGGCATATAGGATACCTCGTATCCACATTACCAGCTAATGCAGTAGGTGATGCGGCAGTATCGTATCTTCAAAAATTAGGTATTGATCGATCGTTTATTACTCGCGGCGGGAATTATGTTGGTATGTACTTCTTAGAAAATGGATTCGGTGCGCGGTCCAGCCGCGTTACCTATTCTAATCGTCTGGAAAGCAGCTTCAATACGGCCCCTGAAGGATCATATGATTTTGAGGGAATTGCCAAGAATATCGATGTTGTTCATTTTTGCGGAATCACACTTGCGATGAACGACTCCGTCCGTCATCACATGAAATCCTTTGCGAAGGCTGTTAAAGAAAATGGCGGCACAGTTGTCTTCGACTGTAACTACCGCCCGTCACTCTGGGGGGCAGACGGATATGAAAAGGCAAAACCGCATTATGAAGAAATGCTGTATTTTGCCGATATCGTTATGATGAACGAAAAAGATGCGATGTTTGTCCTCGGTATGCAAACAGAGAGAGAAAAACGTATAGAGCAACTTATGGAGCTTATTCCAAAAGTTGCACAAAAATACGAGATATCTGTTATAGCAGGCACGCATCGAACAATCAATGGCGACAATACCCATTCTTTGCACGGCTTTATATTTAAGAATCAAACATTCACGTTCTCAAATACCATTACCTTTTCTGTCTATGATAGAATAGGTGCAGGAGATGCCTATACGAGTGGGATCGTACATGGTGAGATGGAAGGGTTTTCACCAGAGAAAACAGTCGCGTTTGCTGCAGCGTCAGGGATGCTTGCGCATACGATTGTAGGCGATACCCCAATGTCGTCGGAAAACGAAATATTCAGAGCGATGACAGAAACAGTGGGCGATGTAGAAAGGTAGTGAATGTAACAGTGAACGTAACTCGAAAAAAAGGACCTTTATATTTGCAAGTGAAGAATATCTTGAAAGATCGGATTTTACACGGTATCTATCCTATTGATACGAATATACCTTCGGAGCCGCAATTAGAAAGCGAATTCAATGTCAGCAAAATTACTGTCCGAAATGCGATCAAAGAGCTTGTTCAAGAGGGGTTTCTTGAAACGAAGAGCGGCAAAGGGACGAAAGTCATTCGAAATACGTCTGCTTCAAAACTTTCCAAAGGAAAACGTTTTACAGAAGTATTGGTCGAAGAGGGGCATAAAATTCAAAAACAGTTGTTGCAAGCAGAAGTTATATGCAATCAAGAAGATACAGAGCCTTATCAATTATTCGGAGAGCATTGTCTCCGAATAGAACGTCTTTATCACCTTGACGGCGTACCCTATATTCATTACACGCATTATTTAGATGCGCGGCGAATGGAAGGGATTGAACCATCGGATTTACATGTGCAATCCTTGTACGGTTTGATTGAGGGACAAGATATTTCTTTAGAAAGGTTTCGAGATGGGTTTGCTGTTGCTGTTGCCCCTTTCCATGTAGAGGACAGACTACATGTAAAAAAAGGAACACCTTTATTAAAACGATCACGTTATTCCTATGATGAAGCGGGGGATGTGATTGAATACAGTGAAGGATATTACAACACGGAAATGCAACATTATGTTGTAAATTACGATATATAAAAAATAGCGAGAAAGCGATGCAGTCTCTTTTCTCGCCAAGTGTTTGAAAACGCTTACTATCCAAAGGGAAGGGGAATGGAGTATGGATATATACCTATTAATGATTACTTTGTTAGCAATTGTGATTGTTATCTTAGGAGTAGCTTGGTGGAAATGGCATGCGTTTATTAGTTTAACCGTTGCGAGTTTGTTCTTAGCGATTATGTCTGGGTTATCAATGGATAAAATCGCTGTTGCCTATGAAACGGGGGTTGGAAATGTTTTAGGACATTTAGTTGGAATCTTGGCGCTAGGTACAATTTTAGGAAAGCTGATGTCAGATTCAGGTGCCGGCATGCAAGTGGCAGAATTTTTTATTCGCGTCTTTGGGATAAAGAAATTGCCTTGGGCAATGCTGATCGCAGGGTTTATTATTGGAATTCCGGTATTTTTCGACGTAGGGATTGTAATTTTATTACCTCTAGTAATCTCAATTCATAAAACAACGAAACAAAACATTTTATTAATCGCATTACCTGTAATTGCCGGATTATCCATTGTACATGGTCTTGTACCGCCGCATCCGGGGGCGATGACCGCGATAGGTATTTATAATGCCAATATAGGAAAAGTCCTTATTTACTCTCTCATCATTTCGCTGCCTGCAGCCATCATCGCGGGACCGTTATTTGCGAAGTTCGTGCATAAACGCGTGATTCCTAAAGGGGAACCGCAGTTGATCCGTGTGAGCACGGCATCACAAAAATTGCCTGGCACAGGAATTTCATTTTTCATTATCTTATTACCTGTCTTATTAATGATAGTATCTGTTCTTACACCTTATATGTCACTGCCTGGTGTATTGCCGAAATTTTTTGTATTCATTGGTAGCCCTGTAATTGCGCTTCTTATCGCTTGCTTTGCGGCATTCTATTTCCTTGGTATCCGTCAAGGCATGGATAAAAATGTGATCAAGAAGTTAACGGAAGAATGTCTATTGCCGGTTAGTTCGATTATTTTAATTATTGGCGCCGGTGGTGGATTCAAACAGATTCTTATCGAAAGCGGTGTGGGCACGTCTATTGCGCAAATGTCTGAGCATTTATCCTTATCCCCACTTGTTTTAGCGTTCATGGTAGCCGGATTGATTCGAATCGCGACGGGCTCAGCGACGGTCGCATTAACAACAGCTGCTGGTATTGTCGCACCGATTGTACAGCACATGTCAGGTGTGAACCTGGAATTGCTCGTTATCGCGACAGGTGCAGGGTCGCTTATGTTTTCACACGTGAACGATGCTGGATTTTGGATGGTAAAAGAATACTTGGGATTAACCGTAAAAGAAACATTTAAAACATGGACGGTGCTCGAAACATTGCTTTCATTTATCGCATTTGGAACTGCTTTGCTGTTTAGTATGTTCGTGTAAAGACAAAGCTCCTTCTGCGTAGATACAAAATGAATTTATTTAAATAGATATATAAAATAATATTAGGAGGGATAAATATGACTTGGTTAAAAGATGTGATTGGAACTGAAAAGGCGATTATTGCAATGTGTCATTTATTGCCGCTGCCGGGAGATCCTTATTTTAACAAGGAAAAGAGTATGGATTATGTTGTAGACATGGCAAGAAAAGATCTGCAGGCTCTGCAAGAGGGAGGCGTGGATGCAGTTATGTTTTCAAATGAGTTTAGTTTGCCATATTTAACAGATGTGAAAACGGAAACTGTTGCTGCGATGGCTCGTATTATTGGGGAGTTAATGTCGGATATTAAAGTACCATTTGGTGTGAATGTATTATGGGATGCAAAAAAATCACTGGATTTGGCCGCCGCTACAGGGGCGAAGTTTGTGAGGGAAATTTTCACAGGTGTATATGCAAGTGACTTTGGAATATGGGATACAAATGTAGGTGAAACCATTAGACATCAGTACAGCATTGGTGCAGAAAATGTAAAGCTGTTATTTAACATCGTACCAGAAGCTGCTAAATATTTGGCTGATCGGGATATCGAAAGCATTGCTAAGTCAACAGTTTTTAACAACAAACCAGATGCTTTATGTGTATCAGGCTTGACAGCAGGAGCTCAAACCGATGCACAGCTATTAAGACGTGTGAAAGAAGTAGTGTCCGAAACGGTTGTGTTAGCAAACACAGGTGTAAGACTAAGTAATCTTGAAGAGCAATTGTCCATTGCTGATGGGGCAGTCGTTGGAACTACTTTTAAACAAGATGGGAAATTTGAGAATCATGTGGATGTTAGACGAGTGAAAGAATTTATGGATAAAGTAAAGGCTTTTCGCAATAAGCTTTAAGCCTTGTATCTTATGACCCAAGGGGTGCTGTAAGGTTAACTTTACCATTACATTCTTATCCAAAAAGACGGCTAACTATAGGAGATGTTAACAAGCTCTTTGAGTTGGCACTAACCGAGCAAGAATGCAGAAAAAAGAAAAGACATAGAAAAGAGGGGGAAGTGCAGAGCACTTCCCCCTTTTGTCAACATTCCCGTACGTAAGCACTGTCTTAACATTAATAATAGGGAGAAATTAAAAGGTATACAAGTACACCGGTGGAGCTAACATACAACCAAATCGGCATGCTCCAGCGTACGATTTTTCGATGCTTGTCAAGCTGGTTTGTCCAGCCCCAAATAAGGGAGAAAAGCGCAAGCGGAACGATAATAGCTGCCAAAACGCTATGTGTAATTAGAATAAAGAAATAGAAGTAACGCATAAATCCCTCTCCGCCGTAATGAGTTGTTTCAACTGATAAGTAATGATACGTCAAATAGGAAACAGCGAACAAAATGGTTGTTGTAAAGGCGGCTAAAACAAAGCGTTTATGAAGTGTTATATTCCGTTTTTTTATGGCGTACAAGGCTACAAGTAAAAAAATGAATGTAAAGCTGTTAAAAATAGCATTTAAGCGCGGGAAAATCTTAATGTCAAAGGTTACTTTTCCCTGGTATCCAAGGGGTGAGAAGAATAGCAATAGAATTAATGCGTTTACGACAATTGATAGGGTAACAACAATAGCTGTGTAATTCTTGCTAGTTGTCGGGCGATTGTTTGTGCTGTTCATGAGCAATAGTCTCCTTCGCTATATTTGTCTTTATCTAGAATACACACAAGTTATTCGAACCTCAAGCCAGAGGAGCAAAACGAGCATCTATCGTTTTCATTATACAAGATTGATTTTGCAAAAGTGAAATCGGATATTCCTTTTATATGAACAACTTGTGAACATTCAGAATTTGAACGGTGCAGTCTGTATAATGTTTTCAAAAATAAGGAAAATAAGGATATATTATTACTGAATAACGGAGGCGTTCTTATGGATATGATGAGGATTTTTCAATATATATGTAGCGGTCTTGCGGTAGCTTGTCTGTTGTTTACATACTATCATATGCTAAAAAAGGATAGGAAAGATGAAGAGGGGGCTTGAGGGATAATATTCATAAAGAATAGCATTGTATGTAGAAAAATAATTGGCTGTTAAATCAGCATAAAAGTAGAGCTTGGGTTTTTCCTAAGCTTATTTTAGTTTTACTTTAAGAAACTACTATGAAATATCTAAAATGAATAAAAAGGAAAGTCCTTTCTTTTATTTCTGTTGAAGTATAGCGATGAATAAAATAATTCAGTGAAATTATAAAGGATTACGAATGATCAGATCTATAAAAAACATAGGTTTATAAGATTTTTATTTATATTTATGGAATTTTTTAAAAAATATTGACAATGGGTACTTTTAAAGATAAACTCACATTAAGGAAAGTTCTTTCCTGTAGAAAACGGATACATTTTAAGTTGAATATTGTTAATCGTACTTTAACAATGATTTAATTGTTTAATTTGTTGATGTTAAAGGATTTTAAGCAAATATAGGTTCAGTATTAATCTTTTATTTGGGAAAGTTCTTTCTTTTATATTAAAGCGTGGGCAGATAGAAGGGGTGAGTGATGGAAAAAGTGAAAGCGTTATAAAACACGGTCTTATAAGAATGCAATGATAGGGTGGAAAATAAATATTCGGCAAGGGGTTCCATTATGAAATCAAAAAAAGTCTATATTAATGTAATCTATTTTTTTGGAGCTTTAGGTGGATTGCTTTTCGGCTATGATACAGGGGTAATTTCGGGTGCTTTAATTTTCATAAAGGAAGATTTGGGGCTAACTCCTTTCATGGAAGGGTTAGTGGTAAGTGGAGTGCTGATAGGGGCATTAGCAGGGGCTGCATTTGGCGGGACTTTGTCAGATCGTATTGGCAGAAAGAAATTAATTATTTGGTTAGGCGCACTGTTTTCCATTGGAGCAATTGGAACAGGATTTTCGCCGAATGTAGAGAGCTTGGTGCTATTTAGAATCGTATTAGGTGTTGCTGTGGGGGGAGCATCCGCAATTGTTCCATTATATTTATCTGAAATGGCTCCTGCTGCAATTCGTGGCAGGGTAGCTTCTCTAAATACATTAATGAACGCATTAGGAATTCTGATGGCTTATGTGATTAATTATGTGTTCTCTTCATCTGGCCGTTGGGATTGGATGTTACTATTAGCTGTTGTTCCATCTCTTCTTCTAATGATTGGGATGTTATTTATGCCAGAAAGTCCTCGTTGGCTATTACAAAACGAAAGAGAAGAAGAAGCACGCAGAGTACTGCTCTTAACAAGAGATTCTGCTGAAATAGATTTGGAAATAAAAAGTATAAAAGCATTAAAGACAGAAGAAAAAGCACCATTATCCGAGCTGTTTTCTCCACTCATGCGTCCGATTCTGTTGGTTGGAGTAGGTGTAGCAATCTTTCAGCAAGTGATAGGAACAAACACAATTATTTATTATACACCTACTATTTTGATAGATTCGGGTATTGGAGCATCCAGTGCAATCGCTGGAACAATTGGGATAGGTATAATTAATGTACTGTTCACCATAATTGGAACTGTATTAATAGATAGATTAGGTCGCAAAATGTTGATGCTTATTGGAAATATCGGAATGTCTTTGGCGTTAGGAGTATTGGGAGTCAGTACATTATTTTTTCAGGCTCCGAGTTGGTTGCTATTAGGTTGTTTATGCTTATTTATGGTAGCGTATTCAGCGAGCTGGGGAATGGTTGCATGGGTTGTCCTTGCTGAAATATTCCCATTAAAAATAAGGGGAACTGCTATTGGATTTGCAAGTACATGCTTGTGGTTAGCTAATATTGCTGTATCGCTGTCCTTCCCAGTGTTATTGGAGAGTTTAGGATCTAGTGTATTGTTCCTCTTTTATGCGGTAATTGGTATAGCAGCATTTCTCTTTGTCCTTAAATTTGTCCCGGAAACAAAAGGGAAGTCATTAGAGGAAATTGAGGCAGAGATAACAGCAAAAAAATCAATTGCATGATAATACTATTTCGAGAGTAAAGTTTTTCTATAAACTGGACGGTTGTGACTGCGAAGGGTGACTTATGGTAGAAGTAGCAAATACGTAAATTACCAATAGGTATTTTGGAAACGCTTTAAGACTTGGACGGTTTATAAAGAAACTTATTCATATATAAGTTGAGGTAATGAAATGCCGAATCATGAATGGGGAGGAGGTAAAGTAAGGAGTTCCTGTTGAAGAAAATTGCAAAATATAGTAATAGCTTAGGGATTACGAGCTTTTGTAGGAGAATAGTAGATTTCAAGAACATATTTAAAAATCGAAAAGGGGTAAGAGTATGAACACAGTTACATTAGGAATTATTGGCGCAGGACGTATTGGAAGATTACATGTAGATAACCTTTTAACAATTCCACAAGTGAAAATTAAAGCGGTATCAGATGTGGTGGTAGATCACTTACAGGCATGGGCTGCTAGCAAAGGAATTTCTGTTCTCACAACAAATTACCAGGATTTATTGGCAGATCCTGAAATCGATGCAGTATTTATTTGCTCTCCAACAAGCACACATGCACAAATTATTCAAGAGGCAGCACGTGCGAAGAAGCATATCTTCTGCGAAAAGCCGGTTAGCTTCTCTGCAGAGCAAACAATCGAAGCGCTGCGTGTAGTAGCAGAAGAGGACGTGCAGCTGCAGGTTGGCTTTAACCGCCGCTTTGATCCAAACTTTAAAAAGGTACGTGATCTTGTGCAGCAAGGAGAAGTGGGGCAGCCTCATATTTTGAAAATCACATCTAGAGATCCGCAGCCACCAAGCGTTGATTATATTCTGACTTCAGGCGGCCTGTTCATGGACATGATGATTCATGATTTTGATATGGCACGTTATGTAATGAATAGTGAAGTAGTAGAGGTATCTGCCCAAGGCACGGTTTTAGTTGATCCTGCGATTGGTGAAGCTGGAGATATTGATACTGCCATTGTTACCTTGAAATTTGCAAACGGTTCACTAGGTGTGATTGATAATAGCCGCCAAGCTGTTTACGGCTATGATCAGCGTGTAGAGGTGTTTGGTGAAAAGGGAGTAGCAGTAGCTGACAACTGCCGCCCAACAACGGTGGAAGTATCAACAGTAGATGGCACTGTTAAAGACAAGCCGTTGTACTTCTTCCTTGAGCGTTATACACAAGCATATATCGCAGAAGTTACACAATTTGCAAAGACGATCCTAGCAGGTGAAAAGGTGCTTTGCACTGGTAATGATGGCTTGCAGGCAGAGCGAATTGCAAAGGCTGCAAGGGAATCTTTCCTAACGGGACGTCCTGTTAAAATTGAGCATGAAATAGTAATCAGCCAGTAAACAAATTTGATAGTGCCGCTTTTGAGAAAATGAGTTAATTGCCCAAAACAATAACGCATGGCGGCATGCAGGGATTATGGAAGTGCTGAAGAGCGAAAGTATCCAAGCTGCTCATGCGTATAAAGAAAGCAACAAACAAAAAGCGAGACGCTGCTAGGGAGAGGAAATGGATATGTTTAAAGAAAATACAATCAAACTAGGAATCGCTCCAATTGCGTGGACAAATGATGATCTTCCAGAGCTTGGCGGCGAGAATACATTTGAGCAATGCGTAAGTGAAATGGCGCTAGCAGGATTTACTGGCAGCGAAGTAGGAAATAAGTATCCACGTGATACAGAGATATTGAAACAGGCGTTATCACTTCGGGGATTGCAAATCGCAAGCGCTTGGTTCAGTGCATTTTTGACAACAAAACCTCTAGAGGAAACGGTAGAGGCATTCATCGAGCACCGTGATTTCTTACATGCGATGGATGCGAAGGTTATTGTTGTATCGGAGCAAGGCAAAAGCGTGCAAGGTCAAGCGGTGCCTGTTTACAAAGCAAAGCCTGTATTTACAGAAGAAGAGTGGAAGCTGTTGGTAGATGGCTTGCATCGCCTTGGTGAGCTGGCTGCAGAGAAGGATATGGATATTGTATTCCACCACCATATGGGAACAGGGATTCAAACAACAGAAGAAATTGATAAGCTGATGGAGCTAACAGATCCAAAGCTTGTTTCCTTGTTGTTTGATACAGGACATCTCGTATTCTCAGGAGAGAATCCAATTCATGTATTGAAAAAACACCTTCCTCGCATTAAGCACGTTCATTTAAAAGACATCCGCCCAGAAGTGGTGGCTCGTGTGAAGGAAGAGGATTTAAGCTTTTTGCAGGCAGTAAAGGCAGGGGCTTTCACTGTTCCAGGCGACGGTGGTATCGAGTTTGCGGAAGTGTTTACAACACTTGCAGCTTCTGCTTATAAAGGCTGGTTTGTTGTTGAGGCTGAACAGGATCCAGCATTAGCAAATCCTCTTGCATATGCGTTAAAGGCTCGCCGCTATATTAGCGAAAAAACAGGATTGTAATCACAGTACTCACGTTGTTGAGAAATGAAGTAGTCCATAAAAATCCCGAAATTAGGATTTTTATGGACTATCTTTCTTACAGTGAAATAAAAGAAACGCGGCTAAAGCTTGCGCACGTTCTTTTAGGTACTAAAATTTAAATTGTTAAGGCGAGCTTATGGCTCCATTCTTTTCATACGATCAAATAACAGCCCGTCCGTGCTTGGGTTTTCCCCAAGGACAAAATCCTTCATGTAATAGGAGACGTACTGACCGTAACGGGAAGAAGTGTGACGAAGCAGCTCATCTACAGCGTAACAGCCGGTTGGTAATGAATCGAGCATTAATGAGGAGATTGCTCCGTAAACACCGCATGCAACTTGAAAGTACGTGGCGTTTGTGTGATAGCGCTCATATATCGCACTGCTGTTAAGCATATTGTACATAAAACGTTCTTTATCATTGTATACGAGCAAAACACCGACGAGATCAGCACCGGCTAATTCGTTCTGGTCCGGCAGAAGCATTTTACGCGGGTAGCTCCATAGGGCGTCAGTGTTTCTTAGATTGCTCCGAACAATATTCGTTGTATGGTCATTTATTCTATAAAGAAAGCCAACCTCTCCATTGAACCATTGACCTAAGCTAATCACCTCTTCATGCGGCATCAGGCAGCCATGAAATTGAATATTTCCTAACGTCACTTTAAATTCTTGAGCATATACATCGTCATGCAGCATAACGGGAATCTGCTGTTTCATAAAGAGCGGGTAATTGAGGACTGCTTCATCAAGGAATCCTTCAGGAGACCATGTTGTGTAAATCGTATGTTCCTGAACTAGGTTTGTATCTTTATAAAAGGTTGTATCTTGTTCCACGATGTAGCAGGCGAGGGGAGTTTCTTCAGGAGATTGCTCCATGAGATGCACTGCCATCCATTGTACAACTCCAGGGTTCATGCCAGAGCCAATAATGCTTGTTGTGTTTTGGAAGGCTTCCTTTTTTTCTATAAAACTACGGTAGCGTTCTAGGAGTCCAAATCGTGCAGTTGCCTCATTTTCATCTGCAGATTCTAAAGCAGTGCTAATATAGTGAGCTCCGAACTCATCACAGCAAGATAGCATTTGAACGGTATCGGCTCTGGATGCGTCTATTACAATGGCTGGCCCAGTGATTTGCAGATGCTTGCGGAATACAGCTAAATCAGATAAATCAATCTCGTGCAGAATGAGCTTGTCCGAGAGTGTGCTGCAAAAGCCTTCGTAATATGCTCTTGGTTTTTGTTTGATATCAATCAAATGAATCTTGCAATGTTTGATATAAGAATGAATTGGATCCTGTTCATCTTGTGCGGCCTGATTTAAAAGGGAGAGAATTGCTTTTGCAGCCCCGCCGCCGCTTCCAAGCAATGAAAGTGTAAGTTGAGATTGTGTCATTGTTGTTTCACCTCCTATTTTCTATATATATATTCGATAGAAGAGAAAGTGCTTGTTCGTTTATACTAACTCTACTTTTAAAATTTTTAAGAAGGTATTTTCAGCTAAGAAGCAATTCGAGGAACTAGCTTTATAAAAATAAGAAGCCCGCATCCAAAAGGGGCTGTGTACCTTTTGAATGCAGGCTTAAAATGTCATGTACATGCTATAAAGAAATCTAGCAGTTCTATCAATAGAGTTATCACTCGTTTTGAAACTATGCTTTTTCCACCTCTACCGTCCCAGAAAAGAACGTAGCCCCATTGGCAATATCAGAAAGTGCATCAGGTGTTAGAGCGTTGACAGAAATATAGCCGAGCTCTTCATCCTCCCACCAAAGACCTTGTGTGACAGCTACTCCTGGCAGAACTGCTTGGCCAACACTTGCAAAGAGCCTGCAGGAGCCGCGGTCGTTCCATATCTTTACGATGTCTCCGTTTTGGATGCCGCGTGATTGTGCATCTTCTACATTTAAGTAGACAACAGGCCGTCCTTCCAGTTTTTGTAGCTTCGGCAGGTTTGCCAAACTCGTATTTAAAAATTGATGATTTGGTCCCGGCACGAAGCGAAGCGGATATTTGGAATCCTGCAATGGAACGTGAGCAGGGAGAGGGGAAAGACCTTGCTGTTCTAACGACTCTGAAAATAATTCAATTTTTCCGGATGGGGTTGGCGGATTTTGATAAGCTGGCGCGATCTGGTTCGTTTGGGCACGCAGCCATTTATTTTGACGCAAACCTTCGTACGTAATGCCAAGCAAATGCGGGTTGCGTGGATTGTCCAGCGCCTGACGAATCATATCCTCCTCCGAGTCTTGAAAGCAGGCTTCTTCAAAGTCCATAAGTGCTGCTAACTCTTTAAATAATGTAAAGTTTGATTTTGCTTCACCCTGCGGCTGTAACACAGGTTCATTTAACATAATGTATAAATGCCAGTAGGATGAATATAAATCCAGATTTTCAAACGAGCTCGTCGCCGGTAATACAAGATCAGCATATTTGGCTGTATCCGTCATAAAGAGCTCATGTACAACGGTGAATAAATCATCACGCAGCAAGCCGTTCCGGACCTTTGTTTGCTCGGGCGCAACCTGTGCGGGATTACAATTATAGATGAACAGCGCCTTCACAGGGGGTTCGGCTATCTCTAAAAGTGCACGGCCTAGCTGATTCATATTGATTATGCGAGGTGCTGGCTGGGGCATTAAATCCGGCCGCTCTAGCAGAAAGCTGTTAAAGGAGCTGAATGAACTATTCCCCTTTACTGCACCGCCGCCTAGATGAGCCCACTGTCCTGTTAAAGCAGGAAGGCAGGAAATTGCACGAACAATCATTCCGCCGTTATCGTGATGCTGCAATCCATTACCAATCCGGATGAAAGATGGTGTCGTTGTTCCGTATAGACGGGCGAGCTTTTTTATATCATCTACGCTAACGCCAGTCAGAGCACTTACCTTTTCTGGTGTATAGTCCCGAGCTTGTTCACGGAGCTGTTCAAATCCGACTGTGTAGGCATCAATGAAGGCCTTGTCTAATAGATTTTCTTCTATTAAGATGTGCATGATGCCGAGCGCCAGTGCTGCATCTGTTCCTGGCAGAATTGGGATAAACCAATCTCCCCATTTAGCAGTTCGATTTTCGTGCACATCAATCACAACAATTTTTGCGCCGTTTTTTCGTGCCTCAGTTAGGAACATGGCTTGATGCATATTTGTGCTGAGCAAGTTGCAGCCCCAAATGATGATAAGCTTGCTGTGAACCGTATCTTCTGGGTCAACCCCTGCGCTTTTCCCCATTGTATACACATACCCTGTAGACCCGGCGGCATTGCAAATACTCCGTTCTAGCTGACTCGCACCAAGACGGTGAAAGAACCGGCGATCCATTCCTTCTGTATTAATGACTCCCATATTGCCGTAGAAGCTGTATGGCAATATTGCTTCTGCTCCATATTCATCGATAATGGCAGTGAATTTTTCTTTTATTTCTGCGTACGCTTCTTCCCAGGAAATTCGTTTGAATGTCCCCTCTCCTTTTGCTCCAACCCGTTTTAATGGATATAACAAGCGGTCAGGATGGTGAACTTTGTCCGGTGTATGGCGCACTTTATGGCAAATCACACCCTTTGTAACAGGATGCTCAGGATTTCCTGTAACTTTCACTATTTTTTCATCAATCTTTTCTACAATAAGACTGCACGTATCGGGACAGTCAAGAGAACAGACAGATACGAGCCGTTCTATGTTACTCAATATTTCTCCTCCTCAGCAGCAATGTGTAACAACATTATAAAGCAGAGTGGAAGGAAACGAAATATTTTAGATGTCTATGAGAAAGGTACTTTTAGGAAATAGCAAGAAGCGCGTTTCCAAAAGGTTTGAAGCAGGAGGGTGAATGGAAAGGCAGCAAATATGTGAGCAAGGCAATAACAATAAAACAAAAAAGTGAAGGACAGAAGGGAGAAGGGATTTTGAAAAAGTGGATTGTTATTATCATTCTATTAGTTGGTGCAGTCGGAGGTGGTACGTGGTACTTCTTAAAGGGAAGTTCAACACCGGTACAAGCTGTACAAGCGTCAACAGCAACTGTACAAAAAGGAAAAATGGAGGTGCATGTAAGCGGCTCTGGTTCGCTTGAATCTGTAACAAACGCAGACATTACAGCAGCGGCAAGTGATACAGTTGATGAAGTGCTTGTATCTGCAGGAGATGTAGTAGCTGCGGGACAAGAGCTTGTCACATTTACAGGTGATACAGATCCAATTACAGCTCCAGCAGCAGGTACGATTACCGCTATAAATGTGGCAGCCGGCGACAAAGTACAAGAAGGAAAAGTTGTAGCACATATTACAAATTATAATGATTTACAGGTCGTAGTTGGTGTAGATGAGCTTGATATTTCTAAGGTTGCAGTTGGACAAACAGCAACAGTAGCCGTAAGTGCATTTGAGGATACAGACTATACAGGAACAGTAACAGCAGTAGCGAATGAAGGAACAGCTTCTAATGGTGTATCAACATTTAACGTAACCGTGCATTTAGACAAATCCGACAATCTGAAAATCGGTATGACAGCAGAAGCGAGCATTTTAACACAAAGCAAAGATGGCGTATTATACGTACCAATTGAAGCAGTACGCACCCGAGGAGATCAAAAATTTGTTTTAATGGGTGAAGCATCAACAACAGCTTCTGAATCATCTGGTAATGCAAATACACAAGCAGCTGCTTCTCAAAAAACAGTGCAAACAGGTATTAGCAACGACACATATGTGGAGATTACAGAAGGCTTAACAGAAGGTGAAACCGTGCAATTGCCTGCAGTTAGATCATCTTCTTCAACAAATGCGCAGCAAGGCCAAGGTATGATGATGGGCGGCTTTGGAGGTAACGGTAATATGGGTAGCGGCATGGGAGGATTTAACAGACAACAAGGCACAAACGGGGGGGGAACGAGATAACGTGACACAGCCTATTATTAGAATCGAAAAAATGATCAAAAAGTATGAGCTAGGTGGGGAGATCGTGATGGCGCTAAATGAAGCGTCACTCACGGTTCAAAAGGGTGATTTCGTATCGATCATGGGTCCGTCCGGTTCAGGGAAATCAACATTTATGAATATGATTGGCTGCCTAGACCGACCTGACTCAGGACATTATTTTCTTGACGGAGAAGAGGTTGAGAAAATGAATGATAGTCAACTGGCCGAGGTACGAAACAACAAAATTGGCTTTATCTTTCAAAACTTCAACCTGTTAACAAAACTTACAGCGTTTGAAAATGTAGAGCTACCGCTTTTATATCGCGGTGTTTCAACGAAGGAAAGACAAAATATAATTTATGAATGTTTAGATAAGGTTGGCTTGCGTGATCGTGCACATCATTTACCAACACAATTATCAGGAGGACAGCAGCAGCGTGTGGCAATTGCCCGCGCGCTTGCTGGCAATCCGCCGATTTTGCTTGCCGATGAGCCGACTGGTGCATTAGATAGCAAAACGAGCAAGGAAATTATGAAGGTTATGCAGGATTTAAATGAACAAGGCCACACGATTGTATTAATTACGCATGACCCCGAGGTTGCGCTGCAGGCAAAGCGCAGAGTTCGTATCCAAGATGGACAGCTATTTGAAGAAAAGCGGCTAGCAGAGGTTGGAGGTGAGTTACTTGGGTTTGACACAATCTATCAAAATGGCAATGCGCAGTATCAAGAGCAATAAGCTGCGCGCCTTTCTTACAATGCTCGGTATTATTATTGGTGTTTCTTCTGTAATTGTACTCGTTGCGATTGGGCAGGGATCGAGTAAATCAGTAACAGATCAAATTAATAGTCTTGGAACAAATTTACTTACTGTCAATATTATTAGCACAGATGAGGTCAAGCTCAAGTTAGATGATGTAGATCAGTTTGCGGGGCTAAACGGTGTTTCAGCTGCTGCCCCAGCTGTATCAGGGCGTGTAACAGTGAAAAATGGGAAAACATCCACACAAGTGTCGTTAACAGGAACAACGGAGGCGTATCAAACGATTCGCGATCTGACAGTGAGCCAAGGACGCTTTGTAACAGATATGGATGTGGAGTACAGACAGAAAATTGTTGTACTTGGGGCAACGACAGCACAAACGCTGTTCGGGGCTTCTGAACCAGTCGGGCAGTCAATCAAGGTAAATGGAACATCCTACAAGGTTGTCGGTGTTCTTGAGTCAAAAGGCAGCTCGCTTGGCCAATCGGGAGACTCTACGATTATCATGCCGATTAGCACGGCGCAGCGTGTGACTCAAAGTACATCGATTCAAACAGTATATATACAAGCAACGGATGCAGACACACTTACATTCGCTCAAATGCAAACAAATCGATTATTAGCGAATCTGTTTCCTGATAAATCTGACAGCTACAGTGTAGTGAATCAACAGGATGTTATGAATACGATGAGCTCCGTATCAGGCACAATGACGCTGCTGCTCGGAGGGATTGCAAGTATCTCCTTGTTAGTAGGCGGTATTGGCATTATGAACATTATGCTCGTATCCGTTTCTGAGAGAACGAAGGAAATTGGGATTCGAAAAGCAATTGGTGCGAAGCGAAAGCACATTTTGCTGCAGTTTTTAATTGAAGCAGTTGTATTAAGCGCAATGGGAGGCTTAATCGGAGTGGGATTAGGACTTCTCATTACAAAGATTCTCGCTGCTGCCGCAAGCATGACAGTTGTTTACTCTACAAATGTAATGCTGCTAGCCTTTTTATTCTCTCTTGTTGTGGGAGTTATTTTTGGAGTATTCCCAGCGAATAAAGCATCGAAGCTGCATCCAATTCAAGCGCTTCGACATGGATAACTAAGAAAAACGAAGTATTTGCCGGTGCATTACTTCGTTTTCTTGCTTTTGCTAGACAACGATTTTTTACACTGTAGGAAAGGATAAATGTCTAGCTAGAAGCGAATTCGACGTATTTGGAAATGTTAGGAATACAGGATAAGGGCAACTACGCCTCTGTCTTCGCCGGATGGCGGGGGTTAGATAAACAGGGATAGAACATGATTAGAAAAGGAGATCGATGAATATGAAAGGATTGCTGCTTGCTATAAGTACAGCTCTTACACTTGGAAGTGCTGGTGGGAATGTCGGTTTGACTGAGCAGAAAGAAGATACACGGGCTGTTGAAATGGACATGGAGGATACCCATACTGTAGATGAAGATGCAGTAAAGGAAGAAGCAGCAAAACTTGGAATTAGCACGGAGGGAAAGGATGCTCTTATTTTAGAGAAGGAGATTCAGGATAAGGAACTGCGAACAGAAGCGGAAAGTCTTGGTATTGAAACTGATGGGAAAGGAACAGGGGAGCTGTCTGAGGAAATTTATACAAAGCAGCTGAAGCAGGAAGCAGAAGCGATAGGAATTTCTACAGAAGGAAAAACCGTTTCTACGTTAACACAAGAATTAGCGGAGAAAAGAATGATACAGGAAGTATTCGGGGTTGCTGCCGCAGATAGTGATGCCAGTGCTGACGCTAAGGAGTTGTATCGTACGAGGATAATGAACGAGGCTAAGTCATTAGGAATTGAGACAGCTAATAAAGAATTAGAGACCATCGCACAGGAAGTGTCTGAAGCAAAAATGATTGCGCAGGCACAAGAACTTGGTGTTTCAATGTATGGAAAAGGACTGTTTCAGCTCTTCAATGAGGTACAAGAAGCGAAAATAAAGAGCGTAGCCAAGCAACTAGGTATTTACAAAGAGGGAAGCAGTACGGAGGAACTTGCAAAGGCGATTAAAGAGCAGTTTCCTGATCAAGCAAAAAATGTAGAGTTTGTACCGTGGCTTCTGGATGGAAATGTGTATGTGCAATAAAAGGAGCAGATACATACGCCCGTTACTCTCACGTTAAGAAAGGATAAGGTCCAGTTAGAGGCGAATTCCACGTAGTCAAAAATTTTGGGAATACATTGTAAGCATAACTTACGTCTCTGTCTTCGCCCAAGAGCAGAGCTCGCTAATCAGCGAGTTTTCTTTAACGTAAAGTGATTAGATCGCTATTCCTCCAACTCTAAGGATACTCTTCTCCTCTTTTTAGACAATTCTGTATAAGCATAACAGGTCTTTCACCTTTTTTTCATTAAAACTTGTTAGTATAATGAAAGAATGTACGTCTAAAAAGGAGAGATTTTGGATGAATATACTTTTGGCAGAAGATGATGTGCGTCTTGGTGAACTTGTTGTTCATATGTTAAAGAAAAAAGGCGGCTATCAAGTAGATTGGGTGCAAGAGGGCGGAGATGCTTATGATTACGCGAAATCTTCTCATTATGATATATTGATTTTAGATTGGATGATGCCGGGCGGAGATGGTACAGATGTATGTCGTCGCTTACGTAAAGACGGTTATTCAGGGGCTATTTTAATGCTCACGGCAAAGGATACGGTGGAGGATCGTGTAGAGGGGTTGGATGCCGGTGCTGACGATTATTTAGTAAAGCCATTTGAACTTGCTGAGCTGTTGGCACGACTTCGAGCGTTAACGCGTAGAGCGTATGTGCCGATTGTAGGCGACTGTGTTTCTCTTGGTTCGTTTGAGTTGGATCGAACAAACCGTGTGATTCGTCAGAGAGAAGAAGAAATCTTGCTTAGCCCTCGTGAATTTGGTTTGCTTGATTTGCTAGTGCAGAATAAAGGACAAGTATTGCCTCGTGAACTCATTTTAGATCGTGTATGGGGATATGATGCGGATGTATCATTGAAGATTGTGGATGCTACCGTGAAATTGCTGAGAAAAAAGCTTGATGTGTTTGGACAACAGGATGTAATTCAAAGCATCCGCGGGGTGGGGTACAAAATTGAAGATTAAAAGCTATTTTCAAAAGTTTCTTTCGGGAAAGGATGTATTCTCCCAAACCCAAAATCGCCTCACACTGCTATACAGCGGGGTTCTAGTGCTGTTTCTCGTTCTATTCATTGCGGTGGTGTACGCACTATTATATAACATCATATTCACACAGCAAGAAAGGCAAATGAAAGAACTGGCCAAAAGAGAGATTAATGTTATTCAAGATGAATTTATTCAAAAGAAGAAAGCTTCAAGACCTGGTTCAGTTGATGAGAATGTGATTATTTCGAATGACAGCCTGTTGTTTTATTATGTAGTAGGCAAAAATGATGAAGTTTTGGTCGGAGATGAGTCGATACGTTGGATGCAGTCCAATTTGCTGGAAACCTTGCGAAACTGGGAGCCGTCCAAAGAAGAGGTTCGCTATACAGATGTAAAGGTAAACCTTCCGGAAGTGGGAAAAGAACGACATATCGAATTTGAGAAAAATCGTACGATGCACATTATGATGGTAGGGCGTCCTGTCTATTATGAAAATGAAGTTGTAGGAAGGCTTTATATTGGAAAAGATGTATCGGTGCAACAAAAAATATTCCAGTGGGTCATCTTTGTTCTTGGAGGAATTGGTCTTTTATTTTTTATCGTTGCTTTAGCTATTAGTCATTTTTTATCAAAACGAACGATGATTCCAATTGCGAATGCTTTCGCAAGGCAAAGGGAGTTTGTGGCGGATGCTTCGCATGAGTTGCGCACGCCTTTAAGTGTTTTGTTATCATCTATTGATACATTGGAGATGGAGGAGACAATTGAAGAAGATCCGTTTTCTCGTAATGTTTTAGGAAATATGAAGGATGAAGTAAAACGAATGGCCAACCTAATTGGTGATTTGCTTACATTGGCGCGATCGGATTCAGGTACGCTAGAAGTACGTCGGGATTCGTTTGAGTTTCGTACACATGCCGACACGATTGTTAAATCATTAGAGCCGATTGCTGCAGCTAAAAATATCAGTCTTCAATTTCATGCGTTTTCTGATATCCATTTATATGCAGACTTGGAAAAATTGAAGCAGCTGCTTTACATTTTGTTGGATAACGCGATTAAATACACGCCAAATAATGGTTTGGTACAATTAAGCTTATCTACGGAAGGCACGGAGCAAAATAAAATGTTTATTATGCAGGTTCGGGATACAGGAGTAGGGATTCCGCCAGAGGATTGTGACAAGGTATTTGATCGCTTTTATCGAGTCGATAAATCGCGCGCAAGGCAAATGGGCGGACACGGACTCGGATTATCCATTGCAAAATGGATTGTGGATGCCCATCAAGGAACAATTCATGTAACAAGCAAGTTAAACGAAGGAAGTACATTTATCGTTCGAATCCCTGTGAAGTAAACGGAGCTCGATAGTTACGATACAACAATATGGTAGGACATAAACTCTCCAACAATTCAGTTGGAGAGTTTTTACATTTTTATAAGGTGTAAATTTCCAGACGGGAGAAAATTCAGCGAAGCAGGAAATTTTAGAGGGAAAAGTGTAAGTGCAACTTACGCCGCTGCCTTCGCCCAAGAGTAGGACTTGCCAATCGGCGAGTTTTCTTTAATAAAACATCTGGGAAATGGTTATTTATGATTATTTTTGCTCTCGTTTGACATTTTTAGATAAAATTCGATATTTTCTTAAAAAAATATTGGTTGTTTTTGAACGTTTATGATTGATTTTGATTTATTTATAGTGTATGATGAAAGCGTAAACAATAAATGGTTTACTTAGGGGGTGAGAACGTGCTGACAGCAGAAAGACATCGTATCATCCTCGATTTGTTGGAGAAGCAAGAAGTTGTTAAGCTGCAGGAGTTTGTAGATGTGACTTCTTCATCTGAATCGACAATTCGAAGGGATTTAAGTCAGCTTGAAAGCCAAAGGAAGCTCAAACGCGTTCATGGTGGCGCTGCACTGCTTCAGCAGAAAAGGGAAGAACCTAGTGTGTCTGAGAAATCGACAAAGAATTTGCAAGAAAAATTAGAGATTGCTAAGCATGCAGCGAGTTTAATTCGAGATGGTGATTGCATCTTTTTAGATGCAGGTACAACAACCTTGCAAATGATTCCTTATATAGAAGCCAAAGATGTGGTTGTCGTTACAAATGGTATCACCCATCTGGAGGCGTTGCTGGAGAATAGCATTCCTACCTATTTGACGGGCGGCTTTGTCAAGCAAAGAACACGCGCGTTAGTAGGACGAGGTGCTGTGATGGGGATGGAACAGTACAGCTTTGATAAAAGCTTTATTGGTGTAAATGGCATTCATCTTACTTATGGTTATACAACACCAGACCCTGAAGAGGCATTCGTAAAGCGTTTGGCTATTCAGCTTTCACAGCAGGCTTATATGTTGGCTGATCATACGAAATGGAACGAAAGCACATTCTCCAAAATTGCGGATTTGCATGAAGCAGCTATCATCACAAGTGAATGTGATGAAGAACTGTGGAAACTATATAAAGAGAAAACATTTATAGAGGTTGTGAAAAAATGATTTATACATGTACACTAAATCCTTCCATAGACTACATTGTCGAACTGGATTCTATCCGGTTAGGAGATTTAAACCGTGCAAAACGTACAGAGCAATATCCAGGAGGCAAAGGGATTAACGTTTCAAGGGTATTGAAGCGCTTAGGGGTTGAAAATACAGCTCTTGGATTTATCGGCGGATTTACTGGCGAATTCATTCGCGAAGAATTAAGTAAAGAACTAGTAAATCATGATTTTGTAAAAGCAAATGGAACTACACGTATTAATGTGAAACTAAAGTCCGGAGATGAGACAGAAATTAATGGACAAGGTCCAACTATTGAAATAGAACAGATTAATGAATTATTGCAGAAAGTGGAAGCTATGAACGAGGGAGATATCTTCGTATTAGCGGGAAGTCTTCCATCTTCTGTTCCGGCAGATTTCTACAAAACATTAGCGGCAGCAGCAAGAGCGCGTGGAGTAAAGATTGTAGCGGACACGAGTGGGCCAGCTTTGCAGGAAATCATTGAAGAAAAGCTGTTTCTTATAAAGCCTAATCATCATGAGCTAGGAGAACTGTTTGAAACTACGATCACAAGTAAGGAAGAGTCGATTGCATATGCAAAAAGACTTGTGGAATCAGGTATCCAGAATGTGATTGTATCCATGGCGGGAGCAGGTGCACTTTTAATTACAAATCATAAAATTTTATACGCAAATGCGCCAAAAGGAACAGTCAAGAACTCGGTAGGAGCCGGAGATTCTACGATCGGTGGATTTTTAGCAGCATACACAAAAGGAAAGGCTTTGGAGGAATGCTTCCGATATGGTGTGGCAAGCGGCAGCGCTACAGCTTTCTCAAGCGACTTATGCACAAAAGAAGAAGTAGAAAAACTATTACCGGAAATCACGATTACTCAAGTATAAAGGGGGATTCACATGAAGATTACAGAGCTTTTAACGAGCAGCACAGTAATTTTGAATCTGCAGGCGAAAACGAAAGCAGCAGCAATCGATGAGCTTGTAAATAAGCTGAATGAAGCTGGAAAATTAACAGATAAAGCAAAATTTAAGGAAGCGATCTTGGCGCGTGAAGCACAAAGCACAACAGGTATTGGTGAAGGAATTGCAATTCCTCATGCAAAAACAAGTGCAGTAAAAGTACCAGCAATCGCATTCGGACGTTCTAAGGAAGGCGTTGATTACGAGGCATTAGATGGCCAACCAAGCCACTTGTTCTTCATGATTGCTGCGCCAGAAGGGGCAAACAACGCACACTTAGAAACATTATCGCGTTTATCCTCTATGCTGATGAACCCTGCATTCCGCAGCAAAATTGAGAACGCTGCAACAATAAATGATGTATTAGCAGCAATTGACGAGCAAGAGAGCGAAGCAGCAGAGGAAGAAACAGTTTCTTCTGGTTCTGGCCAAAAGGTATTAGCTGTAACAGCTTGCCCAACAGGAATTGCACACACATATATGGCTGCTGATGCTTTAAAAGCAAAAGCAAAAGAAATGGGCATTGATCTTAAAGTTGAAACAAATGGTTCCAGCGGTGTGAAAAACGCACTAACAGCACAGGAAATTCAGGAAGCAACTGCTATTATCGTAGCTGCTGATAAACAAGTTGAAATGAACCGCTTCGATGGTAAGCACGTTATTCAAGTTCCGGTTGCACAAGGTATCCGTAAGCCGCAAGAGCTGCTTGATCGTGCGGTGAAGCAGGATGCTCCTATTTATAAAAGCAGTGGCTCTAATCAAGGCGGCGGCGCAGCGAAAACTGAGCGTGCAGGCTTCTATAAGCATTTAATGAGCGGTGTATCCAGCATGCTTCCGTTTGTTGTGGGCGGCGGTATCTTAATCGCAATTAGTTTCATGTTTGGTATTAAAGCATTTGATCCAAAAGACCCTGCGTTCCATCCATTTGCAAAATTATTAATGGATATCGGTGGCGGCAGCGGTGCATTTGGTCTTTTAGTTCCAGTTTTAGCAGGATTTATTGCAATGAGTATTGCCGATCGTCCTGGTTTTGCTCCTGGTATGGTTGGTGGGGTATTAGCTGCAAGCGGCGGCGCAGGCTTCTTAGGTGGTTTGATTGCAGGTTTCTTAGCAGGTTACGTAGTAGTTCTATTGAAAAAAGTATTCAGCAGTTTACCGCAATCATTAGAAGGTATTAAACCAGTATTATTATATCCATTATTTGGTATTTTTATCACTGGTGCAATTATGCTTTATGTTATTATCGGCCCAGTAAAAGCTTTAAATACAGGCTTAACAGATTGGTTAAATGGTCTTGGAACTGGAAACTTAGTATTACTTGGCATTATTCTTGGCGGTATGATGGCAATTGATATGGGTGGCCCAATCAACAAAGCAGCTTATACATTCGGTATTGCAGCAATCGCGGCAGGAAACTTTGCTCCGCATGCAGCAATCATGGCTGGTGGTATGGTTCCTCCATTAGGACTTGCAATTGCAACAACATTCTTCAAAAACAAATTTACAAAAGCAGAGCGCGAAGCAGGAAAAACTAACTATGTTATGGGTCTATCTTTTATTACGGAAGGTGCAATTCCATTTGCAGCAGCTGACCCAGGTCGTGTAATTCCAGCTGCTGTCATTGGTTCTGCAGTTGCAGGTGCATTGACAATGATGTTCCATATCGGTCTTCCTGCACCACACGGCGGTGTTTTCGTTATCCCAGTTGTAAAAGGAAACCCATTCTTATACTTGTTAGCAATCTTAGTCGGTTCTATTGTAACAGCATTAATCGTTGGCTTCTGGAAGAAACCAGTACAAGAACAGGCATAGTAAAAGGAAGAAGCATACACATTTACGTGTATGCTTTTTTTATACTTTAAGAGGGTATAAATTTCCAGCTGGAGGATCATTCGACGTAGTGAGAAATTTTAGGAATAAAGTATAAGTGCAACTCCGTAGCTATCTTCGCCAATTGGCGAATTGTCTTTACCTTATATATACAAAGGATTGAGACGGGTAAAAATGCAATAGGAGGGGAAGCTTAATTATGTGAGGGATGCTTCACATCATTATAATATTGTGATCAGAACTGTAGGGATTTTTAGGGGGAATCCGGAACAAGCTATTCAAGGATATCTTGCTTTCCCCCTTGTAATAAGCAGTGTATTTCGTTTTGTACATTATAAAGGCTGGAGAATGTTATGCAGAAAAAACAAAAATATTGTCTATGGGCACTTTCATCTGTACCTCTTGTCATGACTTTAGGGAATTCGATGCTTATTCCTGTTCTTCCGGTCATTGAAAGAAAGCTCGATATTACTGCGTTTCAGGTTTCAATGATTATTACGGTGTACTCCATCTTTGCTATTTTTCTTATCCCTGTAGCAGGTTATTTATCTGACCGATGGGGGAGAAAGAAAGTGATTATCCCTAGTTTGATTCTAGCTGGAATTGGGGGAGTGATCACTGGCTGGGCTTCATGGAAACTTGAGAACCCTTACTGGTGGATTTTGGCGGGACGCGTTGTACAGGGAATTGGTTCGGCTGGTGCTATGCCAGTTGTCATGCCGTGCGTTGGTGACATATTTAAGGATGAAAAAGACGTGAGCTGCGGACTAGGGATGATTGAAACATCCAATACCTTTGGGAAGGTATTAAGTCCAATTCTAGGATCTATACTTGCGGCCGTAGTTTGGTTTCTCCCGTTTTGGTTTATTCCAATCCTATGTGCAGCTGCTATTCTGCTTATTGCGTTTCTCGTTAAACCGCCTAAACAAGAGCCAAAGAAGGTACCTGTTAAAGAATTTGTCCACACTGTGATGGAAACAATTCGTCAAAAGGAAAGATGGCTGCTCACAATTTTCATACTAGGTGCGATTATTATGTTTGTCTTATTTGGCGTTCAATTTTACCTGTCTACATTGTTAGAGGAAAAATATAGTGTTGATGGCATTTGGAAAGGTGTTGTTCTTGCTATTCCGCTCACAGCGCTATCGTTATGTTCTTATATTACAGGGAAGAAAATTGGTGACCAAAAGAAGACAATGAAGCGGTGTACACTTATTGGATTTGCAATGCTGGGAGGAGCATTTGTAATTCCTTTGTTTTTCCATAGTATTTATATGCTGGTAGCTACACTCGTAATAGCGGGAATTGGAATTGGGCTTTCTTTACCAAGCTTAGATGCCATGATCACAGAAGGAATTGAAAAGGAGGAGCGCGGGACGGTTACTTCCTTATACAGCTCAATGAGATTTGTTGGAGTCGCAGCTGGACCTCCGATTTATGCTTTCCTGATGAAGGGCTCGGATTCTAAAATTTTCTATGTGTCCGGTTTACTCGGATTAGCTGGGGCAGCTTTAGTGATGCTCTTTATCAAACCAAACGAAAATAAATCGAAGGAAGGGAAGGCTGGTAGTGTACGTCCTTTACCTGCTAAAATAAAAAGGCATCCGGTATAAATATTCCTCCTATTCATTCAAGAGAGGGTTGGAAGAATGGCACTGCTCTAAAGAAGAGAGCAGTGTTTTTAAACTTTAAGAAAGTATAGATTTCCATCTAGAAGCGAATTCGACGTAGTCGGAAATTTTACAAGCTAAAAGATAGTCACACAATATTCACAAAAAATAAAAGGATGCAATCGAAAACGTTGCTTCTGCACCGAATAAAAAATTAAAAAAGGCAATGTAGCTGAATCTATTTACGTTAAATAATTCTCTGCGTAAAGAGAGATGCTTTGGATAGAAAAGTTTTCTGGTTATAACTGGTTTTTGTTCACAAAAATTTAAAAAATGTGGTATATTTATTAATAGAGTTAACAAAAATGTGAAGGATGCATTGAGGTCAAGTAATATGTATTGCTGTGACATCCTGCTCTCCTCACACATGATATGGCGGGAATGATCGCTAGTATTTAATATGCTCAGATATTCTCCCCCCATGAAACGGTTTGTGCCATTTAGGTATGGCAACTGTTTTATGGGGGTTTTTTATTTATAGGGGGGACTTATATTGTCGGAAAAAGTGAATGTTCTTATTAATGGAGCAGCACATGAAGTAGAACAAGGAACACGTATTTTAGATTATCTGCTTTCCCAGGAGATACAACACCCACATATTTGTTATTCAGAGATTCTTGGTCCGGTTCAAAGCTGCGATACATGTATGTGTGAAGTAAATGGCAGCATTATGCGTGCGTGTTCTACTGTTGTAGAGGCTGACATGAATATTTTAACAGCTTCTGAGCTTGCAAAGAAAGCGCAAGAAGAAGCAATGGATCGGATTTTAGAAAATCATTTATTGTATTGTACAGTTTGTGATAATAACAACGGTAATTGCCGTGTGCATAATACAGCTGAAATGATGGGGGTAGAACATCAAACACGTCCGCATCGTTCTAAGGGCTATGAAGTAGATATGTCTCATCCGTTTTATCGTTATGATCCAGATCAATGTATTTTGTGTGGTCGCTGCGTTGAAACATGTCAAGACTTGCAAGTAAATGAAACATTGACGATTAACTGGGAGAGCAGCCAGCCACGTGTTTTATGGGATGGAGGAAAAAGTATTAACGAATCCTCCTGTGTTTCTTGCGGACAGTGTGTAACAGTGTGTCCTTGTAATGCATTAATGGAAAAATCCATGCTTGGAAATGCTGGGTTTATGACAGGAATTAAAGAGGATTTACTTAATCCTATGATCGATCTTGTAAAAGAGGTAGAACCGGATTATCAAACAATCTTTGCAGTGTCTGAGGTTGAGGCAGCAATGCGCGATACACGCACAAAAAAGACAAAAACAGTTTGTACCTTCTGCGGTGTAGGCTGCACCTTTGAGGTTTGGACAAAAGACCACCAAATTCTTAAAATTGAACCTTCTGAACATGCACCTGTCAATAGTGTATCTACATGTGTAAAAGGAAAGTTCGGCTGGGATTACGTAAATTCACCAGAACGTATTACAACACCGTTAATTCGTAAAGGCGATGTATTTATAGAAGCAACATGGGAAGAGGCAATCGATCTTGTTGCAACAAAGCTAGGTGGCATTAGAGATACGTACGGAAGCGATGCACTTGGCTTTATCTCATCTTCTAAAATCACAAATGAAGAAAACTATTTAGTTCAAAAGCTATCTCGTCAAGTATTTGGAACAAATAACGTTGACAACTGCTCCCGTTATTGCCAATCCCCTGCTTCTTGGGGCTTGCAGCAAACAGGCGGCATCGGCGGCGACTCTGGCACAGTTTATGACATCATGGGCGCAGGACTTGTTATCTTAGTAGGATGTGCTCCAGCAGAAGGACATCCTGTTATCGCATCACGCATTAAGCGCGCGCACAAGCTTTATGGACAAAAATTGATTACAGTTGACGTGCGCAGACATGAAATGGCAGACCGTGCTGATTTGTTCGTTCGTCCAAAGCAAGGAACGGATTATGCATGGCTTTCTGCAGTTACAAAATATATGATCGACCAAGGCTGGCACGATGAAGCATTTATCCAAAAGCATGTCAACCAATACGATGAATTCTTAAAGATGGTATCTCCTTATACGCTTGAAGAAGCAGAGAAGATTACGGGTATTTCTCAAGCAGCATTAATCCAAATGGCTGAAATGATTCGTGATGCTGATGGCACTGCAATTTGCTGGGGGATGGGTGTTACCCAAAACATTGCCGGCTCTCATACATCTGTTGCAATTGCAAACCTTCTTCTTGCAACAGGAAATATGATGCGCAAAAATGCAGGTGCGTTTCCGCTTCGCGGACATAACAATGTACAGGGCGCAGCTGACATGGGGACTATGCCAAACATCTTCCCTGGATATCAGCCGGTTGCTAATGATGAACTTCGCGCGAAATTCGAGAAGGCTTACGGCGTAACACTTCCTGCACAGCCGGGGCTTGACAACATTGAAATGCTTGAGGCAATTGACAAAGGCAAATTGAAAGGAATGTACATTGTCGGTGAAGATATGGCATGGGTAGATGCTGATTCTAATCATACACAAGATATGCTTTCTAAGCTTGATTTCCTTGTTGTACAAGAAATCTTCTTATCAACAACTGCTCAATTTGCTGATGTCATCCTGCCGGGTGCGCCGTCACTTGAAAAAGACGGAACATTTACAAATACAGAACGCCGCGTACAGCGTCTATACAAAGCGTTAGAGGTTACTGGCAGCAGCAAGCCAGATTGGTGGATTCTTCAGCAGGTAGCAAATCGCATGGGCTTCCACTGGAGCTATGAGCATCCAAGTGAAATCTTTGCTGAAATGGCAAGCTTAACACCGTTCTTCACACATTGTAACTATGATGTGCTTGAGGGCTGGAACAGCTTCCTATGGGGCTCACCAGACGGAACAAACACACCAGTTCTGCACATGAACGGCTTTAACTTCCCTGACAAGAAGGCCCGCTTCGGATTGTTTGACTATGTGCCGCCGGTAGAATTCCCAGAAGAGTTCGACCTGTCACTTGATAACGGACGTCTGCTTGAGCACTTCCATGAAGGAAACATGACGCATAAAGCAGAAGGACTACAATATAAGTTTCCGAGAGTATTTGTTGAAGTATCACCTGAGCTTGCAAAAGAGCGCGGCGTGAAGAATGGAACGCTTGTACGCCTTGTATCACCATACGGTGCAATTCGATTGCCGGTTCTTGTAACAGATCGGGTAGAAGGTAAAACAGTATACGTGCCAATGCACTCCTCTAGCCACGAAAGCGCGGTTAACCTATTAACAGGCGGTGCAGTAGATGTTGTGACACATACACCTGCTTATAAGCAAGCGAAGGTTCGTATGGAGATTCTTGAATTAGAGGGAGAAAATCCGCTTCCGAAATTTAATCCGCGTAATGCAACTCGTACGCCGCAAATGGGTCTTGAGATCTACCGTAAATGGGAGCGCGGCGACTATGTTGCCATCGCAAGCATGAACGAACATGTACAACCTGGTTTCTATGACAGGAGGAATGCATAATGGCACAGCCAATTCAAACTATTAAGAAAACCGAGCTTACGGAAGAACAAAAAAAAGTGCAATCCTTGGAGAATCTTCTTTCTGAGGTTGCACAAAATAAAGATTCATTGCTTGAAACACTCCATTTGCTGCAAGAATTACATGATAGCGGTATTCTTGAAGCGTTAGGCAGTCTTGTAAAGGCAAAGGAGAGTGTAGCAAAAATTGCGGTAGGACAGTTAACGCGCCCGCCTGTGACGAACATGATTAACAATGCAATGGCCGCGGGTGGAGCATTAACAGCCATTGATCCCGAGATGACACAAAAGCTGATGACGAGTGTAGCGAATGGTTTACAAAAGGCAGAGCAGGGGCTTCAATCGGGTGAAAAGGTTGGTATATTGGACTTAATGAAGGTATTGAAGGATCCTGATATAAATCGGGCGATTGGCTTCGGGTTGAACCTACTAAAAGGTATCGGTGAGGGATTAAAGGAATAGTGAAGAGAGGAAATCCATTTGTCCGTTGTCGTACAAATGGGTTTTCTTACCTTAACGACAACTATTTCGAAAGATAGGGGAGGAAGACGATGTCGAAAAACTTAGAACACCAATTCAGCATGCTCGTTAGGGAGGTACGGAAGGAGTTTGTCGGAAACGGACCGAAGGAAATTAGCACCCGCTTTGTTGGTAATTGGGCGATTAGCGAGATGAAGGGGAATTTGACGAACGTTGAAAAGTTTATGATCAGCTCGGAGCAAGGGAAGCAAATGGTACACGAAGCTCGTACAAAGATGGTGAAGCAAATTTATAAAAAAGATGAGGTAGTAAACAAATTTGAAGCATTAATGGGGGCGAAGGTGCTGCGGATGTTTTCTGATATTAATATTGATGAAGATATCGCTATGACTGTCTTCGTGTTCGAGCAATCCATTGAGTCAAAAGGAAAATAAATAGATGAGGGAGAAGAGCGCTGTGGATCAGCAAATGCAAGTTACCAATCAAGTATTGCGGTATGAAAATGGAACGCTGCAAGTTATAGAGGACTTAATTGTAACGGAATATCCGATTACGATTATCTTAAATGAACAGGAATTTGCGACGTTAGTTTGCAGTCCAGAGCATATTGAGGAGCTTGTCATCGGCTTTTTAGCATCAGAAGGTGTTATCAGCCGTTATGAGGATATAAAGGAACTGCAGGTGATTGAAACGACGGGGAAAGCATTTGTAACTACGTATCAAGTAAATAAGCTAAATGAGATGTTTCATTCTAAACGATATGTCACATCCTGCTGCGGAAAAAGCCGCCAAAGTTTTTATTTTTACAATGATGCAAGGACGGTGAAGCCAATTCAAAAGACCGCTGCAAGGATTTCTGTTGAGGATTGCTTTCGGCTGATGCAGATGATGCAGATGTCATCAACTATTTTTCAGGATACAGGCGGTGTGCATAATGCTGCTTTATGTGATAGTAATGGGATCATTGTCGCAAGAACAGATATCGGCCGACATAATGCACTTGATAAAATATATGGATATTGTCTGAAACACGCTATCTCGTTAGAAGATAAAGTGATTGTATTTAGCGGGCGTATTTCCTCTGAAGTGCTGCTGAAGGTGGCAAAAATTAAGTGTGGTATTGTTCTTTCTAAATCGGCGCCAACTGAGCTAGCGCTGCGTTTAGCGGAAGAGCTTGGGATTACCGCTGTTGGCTTCATTCGCAATCAAGCATTAAATATTTATACACATCCAGAGCGGATTATAACGCCGCAATTCAATGGATAAAGCACACTGCTTTGTATGACAGAGCGGTGTTTTTTGGTTGACACTTTTAAGAAAACTCGCCAATCACGGCGAGTTTTCTTTATTGCGGCATTGGTGTCGGAGTTGGCTTTGCAAATCCTTCTTTATATTTTGTATCAATATAATTGCGAATTTCTATTGTTGACTTTCCTTTTTGTTTTAAGGAAGCGGACTCCAAGGCGATTTCTAGGCAATTTACACATGTTGTTGCATGTGAGTCCCAGACAATTTCCCCTGTCTCTCTTATCTCTCGGATAAAGCAGTTTTTATTGCTTTTATGCCCAACGCTATCTCCGCAGCCGCAATAGCATGGGATCCAGCTTAGGAGTTCATGGTTTTGAGCAGCTATATGATAGATTTGCTGTACCTGCTCCGACTGCGAGGAAAGAAATGATGGAAGTGTATCGGCATTCTTTGTTATTTCTGTTATATCACCAGTGACTCCATGGGCATGGGTATGTTCAGTTGCTTCCTTTTTTTCCTGAGCCTCTTCTTTTGTGCCGCAACCGCTGAGGGCTAGAGAAGCAGTAAGCAGCAATGGGACATATAAGCGTTTTTTCATATGCATACTCCTAACAAATGTTTTTATTCTTTCATATTATATACCTTTTGTATGTGAATTCTTTTGTGCAGTCATTTCTATTCTAAAGCTTAGCTCTATTGTAACAAGATTTTTATCATTTCCCATAAAAAAGGAAGATAATCATTTTATGAAGAAACTTTAAATGGTATGTGAAGATTGTGAAATATGACAACTCTTCAATGCTTTAGGAGAATTATTCTGCTTCTTACTTCATACCCTTTTATCATGTTCCAACAGAAGGTTCACTTCAAGCATTAGCAAGTAGATGGTGATTCGTTCAATTTCACTATACTTTCATCCTAGCATGCTAAGGTTTGTATGTTGAGAAATAGACAGTTGGGAGAGTGGGAGAAGAACATATGAACAGACGAACGAGATGGCCTATTTATGTTCTTGCAGTTGCAATTCTTTTTATAGTATATATACGTACTGTGTATGACCTCAACTTTTCTGGCAATACAGTGGCGATTATAGAGAATACTGATGAGAAAGAGAGTGAACAAAAAGAGGAGGAACAGCAAGCTGAAAATAACGCGGGTGCTACTACAATAGAAGCTGCTGCTACTCCACAGCCAGTAGAAATGCAAAGTGCTGCATTGCAGCAGGAGACAGTGTTATTACAGAACGTTCCATTTATTCAACAAATGCCTGAGCTAGCACGCGGCTGCGAAGTAACGAGCTTGGCTATGATGCTGCAATATGCGGGAGTCCAAATTGATAAAATGGCCTTGGCTGCAGCGATTACAAAAGTCCCGTTTTTAAGTAACGGTATACGAGGAAACCCAAATGATGGATTTGTAGGAAATATATATACGTTCTCGGAGAATGGCTATGGAGTGTATCATGGTCCTATCGCCAGTTTAGCAGAGCAATATTTGCCAGGGAGAATCAAGGATTTAAGCGGGCTTAGCATAGAGAGTGTGTATGAAGCATTACAAGCCGGTACTCCGGTATTTGTGATTACGAACTCTACCTTTAGAACACTGGCTGAGAGTGAGCTTCATACATGGCAAACTGCTTCCGGTCCTGTCCGAATTACCTATCGTGAGCATAGTGTGCTAGTTACTGGCTACGATAAAGACTATGTATATATGAACGATCCGCTTGCTGAACAGGCAGGCACGAAAGTATCGAAAGCGGAATTTGAAGCCGCTTGGGTACAAATGGGAAGCCAAGCTGTGACATATGCTCCAGTTGTAAACTAGAGAATTATAATTTTACCAAGAGCTGCTCCGTCTATTCAAGGCGGGGCAGTTTTCATTGCATTTGAAAAAAGTATAAAATTTCAGATAGAAGTTCATTCGGCGTAGCATGGAATTTTAGGAATAAAGTATAAGGGCAACTACGCCTCTGTCTTTACCCAAGGGCAGGGCTCGCCAATCGGCGAGTTTTCTTTAATGCTGCTATTATACCTTGTTACCACATACTTACAATGGAAATACCATGAGTAAGGTTTACATGGCAGGAAATACATATTATAATAGTTTCGGACTATTTGATAATAATTATCATTTTCGTAGAGTATAAGAGGTGTTTATCATGAAACGACCGTGGAAAGTCATGTCTACTGTTTCTGTAGCGGCTGCTCTTCTGATCTCAGTGGGCTGCACGCAAAAGTCGACTGTAAAGGAAGACGAGAAAAGCAGCGAATATAAGGCTCCTGTTACAGATTATACATTTGATACAGCAGCCAATATGTTTGCGTATGCGGAATTTGAATTATCAGGGGAGCCGTTGGCTGAATCTCTCGGCCTTGATCTGGATTTGTTGGATGCCAAAAAAGTAAACAAGCCTACAGAGTTTGATTATATTGCTGGAATTGAGTCGTACGAATACTCAGAAGAGGCGATGTATGAAGTGGTAGAGAAGTCTGGACTAGGTCTTCATCTTCTAAATGGACCTGTTGTCGAGAAAATGGCAAAGGAAGCAGGAAAACAAAGTCCAGCGTTATTGGAAGATCGGTTTTATGCATTAGCTGACAGCGTTGGTTATCCAAAAGAGGAGATTTTCCGTAATATGTACCCGACATTTATTGAGTACAGCAGCGGAGATCCGCATTATACACAAAAGCTTGATACATCTGTGTATGCGAAAAATGAAGATAAGACGTATGTTCCAGTGTATCAAGTAGACTTCAAAACATTACGCTGGGACCGAGATAAAATGGGCAAGACATTGACGCCGTCTGCTTATGGAGGAGCATTTCTCAAGCAATCGCTTTGGGCAGGAGATTTCTTGGGCGGCTTCCATACGGTTGATAAGGATGAGGAGCTAGAAGCTACATCCTCTACGCAGGACAGCGATCCAAATGTTCGTCTTGGTGTTAGTTCAGCTGATGGTTTTCAAGGGGTTGTTTTAACGGAAGAAATTTGGAATAAGCTAGCGTATATTCGTGACGGCTTATTTTATAATTCATCTACGAAACAGCTGACAAGCGGTACAGGAAGCAAGTATAACCCTTCGGAAGGGCTTGTGTATTTGCCTCATGAAATAAAGGTGACAGAGGAGGGAGCAGAAGCGGCGAAGGCTTCTAAGCTTGAAGTGACGGATGCACGAAGCTTGCTTCGTGATCAATGGCTTATGCTATGGCCATCTTCTGAGTTTTACGGTATGACGGATCAGCGTCCAGAAAATGGTGCAGTAAATCCAGCGTTTCGCGCTGCGTTTGATGGTGCTCCATTTGCGGCTGCCGCAAAGGAAAATATTGATGGCTCAAGCAGTAATGATGTAAAAGCAGATGATCCGTACTCCGTAAACCGTGATGTACTTCTGCAAGTCTTTAAAAATCTTGAAGCTATGCATTTTAACAAAGAGGCTGGAGCATTTGTCAGTTCCCATGATGGTGTAAAGCAGGGTGATTATGTTGATACGTTTGATGCGGGCTATACACTAGAAGCGTTACGTATTTTTGAACGTGCGATTGATGGGCTGCCAGTTGGGTATGCAAGCGGTGAGGATGCAAAGGGATTGCAGACGGAAGAAGGAAAGCTTGCGCTGGAAATGATGAAAAAACAAGCAGACTTTATGATTGCCAATATGATGACAAACTCTGGATTAGTGGCAAACGGCTTTACAATCGGGAAAGGACAGGATGAGAAGGCTGCCACGCTTGAGGCACAGCTTGGTGCAATTCGCGGATTAACAGCGGTCTATTTAGCGACGAAGGACGAGAAATACCGTGAGGCAGCACGTAATTTGTACAATGCCGTTGATACGCAAATGTGGAATAAGGATCTCCATGTGTATGAAACAGCAAAAGGAGAAATGAAGTATACGCCATTTACAGCCGGTAGTCTATCGGCAACACTCCGCCTCGCATTATTGAACTTAGGCAACGAGGAAAGCGATAAAGAGCAGTATCCTTCTCTAGAAAAAGATACGGTCATTTCTCGCTATGTTGACTTTTATAATAAGGTGATTGACGGTCCATCGCTCAAGGAAGGGATGCAAGCAAGCGAATTTTGGGATACGGGAGACTTTTATAAAGAAGGCGACAAAAGCGGCAATACAGACGGTGATATGGTTCCGCAATTACAAGCAGGACATGGAAAATATGGGATTGCTCCGGTACTTGTGAATGTAGAAATACAAAAATAATGAAAAGAAGGGTTAAGTGATGAAAAAGCTCTTTCTTTTCCTGCTGACGCTCCTTTGTATAGGAGCGTTTGCAGGTTGTAGCATGGCTACATCAAAAGATAAGGTTATAAGGGATGCAGCAGTTCATAGCGATAATATTGTTACGAGCAAGGATGGGAAATGGGCGTACATTGCAAATATTGACGTGAATACCATTTCAATTGTAAATACTGCCTCTAAGAAGGTGGAAAAAGAAATTAAAGTCGGTCAAGAACCGCGCCAGCTGACATTAAGCCCAGACGAGGCGTATTTATATGTATCGTGTATGTATGATAATCGTATTGATATAGTTTCTTTAAAAGAGAACAAAGTCGTAAGTCATATTAAGACGGAGCAGGAACCGTTTGGGCTTGTAACAAGCCAAGATGGAACGCAGCTATATGTAGCCAATTTCCGCTCGGGAACAGTCTCTGTCATTGATATACAGAAAAAAAAGCAAACAGCTTCTATTCAGATAGGAGATCGACCTAGAACATTAGCGCTTACCGCTGATGGCACAAAATTATACGTACCGCACTATTTGGATGGAACTATCAGCGTTGTAGATACAGAAACAAATAAGGTGCAAAAAACAATTACACTTGCAGCTTCGCCCGATAAAGAAGATCGGAAAAAAAGCCAAGGGACCCCAAATACAATTGAGCAGTTTGTCATTGCGCCTGATGGAAAAACAGCTTGGGTTATGCACTTAGTGACAAATACAGATACAGTTATTCATTTTGAAGAAACAATTTTTCCTGCTGTTTCGGTGATTGATATGGAGAAGGACGAAGAAATCGTCGAACAGCGAAAGGAACTCTTCGAGGAGATGAACGTGAAGGACAATCAAAACAATACGATGATTGTGTCCAATCCTTATGATGTGGCCTTCAACTCAAAGGGAACGAAAGCATTTGTTGTGATGTCAGGAAGCGAAGATATTGTCGTATTTGATCTTGCGCGCGGAGGGAAGGCTTCCCAAGTTGTGAGACGCATTCCTGGAAATAATCCGCGAGGACTCGTATTTTTGAAGGAAAGCGGAGAGCTTCTTGTTCATAATGCGATGAGTCATGATTTAGCTGTTTTGCAAGCCAATGATGAATCCTCTTATGCCAAGGTGAAAACTACAGATACAAAGATAAAATTAATTGCCAAAGATTCGCTTTCCTCGCTTGTGAGAGAAGGAAAAACAATTTTTTATAGCGCGAACAGCGATGAGTTTGCCGACGAAATTACCGGAAACAATTGGATGAGCTGTGCGTCATGCCATAGCGATGGTGATATTAATTCGTTAACACTTATGAGCGCAAAAGGACCACGTAACGTGCCAAGCAATATTTTGGCAACGAAAACCGGCTTGTTCATGTGGGATGGCTCACGAGATGATTTTACAGATTATATCCATACAGTGCAGAATGAGATGGGCGGCATGATGGATGTTGACCCAAGTAAGCCGATTTCGCCAGATGTCCAGCATATGTATGATGCATTGCTTGCCTATTTAAATGAACCAACCTCGTTTCCTGTCCCGAAAAGTCCTTACCGTGATGCACACGGAGAGCTTACTTCGACAGCAAAGCAAGGGGAAGAGCTGTTTCAGGGGAAAGCCAATTGCCTGAGCTGTCACGGAGGGGAGTATTTTACATCGAGTACGCAGGCGGTTGATGGAAAGGGAACGTTAACGACAAGCAATACGCAATTCTTATATAATATCGGTACTGCCAATCCACTGGATAAGGATTCAAATGGAGATGCAAGAGCTGATTATACGAACCCGCGTTCATCCGGCCAGTTTGATCCGCCAACCTTAAGGGGGGTATGGGCGACTGCGCCTTACTTACATGATGGAAGCGCGAAAACGGTTGAGGAAGCAATTGAGAAGCATCAATATCCAGAGCGGGATACGCTATCCCCCCAGGAAATAAAGGCTATTGCTGGATATGTTAAGTCGATCGAATAAGCGAATTAAAGAAAGCTTGCCAACTGGTGAGCCGTTAGGCGAAGACAGAAGGGGAGTTGCACTTACACTGTATTCCTAAAACTTTTAACTACGGTAAATAACTTTTAGTTGGAAATGTATAATTTCCTACAGTGAGAAATAAGCCTTGAGCACATGTACAAATTGCTTAAGGCTTATTTTACGTATAGTATCGACCCCTTCCTCTTTCATGCGGGTGCTTTTGAGGTCTTCGAATCACCGTGGACATGCTGTGCCACAAGAGCTGCCTCTACTACATATCGTTTTGATGTGTAGCCGATATAGCGGAACGGATAGCATGTCGTGATGGTAAGTGAAGCCTTTGGTTTTGGCACAATAACCGTTTTATCGTTTCGATCGGTAATTTTCATATGTGTAACACGGTACGTAAAGATGCCAGCCTTTGTTTGAATGATAAAATCATCCCCTTTTTGTATTTCGTCCAAGCGGCGAAACACGCTGTCATTATGCCCAGATAATACACAGTTATCGGTCTGGCCGGGCAGAACACTTCTTATATAGTGGCCAACACCTTTTCGCAGCGCTTGTTTATCCGTCCCTTCATAAATAGGTAGACTCATATGCAGGGCAGGAATATCCAATGTTCCGAGGACTTCCCCCTTTGCGGGTGCTCTTAGATAGACAGGCTGAGAATCGAGAGTGGGCAATGTGTGCACTCGTATTTGTTTATAGTGGGACCGCGTGTTACCTTTCGTGAATTGTTGTCCATTCGTATATAAAAGATACCCTCCGATTGTACAAAGCAAGATACCAAGAGTGAAAAAAGCCATTTTTCTCATTTTTTTACAACAAGCCCCTTATAGACAAAAAAGCTTCCGAAGGCTGCCAAGGCAATACCAAATAGGGCATATAGTGTATAGTTACCCGCGGTATCAGGCAATTGTCCTCCATTTTCTGTTTGCTGTTGTTTAGCTAGAATATCAAGAAGATCTAAATCTAATTCAGTTACAAAGGTGTACTCATCTACAGAAGTGTTATATTTACGAAGCAGATTATTAGCTTCAGCCTTTGTATAGCCGTATTTATCCAAAAGAGCCTGCAGTGCTTGCTCCTCCGTTGTGAGTGGTCCGAGGTAGGCTGCTAGGTCATCCAGAGAATCAAAGGAAGCTAATGTTTTTGTTCCACGGGATGCGCGCTCCACGTACATATCCATTATATCTCTTGTCCACCCAATATCCTCTAAATAGATACTGAGTTCTTCCTCTGGAACAGCCGCAAGCGATGAAAAAGGTGCAACAAAGGTGAAAATGAAGACAGCAAAAAGTGAAGCAATGAATGATTTCAACAATGTTTTTTCCTCCTATTTCTTTTATTATGCCTTTATTGTTTTCCAAATAGTTCCGAACATACGAGGAAAATGAGAAAAATTAGAAGGAATTCCGAAAAAACCCAAAGGTAAATTTGGAAATATAAATGTTTGGAGAGTAATTCAAAAGAATTCATTACTTTTTCATTGTAAATTTAGTATAGGAGCGTTAGAATCAAAAAATGTGGAGCTAAGTATAGCGTAAAAGGGTGAGAATGTATTGAATAAGAAAAAGGTTTTAATCGCATATATAACTTTAAGTGTTATTTGGCTATATGCGACAGATTCTTTACTCGAGACTTATATAGATACTTTTGACATTGCATTATGGCAGCGGGTAAAAGGGAGTATATACATCGCCATAGTAGGCGGCTTTATTTATTTTTTATTAAAAAAGGAGGAGAAACTGCAGCACGTTAGGCAGGAGGAGCAAAGGTTATCCACGTTGATTAATGCAATGGTTGATTTTGTCAACTTTAAGGATGGAGAAGGAAGATGGATTCTGGCGAATGAATTCGGCTTGAAACTGTTTCACTTAGAACATGTAGATTACCGAGGGAAAAAGGATTCTGAGCTTGCCCAATATACGTCTTTCTATAAAGAAGCTTTAGAATATTGTGAAATATCGGATGAAGAGACATGGCAAGCGGGTGAATTAACACATTGTGAAGAGAGTGTTCCCCTTCCGGACGGAACCTTTAAGGTATTTGATACAATTAAGGTTCCTTTGTTTTTTGAAGACGGCAGCCGTAAAGGGCTGGTTGTAATTGGACGGGATATTACAGAGCGCAAGGAAGCGAAGAAGCAGCTAGAAGAAAGTGAGCAGCGTTATAAATCGCTGTTTGAATATAACCCGGATCTCGTGTATATGATTGATCTGCAAGGGAATATTACGAACCTGAATCCAATATTTGAAGACTTGATAGGATATAAAAAGGAGGATGTTATTGGAACATCTATTCTTTCGTTTATCTCTGAGAAGGATAAAGAAAGAGTGACCGATGAGTTTTCACGAATTATTGCAACTGGAGTAAGCAGTAAAGGTAAAGAACTGGAGATTGTGCGAAGGGACGGCATGAAAATGAGTTTTGAATGTACGTCCGTTCCCATTATTATTGAAAATAAAGTTGTTGGTGTTACTGGATATGCGAAGGATGTTACGAAAATAAAAGAAACAGAAGAAAGACTGCGACGTGCAGAAAAGCTTTCCATAGTCGGAGAATTAGCCGCAAGTGTTGCGCATGAAATTCGCAACCCGCTTACTTCGTTAAAGGGATTTGTACAGCTTTTGCAAAAGGGAGATGCTGGACATACGCATTATTACAACATTATGTTAAATGAGCTGGATAGGATTAACCATATCGTCGGTGAGCTGCTCGTTCTGGCAAAGCCGCAAACATTGCATTTCAAGAAGGATAATATTATCTCTATCGTGGAGGATGTAAAAGCACTTCTTGAATCACAGACCAACCTATACAGTGCAGAAATTGATATTGAGGCTGAGCAAAATCTGCCTTTGATTGAATGCGAATCAAATCAGTTAAAGCAGTTGTTTATTAACCTTATTAAAAACTCGGTAGAAGCGGGAGCAACAAAAATTCAAGTTGCGTTGAGCCGAACGAAGGAGAATATGGTGCTTGTACGTGTAAGGGATAATGGATGCGGAATTCCGGAGCAACGCATTAAGCATCTTGGGGAGCCGTTCTTTTCTTATAAGGAAAAAGGAACCGGTCTCGGGTTGACTGTGAGCTATCGAATAGTAGAGTCTCATAAAGGGAGAATTGTATTTAAAAGTGAAGTGAATCAGGGAACAGAAGTGGAAATTATGCTTCCAATTTATAATAAATCCTAGTAGCGGTGTTTCAGCTGATGGGCAAGCCAATCGGCGAGTTTTCTTTACTAAAATTCCCCATTCCGTCGAATGAATTTCTAGCTGGAAACCTATACCTTCTTAAAGTGAAATAAGAAAAGCGGACATTATTTGCCCCGTCTCCTGTGGAAGAACAACCTGTGTGCAAAGCATTTTTTGTCTTTTGCATGGTAGGTTTGCTCAGGGACGGAGCGGCAGTGTCCGCTAGACAATAGCTCCAACACAAGGAGCTTTTTTAAGAGCAGAGGGTAGGGCTTGTTAGAGAGAGGCTAGTGATTTAGCAGTAGTAAGGCCCGTAGCCGTAGCCGTATACAGGAGCGCAGCTTTGACCGCCAAATCCGCCACACCAAGTTGCACCGATAATAATCAATAAAATAAACAGCACAATAATTAACGCAAACTCCTTTGAAAATCTACTACCGCCTTCTTTATGGTCTTTGTGGTCTTTGTGGTCGGTATGGTCGTTGTTATATGGGCGAAACGGTTCTCCAATTTCATGCATACAGTATTCCTCCTCAGATGTAAGTATAAAAGATACAATGTAGAATATGCATTGGGAGGATGATAGGAGCCTATTCGATTTTTGATTGGGCTTGTGTATATATAGGCTGAAGAAGAATAATGGGAAAAAAGAACAGGGAGCTTGATTGAGGAAGAGGGAATTGTCCATATGACAGTCACCTCTTTTTTTTTTTTTGCAGGAAGCAACATGAAATATAGCTTCGCCCAAAGGTTTGTCTTCTGTATGGATAGGAAAAGCTGCAGATATCCACACTTCTGATACAAATACTGTGTAAATAGAATATGCCTAAGATTGCTATGATAGCTCAACCTTAGACATATTAAGAATGGTTTTGTGTTAACATATGACTTTTTTTCTTCTATTCATTTGATATAAAGATACAATGCGCTTTGCAACAGGTGTTGGTACATATGAAAGCTCAGCAGCATGACCAACAAAACTAGATATATGGTGGACAGCAATGGTGCTGTAGCCGCGCTGTCTTCCAAAAGGTGTTGTATATATTTTTACGCATTGAATGCGTGACATTGGGATAATGGCTGTCCATTTCGCAAATCGTTGCGATGTGAAGGCGATATGATAGTCTGTTACATCCCATGCAGCAGTTTTACCTTGTAGATATCCGAGCCCTGCCGCTATCAAAATAAGCGGGACGGTAATCCAAAGCGTCCATGCCTTCCAAAAGAACAGTAGTAATGTCCAAGCTGTCATGATGATGTTACGCCAAATAGGAGCTCTCTGGAACTGTCTTGGAAGCGGTGTTTTTCCTAAAGGGAGTGTATATTCTGGGGTGTAGTAGGTTATCCAGCTGTTTAAATCTCGTTTCTTTAAGAGAGGAAAGAGAACATTATCAAATGATCCGTCTTCATCGCTCGATGAGGTAAGATGTGCACGTACGCTCACATAACCGAACAATGCTTGCAGCGGATGTTGCATAAGTACGAGACTTTGTATTTGCCCTGCACGGATCCGCATTGTTCTGCGATTCCAAAGACCTTTCGAGATTGTGAGCACACCCTCGTTTCGTTCTAATGTAAAACCATAATATTTGCTTGCGACAACTAGGGAGGCGATGATCCAAAGAAGCAGCACAGCCCCAGCTAGTCCAGCAATCCATAACCAGAGCTCTTGATGCTTCCACCATTCCTTTTTTTCGAGAATGTGGTCTGGACTCCAAAAGTCACTTAGGAGACCAATGACTGCACCCATGGCAACAAGCGTTGCGGGAGAAGATGCGCCGTATAGAAAAAGCTCTTTGCCAGTAAAACGATATGCCGTGTATGAATGTTGCTCTTCTTCTAGCCATTCTTCTGCCAAATGATCTGGGATGTAAGAAAGTATAACGTCTGCCTCTTTGCCGCCAGCTGCGGTTTCTAGCTTCAATGTTACAAGGCCGCACAATTTCATAATTGGATTAGCACTGCGGTCAACAGCTGTAATAGCACTTCTAGGAACGCTTGTTTTTGTTTTTGTCCATATTCCGCTTGCGATACGAATTTCTTTGTCATTCCATTCATATGTAAATGAACGCCACTTTAAAAATTCAAAGATGAGGAGAAGGAGAATAAGGCCGATCAATATGCCAAAGTTCGTGAGAAATGAAAATCCTTCTCCTTTGTGCATGGCTTGTCCGAATGAAAAAAGAATCGGTAAAATCGCCGCCCATAGAGAACGAATTGCCCCCATAGGAATTACGAGCGGATGGCGGCGGTAGTTATACATGTTTTTCCTCCTTTAGACGCTGCAAAAGTAAGTCGCGGAGCTCTTCTGCTTGATACAAGTCAAGACCGCGAATATGATGCTTTGTTGCAGCAGTTTCAAGCTCGACATTAGCTAAATTTGCTCGCCGTAAAAATGGATCCTGCCCAAGCTGTACATGCTGCACACGAAATAAGGGAACAACCGTTGTTTTCTGTGACCAGCCGCCATCATATAGCCAAACATCCTGTTCTGTGATGCGGTATCCATGAAATCGCCAGCGTAAGCGCGGTAAAATTCCTATTTGTAAAATAGACCATATGAGAAGCAAACCTCCGATGATGGCAAGAGGAAAGAGGGGAATGTTATAATGCTGCGCATAGAAAAAACCGACTCCAAATACAATCCAAATGATAGCGTGCATAAGTGCGGCACGCTGTTTCCATACAGTGATTGCACGGTACGGAACCTTTTCGAATTCCTTCATTTCTAATCCTCCAGTATCTATAATTCCATTTTTATCATATAAGATTGGCACTAGGAAGAAAATGCATTTTTAATGAAATTTATATTACGTTGCAGAAATTTTTTGTATAATTTATAAGGCTAAAAATAAATATGAGGAGGGAAGGCATGAAGGCGATTGCATTGGGACTATTCGCATCCTTCTTTTTTGCTTTTACATTTATCCTGAATAGGGCTATGGATTTAGAGGGTGGGAGCTGGATTTGGAGCGCAGCACTGCGTTATTTCTTCATGATACCTCTCCTTCTAGTGATTGTAGGGGTACGCGGTAAGCTCACATCCTTGTTTCTTACGATGAAAAAACAGCCTTTTCAATGGTTCATATGGAGCTTTATTGGTTTTGTTTTATTTTATGCACCGCTTTGCTTTGCGGCTTCGTTTGGACCAGGATGGCTTATTGCATCTACATGGCAAGTGACTATCATTGCTGGTATTTTGCTCACACCCTTGTTTTATAAGCGTGTGAATGGAGAACGGGTGCGCGAACGAATGCCGTTAAAGGGATTTAGTATGTCGCTTATTATTTTTACAGGTGTTATGTTCATGCAGGTTGAGCATGCGTCAGCATTAGGAATCAAGGAGGCGCTAGGCTGTATTGTGCCAGTCATGATTGCTGCTTTTGCGTATCCACTTGGAAATCGGAAAATGATGGAGGTATGCAAAGGAAGGATAGGGCCATTTGAGCGTGTGCTCGGTATGACGATTATGACACTGCCGGTTTGGCTACTATTAAGTGCGTATGAATGGAGCGTCTCCGGTGCACCGTCTAGTAGTCAGGTGCTGCAATGCTTTTTTGTGGCAATTAGCTCAGGTGTAATCGCTACTGTTTTATTTTTTGCTGCAACAGACTTAGCAAAGGGAGATGTCCGAAAGCTAGCTGCAATTGAAGCGACACAATCCGGAGAGATTATCTTTGCTGTGGGCGGAGAAATGCTGATGTTATCTGCGCCGCTGCCATCCAGTGTTTCTTGCATTGGTATGGTGCTTGTTATGCTGGGGATGATTTTACATAGCTTTGCTTCTCACAAGCGGCAAAAGACCAAGTTAAAAGCGTCTTAATGCTGAATAGAAATAGAAAAGTGCCATTTACGGCACTTTTTCTATTTCTATATTATATTTGTTGTTTTTTGCTAACATATTTTTGAAATTTCGTTTCTCTAAGATGAGTAAAATTAATGAGCTAAATTGTAATTTATAGTTGTAAGAAATTGGTTGTAAATTGGATTTTATGTAATAATTTGTAATAAAAACCAAAAGAAAATCAAAAATTTTATTCATATATAGAGAAATTCTATATTTCTTAAAGTGTTTGTAAAGGAATTGAAACATTTTTATGTTATAAATAGTACAGAGAGAGGGGTAGAGGCATGAAGTATATGAGGCGAATAGCAGGACTTATACTGACAGGTGCTCTATGTATTTCGAGCACAGTTGCAGCCCGTGCCGAGGAAAACGGCGATCAATTGGGTCAGTTGCAGCAGCAATTGCAGCAAAGTGATACAAGCATTCAGCAAAAGGAGCAGGAAAAGCAAGCAGTTTCAGCAGAAATACAAGGCTTGCAGCAGGACCTGCAGAGCATTAACAGCATCGTTGCAGAAAATGAGGCTGAAATAGCAAAAGTTCAGCAAAGCATCAAGGAAACGAATGAGCTTATTGAACAGAAGAAAGCAGAAATTATTAAATTAGAGGATAAAGTACTTGCTCGTAAGGATGTTATGCGTAATCGTGTTGTATCTATTCAAGAAAATGACAATACGCATGTAATTGTTGATATTATTATTAACTCTGATAATTTGGCAGAGCTGCTAGAGAGAATGCAGGCCGTTTCAACATTGCTAAATGCAGACCAAGACATTTTACAGATTCAGCAAAAAGACCTTGAGCAAATTGAACATGATAAAGAAATTATTAAGCAAAAAGAGGAACTTCTTGAGGCTGATAGAGAGAAATTGGGCAAACAGCAGGTGGAGCTTCAAAACAATGTAGCAAAAAAGCAGCAAGCTTTGCAGGCAGTGCAAGCAAAGTATAATGACATTAATAACTCTATTGCCCTTGCCCAACAAGAAAAAGCGAATATAGAGGCAGGCATGAAAGCGATTGAGGCTGAATTAGCTCGACAAGCGGCTGCTGCAGCGGCTGCTGCAAAAGCGCAGCAAGAAGCACAAGCGCAGCAAGAAGCACAAGCACAGCAAGAAGCACAAGCGCGGCAAGAGGCAAAAGCGCAGCAAGAAGCACAAGCACAGCAAAAGGCACAAGCGCAGCAAGCGGCAAATGCACAGACGCCAGCTGCTAACTCTGACTCTTCTGCTAAAGACTCTTCAGGCGGACGCGAGTTATATGTAACAGCAACAGCGTACACGCCGTATGACGGTCCATCTCATGAACAAATCACAGCATCAGGCTACGATATTGGTGCAAATCCAAATATGAAGCTAATTGCAGTAGATCCTAGTGTGATTAAGCTCGGTACGAAGGTATGGGTAGAAGGATACGGTTATGCGATAGCTGGGGATACAGGTGGAAAGATCAAAGGTCATAGAATTGATGTTCTTCTGCCATCTAAGGGAGCTGCAGCTAACTGGGGTGTAAAACAAGTTAAAGTTATTGTGTTTGATTAATAAAAAAGCATTGTCCTTCTGGACGATGCTTTTTTTTATTTAAGAAAGTATAAATTTCCAGCTAGAAGCAAGCTCAACGTATCAGGAAATTTTGGGGATGAAGTGAAGCTGCAACTGCGCTTCTGTCCTCGTCTAACGGCTCACTAATCAACGAGTTTTCTGGATAACTTCTAGATCCAAAACCCTTTATCATAAAACTTATAAAGGGCATTACTTTTTATACCTCAAAAACCAATTTTATCTATTTTTTGTTAAATATACTTAACTTTTTGTTGATTCGATTATACAATAGCTCATAGAGGTGGTGTATTTGAGTATTGAAAATAAGGTTAGAGAATTGCGCGCACGATTTCAGTTCTCTCAAGGAGTGTTGGCGGAGCGAACTGGCGTTACCAGACAAACGATAGCTGCTATTGAAAAAGGCGATTATGTTCCTTCACTTTTGCTTGCATTAACAATTTGTAATGTATTTCAAATGAAAATGGAAGATGTATTTTGGTTAGTGGAAAAGGAGGAAAGGGTATGAATGCAGTGCTTCGTTCTTATTTACTCAATATTTTATTCGTTTTTTTATTTGGTTGGGGGATATTGGAGTTATATCGTTCTAATGTACGATTCTCTTATATTTTGCAAAATCCAGCGCCACTTTGGGGAATAACGATGAATGTTAGCCCGTTTATACTGGCATTCTTATTAAGCTTTATTATTATGTATGTATCGAGAAAGCAAAAGCAGACAAAGCTTTCTTTTTGGCTGTTTCCTTTGTTTTTCCCAGAGGCTGATGAAAGGGAGCAGGAAATCACTGCCAAAGCATGTCGCAGCGCATTTATCGCCATTTGGACGGTTGTCCCATTTTGTGCATGTCTTTTACCGTTTTACCCTATTATTTCTTCATCCTTTCCTGAATATCCCATTTATCTGCTTCTATTTATCCTTCTTGTTCAAATGACTGTTTTTCATATTTCTTTGTACCGTAATCGTATGTAGAACAAATAAGTGTACTGATCACACTAAGTAGAGATACAGAAAACATAAAGAAAACTCGCCGATTGGCGAGCCCTGTCCTTAGGCGAAGCCAAAGGTGTAGTTGCACTTACACTTTATTTCTAAAATTTCTTGCTACGTCGAATGATCTTCCAGCTAGAAATTTATCCTTTCTTAAAGTATAACAAAATGGCAGTCTCTGTGAAGAGACTGCCATTTTCATTACATTGTAAAGAAAATCCAAATTGTACCACCGACAGTAACAAGAGCAATAAAGAAACTGAAGATGATCGTAATCGTTTGTGTAATTCCTTCTCCTTCAGACATATGCATGAACATCACAAGCTGTAAAGCAGCTTGTAAAAATGCCATAATCCCAATGACTGTAATAATTGTAGAGAAAGGAAGTGATGTGTACAGTGCTAAATATAATGCTGCAAATGTTAGTACTAAGGATAAAACAAATCCGAAAACATGTGACCAAGGAAACCCTTTATGATGGTGTGAAGCTGATTGTGTGTTATGCTGTGCCATAATTACGCCACCATCCCGTTCAAGTATACAAATGTGTAGATGAAAATCCAAACTACGTCAAGGAAGTGCCAGTATAATGAAATGATGAACACTTTTCTTGCTGTAATTGGCGTTAAGCCGTGCTTCGCAAGCTGGATAATAACTCCGATTGCCCAGAATGTTCCGACTGTAACGTGGGCTCCGTGCGTTCCAAGAAGAGTAAAGAAACCTGATAAGAAGCCGCTTGTTTGAATTGTTGCGCCTTCATGCACATAAGTCGCAAACTCATTGATTTCTAGGGTTAAGAAGCCTAAGCCTAAAAGTAAGGTAATAACAAACCAAACAATAAGACCTTTTAAATTATGCTTGCGCATTTCATGAACTGCGATACCGCAAGTGAAACTACTCGTTAAAAGAAGGAGTGTTTGTGCCAACAACGGTCCTAGTTCAAAAAGATGCAGCGGTGTTGGGCCGTCTGCTGTACGGCCCGCCAACACCAAGTAAGAAGCGAAAAGCGTTGCAAACAGAACAATTTCCGCTCCAAGGAAAATCCAGAACCCGAGGATATTCAAGCGGCCTTGGCCGTCTTGATATTCCAGCGGAGCATTTTTGTATTCTTCACTCACTGCTGCCATTGTGCTTTCACCTCTCTATGCTACTTTTTCTGTCTTTTTAATTTCTTCTACGGCAATGTAGTATCCATTGTCATAATCAAACGAACGCAGGTACAATCCGATTGCGATACCAACACCGCCAACGATTGCAACTGGAATCCACTGGAATATTAAACCGAACCCAGCGATAAAGAAGATAATTCCCAATGGGAATGCCAGGTTTGTGTTGCTTGGCATGTGAATTGGTTTAATATTTTTCACATCAACATGGGACTCGCCATTTTTCTTCATGTGCCACCAAGCATCTAAGTGCTTGATTTCTGGAAGAGCAGCGAAGTTATAATGCTGAACAGGAGATTGTGTTGCCCATTCAAGCGTTCTGCCATCCCATGGATCACCTGTTAGGTCACGCTCGCCGTAACGCGCGCTCCATACGATGTTATAGCAAAGAATTAAGAATCCGATACCCATCATTACCGCACCAACAGAGGATAGTTGGTTTAAACCTAACCAGCCAGGAATGCTTGAGTCATATGTGTACATACGACGAGTCATACCATCTAAACCTAAGAAGAATTGCGGGAAGAAACAAACGTTAAAGCCAAGCATGAACAACCAGAACGTCCATTTCCCTAAACGTTCGTTTAGCATATGACCGAACATTTTTGGATACCAATAAATTAAACCTGCAAACATTGCAAATACTGTACCAGCGATTAACACGTAGTGGAAGTGGGCGATTAGGAAGTAGCTGTTATGGTATTGATAGTCAGCTGCTGCCATCGCAAGCATTACCCCTGTCACACCGCCGATTACGAAGTTTGGAATAAATGCCAATGTCCAAAGCATTGGTGTTGTAAAGCGAATACGCCCTTTATAAAGCGTGAATAACCAGTTAAAGATTTTTACACCTGTCGGAATCGAAATCGCCATTGTTGAAATGGAGAAGAACGAGTTAACCGCCGGGCTGTTACCCATTGTAAAGAAGTGATGCAGCCATACAAGGGCACTTAAAACTGCGATTGCGATCATTGAGTATACCATCGCATTGTAACCGAATAGACGTTTACGAGAGAATGTACTTACTATTTCAGAGAAAATACCGAACGCTGGTAAAATAACGATATATACTTCAGGATGACCCCAAACCCAGAACAGGTTCGCCCAAAGCATTGGCATACCGCCGTCTGCCAGTGTAAAGAAGTGCGTACCGAATGAACGGTCAAATGTCATTAAAGCAAGTGCCACTGTTAATACTGGGAAAGCAAAGATAATAATGACACAAGTAACTAAAATAGACCATGTGAACATTGGCATTTTCATTAGTGTCATACCAGGTGTTCTCATTTTTAAAATCGTAACAAGGAAGTTAACCCCTGTCATCAATGTACCAATACCGGCAATTTGCAGTGAAACTGCGTAGTAGTTATTGCCGATGCCAGGTGTGAACTCTGGACTGGCAAGCGGGAAGTACATTGTCCAGCCTGCATCTGGAGAACCACCGATAACGAATGCAATGTTAAATAGCATTGCACCTACAAAGAACAACCAAAAGCTAACTGCATTCAAATATGGGAATGCTACATCGCGAGCACCAATTTGCAGTGGAACCGCGATATTCATTAAACCGATTACGAACGGCATTGCCATAAAGAGAATCATAACAGTACCGTGCGTTGTAAAGATTTCATTATAGTGCTGTGAATTTAAATACGGTGAGTCAGGAAATGTTAATTGCGCACGCATCATCATTCCGTCCATACCGCCACGGAATAACATTAATATGGCAGAGATAATATACATAACGCCAATTTTTTTATGATCAACGCTTGTTAACCAATTGTCCCAAAGCCATCTCCATTTTTTGTACTTTGTCAGCACATAAATGACCCCGAGTGTTACAAGAACGATGGAAGCATCCGCACCGTAAATAATCGGGTCACCTGTGACAAAAAATTCGTCAAGCTTCACTTTAGTCACTCCAATCTTAATTGAAAGTTATTATTTCTTGTTCTTGTAGTAGTTATAGTCACAATACTCAAGAGAATCTGGATCTACATAATTTAGATGGTTGCTTGAGAACGTCATCCGACCTACTACACCAGGCTCAATAATTTCGTTATATTTTTCTTTTGTTAGTTTAGAAGCAGTTCCCTTTACTTCTTTTACCCATTTTTCATAGCCTTCTTGTGTTTCAGCTTCAACTGTAAATTCCATATCGGCGAAGCCTTTACCAGAGAAGTTAGCACTGCGACCTAAATAATCTCCAGGATGGTCAGCTTGTAAATACAAATCCATAACCATGTCATCCATTGTATATTTCATACCGCCAAGTTCTGGTACCCAGAAGGCATTCATTGGGCCAACTGAAGTAAGTTTAAACTTAATTGGAGTATCTTCTGGAATCTTTAAGTAGTTGACTGTTTCAATTCCCTCTTCAGGATAGCTGAATAGCCATTTCCAGTTTGCGGATGTAACATAAATTTCAATTGGTTTTTTGTCTTTCGTACTTTCTGGAGGTTTCTCCAGTGCATATGTTGTTTTTACTGTTGGAATTGCCAAGGCAATAACAATAATGACAGGAACCAATGTCCAAATGATTTCCAACAGCGTGTTGCCATGCTGATCAGGAGGCTCATACCCCATATTCTCAGGCTTCTCACGATATTTAATGATGATAATCGTGAATAATGCAAATACTACCACAATGATCACTAACATTAGCCAAAATGACCAACTAATCAAGTCCTTTAGGCTTTGCGCATTAGGACCTTGTGGGTTCAAAACGGCCATCTTCATATCGCAGCCACTAAGGAACAATACAAAAGATAGTGGAAGAAGTGAAGCAAGTTTCCAAAATGCTTTCTTAGATTGCACGGTATAAATCTCCTTTCTGTTTTGACTGTCACTATGCCAATAAAATAATATAAACCTATGAATCTTTTATTAGCAATAGTGTGACGAATATTGTTGAAAAATAGACACAAATAAACCCCTGTTTGTGAGTCTTATTACAGACTGTGTGCTAAATCCGCAGCACAGCCATATTGTATACTATTTTAAGCACCGCATCTCCATATTCTAAATTTTCTTTCGGAATAAAGTGATGGCAAAATAGATAATATGTTTCTTATTTGGATATTTAAGGGGAAGGTTTTAGATAAGATTACTATTTTGAATAGTTTTAATATTCTAAAAACTTCTTTCGTGAAATAATGTTAAATATATTCCCTTACTGTAACTTAAGAGAATGCAATTTAACGGAAGTCTAATTGTTTTGCTCCATATCTATCTATAATAGGAGATATGTTTTAAGAAAACAAAGCCGCATAAATCTCTTTTCAGGTAAAAAGGAGCAGAGAGATGCTATTCCTTTGTAGGTCCAATCAGGAAAAAAATATGAGTTTTCGAGAAGTCCTTCCTCTTGTACAATAAGAAGAAAAATAATTAAATGGAGTATCCAATATGCTCAAAGTGATGAAATATGCAATAAGTTTTGTGCCATTTGCGCTTTTTGCTTCCGCATGTGCCTCTGATTTTCCAGATATGATAGAAAGACAAAAGGACAAGTTAATTCAAGAAACAGAGGAATTAGGTACAAAGCTGCAGTTATATTTAAAGAAACAAGCGACAATTGAGCATGTTCCTTTTTTGCAGCAGCTGCCGGAGTTGCAGAGAGGCTGCGAGGTGACCAGTCTGGCAATGCTGTTACAATACGGTGGCGTGAATGTTGACAAAATGACGCTTGCGCAGGAAATTGCAAAGGTTCCATTTCAAACAGCCGGCAAGCATGGCAATCCTAATGAAGGATTTGTTGGGAATATATATACGTTTTCGCAACCGGGATATGGGGTCTATCATAAGCCGATCTATGAACTCGCGCAACGGTATGCACCTGGAAAGGTGATAGATTTAACAGGCCGTGATATCGAGGCTGTATATAAAATGATCGGCCTCGGGTCGCCAGTTTGGGTTATTACAAATGCTACGTTTCAGTCTTTGCCAGATAGCAAATTTGAAACATGGCAAACAAGTGCAGGAGAGGCGAAAATTACATACCATGAACATAGCGTGGTAATTGTCGGGTATGACGAAACATATGTATATGTAAATGATCCATTAGAGACCGGACCTAGAACAGCGCATCCACGAAAGCAGTTTGAACAAGCGTGGGTGCAAATGGGAAAGCAAGCCATTTCTTTATTACCGGAGTAACAACTTTTCTGTAGCAGAGAGGATGGCTTTTGCTTTTTAATATTTATTCAGCGCTCTTGTCGTTAGAAAGATGGAGTGTATCAACTTTTTCTATGCATTTCTTAAAGAAGAGTGTACTATTTTTTGGTACAATAAAAGGAAATATAGCTGTCACCGGAAACGGTAAAGAGGGGGATGAGGAGGATGGGAACAGACATGAAAGCAATTGTGACAAAGGAACAGCTTATACAGTGGAGAAGATATCTACATATGTATCCAGAATTATCCTTTCAAGAGGAGAAAACATCTCAATTTGTATTTGATACGTTGTGTACCTTCTCACATTTAGAGGTATCGCGTCCTACAAAATACAGCGTAATGGCTCGATTAATCGGGGAAAAGCCAGGGAAAACGATTGCAATTCGCGCTGATATGGATGCATTGCCTATCCAAGAGGAAAATGAGTTTGCGTTCGCGTCGAAGCACCCAGGTAAAATGCATGCATGTGGGCATGATGGACATACTGCGATGCTCCTCGGTGTGGCATATGAGCTTTCGCAGCGTAAGGATGAGGTTTGCGGCGAGATTCGCTTTTTGTTTCAGCATGCTGAGGAGGATTTTCCAGGCGGGGCAGAGGAAATGGTACAAGCCGGTGTGATGAATGGGGTAGATTATGTAATTGGTGCGCATCTTTGGTCTCCGCTTCCAGTAGGGAAAATTGGTATTGTTTATGGTTCTGCAATGGCATCACCTGATGTATTTCGAATTACGGTATTTGGAAAAGGCGGGCATGCAGGCATCCCTCATGAAACGGTTGACAGCATTGTGATTGGCATGAATATTGTATCGCAATTACAGCAAATCGTGTCCCGGCACACAAATCCTTTAGATCCTCTTGTTGTTTCTGTAACGCAATTTCAAGCTGGTACTACACATAATGTCATTCCGGATAAAGCAGAAATTGCCGGAACTGTCCGGAGTCTCCGCCATGATTTGAGGGGAATTACAGCAAATCGTATTGAGAAAATAGTCAAGGGAGTAACGGAAGCTCACGGGGCATCCTACACATTTGCTTATGAGTATGGATATCGTCCTGTTGTGAATAACGATGAGGTAACAGCTCATATAGAGAAAACTGCGCAAGAGCTGTTCGGAAAAGAACATGTTGTTTCGCTTGCTCCAACGATGGCAGGCGAAGATTTTTCCGCCTTTTTGGAAAAGGCGCCGGGCTGCTTTTTCTTTATTGGTGCTCGCAATGAGGAAAAGGGTATTATGTATCCTCATCATCATCCGCGGTTTACGATTGACGAGGACGGACTTCCGATGGGAACCGCTCTATTTGTTGAAGCTGCACTCAGCCTTCTCCAAGCAAATGCTGACTAGGGGAAATAACTTTGCTTCATGATACGTAAAATGTATAACTACGGAACCTTTCGTTTGAAGGGTTCTTTTTTTACACTTTAAGAAAGTATAAATTTCTAGCTGGAAGACAATTCGACGTAGTCGGAAATTTAAGGAATACAGTACTACATCTCTGTCCTTTCCTAACGGTTTATTTATCGATGAATTTTAATTATCGAATATTGATAATACCTTGAACTACTCACCGCTTACTCGCTACCGCTCCTTGAAGCGGGGGGCTTCTTCGAGAAAATGATAAAGGAGGAGAACGTAGTGAGGGAGAGAATCAGCACAGGAGATATTCTCCTCGTCTAGAAGAGAATCTGATTGCAGAATATAAGCAATGATTCACGAGGGAAAAGGAGGCTGTTAATATGGATCATTCTTTTGTTCCAAGTAATGAGGTGCAAAATGCTGCGATGCAGGCTTTACAAGAGCGCGGGATTCGAATTGAGGATATTGCAGAATTAACAATGTTCTTGCAAAAGGCATATATTCCGGATTTGACAATGCAGGATTGTATAGAGAGCATTGAGCACGTATTAAAGAAGCGAGAGGTACAGCATGCGCTATTAACAGGGATTGAGCTTGATCTATTGGCTGAAAATGGTAAGTTATCCGCACCGCTTCAGCAGTTGATTAAACAAGATGAGAGCTTGTATGGAATAGATGAAATACTAGCTCTTTCTATTTTAAATTTGTACGGCAGTATTAGTTTTACAAATTATGGGTATATTGATAAGTTGAAGACAGGGGTTTTGCAGGAGCTGAATGATAAGTCATCTGGAAAGGTTCACGCGTTTTTGGATGACTTAGTAGGAGCGATTGCAGCAGCGGCATCAAGTCGACTTGCTCATCGCTACAGAGTGAAACTGGAAGGCGACGTCTTTCTTTCCTAAAGCAAACAGGGACGGCTAGACTAAACCGTCCCTGTTTTTAGGAAGATAAACTTCTAACGAGAAGTTTATTCTACGTAGTAGAAAATTTTAGGAATAAAGAGTAAGTGCAACCATGTTTTTGTCTTCGCCTAGCGATTTGCCAATCAGGAAGTTTTCTTTATACAAGTCCAAGCGCTCTTACAATTTGTGCAACAAGGAATGTTATCACTATAGCAAGAACTGTCGGAATGGCGAAGGATAAAAATGTCCATTTTATACTTTTCGTTTCTTTATAAATATTAACTAATGTTGTACCGCAAGGGAAGTGGAGGAGTGAAAATAACATCATATTTAATGCGGTTAGCCATGTCCATCCCTGATCAAGAAAGATTTGCTTCAGTTGTGTTAAATCCTCTACTTCTGTCAATGATCCTGTTGCTAAGTAGCCCATCAGCAAAATTGGTACGACAATTTCATTTGCTGGAAGACCAAGGATGAAGGCGGCTAAAATAAAGCCATCTAATCCAAGAAGCTGAGCAAACGGATCAAGAAAGTTCACGATATACATTAAAATACTTGTATCACCGATATAAATATTAGCTAATACCCATGTTAATATAGCGGCGGGTGCGGCTACTATGACGGCCCGTTTCAATACATATACTGATTTATCGAGAGTAGCCCGAATAATTGTATTCCAAAACTTCGGCTTACGGTAAGGCGGCAATTCTAGTGTGTATTGAGTAGGAACTCCTCGTAATGCAGTTTTGGAAAGAACCCATGATACGGTGAGAGTGATAATTATGCCAAATACAACCATTCCAACGACGACAGCCGATGTGACAAATGTTTGTAGACCACCTGTATAGCCGGCCGCCATGAACAAGGAAGCAAGAAGGATGAGCGTCGGCCATCGACCATTACAAGGAACGAAATTGTTTGTCAGAATAGCGAGTATGCGTTCGCGCGGCGATTCGATAATCCGTGTCGACATAATCGCAGCGGCATTACAACCAAAACCCATTGCCATTGTTAAGGATTGCTTACCGTGAGCTCCGGCCCTTTTAAAGAGTCGATCCATATTAAAAGCCACCCGCGGCAGGTACCCATAGTTTTCTAACAGAGCAAAGGCAGGAAAGAATATGGCCATTGGAGGCAGCATAACGCTAATTACCCAACCAGTTCCACGGAATAGGCCGAGAACGAGCACCCCGTATAGCCAATCTGGCGCATGCACAGCTTTGAACCAAATTGTTAAGTAACCCTCTATCCAGCCAAAAAACTCAGCCAACATAGAGGAAGGGATATTGGCCCCGGCAATTGTTAAGTAAAAAATAGCAGAAAGCATGGCAAGCATAATCGGGAATCCCCAGATAGGAGATGTGAAAATATTATCGAGTTTCTCAGAGCGGCGCAGCCTTTCCCGATCTTTATAAGAAACAACCGTCTCGCAAATACTATGCGAGGAGCGGTAAATGCTTGCAACAATATCATCATGGATACTTTCTCCGGCTAAGTGTTTTGCATGTTGAACAAGCTGCTCAAGAGAAGGCGCTTCATTGGCTGAACGATACTCCATTAACAAAAACCTCCTTCATAGATGGTGTTTTATAGTTTTGCTGTAGGGTTTCCAACAAGCTTTTATCGCCATCGAGCATACGCAGTGCTACCCAGCGGATTGGGTATGCATCTTGAAATAGTTTCTTTACCTCGGGTTCAAGCGCAGTAATCATTTTTTCAATAGAATCACTGTACCTTACTTGATATGGCTTTGGTTCTAATGTCCCTTTTGCTACGAGTTCAATCGTATCAAGTAACTGCTTCAGACCCGTTTTATTTCTAGCTGAGATTTTTACAACAGGCACACCAAGCGAGTGAGACAACTTCCCTGCATCCACCGTAATTCCCTTTTTTTCTGCTTCATCTATTAAATTTACACATACAACAACATTGTTTGTCATTTCCATCACTTGAAGAGCAAGATTCAAATTTCTCTCCATTGCGGTAGCGTCGAGCACTACGACGGTCACGTCAGGTTTTTCAAAAATAATATAATCGCGTGCAATTTCTTCGTCTGCAGAATTAGAGTGAAGGGAGTATGTGCCGGGCAAGTCAACAATGATATAGCCTTGCTCATTGTGTAAATATTCTCCCTCTGCTTTTGCTACAGTTTTTCCTGTCCAGTTACCCGTATGCTGCCGTAATCCCGTTAATGTATTAAACAGTGTACTTTTTCCGGTGTTCGGGTTTCCTGCTAGGGCAATGCGATATTTACTCATACTGTTCATCTCCTATACTTTTGCAGAATATAAGGGAGCTTTCTTCTTTTCGTAACGCGATAGTTGTACTGCTTACTTGATAAGCAACAGGATCTCCAAGCGGGCTTTTTTGAAGCACCTTAACAATAGCGCCTGGAATAAATCCTAGATCGAGTAATCGACGTTTTAATGTCCCTTGAAGCTCAATCCGTTCTAATCTGACGATATGCCCCGTTGTGAATTGAGAAAGGGGCTGACTTTTAGTTGAATCCATAAGAGTTATCCCACCTCTATTTTTTTAGTATAAGCTTAAAAATTTGCCTTAGGGAAACTTTTCGTTAATAAAATATTATTTAATTCAGCCGTTTGTTGTCAAGATATATTTCTAACGTATTCGCTACAATTTGAAATTGTGCTAACTGAATTGCCCTAAGGCAAAACTTTTTGTGCAGAGAATTTTGTAAAGAAAAAGAACGTGAAGAGCACATTTCGTTTACAATCCGTTTACAAAAGGTTTTTTCCTTGAAAAGAAAAGTCTATTTTTCTAAGAATTATCCGTAAAAATCCTTAATTTTCATGCGTATATAATGGGCTGTAGTGCGAAGAATACAGTACATACACACCTTTACTTAAAATTAAAAAACGCTTAACACTAACATAATATTGTTGTCCTACAATGAGGTTGTGCTTAAGAGGATGGCACGAAAGAGTTAGTGTCAAAAATGAAAAAGCAAATAATGGGGGTCCAAAAAAACATGGCTAAAAAAGGTTTTAAATTCACGATTGCAGCTTTACTTATTACTGGCGCGCTTGCTGGATGCGGAAAAGCTGAAGACACAGCAAACAACAAAACGACTGATAATACTGCTAAGCAAGAGGTGTCTGGAACAATTACGGCGGCTGGTTCTACAGCATTACAACCGCTTGCTGAAGAGGCTGCGACTGAATTTATGGGAGACAACCCTAAGGTATCTATTACAGTACAAGGTGGCGGAAGCGGAACGGGTATTAACCAAGTAGCATCTGGTGCAGTTCAAATCGGTAACTCAGATGTTCCAGCTAAGGATAAAATTCAAGATGAGGCTCAGGCAAAAGAGCTTGTTGATAATAAAGTAGCAGGTATCGCGTTTGGTGTAGTAGTAAATAAAGACATCACGGTTGACAATTTAACAGTTCAACAAATTACGGATATCTTCTCAGGTAAAATCACAAACTGGAAAGAAGTAGGCGGCAAGGATGAGAAAATTAACGTAATCAACCGTCCTGCATCCTCTGGTACTCGTGCAACATTTGAAAAGACGATTTTAAATGGCACAAAAGCGAACGACAGCATTGGTACAACACAAGATTCTAACGGTGCGGTAGAGCAAGCAGTTAACTCAACTCCTGGTGCTATCAGCTACCTTGCAATGTCTTATATGGTTGGCGAGAAAAAAGACGCATTAAAAACAGTGAAAATTGACGGTGCAGAACCTACTACTGAAAACATTGCTGCAGGTAAATATCCGTTCTGGTCTTATGAGTATATGATTACAAAAGGTGAAGCAAAAGACGCAGTAAAAGCTTACATTGATTTTGTTGCTGGTGAAGATTTTGCGGCAAAAGTAGAGGAAATGGGTTATATCCCAATGAAAGAGCTTAACAAATAATACAAACGGGTGATGGGCTGGCTACCAAGCCAGTCCTAGTCCTGTTCATTTTTATATCGTGTAGATAGGGTGATAAAAGAGGATGAAGGGGCAAAAACAAATCAATTATATAAAAAGCGAGTATATAGGAAGATCGCTTGTTACGTTTTGTGGAATATTAATAGTAGCTATTACACTGGCAATCATTGGGTTTATTTGTGCAAAAGGTATTCAATCTTTTACCCAAAGCGGTATTTCTTTTGGGGAGATGCTGACGTCTACAAAATGGAATCCAAATAGTGAGCAGCCAGCATTTGGCGCTTTGATTTTTATTGTAGGTTCTATGGTTGTATCAATTGGAGCTGTTCTTATTAGTGCACCGATTGCAATCGGGCTTGCTATTTTCATGAATTTAATTTCACCAAAGTTTGGAAGCAGGGTTCTAAAGCCTGTTCTTGAGCTTTTAGTTGGAATTCCTTCTGTTGTATATGGTTTATTAGGGGTTACGATTCTTATTCCTCTTTTGCGCGATTCGTTTGGGGGGGTTGGTTTTAGCTTAGTGGCAGGAATTGTGGTGCTTAGCATTATGATTTTACCAACTATTGCTAGCATTGCGTCTGATGCAGTCCGTTCTGTTCCGTTTGAATATTTAGAAGCTTCTTATGGTCTTGGCTCTACAAAATGGCAAGCTATTAGCCGCGCTATTGTTCCGGCGGCAAAAAGCGGCATTTTAACTGGAATTGTGCTTGGATTAGCCCGTGCATTTGGCGAGGCGTTGGCTGTACAGATGGTAATCGGAAATACAATTAAGCTTCCAACAAGCTTATATAGTCCAACATCAACACTGACGGGCATTTTAACAATGGATATGACGAATACTTTAAACGGTACTCCATGGAATAATGCATTATGGACATTAGCTATGATTCTGCTCCTAATTTCTTTTATCTTTATTTTAATCATTCGAGCGATCGGTCAAAGAGGTGGACGCTAACTTATGAACGCAAGAACAGTCAATAATATTTGGACAGGGATTTTATATGTCTTAGCATCCCTAGTTGTCGTTTTATTAGTTTTTTTTATGTATCAAATTCTCTCTAAAGGCTGGGGATTCTGGGATCCTGACTTTTTATTTGGACAGCCTAGCAACACAAGAGCTGGCGGGGGGATTGCCCCACAATTGCTTAACTCGTTTTACATGCTGTTCCTCACGCTGCTTATATCTATCCCGCTCGGACTTGGAGCCGGCATTTATTTAGCAGAGTATGCGAAGAGGGGACGATTTTTAAACTTTGTCCGTTTGTGTATCGAAACGATGGCTTCACTTCCTTCTATTGTTGTAGGCTTATTCGGCTTACTAGTGTTTGTTACATTGACAGGCTGGGGATATACGGTTATGGGCGGCGCGCTTGCGCTTACGATTTTGAATCTCCCTAGCTTAACACGTGTTTGTGAAAATGCGATTGTAGATATTCCAAATAGTGTAAAAGAAGCAAGCTTAGGGCTTGGTGCTACAAAATGGCAGACAATTGTAAGAATTATGATCCCTTCTGCAGTGCCTCAAATTATCACAGGTGTTATTTTAGCAGCAGGAAGAATCTTCGGTGAAGCGGCAGCCTTAATCTTTACTGCAGGATTAACAACTCCGTTTCTTAACTCAGCAGCAGATTTTAGCAGTCCAATGCATCCGCTTAATCCGTTTCGTCCTGCCGAAACATTGGCGGTTCATATTTGGAAGCTAAATTCTGAGGGGATTGTACCCGATGCAGGTTTAATTGCAACAAAATCTGCGGCAATTCTAATTGTGATGGTTCTTATGTTTAATGTACTAGCTCGTCTATTAGCTAGTGTGCTGCACAGCCGTTTTTCTGGAACAAGGGTACGTAAAACGAAAACAAAAGCTGCTTGATGTAAAAGCCGTTACTTGTCATAAGGTAATGGCTTTTTTTCTTTTGAGAAAGTATAAGTTTTCATCTGGAAGATCATTTGATATGGTGGGTGAGAGTTGTTTCAGGAGTTATTTATCATATTTCATCCAATATATTAGCAAAGTAGAGAGCCGGAGAAAAATTAAAAAGAAGGGTTGCATTTGAAGTTTAAAGTTGTTATATTTATATTCGCTGCTGTGAGCGGCAAACATAAAAAATAACTTTTGATAAAAGTTATTGACAATGAGTTTTGAAAGTGATAAGATGTAAAAGTCGCTTTCAGGCGATGGACAAGTTCTTTGAAAACTGAACAAAACACAAAAC